>NZ_CP058349.1:2727500-3381698 GCF_013395055.1 Pseudomonas sp. ABC1
GTTTCGGCTAGGGGGTCATCCCGACTTACCAAACCGATGCAAACTCCGAATACCGGCAAGTGTCAGCACGGGAGACACACGGCGGGTGCTAACGTCCGTCGTGAAAAGGGAAACAACCCAGACCGTCAGCTAAGGTCCCAAAGTCATGGTTAAGTGGGAAACGATGTGGGAAGGCTTAGACAGCTAGGAGGTTGGCTTAGAAGCAGCCATCCTTTAAAGAAAGCGTAATAGCTCACTAGTCGAGTCGGCCTGCGCGGAAGATGTAACGGGGCTCAAACCATGCACCGAAGCTACGGGTTCAACGTAAGTTGAGCGGTAGAGGAGCGTTCTGTAAGCCTGTGAAGGTGAGTTGAGAAGCTTGCTGGAGGTATCAGAAGTGCGAATGCTGACATGAGTAACGACAATGCGAGTGAAAAACTCGCACGCCGAAAGACCAAGGGTTCCTGCGCAACGTTAATCGACGCAGGGTGAGTCGGTCCCTAAGGCGAGGCTGAAGAGCGTAGTCGATGGGAAACGGGTTAATATTCCCGTACTTCTGGTTACTGCGATGGGGGGACGGAGAAGGTTAGGCCAGCTTGGCGTTGGTTGTCCAAGTTTAAGGTGGTAGGCAGGTTTCTTAGGTAAATCCGGGAAATCAATGCCGAGAACTGATGACGAGCTTTCTTTTAGAAAGTGAAGTGGTTGATACCATGCTTCCAGGAAAAGCCTCTAAGCTTCAGGTAATCAGGAACCGTACCCCAAACCGACACAGGTGGTTGGGTAGAGAATACCAAGGCGCTTGAGAGAACTCGGGTGAAGGAACTAGGCAAAATGGCACCGTAACTTCGGGAGAAGGTGCGCCGGTGAGGGTGAAGTATTTACTACGTAAGCCTTTGCTGGTCGAAGATACCAGGCCGCTGCGACTGTTTATTAAAAACACAGCACTCTGCAAACACGAAAGTGGACGTATAGGGTGTGACGCCTGCCCGGTGCCGGAAGGTTAATTGATGGGGTTAGCGCAAGCGAAGCTCTTGATCGAAGCCCCGGTAAACGGCGGCCGTAACTATAACGGTCCTAAGGTAGCGAAATTCCTTGTCGGGTAAGTTCCGACCTGCACGAATGGCGTAACGATGGCGGCGCTGTCTCCACCCGAGACTCAGTGAAATTGAAATCGCTGTGAAGATGCAGTGTATCCGCGGCTAGACGGAAAGACCCCGTGAACCTTTACTATAGCTTTGCACTGGACTTTGAGTTTACTTGTGTAGGATAGGTGGGAGGCTTTGAAGCGTGGACGCCAGTTCGCGTGGAGCCAACCTTGAAATACCACCCTGGTAACCTTGAGGTTCTAACTCTGGTCCGTTATCCGGATCGAGGACAGTGTATGGTGGGTAGTTTGACTGGGGCGGTCTCCTCCTAAAGAGTAACGGAGGAGTACGAAGGTGCGCTCAGACCGGTCGGAAATCGGTCGTAGAGTATAAAGGCAAAAGCGCGCTTGACTGCGAGACAGACACGTCGAGCAGGTACGAAAGTAGGTCTTAGTGATCCGGTGGTTCTGTATGGAAGGGCCATCGCTCAACGGATAAAAGGTACTCCGGGGATAACAGGCTGATACCGCCCAAGAGTTCATATCGACGGCGGTGTTTGGCACCTCGATGTCGGCTCATCACATCCTGGGGCTGAAGCCGGTCCCAAGGGTATGGCTGTTCGCCATTTAAAGTGGTACGCGAGCTGGGTTTAGAACGTCGTGAGACAGTTCGGTCCCTATCTGCCGTGGACGTTTGAGATTTGAGAGGGGCTGCTCCTAGTACGAGAGGACCGGAGTGGACGAACCTCTGGTGTTCCGGTTGTCACGCCAGTGGCATTGCCGGGTAGCTATGTTCGGGAGAGATAACCGCTGAAAGCATCTAAGCGGGAAACTTGCCTCAAGATGAGATCTCACTGGAGCCTTGAGCTCCCTGAAGGGCCGTCGAAGACTACGACGTTGATAGGCTGGGTGTGTAAGCGTTGTGAGGCGTTGAGCTAACCAGTACTAATTGCCCGTGAGGCTTGACCATATAACACCCAAACAATCTGCTGCACAGCAGAGGGTGTCGAAGGTAAAGTCGACAAACCGAAAGTTTGCAAGAGCACTACAAAGCATTACCATAGACATCACATACCCAATTCGCTGTAGCGGCTAAACCCCGAGACAGCAACCGAATTGCTTGACGACCATAGAGCGTTGGAACCACCTGATCCCATCCCGAACTCAGTAGTGAAACGACGCATCGCCGATGGTAGTGTGGAGTTTCTCCATGTGAGAGTAGGTCATCGTCAAGCTTCTAATCAAACCCCCCGGTCCTAATGGATCGGGGGGTTTGTCTTTGTGTTGAGTTTTATTCGACTGTCAGTGGTACATGATGACGCTTACTTGCCAAACCTTGCGTCGGGTTTATAGGCATGAGCGACCTCTGCCGTTATCATGCTGCCTGCTCCCTGAATATGAGCGTTTTATGTACAAATTGCTGCAGTTGCTTAGCGATGGTCGCTTTCACTCTGGAGCTGAGCTGGGCGCTTCGCTTGGCGTAACCAGGGCTGCGGTGTGGAAAAGGCTGCGGCTTTTGGAGAAAAGCTTTCCTGTCCCCCTGGAGCGAGTGTCCGGTAAAGGTTATCGACTGGCTTCTCCTTTATCTCTTCTGGATGAGGCAGGCCTGTCATCTGTTCTGCGTCCGCTCGGATGGAGCCTCTTCCTTTATGAGGAGGCGGACTCTACAAATGCAGAGGCGCTTCGGCTATTGCAGCGCCTGGTCACTCCTTCCTTCGTTGTCGTAGCTGAGTCTCAAACGGCGGGGCGGGGTCGTCGAGGGCGGCAGTGGTCCAGTCCTCCTGCGCTCAACCTCTACTGTAGTTTTGTGCTCCAGATCGAGGATGGGGGGCGACATCTGCCAGGTATGAGTCTGGTCGTTGGTCTTGCTGTTGTTGATGCATTGCGCAAGATGGGCGTATCTGGAGTGGGGCTCAAGTGGCCCAATGATGTCTATGTGGGGGGAAAGAAAGTTGCCGGGATCCTGCTTGAGCTGACGGGGGATCCGGCTGATCAATGCCATGTTGTGATCGGTATTGGCATCAATGTGAACATGATGGACTCTGGCGGTGAGGGGATAGGTCAGCCGTGGGTGTCCCTGCGTTCTGTTTTGGGTAGATGCGTTGATCGTAATGAGCTTCTGGGGTGCCTTGCTCTTTCTCTCTCCGGCTATATAGAGCGACACATGGCTGAGGGGTTCGCTGCTCTGCGGGCGGAGTGGGAGTCCCTGAATGTATGGCAGGGACTTGTCTGCAGGTTAAGTGCTGGTCCGCAGGACGTTGTAGGGCGAATGCTTGGTGTGGATGATCATGGCGCTCTGTGTCTGGACGTTGGCGGGCACGTACGTGCTTTCAGTGGTGGAGAGTTGAGTCTGAGGCTGGAACATGATTCTTGAGTTGGACTGCGGGAACAGCTTTCTGAAGTGGCGAACTCTTTCGAGTACTTGTGCGAGCGCTGCGACTGTTCGAATTGCTGATGGGCTCAATGCACTCCTGCGGCAGTTGGGGGAGGTTGAGGGGGCAGTGTCCTCTATTCGTATGGTCAGTGTGCGCAGTGATGAGGAAACGCTTGAGGTCTCGAAGGCTGTATCTCTTCTACTGGGTTGTCCTGTATCGCAGGCTTTGCCTTCTGAGGCGTTGGCGGGGGTTTCCAATGGTTACCTGGACTATCGCCGGCTAGGCATGGATCGCTGGCTTGCGATCGTTGCTGCGTACAATCTGGCGCGAGAAGCGTGTCTTGTGATCGATCTGGGAACGGCGGTGACTGTTGACTGGGTTGATGGGGCGGGTCGGCACCTTGGTGGTTATATATGCCCGGGGATCCCTTCCCTGAGGCAGCAGCTCCAATCACATACGCAGCGGATTCGCTATGACCTGGTAGACGATGTCTTCCTTGGTGACCTGTCACCTGGGCGCTCTACGGCAGAGGCTGTAGAGCGGGGGTGTTTAATAATGCTGCGCGCTTATATAGAGGGGCAGATTGCCAGTGCTGTGCGTCTTCTGGGAGAGGGGGTTCCTGTGTACGTGACTGGTGGTGATGGTGCGCTCGTTGATGGAATGGATTCTGTCTGCCTTGTCCCGGACTTGGTTTTCCGTGGTTTGGCTCTGGCTTGTCCGGTATAGGTGGCTAGATGCGTTGGCTCTTTTTGCTATTGCTGATATTGAATGTGTTCTTTTGTGTTCAATATCAGTACCGAGCACCACATGCAGTCATTCAAGCGCGGGAGATGCTGCCTCCACAGGGCGGTGTTATTCAGCTGCTGAGTGAGTCTCAGGGGGTAGCTGAGAAAGAAAGGCAAGTCGACTGCCTCTTCCTTGGGGGGCTCGATACAGAGGCTTCCCTGTTGGATCTTCGCCAGCGTTTGCTGAGCCTGGACATAAATTCTACTTTGCAGGCGCTTGACTCTGTGTCAGGTGAGGATTCGTGGGTCTATCTGCCTCCCTTGGGCTCTCGAGCTGCGTCGCTGCAGCAGCTACGAGATTTGCAGGCTCGCAATGTCGACGGTTATATCATCACTGATGGTGATCTGGCTGGTGGTGTTTCCCTAGGCATATTCTTGCGTAAGACAGAGGTAGATAGCCTGCTCGCAAGGCTTCAGCAGCTCGGCTTCGAGGCGGAGGTCCGGACGTTGCCCAGGGTGCACAGGAAATTCTGGTTGAAGGTCGCTCCTGAGGATAGGCGTCTGGTCTCTCCAGAGGTGCTTGCGGTCGTGTCGGCATCGATTTCGAATATGCAGGTCGAGGAAATGCAATGCAAAGTTGTTGCAACTGACGGGATCGTTGAATAGAATTGCGCCCGCTTTACTGGATGCCGATTCAAAAGCTCCGGTAAGTGATGGCACTGTTGAGGTAACCTCAGGTTTTAATTGAGAAAATGCTTGACAGTCAAAGGGGTGGCGATGAGAATGCTGCCCTCTTTGGAGGGATTCCCGAGCGGCCAAAGGGATCAGACTGTAAATCTGACGTCATCGACTTCGAAGGTTCGAATCCTTCTCCCTCCACCAGTTTTCTTCATAAGTCTTGGCTTATGGCGGGTATAGTTTAGTGGTAGAACCTCAGCCTTCCAAGCTGATGATGCGGGTTCGATTCCCGCTACCCGCTCCAGGTTGAGGTTTAAAATGTTTCGCTCATGTAGCTCAGTTGGTAGAGCACACCCTTGGTAAGGGTGAGGTCAGCGGTTCAAATCCGCTCATGAGCTCCAAATCCAAAGGCAGATATTTCGATATCTGCCTTTGTTTTAATTGTGGTGTGGCTCGCTCAGTTCACTTGGTGATGGGGACGATCTCGATGGCTAAAGAAAAATTCGAACGTAACAAACCGCACGTCAACGTTGGCACCATTGGTCACGTTGACCATGGTAAAACCACTCTGACCGCTGCTCTGACTCGCGTCTGCTCCGAAGTGTTCGGTTCGGCCAAGGTCGACTTCGACAAGATCGATAGCGCTCCGGAAGAGAAGGCTCGCGGTATCACCATCAACACTGCGCACGTAGAGTACGACTCCAACATTCGTCACTACGCGCACGTTGACTGCCCGGGTCACGCCGACTACGTGAAGAACATGATCACCGGTGCTGCCCAGATGGACGGCGCGATCCTGGTTTGCTCGGCTGCTGACGGCCCCATGCCGCAGACTCGCGAGCACATCCTGCTGTCCCGTCAGGTAGGTGTTCCTTACATCGTCGTGTTCCTGAACAAGGCTGATGTTGTTGACGACGCCGAGCTGCTGGAACTGGTCGAAATGGAAGTTCGTGACCTGCTGAGCACTTACGACTTCCCGGGTGATGACACTCCGATCATCATCGGTTCCGCTCTGATGGCCCTGAACGGCCAGGACGACAACGAGCTGGGTACTACCGCGGTCAAGAAGCTGGTCGAAACACTGGACAGCTACATTCCTGAGCCGGTTCGTGCCATCGATCGTCCGTTCCTGATGCCGATCGAGGACGTGTTCTCGATTTCCGGTCGCGGTACTGTTGTGACTGGTCGTGTGGAGCGCGGTATCGTCAAGATCCAGGAAGAGATCGAGATCGTCGGTCTGCGTCCGACCACCAAGACCACCTGCACCGGTGTCGAGATGTTCCGCAAGCTGCTCGACGAGGGTCGTGCTGGCGAGAACTGCGGCGTACTGCTGCGCGGCACCAAGCGTGATGACGTCGAGCGTGGTCAGGTTCTGGCCAAGCCGGGCACCATCAAGCCGCACACCAAGTTCGAAGCAGAAGTGTACGTTCTGTCCAAAGAAGAAGGTGGTCGTCATACCCCGTTCTTCAAGGGCTACCGTCCGCAGTTCTACTTCCGTACCACTGACGTGACCGGTTCGTGCGAACTGCCGGAAGGCGTTGAGATGGTCATGCCGGGCGACAACGTGAAAATGGTTGTCACCCTGATCAAGCCGATCGCCATGGAAGACGGCCTGCGCTTCGCTATTCGCGAAGGCGGTCGTACCGTTGGTGCTGGCGTGGTTGCCAAGATCGTCGAATAAGTAGTTGATCTAGTCCTTTCAGGTCGGCATAATAGTCGGCCTGACTTTATCTAGGCCAGTAGCTCAATTGGCAGAGCGGCGGTCTCCAAAACCGCAGGTTGGGGGTTCGATTCCCTCCTGGCCTGCCACTTTCCGGTGGCAGTCTTAGCAAGGTTCTAGCAGATGAATATCAAAGCTGAAGCCAGTGGCTCGCGCCTCGACATGGTCAAGTGGCTTGTTGTGGCTGCTTTGGTTGTTGTTGCTGTTGTGGGTAATCAGTATTACTCGGCTGAGCCGATCCTATACAGGGTCCTGGCTTTGCTTGTTGTGGCGGCAATTGCTTCTGTCGTTGCTTTTCAGACTGCAAAAGGGCGTGCTTTCTTCACTCTTTTGAAAGAGGCGCGTGTAGAGATTCGCAAGGTCGTGTGGCCGACTCGTCAGGAAACGACCCAGACTACGCTTATCGTGGTGGTTGTGGTTCTGGTCATGGCGTTGTTGCTGTGGGGGTTGGATTCCCTGCTGGGTTGGCTGGTCTCCATGGTCGTAGGTTAAGGGTGTCTCGTGGCTAAGCGTTGGTATGTTGTGCATGCTTACTCGGGTTACGAGAAGCATGTAATGCGTTCCCTGGTAGAGCGCGTCAAGCTTGCCGGCATGGAAGATGAGTTTGGCGAGATTCTGGTTCCCACTGAAGAAGTGGTTGAGATGCGTAATGGCCAGAAGCGCAAAAGTGAACGCAAATTCTTTCCGGGTTATGTGCTCGTTCATATGGATATGAATGAAGGTACGTGGCACTTGGTAAAAGATACTCCTCGAGTGATGGGCTTTATCGGCGGCACTGCAGACAAGCCGGCCCCCATCACGGATAAAGAGGCTGACGCTATCCTGCGTCGCGTTGCTGATGGCAGTGACAAGCCCAAGCCAAAAACGTTGTTCGAGCCGGGTGAAACGGTTCGCGTTGCTGATGGTCCTTTTGCGGACTTCAATGGCGTGGTCGAAGAGGTTAATTACGAAAAAAGCCGCATTCAAGTTGCAGTGCTTATTTTCGGTCGCTCCACTCCGGTGGAGTTGGAGTTCAGTCAGGTCGAGAAGATCTGATCGATAATGTGATCCCATACCCCGCAGCTATCGGCTGCGGGGTTTTGTTGTCGCTGGGACACTCAAGCAAGTGAAGGGGAGCCGCAAGGCGTTAATACCCGTAACGGAGTAGCTATGGCTAAGAAGATTCAAGCTTACATCAAGCTTCAGGTAAAGGCCGGTCAGGCCAATCCGTCGCCACCTGTTGGTCCTGCTCTGGGTCAGCATGGTGTGAATATCATGGAGTTCTGCAAGGCGTTCAATGCGCGCACTCAGGGTCAAGAGCCCGGTCTGCCGACTCCTGTGATCATCACCGTATATAGCGACCGCAGTTTCACTTTCGAAACCAAAAGTACGCCTGCTGCCGTTCTGCTGAAGAAGGCTGCCGGTGTGGCTAGCGGCTCTGCTCGCCCCAATACTCAGAAAGTCGGCACCGTTACCCGTGCTCAACTGGAAGAGATCGCCAAGGTCAAGAATGCGGACCTCACCGCTGCTGATCTGGAAGCTGCCGTGCGTACCATCGCTGGTTCCGCTCGCAGTATCGGTCTGAACGTGGAGGGCGTGTAATGGCTAAGTTGACCAAGCGTCAGAAGGTTTTCGCCGAGAAGGTTGAAGCCGGCAAGCAATACGGTTTCGAAGATGCGGCCAAGCTGCTCTCCGATCTGTCCGCTGTCAAATTCACCGAGTCTTTCGATATCGCCATCAATCTGGGTGTCGATCCTCGTAAGTCCGACCAGGTCGTTCGTGGTGCTACCGTTCTTCCGAACGGCACCGGCAAGACCGTTCGTGTCGCTGTGTTCACTCAAGGGCCTGCTGCAGAAGCGGCTCTGGCTGCCGGCGCTGATCGTGTTGGTATGGATGAACTGGCTGCCGAAATGAAAGGTGGCGACCTGAACTATGACGTAGTCATCGCATCTCCTGATGCCATGCGCGTTGTTGGTCAGTTGGGTCAGGTGCTCGGCCCGCGTGGCCTGATGCCCAACCCGAAGGTCGGTACTGTAACCCCTGACGTGGCTACTGCCGTGAAGAATGCCAAAGCGGGTCAAGTGCGTTTCCGTACTGACAAGAACGGCATCATCCACAGCTCGGTCGGCAAGGTCGGTTTCGAAGCTGTCCAGCTGAAGCAGAACGTAGAAGCTCTGCTGTCCGATCTGAAGCGCTTGAAGCCTTCGACTTCCAAGGGTATCTACGTCAAGCGCGTGACCCTGAGCACTACCATGGGGCCTGGTCTGATCATCGATCAGGCTTCCCTCGACGCGTGATTTGCTGGCCCGTGAGAGCGGGCCAGGCTAGAAATTGGGGTCCCTGCCTGGCGGGGGCTATCCAAGACCGTAGGCGACGCAAGTCTTAAAAGATGGAGTATTCCCAAGCCTACGCAGAGGTGCTCCCGATTCATACCGAATCAGACACCAAATTGCGTCCGGCTCCGGCCGGATGAACCGGTAACATCCAGGAGTAAAACCCGTGGCAATCAAACTCGAAGACAAGAAAGCCATCGTCGCTGAAGTCAACGAGGCTGCCAAAGCTGCCCTTTCCGCTGTCGTGGCTGATGCCCGTGGCGTGACTGTGGGGGCCATGACCGGACTCCGTAAAGAGGCCCGCGAAGCTGGTGTGTACGTACGTGTCGTGCGTAACACCCTGCTCAAGCGCGCCGTTGAAGGCACTCAATATGACGTGCTCAACGACGTGTTCAAAGGCCCGACCCTGATTGCATTCTCCAACGAGCACCCGGGCGCTGCTGCCCGTCTGTTCAAGGAGTTCGCCAAGGGTCAGGACAAGTTCGAGATCAAGGCCGCTGCATTCGAGGGTCAGTTCCTCGCAGCCAACCAGATCGACGTACTGGCAACTCTGCCGACCTATGACGAAGCCATTTCGCAACTGATGAGCGTTATCCAAGGCGCCACCAGCAAGCTGGCTCGTACTCTGGCAGCTGTTCGCGATCAGAAAGAAGCCGCTGCTGCCTGATAGGCGCATGGTTTTTCGCGATTCAATACTTATTTGATGGCCGTAGGCCGTCCCCTAGACAGGAATTAGAGTCATGGCTCTGACCAACGAAGAAATCATCGAAGCAGTTGCCCAGAAATCCGTTCTGGAAATCGTCGAGCTGATCAAGGCTTTCGAAGAGAAGTTCGGTGTTACTGCCGCCGCCGCTACCGTTGCTGCTGCTGGCCCGGCTGCTGCCGCTGCTGAAGAGCAAACCGAGTTCACCATCGTCCTGGCCGAAGCTGGCGACAAGAAAGTCAACGTGATCAAGGCTGTTCGCGAACTGACTGGCCTGGGTCTGAAAGAAGCCAAGGCTGTTGTCGATGGTGCTCCGGGCGTTGTCAAAGAAGGTGTTTCGAAAGAAGAAGCCGAAGCTGCCAAGAAAGCCCTGGAAGAAGCAGGCGCCAAAGTCGAGCTCAAGTAAGCGACGATTTTGCGTCTACAGCCGAAGCGCCTCGCGCAAGGCTGATGGCTGGTGGCTTTTGCCACCGGCCTTTTTCCGTTCTAGCAGCAAGTTTGGCTGCTTAATGTGACGGAACCCACCATCAAGGTGGCGCGAATGACAGATTCGCAAGATTTTTTGGCCACTTCCGCCGGAGGTGTGCCAGACAAGCAGGTGACCAAGCTGGGGAACGCTGATGGCTTACTCATACACTGAGAAAAAACGTATCCGCAAGGACTTTAGCAAGTTACCGCACGTGATGGACGTGCCGTATCTTTTGGCCATCCAGCTGGATTCGTATCGCGAATTCCTGCAGGCGGGACTCAACAAGGATCAGTTCCGCGATATTGGCTTGCATGCCGCTTTCAAATCCGTCTTCCCGATCATCAGCTATTCCGGCAATGCAGCGCTGGAGTATGTTGGCTATCGCCTGGGTGATCCTGCCTTCGACGTGAAGGAGTGCGTTCTGCGGGGCGTGACGTTCGCCGTTCCGCTGCGTGTCCGTGTACGCCTGATCATTTTCGACAAGGAGTCGTCGAGCAAAGCGATCAAGGACATCAAGGAGCAGGAAGTCTACATGGGGGAAATTCCCCTGATGACCGAGAACGGTACCTTCATCATCAACGGTACCGAGCGCGTCATCGTTTCCCAGTTGCACCGTTCGCCGGGTGTGTTCTTCGACCATGACCGTGGCAAGACCCACAGCTCCGGAAAACTGCTGTACTCCGCGCGCATCATTCCTTACCGCGGTTCCTGGCTCGATTTCGAATTCGATCCGAAGGACGCGGTTTTCGTGCGTATCGACCGTCGCCGCAAGTTGCCGGCATCGGTTCTGCTGCGTGCTCTGAACTACAGCACCGAAGAAATCCTCGATGCCTTCTACGACACCAACGTCTTCCATGTGAAGGGTGAGACCCTGACTCTGGAGTTGGTGCCGCAGCGTCTGCGTGGCGAGATTGCCGCTTTCGATATCCGTGATGGAAGCGGCAAGGTTCTGGTCGAGCAAGGTCGTCGGATCACTGCGCGCCATATCAACCAGCTCGACAAGGCAGCTATCAAAGAGCTCGAGCTGCCGATGGAGTATGTGCTGGGGCGCACCACTGCCAAGGCTATCGTGCACCCGGCTACCGGCGAAATCCTCGCCGAGTGCAACACCGAGCTGACCGTCGACCTGTTGGCCAAGCTGGTCAAGGCGCAAGTGGTTCGCTTTGAAACGCTGTACACCAACGATATCGACTGCGGTCCGTTCATCTCCGATACCTTGAAGATCGACTCGACCACCAACCAGTTGGAAGCGCTGGTCGAAATCTACCGCATGATGCGTCCTGGTGAGCCGCCAACCAAGGATGCCGCGGAGACACTGTTCAACAACCTGTTCTTCGCACCCGAGCGCTACGACCTGTCCGCTGTGGGTCGGATGAAGTTCAACCGTCGTATCGGTCGCACCGAGATCGAAGGTTCTGGCGTCCTGAGCCGTGAAGATATCGTCGCTGTGCTGAAGACCCTGGTCGACATCCGCAACGGTAAAGGCATCGTCGATGACATCGACCACCTGGGTAACCGTCGTGTGCGTTGTGTCGGCGAGATGGCCGAGAACCAGTTCCGTGTTGGCCTCGTGCGTGTCGAGCGTGCGGTCAAGGAGCGTCTCTCCATGGCCGAGAGCGAAGGCCTGATGCCGCAGGACCTGATCAACGCCAAGCCAGTCGCAGCGGCGGTGAAGGAGTTCTTCGGTTCCAGTCAGCTCTCGCAGTTCATGGACCAGAACAACCCGCTCTCCGAGATCACCCACAAGCGCCGTGTTTCCGCACTCGGCCCGGGCGGTCTGACCCGTGAGCGTGCAGGCTTCGAAGTCCGTGACGTACACCCGACCCATTACGGCCGTGTATGCCCGATCGAAACGCCGGAAGGTCCGAACATCGGCCTGATCAACTCCCTGGCAGCCTATGCGCGCACCAACCAGTACGGCTTCTTGGAAAGCCCGTACCGTGTGGTCAAGGACGCCAACGTCACCGACGAGATCGTTTTCCTGTCGGCGATCGAAGAGGCTGATCATGTGATCGCCCAGGCCAGTGCCAAACTCGAAGGCACCCAACTGGTCGATGAGCTGGTAACCGTCCGTCACCTGAACGAGTTCACCGTCAAGGCGCCGGAAGACGTCACCCTGATGGACGTTTCTCCTCGCCAGGTCGTATCCGTTGCTGCGTCGCTGATTCCGTTCCTCGAGCATGACGATGCCAACCGTGCATTGATGGGCTCGAACATGCAGCGTCAGGCTGTTCCGACGCTGCGCTCCGACAAGCCGCTGGTCGGTACCGGCATGGAGCGCAACGTCGCCCGTGACTCCGGCGTCTGCGTGGTCGCTCGTCGTGGTGGTGTGATCGACTCGGTCGATGCCAGCCGTATCGTCGTGCGTGTGCATGACGCGGAAGTCGAGACTGGCGAGGCCGGTGTCGACATCTACAACCTGACCAAATACACCCGTTCCAACCAGAACACCTGCATCAACCAGCGCCCGCTGGTGAGCAAGGGTGATGTGGTCGAGCGCAGCGACATCATGGCCGATGGTCCTTCCACCGACATGGGTGAGCTGGCCCTGGGCCAGAACATGCGCGTCGCGTTCATGCCCTGGAACGGTTACAACTTCGAAGACTCCATCCTCCTTTCCGAGCGTGTGGTCCAGGAAGATCGCTTCACCACTATCCACATCCAGGAACTGACCTGCGTATCGCGCGATACCAAGCTCGGCCCAGAGGAAATCACTGCGGACATTCCGAACGTCGGTGAGGCCGCCCTGAACAAGCTGGATGAGGCGGGTATCGTCTATGTCGGTGCCGAAGTGGGCGCTGGCGATATCCTGGTAGGTAAGGTCACGCCTAAGGGCGAGACGCAACTGACCCCGGAAGAGAAGCTGCTGCGTGCGATCTTCGGTGAGAAGGCCAGCGACGTTAAGGACACTTCCCTGCGCGTTCCTACGGGCACCAAGGGCACTGTCATCGACGTTCAGGTCTTCATTCGTGATGGCGTCGAGCGCGACTCGCGTGCTCTGGCTATCGAGAAGATGCAGCTCGACGAAATCCGCAAGGATCTCAACGAAGAGTTCCGTATCGTCGAAGGTGCGACCTTCGAGCGCCTGCGCTCCGCGCTGGTCGGTGCGACCGTCGAAGGCGGTGCCGGTCTGAAGAAAGGCCTCGTCATCACCGACGAAGTACTCGACAACATCGAACATGGGCAGTGGTTCAAGCTGCGTATGTCCGAGGACGCGCTGAACGAGCAGTTGGAGAAGGCCCAGGCCTACCTGTCCGACCGCCGTCAGCTGCTCGACGACAAGTTCGAAGACAAGAAGCGCAAGCTGCAGCAAGGCGACGATCTGGCGCCGGGCGTGCTGAAAATCGTCAAGGTCTACCTGGCGATCAAGCGTCGCATCCAGCCGGGTGACAAGATGGCTGGCCGTCACGGTAACAAGGGTGTGGTCTCGGTCATCATGCCGGTCGAAGACATGCCGCACGATGCCAATGGCACGCCGGTCGACATCGTCCTCAACCCGCTGGGCGTACCTTCGCGTATGAACGTCGGACAGATTCTCGAAACCCACCTGGGCCTTGCGGCCAAGGGCTTGGGCGAGAAGATCAATCGCATGCTCGAAGAGCAGCGCAAGATCGCCGAGCTGCGCAAGTTCCTCAGCGAGATCTACAACGAGATCGGTGGGCGCCAGGAAGACCTGGAAAGCTTCAGCGATCAGGAAATCATCGCTCTGGCGAAGAACCTCAAGAACGGTGTGCCGATGGCCACTCCGGTCTTCGATGGTGCCAAGGAGCGTGAGATCAAGGCCATGCTGAAGCTGGCCGACCTGCCGGAAAGCGGTCAGATGCAGTTGTTCGATGGTCGTACCGGCAACGCTTTCGAGCGCACCACCACGGTCGGCTACATGTACATGCTGAAGCTGAACCACCTGGTCGATGACAAGATGCACGCCCGTTCCACTGGCTCCTACAGCCTGGTTACCCAGCAACCGCTGGGCGGCAAGGCGCAGTTCGGTGGTCAGCGTTTCGGGGAGATGGAGGTCTGGGCGCTGGAAGCTTATGGCGCCGCCTACACCCTGCAGGAAATGCTGACTGTGAAGTCGGACGATGTGAACGGTCGGACCAAGATGTACAAGAACATCGTGGACGGCGATCACCGCATGGAGGCCGGCATGCCCGAGTCCTTCAACGTGTTGATCAAGGAAATCCGTTCCCTGGGTATCGACATCGATCTGGAAACCGAATAACCACGCACCGCCTTCGCGCTATCCGACCCGCCGTCGGGTAGCGCAGGTCCGTGAGGAGGAAAGGCCTTGAAAGACTTGCTGAATCTGCTGAAAAACCAGGGTCAAATCGAAGAGTTCGATGCCATCAAGATTGCCCTGGCGTCGCCCGAGATGATCCGTTCCTGGTCTTTCGGTGAAGTCAAAAAACCGGAAACCATCAATTACCGTACCTTCAAGCCCGAGCGCGATGGTCTGTTCTGCGCCAAGATCTTTGGCCCGGTCAAGGACTACGAGTGCCTGTGCGGCAAGTACAAGCGCCTCAAGCACCGTGGTGTGATCTGCGAGAAGTGTGGCGTTGAAGTCGCGCTGGCCAAGGTTCGCCGCGAGCGCATGGCGCACATCGAACTGGCTTCGCCCGTCGCCCACATCTGGTTCCTGAAGTCGCTGCCGTCCCGTATCGGCCTGCTGCTGGACATGACTCTGCGTGATATCGAGCGCGTGCTCTATTTCGAGAGCTATGTCGTGATCAATCCGGGTATGACTACCCTGGAAAAAGGCCAGTTGCTCAACGACGAGCAGTATTTCGAAGCGCTTGAAGAGTTCGGCGACGATTTCGATGCCCGCATGGGCGCCGAGGCCGTGCGCGAGCTGCTGCATGAAATCGACCTGGAACACGAGATCGGTCGCCTGCGCGAAGAGATTCCGCAGACCAACTCGGAAACCAAGATCAAGAAGCTGTCCAAGCGTCTGAAACTGATGGAAGCCTTCCATGGCTCGGGCAACTTGCCTGAGTGGATGGTACTGACCGTTCTGCCGGTTCTGCCGCCGGATCTGCGCCCGCTGGTTCCGCTGGACGGTGGCCGTTTCGCGACGTCCGATCTCAACGATCTGTATCGCCGCGTGATCAACCGTAACAACCGCCTGAAGCGCCTGCTCGATCTGTCCGCGCCGGACATCATCGTGCGCAACGAAAAGCGCATGCTGCAGGAAGCGGTCGATGCGCTGCTCGACAACGGTCGTCGCGGTCGCGCCATCACTGGCTCGAACAAGCGTCCGCTGAAGTCCCTGGCCGACATGATCAAGGGTAAGCAAGGTCGCTTCCGTCAGAACCTGCTCGGTAAGCGCGTGGACTACTCCGGTCGTTCCGTGATTACCGTAGGTCCGACCCTGCGTCTGCACCAGTGCGGTCTGCCGAAGAAAATGGCCCTCGAGCTGTTCAAGCCGTTCATTTTCGGCAAGCTCGAAGCCCGCGGCATGGCGACCACCATCAAGGCTGCCAAGAAGATGGTCGAGCGCGAGCTGCCCGAGGTCTGGGACGTTCTCGCAGAAGTCATCCGCGAACATCCCGTGCTGCTGAACCGTGCACCGACCCTGCACCGTCTGGGTATCCAGGCGTTCGAGCCGGTTCTCATCGAAGGTAAAGCGATCCAGCTGCACCCGCTGGTCTGCGCCGCGTATAACGCCGACTTCGACGGTGACCAGATGGCCGTTCACGTGCCGCTGACGCTGGAAGCTCAGCTCGAAGCGCGCGCGCTGATGATGTCGACCAACAACATCCTCTCGCCAGCCAACGGCGAGCCGATCATCGTTCCGTCGCAGGACGTGGTTCTGGGTCTGTACTACATGACCCGTGAAGCCATCAATGCCAAGGGCGAAGGTCGCGTCTTCGCTGACCTGCAGGAAGTCGACCGTGTCTTCCGTGCCGGCCAGGCCTCGCTGCATGCACGTGTCAAGGTGCGTATCAACGAAGTGGTCAAGGATCGGGACGGCAGCATTGCCCGCAACACCCGTATCGTCGACACCACCATCGGCCGTGCGCTGCTGTTCCAGATCGTGCCGGACGGCCTGTCGTTCGACGTGGTCAACCAGCCGATGAAGAAGAAGGCGATCTCCAAGCTGATCAACCAGTGCTACCGCACCGTTGGGCTGAAAGATACCGTCATCTTCGCTGACCAGCTGATGTACACCGGTTTCGCCTACTCCACCATTTCCGGCGTTTCCATCGGTGTGAACGACTTCGTCATTCCGGACGAAAAGGCGCGCATCATCGATGCGGCTACCGAGGAAGTGAAGGAAATCGAATCGCAGTACGCCTCGGGCCTGGTTACTCAGGGCGAGAAGTACAACAAGGTGATCGACCTCTGGTCGAAGGCCAACGATGAAGTGTCCAAGGCGATGATGGCCAACCTCTCGAAAGAGAAGGTCATCGATCGTGAGGGCAAGGAGGCCGAGCAGGACTCCTTCAACTCCATGTACATGATGGCTGACTCCGGCGCTCGTGGTTCTGCTGCGCAGATTCGCCAGCTGGCCGGTATGCGCGGCCTGATGGCCAAGCCGGACGGCTCGATCATCGAGACGCCGATCACCGCGAACTTCCGTGAAGGCCTGAACGTACTGCAGTACTTCATCTCCACTCACGGTGCGCGTAAGGGTCTGGCTGATACCGCTCTGAAAACCGCGAACTCCGGTTACCTGACCCGTCGTCTGGTGGATGTCGCCCAGGATCTGGTCGTCACCGAGATCGATTGCGGCACCGAGCAGGGCCTGCACATGACGCCGCACATCGAAGGTGGCGACGTGGTCGAGCCGCTGGGTGAGCGCGTGCTGGGTCGTGTGATTGCGAAAGACGTGTTCAAGCCGGGCACCGAAGAAGTCATCGTGCCGGCCGGCACGCTGATCGATGAGCAGTGGGTCGATTTCATCGAGCTGAATACCATCGACGAAGTGACCGTTCGCTCTCCGATCACTTGCGAAACCCGTTATGGCATCTGCGCCAAGTGCTATGGTCGCGACCTGGCTCGTGGTCATCAGGTGAATATCGGTGAGGCTGTCGGTGTCATCGCCGCCCAGTCGATTGGTGAGCCGGGTACCCAGCTCACCATGCGTACCTTCCACATCGGTGGTGCGGCGAGCCGGACCTCTGCGGTCGACAACGTCCTGGTGAAGAACGGCGGTATCATCCGTCTGCACAACCTCAAGCACGTCGAGCGTCTCGATGGCGCCCTGGTTGCCGTCTCCCGCTCCGGCGAGCTGGCTGTTGCCGACGAATTCGGTCGTGAACGTGAGCGCTACAAGCTGCCGTACGGTGCCGTTATTTCCGTCAAGGAAGGCGACAAGGTCGAGGCGGGTGCGGTCGTTGCCAAATGGGACCCGCACACCCACCCGATCGTCACCGAGATGAAGGGTACCGTGACCTTCGTGGGGATGGAGGAGAACATCACCATCAAGCGTCAGACCGACGAACTCACGGGTTTGACCAACATCGAAGTGATGGACCCGAAAGACCGTCCGGCCGCTGGCAAGGACATCCGTCCGGCGATCAAGATGGTCGATGCCAATGGCAAGGAGCTGCTGCTGCCGGGTACTGATGTGCCTGCACAGTACTTCCTGCCGGCGAACGCCCTGGTCGGTGTCGCGGATGGTGCGGAAATCAACGTGGGTGACGTCATCGCACGTATCCCGCAAGAGACGTCCAAGACTCGCGACATCACCGGTGGTCTGCCGCGCGTTGCCGACCTGTTCGAAGCGCGTCGTCCGAAAGAGCCTTCCATCCTGGCGGAAATCAGCGGCACCATTTCCTTCGGCAAGGAAACCAAGGGCAAGCGCCGCCTGGTCATTACTCCGACCGATGGTAGCGATCCGTACGAAGAGCTGATCCCGAAATGGCGTCACCTCAACGTCTTCGAGGGTGAGCAGGTCAACCGTGGTGAGGTTATCTCCGACGGCCCGAGCAACCCGCATGACATCCTGCGCCTGCTGGGCGTCAGCGCACTGGCTCGTTATATCGTCAACGAGATCCAGGACGTCTACCGCCTGCAAGGTGTGAAGATCAACGACAAGCACATTGAAACCATCTTGCGCCAGATGCTGCGCAAGGTCGAAGTGAGCGAGTCGGGCGACTCGAGCTTCATCAAGGGCGACCAGGTCGAGCTGACCCACGTTCTGGAAGAGAACGAGCAACTGGGTACGGAAGACAAGTTCGTCGCCAAGTATGTTCGCGTGCTGCTGGGTATCACCAAGGCCTCGCTGTCCACCGAGTCCTTCATCTCGGCGGCGTCCTTCCAGGAAACCACTCGCGTCCTCACCGAGGCTGCGGTTACTGGGAAGCGTGACTACCTGCGCGGTCTGAAAGAGAACGTCGTGGTCGGTCGTCTGATTCCGGCCGGTACGGGCCTGGCTTACCACAGCGAACGCAAGCGTCGCCGTGAAATCGAGAAGCCTGTACGGGTGAGTGCCGATGAGGTCGAAGCGGCACTGACCGAGGCGCTGAACTCCAGCGCCAACTGATTGCGGAGGCCCGCCGATGGCGGGTGTCTGCCTTGACGGTGTACGGGAAGCTCTTTAGACTCTCGTACCCCTAATTTGGCGGGGCGTTTTGCCCTGCCATTTTTCGTTTGTGTCGAAAGACAACAGTGGAGCTAGTAGATGGCAACTATCAACCAGCTGGTACGTCAGCCGCGTAAGCGCGTCGTCGAGAAAAGCGACGTCCCTGCGCTGCAGAACTGCCCGCAACGTCGTGGCGTGTGTACTCGCGTATACACCACCACGCCCAAGAAACCGAACTCTGCACTGCGTAAAGTCTGCCGTGTTCGCCTGACCAATGGCTTCGAAGTCGCCTCGTACATCGGCGGTGAAGGCCACAACCTGCAAGAGCACAGTGTCGTGCTGATCCGTGGCGGTCGTGTAAAAGACCTTCCGGGTGTGCGCTATCACACCGTTCGCGGTTCCCTGGATACCTCGGGTGTCAAGGATCGTAAGCAGGGCCGTTCCAAGTACGGTACCAAGCGTCCGAAGTAAGCAACATATCCATTTATTTGAGTCGATAAGAGTAAGGTCGGGCGTGCTGTGTTCACTGTCCCGAGCTACCTGAAGACCGTTTGAGGGCTTATCAATGCCAAGACGTCGTGTAGCAGCCAAACGCGAGATTCTGGATGATCCGAAGTACGGAAGCCAGATCCTCGCCAAGTTCATGAACCACGTGATGGAAAGCGGCAAGAAGGCCGTGGCCGAGCGCATCGTTTACGGTGCACTGGACACAGTCAAAACCCGCAAGAACACCGATCCTCTGGAAATCTTCGAAAAAGCACTCGACGCCATCGCTCCGCTGGTCGAAGTGAAGTCCCGCCGCGTAGGTGGTGCGACTTACCAGGTTCCGGTCGAAGTTCGTCCTTCCCGTCGTAACGCGCTGGCAATGCGCTGGCTGGTAGACTCCGCGCGCAAACGCGGCGAGAAATCCATGGCTCTGCGCCTGGCTGGTGAGTTGCTGGATGCCTTCGAAGGCAAAGGCGCCGCAGTCAAGAAGCGTGAAGACGTGCATCGCATGGCTGAGGCTAACAAGGCCTTCTCGCACTACCGCTTCTGATTTCAGCGAAACTAACCTTGCGAGGGCTTTATGGCTCGTACTACACCGATCAACCTTTACCGCAACATTGGTATCTGTGCGCACGTGGACGCGGGTAAAACCACGACCACCGAGCGCGTGCTGTTCTATACCGGTGTCAACCACAAGATGGGTGAAACCCATGATGGTGCTTCGACCACCGACTGGATGGTGCAGGAGCAGGAGCGCGGTATTACCATCACTTCCGCGGCCGTCACTGCCTTCTGGCAGGGTTCGCAGAAGCAGTACAAGAACCACCGTGTCAATGTGATCGATACCCCCGGTCACGTTGACTTCACCATTGAAGTGGAGCGCTCCCTGCGCGTGCTCGATGGTGCGGTTGTGGTCTTCTGTGGTACTTCCGGCGTTGAGCCGCAGTCCGAAACTGTATGGCGTCAGGCCAACAAGTACGGTGTGCCGCGTATCGTCTACGTGAACAAGATGGACCGTCAGGGTGCCAACTTCCTGCGCGTTGTCGAGCAGATCAAGAAGCGCCTGGGCCACACTCCGGTTCCTCTGCAGCTGCAGATCGGCTCCGAAGAAAACTTCGTCGGTCAGGTCGACCTGCTGCGCATGAAGGCCATCTACTGGAATGACGAAGACAAGGGTACGACCTTCCGCGAGGAAGAGATCCCTGCCGAGCTCCAGGATCAAGCTGAAGAGTATCGCTCCAATATGGTCGAGGCTGCTGCCGAAGCCAACGAGGAGTTGATGAACAAGTACCTGGAAGAGGGTGAGCTGACCGTCGAAGAGATCAAGGCAGGTCTGCGTCAGCGGACTATTGCTGGCGAGATCGTTCCGGCTGTTCTGGGTTCTTCCTTCAAGAACAAGGGTGTTCCCCTGGTTCTCGATGCTGTGATCGACTTCCTGCCTGCGCCGACCGATATTCCTCCGATCCAGGGTGTCAATCCGGATAACGAGGAGCAGTCTGACGAGCGTATCGCTTCCGACGAAGCTCCGTTCTCTGCGCTGGCCTTCAAGATCGCGACCGACCCCTTCGTGGGTACGCTGACCTTCGCTCGGGTTTATTCCGGCGTCCTGGCTTCCGGCGACTCCGTGATCAACTCGGTCAAGGGCAAGAAAGAGCGCGTTGGTCGTATGGTGCAGATGCACGCCAACCAGCGTGAAGAGATCAAGGAAGTGCGCGCGGGCGACATCGCTGCGCTGATCGGCATGAAGGATGTCACCACGGGCGATACCCTGTGCGATACCGACAAGCCAATCATCCTTGAGCGCATGGACTTCCCGGAGCCGGTCATTTCGGTGGCTGTCGAGCCGAAGACCAAGGCCGACCAGGAGAAAATGGGTATTGCGCTGGGTCGTCTGGCTCAGGAAGACCCGTCCTTCCGCGTCAAGACTGACGAAGAAACCGGTCAGACCATCATTTCCGGTATGGGCGAGCTGCACCTGGACATCCTTGTCGACCGTATGCGTCGCGAGTTCAATGTCGAGGCGAATATCGGCAAGCCGCAGGTTTCCTACCGCGAGAAGATCACCAAGACCAATGTCGAAATCGAAGGCAAGTTCGTTCGTCAGTCCGGTGGTCGTGGTCAGTTCGGGCATTGCTGGATTCGCTTCTCGCCTGCTGATGAGGGCGAAGAAGGGCTGATCTTCACCAGTGAAGTGGTAGGTGGTGTGGTTCCGAAGGAATACATCCCGGCTATCCAGAAAGGCATCGAAGAGCAGATGAAGAACGGCGTTGTCGCTGGCTATCCGCTCCTCGGTCTGAAGGCAGTCGTATTCGATGGTTCTTACCATGACGTCGACTCCAACGAGATGGCGTTCAAGATCGCTGCCTCCATGGCGACCAAGCAACTGGCCCAGAAGGGCGGTGGCGTGGTTCTCGAGCCGATCATGAAGGTCGAAGTGGTGACTCCAGAGGACTACATGGGTGACGTGATGGGTGACCTGAACCGTCGTCGTGGTCTGATCCAGGGGATGGAAGATTCGGTTTCGGGTAAAGTTATCCGTGCCGAGGTTCCGCTGGGCGAGATGTTCGGTTATGCGACCGACGTTCGTTCCATGTCCCAGGGTCGCGCCAGCTACTCCATGGAATTCTCCAAATACTCCGAAGCTCCGTCGAACATCGTCGAAGCACTGGTTAAAAAACAAGGCTAATCCAGCCCTTTAGGCAAGAGGTTCACTGTCGTGGCTAAAGAAAAATTCGAACGTAACAAACCGCACGTCAACGTTGGCACCATTGGTCACGTTGACCATGGCAAAACCACTCTGACCGCTGCTCTGACTCGCGTCTGCTCCGAAGTGTTCGGTTCGGCCAAGGTCGACTTCGACAAGATCGATAGCGCTCCGGAAGAGAAGGCTCGCGGTATCACCATCAACACTGCGCACGTAGAGTACGACTCCAACATTCGTCACTACGCGCACGTTGACTGCCCGGGTCACGCCGACTACGTGAAGAACATGATCACCGGTGCTGCCCAGATGGACGGCGCGATCCTGGTTTGCTCGGCTGCTGACGGCCCTATGCCGCAGACTCGTGAGCACATCCTGCTGTCCCGTCAGGTAGGTGTTCCTTACATCGTTGTGTTCCTGAACAAGGCTGACGTTGTTGACGACGCCGAGCTGCTGGAACTGGTCGAAATGGAAGTTCGTGACCTGCTGAGCACTTACGACTTCCCGGGTGATGACACTCCGATCATCATCGGTTCCGCTCTGATGGCCCTGAACGGCCAGGATGACAACGAGCTGGGTACTACCGCGGTCAAGAAGCTGGTCGAAACATTGGACAGCTACATTCCTGAGCCGGTTCGTGCCATTGATCGTCCGTTCCTGATGCCGATCGAAGACGTGTTCTCGATTTCCGGTCGCGGTACTGTTGTGACTGGTCGTGTGGAGCGCGGTATCGTCAAGATCCAGGAAGAGATCGAGATCGTCGGTCTGCGTCCGACCACCAAGACCACCTGCACCGGTGTCGAGATGTTCCGTAAGCTGCTCGACGAAGGTCGTGCTGGCGAGAACTGCGGCGTACTGCTGCGCGGCACCAAGCGTGATGACGTCGAGCGTGGTCAGGTTCTGGCCAAGCCGGGCACCATCAAGCCGCACACCAAGTTCGAAGCAGAAGTGTACGTTCTGTCCAAAGAAGAGGGTGGTCGTCATACCCCGTTCTTCAAGGGCTACCGTCCGCAGTTCTACTTCCGTACCACTGACGTGACCGGTTCGTGCGAACTGCCGGAAGGCGTTGAGATGGTCATGCCGGGCGACAACGTGAAAATGGTTGTCACCCTGATCAAGCCGATCGCCATGGAAGACGGCCTGCGCTTCGCTATTCGCGAAGGCGGTCGTACCGTTGGTGCTGGCGTGGTTGCCAAGATCGTCGAGTAATCTATCGGCGCTCTGAAAGAGGCCCCTTCGGGGGCCTTTTTCTATTGTTGATCATTTATTGACACCCTATGGGCCCATCCGTACAATTGCGCCTCCTTTTACCCGGCGTATTGCGCCTGGTGAGGATGGCTATTAGGAGTCTGAGGTCAAAATGCAAAACCAACAAATCCGTATTCGGTTGAAGGCTTTTGACCATCGCCTGATCGATCAATCAACCCAGGAAATCGTGGAAACCGCGAAACGTACTGGTGCTCAGGTGCGTGGTCCGATTCCGCTGCCAACTCGCAAAGAACGATTCACGGTTCTGATCTCTCCGCACGTCAACAAAGACGCGCGCGATCAGTATGAAATCCGTACTCATAAGCGTGTGCTGGACATCGTTCAGCCGACGGATAAAACCGTCGATGCGTTGATGAAGCTCGATCTTGCGGCTGGTGTGGAAGTGCAGATCAGCCTCGGCTAAAACCCCGGTTTTAGTCGTGTAACGCTCTGAAATGGGCGGCCATAGCGGGTGAAAGCCCCGTACACATAAGAGGTTTCAAAATGACTATTGGTGTAGTCGGTCGTAAGTGCGGCATGACCCGCATTTTCACCGAAGAAGGTGTCTCGATTCCGGTTACGGTCATCGAGGTTGAGCCGAATCGCGTCACTCAGTTCAAGAATGAAGAGAGCGATGGTTATCTTGCCGTACAGGTGACTGTCGGTGAGCGTCGTGCCTCTCGCGTCAGCAAGGCTCAAGCCGGGCATTTTGCCAAGGCTAACGTTGCAGCTGGCCGTTCCGTCATCGAGTTTCGTCTGGAAGAAGGCGAGTACGCAGTCGGTGATGAGATCAAAGCCGAGATTTTCCAGGCGGGACAGCTGGTCGACGTGACCGGTCAGTCCAAGGGTAAAGGCTTTGCCGGTACCATCAAGCGCTGGAACTTCCGTGGTCAGGACAATACCCACGGTAACTCCGTTTCCCACCGCGTTCCGGGTTCCATTGGCCAATGCCAGACTCCTGGTCGTGTATTCAAGGGCAAGAAAATGTCCGGTCATATGGGCGCCGAGCGCGTGACCGTTCAGTCCCTGGAAATCGTGCGTGTCGATGCAGAACGCAATCTGCTGCTGGTCAAGGGTGCAGTGCCCGGCGCCACTGGCGGTGATGTGCTCGTGCGTCCGGCTGCCAAGGCTCGCGGGTAAGGGGGAGTTCAGATGCAATTGAATGTTAATGGCGCACAAGCCATAGAAGTCTCCGAGCGCACCTTCGGTGGTGAGTTCAACGAGACACTGGTTCACCAGGCTGTCGTCGCCTATATGGCTGGCGGTCGTCAAGGTAGCAAGCAGCAGAAGACCCGTTCCGACGTGGCTGGTGGCGGTAAGCGCCCATGGCGTCAGAAGGGCACTGGCCGTGCTCGTGCCGGTACCACTCGTGGTCCGATCTGGCGTGGCGGTGGTGTGACTTTCGCTGCTCGCCCGCAGAATCATGATCAGAAACTCAACAAGAAGATGTATCGCGCAGCTCTGCGCTCCATTCTTGCTGAGCTGGTTCGTTCCGAACGTCTGGTGGTCGTCGAGAACTTCGCCGTCGAAGCGCCTAAAACCAAGGAGCTTGCCAGCAAGCTTGGTGGTCTGGGTCTGAGCGACGTGCTGATCGTTTCCGATTCCGTAGACGAGAACCTGTATCTGGCAGCGCGCAACCTGCCGCACGTCGATGTTCGTGATGTGCAAGGTTCGGATCCTGTCAGTCTGATCGCCTATGACAAGGTGCTGATCACCGTGTCGGCTGTGAAGAAATTCGAGGAGCTGCTGGGATGAACCAGGAACGCGTATTCAAAGTCCTGCTTGGTCCGCACGTCTCCGAGAAGGCAACCGTGCTGGCTGACAGCAAGAGCCAATTCGTTTTCAAGGTTGCTACCGATGCAACCAAGCTGGAAATCAAGAAGGCCGTCGAAAGCCTGTTCAACGTGAAGGTCGCCAAAGTCTCCACCCTGAATGTTCAGGGCAAGACCAAGCGTACCGCTCGCGGCCTGGGCAAGCGTAACGACTGGAAGAAGGCGTATATCGCTCTTCAGCCAGGTCAGGATCTCGATTTCTCCGGCGCTGCTGAGTAAGGAAGGGGTGCATCATGGCAATCGTTAAATGCAAACCGACTTCCGCGGGCCGCCGTTTCGTGGTCAAAGTGGTAGGTCAGGAGCTGCACAAAGGCGCTCCTTACGCTCCGCTGCTCGAGAAGAAGTCGAAAACTGGCGGCCGTAACAACAACGGTCGTATCACCACTCGTCACGTTGGCGGTGGTCACAAGCAGCACTATCGTCTGGTCGATTTTCGTCGCAACAAGGATGGCATCCCTGCCATCGTCGAGCGCGTAGAGTATGACCCGAACCGTACTGCACACATCGCTCTGCTGAAATATGCGGACGGTGAGCGTCGTTACATCATCGCGCCGAAAGGCGTGAGCGCCGGTGATCAACTGGTGTCCGGTGTCAACGCGCCAATCAAGGCTGGCAACAGTCTGCCGCTGCGCAACATTCCGCTGGGTTCCACCGTTCACGGTATCGAACTGAAGCCGGGCAAAGGTGCACAGATCGCTCGTTCGGCTGGTGCTTCTGCCCAGTTGGTAGCGCGTGAGGGTGCCTATGTAACGCTGCGTCTGCGCTCTGGCGAGATGCGCAAAGTGCTGGCCGAGTGCCGTGCAACGCTGGGCGAGGTCTCGAACTCTGAGCATAGCCTGCGCTCCCTGGGTAAAGCTGGTGCCAAGCGCTGGCGTGGTGTTCGCCCAACCGTTCGCGGTGTGGCGATGAACCCGGTCGATCACCCCCATGGTGGTGGTGAAGGTCGTACCTCGGGCGGTCGTCATCCGGTGTCGCCGTGGGGCTTCCCGACCAAGGGTGCGAAGACCCGGTCGAATAAGCGCACCGATAACATGATTGTCCGTCGTCGCAAGTAATTAGAGGGATACGACAGTGCCGCGTTCTCTGAAAAAAGGTCCTTTTATCGATCTTCACCTATTGAAGAAGGTCGAAGTGGCGGTGGAGAAGGGCGATCGCAAGCCGGTTAAAACCTGGTCTCGCCGTTCAATGATTCTGCCGCAAATGGTCGGTTTGACCATCGCTGTTCACAATGGTCGTCAACATGTCCCGGTTCTCGTGAACGAAGACATGGTCGGTCACAAGCTCGGCGAGTTCGCTGCTACCCGCACCTATCGCGGGCACGTAGCGGACAAGAAAGGCAAGCGCTAAGGGGTAAGGAAAGATGGAAGTAGCCGCTAAGTTGTCGGGCGCTCGCATCTCCGCCCAGAAAGCCCGCCTGGTCGCCGACCAGATCCGCGGGAAGAAGGTGGGCGACGCGCTCAACCTCCTGGCTTTCAGCAGTAAGAAAGCCGCAGAGATCATGAAAAAAGTGCTGGAGTCGGCCGTTGCCAACGCCGAGCACAACGAAGGCGCAGATGTGGATGACCTGAAGGTTTCCACTGTCTTCGTCAACGAGGGGCGTTCGCTTAAGCGCATCATGCCGCGTGCCAAAGGCCGTGCTGATCGCATCGTCAAGCGGTCTTGCCATATCACTGTCAAGGTTGCGGACAAGTAACGGAGTCGATCAGATGGGTCAGAAAGTACATCCCACTGGCATTCGCCTGGGAATCGTCAAGGAGCACACCTCCGTCTGGTACGCAGACGGTCGTAACTACGCCGATTATCTGCTTGCAGATCTGAACGTGCGTGAGTACCTCCAGGACAAACTAAAAAGCGCGTCCGTAAGCCGTATCGACATCGCTCGCCCGGCTCAAACCGCACGCATCACCATCCACACTGCTCGTCCCGGTATCGTTATCGGCAAGAAAGGTGAGGATGTTGAGAAGCTGCGTCAGGACCTGACCAAGCAAATGGGTGTGCCGGTGCACATCAACATCGAAGAGATCCGCAAGCCGGAGCTCGATGCCATGCTGGTTGCACAGAGCGTTGCTCAGCAGCTGGAGCGTCGCGTAATGTTCCGCCGCGCCATGAAGCGCGCCGTACAGAACGCCATGCGCATTGGTGCCAAGGGCATCAAAATCCAGGTCAGTGGTCGTCT
This sequence comes from Pseudomonas sp. ABC1, assembly GCF_013395055.1. NCBI lineage: Bacteria > Pseudomonadati > Pseudomonadota > Gammaproteobacteria > Pseudomonadales > Pseudomonadaceae > Pseudomonas > Pseudomonas sp. ABC1. The sequence goes on from NZ_CP058349.1 coordinate 2,754,516, forward strand.
GGGTGGGGCTGAAATTGCCCGTACCGAGTGGTATCGCGAAGGTCGTGTGCCCCTGCACACCCTGCGTGCCGATATCGATTACAACACTTACGAAGCGCACACCACTTACGGTGTGATCGGTGTCAAGGTGTGGATCTTCAAAGGCGAGGTCATCGGTGGCCAGCATGAAGAGCTCAAGCCTCAGGCGCCCGCTCCTCGTAAGAAAGCTGCCAAGTAAGGAGTACGCCACATGTTGCAACCAAAGCGTACAAAATTCCGCAAGCAGATGACTGGCCACAACCGTGGTCTGGCTCAGCGCGGTAGCAAGGTCAGCTTCGGCGAGTTCGCGCTGAAGTCCGTTTCCCGTGGTCGCCTGACTGCGCGCCAGATCGAAGCGGCACGTCGTGCCCTTACTCGTCACGTAAAACGTGGCGGCAAGATCTGGATCCGCGTATTCCCCGACAAGCCTGTCACCAAGAAGCCTCTGGAAGTCCGGATGGGTAAAGGTAAGGGTAACGTCGAGTACTGGGTAGCCCAGATTCAGCCGGGCAAGGTGCTCTACGAGATCGAGGGTGTTTCCGAAGAGCTGGCGCGTGAGGCGTTTGCCTTGGCTGCTGCGAAGCTGCCGCTCGCCACCTCCTTTGTTAAGCGGACGGTGATGTGATGAAAGCGAATGAACTTCGTGAAAAATCCGTTCAGCAGCTGAACGAGCAACTGCTCGAGTTGCTGCGCGACCAGTTCAATCTGCGCATGCAGAAGGCAACTGGCCAGTTGGGGCAGTCTCACCTGCTCTCGCAAGTCAAGCGCGATATCGCTCGTGTCAAGACTGTGCTCAACCAGCAGGCAGGTAAGTGATCATGGCTGAAGCTCAGAAAACCGTCCGTACGCTGACCGGTCGTGTTGTCAGCGACAAAATGGACAAGACCATCACCGTTCTGATCGAGCGTCGCGTAAAGCACCCGATCTACGGTAAATACGTGAAGCGTTCGACCAAGCTGCACGCTCATGACGAGACCAACCAGTGCAAGATCGGCGACAAGGTTTCCATCCGCGAAATCCGTCCGCTGGCCAAGACCAAGAACTGGGCACTGGTTGAAGTCCTTGAACGCGCAGTCGAAGTCTAAGGGCTAGGGGTCGGAGAAATTATATGATTCAGACTCAATCCATGCTCGATGTCGCAGACAACAGTGGTGCACGTCGCGTCATGTGCATCAAGGTGCTTGGCGGTTCGCACCGCCGTTATGCTGGCATCGGTGACATCATCAAGGTTACCGTCAAGGAAGCGATTCCTCGTGGCAAGGTCAAGAAAGGCCAGGTAATGACTGCTGTCGTAGTCCGTACCCGTCACGGTGTTCGTCGTCCCGACGGTTCCATCATCCGCTTCGACGGCAACGCTGCTGTTCTCCTGAACAACAAGCAAGAGCCGATCGGCACCCGTATCTTCGGGCCAGTGACGCGTGAGCTTCGTACCGAGAAGTTCATGAAAATCGTCTCGCTCGCCCCAGAAGTGCTGTAAGGAGTCGTCGCATGCAAAAGATTCGTCGCAACGACGAGATCATCGTCATCGCCGGCAAAGACAAGGGCAAGCGTGGCAAGGTGCTGCGGGTTCTCGCTGACGACCGTCTGGTCGTTGGTGGTGTGAACCTGGTCAAGCGCCATACCAAGCCGAACCCGATGTCGGGCGTTCAGGGCGGTATCGTCGAGAAAGAGGCGCCGTTGCACGCCTCCAACGTCGCCATTTTCAACGGTGAAACCAACAAGGCTGATCGCGTTGGCTTCAAGGTAGAAGACGGCAAGAAAATTCGTGTCTTCAAGTCGACCCAGAAATCGGTTGATGCTTGAGGCTGCTAGGTAGATAACCATGGCACGACTAAAAGAGATTTACCGGAAAGAAATCGCGCCCAAGCTGAAGGAAGAACTGAAGCTTGCGAACGTGATGGAAGTCCCGCGCATCACCAAAATCACCCTCAACATGGGTCTTGGCGAAGCCATCGGTGACAAGAAAATCATCGAAAACGCAGTTGCCGACCTTGAGAAAATCACTGGTCAGAAGGTCGTTGTGACCCATGCTCGCAAGTCGATTGCGGGCTTCAAGGTTCGCGAAGGCTGGCCGATTGGTGTCAAGGTCACTCTGCGTAGCGACCGCATGTATGAGTTCCTGGATCGTCTGCTGTCGATCTCCCTGCCTCGGGTCCGCGACTTCCGCGGCCTGAATGCCAAGTCCTTCGATGGTCGTGGCAACTACAGCATGGGCGTGAAAGAGCAGATCATCTTCCCGGAAATCGATTACGACAAAATCGATGCTCTGCGTGGCCTGGACATTACCCTGACCACCACTGCTCGTACGGATGATGAAGGTCGCGCCCTGCTGCGTGCCTTCAAATTCCCGTTCCGCAACTGATCGGAGTAGGAAAATGGCCAAACAAAGCATGAAAAACCGCGAGCTGAAGCGTCAGCAAACGGTTGCCAAGTACGCTCAGAAGCGTGCCGCGCTGAAAGCCACCATCGCTAATCCGAACAGCAGTCCGGAAGAGCGTTGGGAAGCCCAGGTTGCCCTGCAGAAGCAGCCACGTGACGCAAGCGCTTCGCGCCTGCGTAACCGCTGCCGCCTGACTGGCCGTCCGCACGGTGTATATCGCAAGTTCGGTCTTGCGCGCACCAAGCTGCGTGAGGCTGCAATGCGCGGTGACGTGCCGGGCCTGGTGAAAGCCAGCTGGTAATACGGGGGTTGACCCAAAAGGTCTTGTCCTTGTAACAATCAAGCCCCTTATGGGGCTTGATTCGTTTCTGGCGTTCTTCTAGAATGCTCGGCTCGCCCGAGACTCATATTTTTGTGGGTCGATGGTGGGCGAAAGAGCCGTTCAGCGGCTTATTTTTTTGATTTAGGAGCCAAGAGCCCATGAGTATGCAGGACCCGTTAGCGGACATGCTAACTCGTATCCGTAATGCCCAGATGGCCGAAAAGTCCGTCGTAAGCATGCCGTCTTCCAAATTGAAGGTGGCTGTTGCCAACGTTCTTCAAGGTGAAGGCTATATCGCGGGATACGAAGTGAGTGGCGATGCAAAGCCGCAGCTGTCCATCGAGCTGAAGTATTTTGAAGGCCGTCCGGTCATCGAAGAGCTCAAGCGTGTAAGCCGTCCTGGCCTTCGCCAGTACAAGTCTGTCGACCAGTTGCCGAAAGTTCGCGGTGGCCTGGGTGTTTCGATCGTTTCCACCAATAAAGGTGTGATGACGGATCGTGCTGCCCGCGCTGCAGGTGTCGGCGGCGAAGTGCTCTGCACTGTGTTCTAAGGGGGGGATAAGCATGTCTCGCGTTGCTAAGAACCCCGTCAAACTGCCGGCCGGTGTCGAGATCAAGCTCGCAGGTCAGCAACTGTCGGTGAAGGGCGCCAAGGGTGCTCTCGAACTGAATGTTCATTCTTCCGTGGAAGTGACCCAGGAATCTGGCGAGCTGCGTTTTGCTGCGCGTAATGGCGATCAGCAGAATCGCGCCATGGCGGGTACTACCCGTGCCCTGGTGAACAACATGGTAATTGGTGTCAGCCAAGGCTTCGAGCGCAAGCTGCAGCTGGTTGGCGTTGGTTACAAGGCTCAGGCCAAAGGTCAGGTGCTGTCGCTGGCTCTCGGCTTCTCCCATCCGGTGGAGTATGAGCTGCCTGAAGGCATTACCGCTGAAACCCCAAGCCAGACCGATATCCTGATCAAGGGTATCGACAAGCAACTGGTTGGTCAGGTGGCTGCCGACATCCGCGACTTCCGTCGTCCTGAGCCGTATAAAGGCAAAGGCGTGCGTTACGCGGACGAAGTTGTCCGTCGTAAAGAAGCCAAGAAGAAGTAGGGGCCTAGGATATGAGCGACAAAAAAGTTATCCGTCTGCGTCGTGCCCGCAAAGCGCGCCTGAAGATTCGCGAACTCGAAAGCGTGCGTCTCAGCGTCTACCGTTCTTCGCAGCACATTTACGCACAGGTCATTTCGGCCGATGGCGGCAGGGTCCTGGCCAGCGCCTCGACCCTGGACAAAGAACTGCGTGATGGCGCCACTGGCAACATCGACGCTGCCAAGAAGGTTGGTCAACTGGTCGCTGAGCGTGCCAAGGCCGCTGGCGTCACTCAGGTGTCGTTCGACCGTTCTGGCTTCAAGTACCACGGTCGTGTCAAGGCACTGGCTGATGCTGCTCGTGAAGGCGGGCTGGAGTTCTAAGTTATGGCAAATAACGAGCAAAAGCGCGACGAAGGCTACATTGAGAAGCTGGTTCAGGTTAACCGCGTCGCCAAGACTGTAAAAGGTGGTCGTATCTTCACCTTCACCGCGCTGACCGTGGTAGGTGATGGCAAGGGTCGTGTAGGTTTCGGTCGCGGCAAGTCCCGTGAAGTGCCTGCTGCCATTCAGAAGGCTATGGAAGCGGCTCGCCGCAACATGATCCAGGTCGACCTGAACGGCACTACCCTGCAGTACCCGGTGAAGTCCGCTCACGGCGCTTCCAAGGTCTACATGCAGCCTGCCTCCGATGGTACGGGTGTGATCGCCGGTGGTGCCATGCGCGCCATTCTCGAAGTCGCTGGCGTGCAGAACGTCCTGGCCAAGTGCTATGGCTCGACAAACCCGGTGAACGTGGTTAACGCCACATTCAAGGGTCTGAAAGCCATGCAGTCGCCTGAGTCGGTCGCAGCCAAGCGTGGCAAGAGTGTCGAGGAGATTCTCTAACCATGGCTAATGCAACTGTCAAAGTTACCCTGGTCAAAAGCCTGAACGGCCGTTTGGCTAATCACAAGGCTTGCGTCAAGGGTCTCGGCCTGCGTCGCATCGGTCATACCGTTGAAGTTCAGGATACTCCTGAAAATCGCGGCATGATCAACAAGGCCTATTACCTTCTCCGTGTGGAGGGTTGATTCATGCATTTGAACGATCTGCGTTCCGCGCCGGGTGCCCGTCGCGAAAAGCTGCGCCCGGGGCGTGGTATCGGTAGCGGTCTCGGCAAGACCGGTGGCCGTGGTCACAAAGGCCAGACTTCTCGTTCGGGTGGCAAGATCGCTCCCGGTTTCGAGGGTGGTCAACAGCCTCTGCATCGTCGTCTGCCGAAGTTCGGCTTCGTTTCCCTGAAGGCTCTGGATCGCGCCGAGGTTCGTACCTCTGAGCTGGCCAAGGTCGAAGGTGACGTGGTTACTCTGCAGAGCCTGAAAGACGCCAATGTCATCAACCAGAACGTGCTGCGTGTGAAAGTCATGCTGTCGGGTGAGGTTGGTCGTGCGGTGACTCTGAAAGGCATCGCCGCCACCAAAGGTGCGCGTGCGGCTATCGAAGCAGCTGGCGGCAAGTTCGAGGAATAAATGGCTAAGCAAGGTGCTCTCTCCGCGCTGAGTAATGGTGGGCTGTCCGAGCTCTGGGCACGTCTGCGCTTTCTGTTCATGGCGATCATCGTCTATCGAATAGGCGCACACATTCCCGTGCCGGGGATCAACCCCGATAGGCTGGCCGAACTGTTCCGTCAGAACGAAGGGACCATCCTTAGTCTGTTCAACATGTTTTCCGGCGGCGCGCTGGAGCGCATGAGTATCTTTGCACTGGGGATCATGCCGTACATCTCGGCATCGATCATCATGCAGCTCATGACCGCTGTCAGTCCGCAGCTCGAACAGTTGAAGAAAGAGGGTGAGGCCGGGCGTCGCAAGATCAGTCAGTACACGCGGTACGGTACGCTGGTCTTGGCTATCGTTCAGGCTATCGGCATGTCGGTTGGCTTGGCTGGTCAGGGGGTCGCTTTCAGCAATGATTTCGGCTTCTATTTCGTAGCCATCACAACCTTTGTCGCTGGTGCGATGTTCATGATGTGGCTAGGTGAGCAGATCACCGAGCGCGGTGTCGGCAACGGTATCTCGATGCTGATCTTCGCGGGTATCGTCGCTGGATTGCCGGGCGCGCTCGGTCAGTCCTTCGAGTCCGCTCGGCAAGGTGATATCAACATCATCGCCTTGTTGACCATCGGCTTGCTGGCGATCGCCATCATCGGTTTCGTGGTGTTCATCGAGCGTGGTCAGCGGCGCATCGCCGTTCATTACGCCAAGCGTCAGCAGGGCCGCAAGGTTTTCGCTGCGCAGACCAGCCACTTGCCGTTGAAAGTGAACATGGCGGGTGTCATTCCTGCGATTTTCGCCAGCAGCATCCTCTTGTTCCCTGCATCTCTGGGGCAGTGGTTCGGTCAGTCCGAGAATCTGGGCTGGCTGGCGGATGTTTCGCAAGCCATTGCGCCTGGGCAGCCGCTCAATATTCTGTTGTTCAGTGCCGGTATCATTTTCTTCTGCTTCTTCTATACGGCGTTGATGTTCAACCCGAAGGATGTCGCAGAGAATCTGAAGAAGTCTGGTGCATTTATCCCGGGGATTCGTCCTGGTGAGCAGTCGGCGCGCTACATCGATGGCGTTCTGACCCGCTTGACCATGTTCGGTGCCCTCTACATGACAGCCGTTTGTCTGTTGCCTCAGTTCCTTGTGGTTGCAGCCAATGTGCCGTTCTACCTTGGTGGGACCTCGTTGCTGATCGTGGTTGTGGTTGTAATGGACTTCATGTCCCAAGTGCAATCTCACCTGGTATCGCACCAGTACGATTCCCTCATGAAGAAAGCCAACCTGAAGGGATACGGCGGCGGAATGCTCCGCTGATCGTGGTCCGTAAGGTTAGAGGAGTTGGTGATGAAAGTTCGTGCATCGGTTAAGAAGCTGTGCCGTAACTGCAAGATCATCCGTCGCGACGGCGTCGTGCGAGTGATCTGCAGTGCAGAGCCGCGTCACAAACAGCGCCAAGGCTGATTGTGCATAAAGCGTGAAACCCGGTAGCTAGTGCGCTGCCGGGTTGAATATTTGTTATTACAGCGTTAATATCTCGCGCCCTTTTCTTGGCTTCCGGGGCGTAGGTAGCTGTCAATTGGAGTTTCACTGAATGGCCCGTATTGCAGGCGTAAACATTCCGGATAACAAGCACACTGTTATCTCGCTGACCTACATCTACGGTGTTGGTCGCACTCGCGCACAGGAAATCTGTGCTGCTACCGGTGTGAATCCGGCAGCGAAAATCAAGGATCTTTCGGACGAGCAGGTCGAACTGCTGCGTGGCGAAGTCGGCAAGTTCATCGTTGAAGGTGACCTGCGCCGCGAAGTCAACATGAAGATCAAGCGCTTGATGGACCTGGGTTGCTATCGCGGCCTGCGTCATCGTCGTGGTCTGCCGGTTCGCGGACAGCGTACCAAGACCAACGCGCGTACCCGTAAGGGCCCGCGTAAGCCGATCCGCAAGTAATAGCTCGGGAATCTGATCATGGCAAAACCTGCTGCTCGTCCTCGTAAGAAAGTCAAAAAGACAGTGGTCGATGGGATCGCCCATATCCACGCGTCTTTCAACAATACCATCGTGACCATCACCGACCGTCAGGGCAATGCACTGTCCTGGGCTACCTCGGGTGGTTCGGGGTTCCGTGGCTCGCGCAAGAGCACTCCTTTCGCTGCCCAGGTCGCTGCTGAACGCGCTGGTCAGGCTGCACTGGAGTACGGTCTGAAGAACCTCGACGTCAACGTCAAGGGTCCAGGTCCGGGTCGTGAATCCGCCGTACGTGCATTGAATGCATGTGGCTACAAAATCGCCAGCATCACCGACGTGACGCCGATCCCGCACAACGGGTGCCGTCCGCCGAAGAAGCGCCGCGTGTAATCAGGAGACAGTGAGAAATGGCTCGTTATATTGGTCCCAAATGCAAACTGTCCCGTCGTGAAGGCACTGATCTCTTCCTGAAGAGTGGTGCGCGCGCGCTCGAATCCAAGTGCAACATCGAGACTCCTCCAGGTGCTCACGGCCAGCGCCGTGGTCGTCTGTCGGATTACGGCACCCAGCTCCGCGAGAAGCAAAAAGTTCGCCGTATCTACGGTGTTCTGGAGCGTCAGTTCAGCGGTTACTACAAACTGGCTGCGAGCCGTAAGGGCGCAACCGGTGAGAACCTGCTGCAATTGCTCGAGTGCCGTCTCGACAACGTCGTTTACCGCATGGGCTTCGGTGCCACTCGCGCCGAATCGCGCCAGTTGGTTTCCCACAAAGCGATCAGCGTGAACGGCCAGACCGTCAACGTGCCTTCCTATCAGGTCAAGGCCGGTGATGTTGTCGCTATTCGCGAGAAGAGCCGCAATCAACTGCGTATCACCCAAGCCCTCGAACTGTGCGCTCAGCGCGGTCGCGTTGAATGGGTCGAAGTGGACCTCGACAAGAAATCTGGTGTTTTCAAGAGTGTTCCGGCTCGCAGTGATCTGTCCGCCGACATCAACGAAAACCTGATTGTCGAGCTCTACTCCAAGTAAGGGCTAGAAAATAGGTGTATCCATGCAGAGTTCGGTAAATGAGTTCCTGACCCCCCGCCACATCGATGTGCAGGTGGTCAGTCCGACCCGTGCCAAGATCACGCTCGAGCCCCTCGAGCGTGGCTTTGGCCACACCCTGGGTAACGCGTTGCGTCGTATCCTGCTGTCCTCCATGCCCGGCTGCGCTGTAGTCGAGGCGGAGATCGACGGCGTGCTCCATGAGTACAGCGCCATCGAGGGCGTGCAGGAAGACGTGATCGAAATCCTGCTCAACCTCAAGGGTATCGCCATCAAGCTGCACGGCCGTGATGAAGTGACCTTGAGCCTGGTGAAGAAGGGCGCGGGCGCTGTTACCGCTGCCGATATCCAGCTGGATCACGATGTTGAAATCGTCAATGGCGATCACCTGATCGCCAACCTGGCGGCCAATGGTTCTCTCAACATGAAGCTCAAGGTCGCTCGCGGCCGTGGTTATGAGCCTGCTGATGCGCGCCAGAGCGAAGAAGACGAAACCCGCAGTATCGGTCGTCTTCAGCTCGACGCTACATTCAGCCCGGTTCGCCGCATCGCTTATGTTGTCGAGAACGCACGTGTCGAGCAGCGTACCAACTTGGACAAGCTGATCATCGATCTGGAAACCAACGGCACCCTGGACCCTGAAGAGGCCATCCGTCGTGCCGCGACCATCCTGCAACAGCAACTGGCAGCCTTCGTCGACCTCAAGGGCGACAGCGAACCAGTCGTGGTTGAGCAAGAGGATGAGATCGATCCGATCCTGCTGCGTCCGGTTGATGACCTGGAGCTGACCGTACGTTCGGCCAACTGCCTGAAGGCAGAGAACATCTACTACATCGGTGACCTGATTCAGCGTACCGAAGTAGAGCTGTTGAAAACGCCGAACCTGGGCAAGAAGTCCCTGACTGAAATCAAGGACGTTCTGGCTTCTCGCGGTTTGTCTCTCGGTATGCGCCTGGATAACTGGCCACCGGCAAGTCTCAAGAAGGACGATAAGGCCACTGCCTGATCTCCCCTAGTCACCGAACTATGGTTTGGTAAGGAATTTCAATCATGCGTCATCGTAAAAGTGGCCGTCATCTGAGCCGCACCAGCGCACACCGCAAGGCCATGTTCCAGAACATGGCGGTGTCGCTGTTCGAGCACGAACTGATCAAGACCACCCTGCCCAAGGCCAAGGAACTGCGTCGCGTTGCCGAGCCGCTGATCACCCTGGCTAAAGAAGACAGCGTTGCAAATCGCCGTCTGGCGTTCGACCGCACTCGCTCCAAGGCTGCGGTTGGCAAGCTGTTCAACGATCTGGGCAAGCGCTACGCCACCCGTCAGGGCGGTTACCTGCGCATCCTCAAGTGCGGCTTCCGCGCTGGGGACAATGCACCCATGGCTTACGTCGAGCTGGTTGACCGTCCGGTCAATGGTGAGGTCGTAACCGCCGAGTGATCCTCGCGGATCCCTCTGAAAACCGGGCCATGTGCCCGGTTTTTTATTGCCCGCAATTCTGTAACCAGGCTATCGACACTACTCGGTCTCTCAATGAGGAATGCTGACCAGTGTCAGAACCTGGCTCTCCTCCACGGTGAACTGTCCTTGCAACTCGCTGCCTGCGCGCCATTCCGTCGATAGATCACGCAGCAGTTTCAGCGTTGCGTGCCCATCTTCGCCGACCCAGCTCAGTGCTGCGTCATGGAAATAGAATGGCTGGCCAACCAATGGGTAAAGGGCTTTGAAGAGGCTTTCCTTGAGTGAAAACGCCAGGGTCAGGTGTCTGGCATACACCGCCTGGGGAAGGTCGCTGTAGCGGTCCAGCTCGCTCTGCGTCAGGATCTGTTCCGCCAGGCGGTTCGCGCGTTCGGCCTTGATGAGTTGTTCGCTGTCCACGCCCAGTCCTCGCCAGTGCCGAGACTGCGCGGCCACCGCTGTCGCATGGCCGTGGCTGTGGGTAATGGAGCCTATGCTCGACGGCGGCCAGCAGGGCGAGCGGTCTTCATTGGCTGTGGGGAGATGCCCGCAGCCAGTGGCATTCATCAAGGCCATAAAGGCACAAATGCGCCCTGCGAAGAATTCGGCCTGACGTTTGCGAATACCTTCCGGGCGAGGCAGTCCCCAGCTCTCGAAATCCTCATCCTGTAATTGCTTCGCATCGAAGCGAGCGCTGACCAGGCTGATACCTGGCAGGTGGAATGGTAGAGGCCAGTGGGTTTCCAGCATGCTGCAGAAGGGGGGAATCGGTGGTGTGTTCATGGCCGGTATTCTGGACCGGCACCGTGTGCGACTCAATCTCCATGCAACGTGCTGACCGTTCCTGCGTTTTCCTCCAGATGTGCTGCCGGTAACGTCCGAAAGTTTAGTAGGATCGTTCTTATTTACCGATGCGAAATGTCATGCAGCCGACTTTCAAGATGTCCCCGAAGATATTGCTGGTCGAAGATGATCCTGTCCTTGGCCCTCACCTGTTCGAGCATCTTGGCCAGAGGGGCGCCCAGGTTACTTTTCTGAGCGATGGCGAGCAGGCACTGCGCTGTGTCCAGTCGCAACCCTTCGATCTGGTGCTGATGGATATCCTGATGCCAGGGCTCAGCGGTTTGCAGGTGCTGGAGGTGCTTCGCCGTGAGCAAGGTGTGCCGGTCATTCTGATGTCGGCGCTGGGTGATGAAGAGGATCGTATCGCCGGTTTCAGCCAGGGGGCCGATGATTATTTGCCCAAGCCTTTCAGCCTGGTGGAAATGGATGTCCGCATCGACGCGATCTTTCGGCGGGTGGCAATGGAACGCGGAGAGTCCGCAGTCAGCAAGCATGACCCTGAATTGGTGTTCGACGAAGCGCGGAGCGATATCTGCCATAACGGGCAGTGGGCAAAGCTGACACCGACCGAGTACCGCCTGATGGAGACCTTCTCGCAGAATGCCGAGGAGGTCCTGAGCAAGCCGTTTCTCTACCAGCAAGTGCTACATCATGGCTATTCACGTTACGACCGCAGCCTGGACATGCACGTGAGCAATGTGCGCCGCAAGTTGCAGGCTATCGGTTATACGCACCAACGCGTCGAGTCGGTGTGGGGCAAGGGTTACCTGTTCACCCGTCCGAGTAACTGAGATGCCAGGCATTCACTCGCTGTTGTGGAAGCTGGCCGGGGTACTGGGTATTTTCTGCCTGTTGCTGTTGAGCTTGCACATGGATCTGGGCAAGCGGATCAATGAAGCGACTTCGCGCCTTTCCGAGGAGGCCAAGGCAGAGCTGACCGCTTATGCGCAGGAAGCCGAGGCCGCCTGGCGAACCAAGGGCACAGTTGGTGTCGACGCCTATCTCGCTGACTTTCAGGCGCGGGAGAAGGTGTGGGCGGTGGTGGTGGACGAGCACCAGCGCTCGTTGTCCTCCAGGCCCTTGAGCGAGGAGGAGTGGATGCGGCTGAGCTTCATACGCCAGCTCGACTGGACGATGGGGCGCCCGGATGGCTGGCCGACGGTCTACATCCCATTCAGCGATGGCGTGTCGCGGCTGGTCATGGATTTGCCGCAGCGCTTCAATCCGAAAGAGTCCAGGGCGTTGCTGAGTATCCTGCTGCAGCAGGTGCTGCCGGTATGCCTGGCGATCCTGTTGGGCGCCCTGTTGTACCGCGTGCTGATCGCTCCCCTGGGTGTGCTGCGGCGCCAGGCCAATGCATTGCATGCCGATGACCTGAGTGCGCGTGCTGGTGCTGTGGCGATGCGACGGGATGAGTTGGGCGAGTTGGCCCGGGCGCTCGATCACATGGCTGAGCGTTTGGATCATACCGTCACGTTCCAGCGCCAATTGTTATGCGACCTTTCGCATGAGTTGCGCACTCCTCTCAGCCGCTTGCGCGTGGCGGGAGAGCAGGAACTGGACCTGCCCACACTGAAGCAACGCCTGGAGCGTGAAGTGGCAGGGATGGAACGGCTGGTTGGCGATACTCTGGAACTGGTCTGGCTGGATACCGAGCGGCCGCAGTTGCCGTTGGAACTGGTGGACGTGGCACGTCTATGGGATGTGTTGTGTGAGAACGCCTGCTTCGAGTCGGGCTGGGCCCAGGAGCGGTTGGCGTGTGAGCTGCCAGAAGAGTGCCAGGTCTTGGGTAGCCTGAATGGTCTGGCCCAGGCTCTGGAGAATATCTTGCGCAATGCGATTCGGCATTCTCCTGCCGGGGGAACGGTGTGTCTGTCCGGGCGGCGCGAGGGTGACTGCTGGCATCTATGGATTGACGATCAAGGGCCAGGTGTTGCGGAGGACGCACTGGAGCGTATTTTCAGGCCGTTCACCCGCCTGAACAGGGCGCGGCCCGGTGGTGATGGCTTTGGACTGGGACTGTCGATTGCAAGAGGGATGGTGGTCTTGCAAGGGGGCGATGTATGGGCCGAAAACCGTTCGCCAGGTCTGCGGCTGCATGTGCGGTTGAAAGCATACGGCGTGTGAGCCAGCTCTCATCGATGGAAATCAGCCCCGGAGACGGAGTGACCATGCGCCGGTGCGTGGATGCTGCTCTTGCGAGGGATATGGATGAGCCGCAAGCGGGACTCGATGTCTGCTGGCGGTTCATCCATCCGGGCTTCCCCGGCGTTATCTTCGCAAAGACCTAGAAGCTCGCAGTCAAGGTAACGAAGTAGCGACGCCCCGGCGTGTAGAAGTTGTTTCCGGTATTCGATACGCCATTGGGATCACGGTCGAACAGGTTAGTGATCCCTGTATTGACGTGGAAGTTTCTGTTGACTCTATAGCCCAGGCCCAAGTCGAAAATGGTGTAGCCCGACTGAATGCGCTGGCTGCCGCTCTGTCCGGACTGATTGGCTTCGCGCCAGTCGAGGCCGACTTGCTTGCTGAGATACTGGGCTTGCAGGGAGGTGTTCAATGCATCATTGATCGTCCAGTCGAGCATCGAGGCGATAGACAGCTCAGGCGTCACGCTCAGGGGCGCGCGGTATCCAGAGGCATCCTTGCGTTTTTCTTCCGCTTCCAGCATGTGCGTGACATTGGTGCGCCACAGCAGGTTCTCTACGACGGGAACGGTTATGTTGCCTTCGATGCCCCGAATGACAGCATCGCCCGCATTGTAGTTTTCATAGAAGTGCTGCCCGTTGAGCAGCCCAACATAGCGGGTTGCAATCTTGTTCTCGAAGTCGCTGTGGAAGAATGTCAGGCCTGCTTCCCAGAGGTCACGTTCCCAGCCGACGCCCAGTTCCCAGTTCTTGCTGATTTCCGGCTCGAGATCAGCACTGCCACGGGTACTGCACGGGGCGAATCCACCTGCACAGCCAGCGCCCTGGGACTGACCTACGAAGTTGGGATTGGACTGCCGTAGTGTCGGCGCCTTGAAGCCTTCGGAGTAGCCGCCGCGCAAGGTCCATTCATAGCTCGGGTGATAGACCACGTAGGCACGCGGGCTCACACGGGAGTCAAAGTCGTCATGGTCATCGAAGCGTGCGCCCAGGGTCAGGATCAGGTCGTCACGCAGGAACAACTGGTCTTCGGCATACAGTGACTTGCTGTGCGTTTCCTTGTAGGAAAGACCGAGCACGCCCTCCGCATTCGGCACCGAGCCAACCGAGTTCGGATTGTCCAGCTCATTGCGTTGCCATTGTGCGCCGAGCGTCAGTGACTGTTCGACGCCAAGGCTGAAAGGTGCGGTAACGCTGCCATCCACGACCAGATCGGTGGCAACCGCTTCGGTCGGGACATTGCCTGCATTGACGTTGTTGACAATCACGGGCCCCGTCGTCTTGTTCCGGTACTCAGTACGATTGATCGAAAGCTTGGAGGTCGCAAAACCGTGACCGCCGGCATAACTCAGGCCGAATTCCTCACGGTCCATTTCCCTTGGGCCGCGTGTCGAGGCATTGGCCGTGGGGTTGCTGCCAGCGGCGTTCGGGCCCGGCAGCGTGCGTCTTTCGGCCTTCTGGTAGTGCAACGACAGCTCGTGGTCTTCTGTGATGTCCCAGCTCAACTGGCCGCCGAATGAGCGCAGCTTGCTCCCTTCACGGCCGCCGCCCCAGCGGAACGCGCTGCGGTCGGCAGGCAATTCGCTGTCGGGTTGTTGATAGGTCTGCTCGCCATTGAGGCTCAGTCGCAGGCCGTCCATCAGTGGGCCCCTGAGCGAGAAGCCACCGGTGTAGTCATTGCCACGGATCGAGCTTTCATCGATCACGGCATTCGCGCGGGCCGACCCTTCCCAGAACGATCCGGCCTTCTTGGTAATGATGTTGATGACGCCACCCATGGCATCCGCGCCGTAGAGCGAAGACATCGGGCCTCGGATGATCTCGATTCGCTCGATGGATTCCGGCGGTATCCAGTTCACCTCGTTCCGGCTGTAGCGGTCATAGGTTTCCTTGGAGCTGCCGACGCGGCGCCCATCCACGAGCAGGAGGGAGTAGCCTTGCGGCAGGCCACGGATCTGAATGCTGGTGCCGCCATCGGGCGTGGTCGCGACCGACAGTCCAGGCGCTCTTTTCAGAATATCGTTCAGGTCGGCGGAGGGTATCTTCTGGATGTCCTCGGCCGTGATGACGGTCACGCTGGCAGGCGCATCGCGCACATCCACTGCATTCGCAGAGGCCGTGACGACGGTAGAGTTCAGCTCCAGCACTTGCTCAGCATTTTCGGCGGCGTACAGGTTGATTGAGCCGCCAGCCATGACTGTCGCGATCAAGGCGCCCAATAGGGGGCTCTGTCGCTTCTCGAAGTGCCCCTGGATCGTGCGTTGTCTCATGAAACGTCTCCTTGTTGAATCAGTGTTGGGTCGCCATCGGGTGGCGTTGTCTGTCGTTCCCGGTTTTTTCGACGTATGGGTACAGAACACGGCCAGGCGTCATTGGCCATGCGAGAAATCGATGGGTCGTGGTCGGGAAGAGGTGGCATGCCGCAACGCTCATTCGACGGTGAGTCAATGAGCTGGCGCGTGGATGGCGCATCGGGGGCCGGGTTTCCATCTCTGCCGCCATTGCGATGACAAGAGAATGGTATGGATTGCTATTTGCCAGTAAATGTAATTTACAACCTATACATTTTGGCGGTGGCTCGCGGCGGGAGAGGCCGGGATAGACAAGGTGCGTGGCGAATGAGCCAGGGCGCTCCGCTCATCCAGACGGCAATTCGCCTGGATGAGCGTGCAGTGCGGGGGCGAAGCTGAGTCAGCTCCGGTCGCGTTCCAGCAGTGGGCCGAGGAAGTGCCCGGTGTGGGAGGCGGGGTTGGCCGCAACGTCTTCCGGGGTGCCGGTGGCGATGATCTGGCCGCCGCGCGAGCCGCCCTCGGGGCCGAGGTCGACCAGCCAGTCGGCGGTCTTGATCACATCCAGGTTGTGCTCGATCACCACCACGGTGTTGCCGTGGTCGCGCAGCCGGTGCAGCACGTCGAGCAGTTGCTGGATATCGGCGAAGTGCAGGCCGGTGGTCGGCTCGTCGAGGATATACAGCGTCTTGCCGGTGTCGCGCTTGGACAGCTCGCGGCTCAGCTTGACGCGCTGCGCCTCGCCGCCGGAAAGGGTGGTCGCGCTCTGCCCCAGCTTGATGTAGGACAGGCCGACGTCGATCAGCGTCTGCAGCTTGCGCGCCACCGCTGGCACCGCGTCGAAGAAGGCGCGGGCGTCCTCGATGGTCATCTCCAGCACTTCGTGGATGTTCTTGCCCTTGTACTTCACTTCCAGGGTTTCGCGGTTGTAGCGCTGGCCCTTGCACACGTCGCAGGACACGTAGACGTCCGGCAGGAAGTGCATCTCCACCTTGAGCACGCCATCGCCCTGGCAGGCTTCGCAGCGGCCACCCTTGACGTTGAACGAGAAACGCCCCGGCCCGTAGCCGCGCGAGCGGGCTTCCGGCACGCCGGAAAAGAGTTCGCGGATTGGTGTGAACAACCCGGTGTAGGTGGCCGGGTTGGAGCGCGGGGTGCGACCGATCGGGCTCTGGTCGATATCCACCACCTTGTCCAGGTGTTGCAGGCCATCGAACGAGTCGTGTGGGGCGACTTCCAGGCTGCTGGCACCGTTCAGCGCGGTGGCGGTGATGGGGAACAGCGTGTTGTTGATCAGCGTCGACTTGCCCGAGCCGGATACGCCGGTGACGCAGGTCAGCAGGCCAACCGGGATTTCCAGGTCGACGTTGCGCAGGTTGTTGCCGCGCGCACCTTTGAGTTTCAGTAGCTTCTTGCGGTCGCGCGGGGTGCGCTGGGCCGGGTAGCGGATGCGCTCGACGCCCGACAGGTACTTGCCGGTCAGCGAGTCCGGATTGGCCATGACTTCTGCCGGCGTGCCTTCGGCGACGATACGGCCGCCATGTACGCCGGCGCCGGGGCCGATGTCCACCACGTAGTCGGCCATGCGGATGGCGTCCTCATCGTGTTCGACCACGATCACCGTGTTGCCCAGGTTGCGCAGGTGGTTGAGGGTCGCCAGCAGGCGCTCGTTGTCGCGCTGGTGCAGGCCGATGCTCGGCTCATCGAGGATATACATCACGCCCACCAGGCCGGCGCCGATCTGGCTGGCCAGGCGGATACGCTGCGCTTCGCCACCGGAGAGGGTGTCGGCGCTGCGGTCGAGGGTCAGGTAGTCGAGGCCGACGTTGACCAGGAACTGCAGGCGCTCGCGGATTTCCTTGAGGATCTTGTCGGCGATCTGTCCACGCTGGCCGCTCAGTTGCAGGCCGGCGAAGTAGTCACTGGCATCGCCCACCGGCAGCCGTGTGACGGCCGGCAGGGTTTTCTCGCCGACCCACACATGGCGCGCCTCGCGGCGCAGGCGTGTGCCGTTGCAGTCCGGGCAGGGCTGGGTGCTGAGGTACTTGGCCAGTTCCTCGCGGACGCTGTTGGATTCGGTTTCGCGGTAGCGCCGTTCGAGGTTGGGCACGATGCCTTCGAACGGGTGCGAGCGGGTGACGATGTCGCCGCGGTCGTTCAGGTAGCGGAACTCCACGCTGTCCCGGCCACTGCCATGCAGGATGGCCTTCTGCTGCGCGGCTGACAGCGAGTCGAAAGGCTCGTCCAGGCTGAATCCGTAATAGGCCGCCAGCGAGCCAAGCATCTGGAAGTAGTAGACGTTACGCCGGTCCCAACCACGAATGGCACCCTCGGCCAGGGTCAGCTCACCGTTGACCAGACGCTTGGCGTCGAAGAATTGCTTTACGCCCAGGCCATCGCAGGTCGGACAGGCGCCGGCCGGGTTGTTGAAGGAGAACAGCTTGGGTTCCAGCTCGCTGATCGAATGGCCGCAGACCGGGCAGGCGAAGCGTGCGGAGAAGATGATTTCCTCGGCATCGTCATCGTCCATGGGCGCGACCAGGGCAATACCGTCAGCCATGTTGAGTGCCGTTTCGAAGGATTCGGCCAGGCGTTGCTGCAGGTCGGCGCGGACCTTGAAGCGGTCGACCACCACATCGATGGAATGCTTCTTCTGTTTGTCCAGCTTGGGCACTTCGTCCAGCTCGTACAGGCGGCCATTGACCCGTACACGCACGAAGCCCTGCGCGCGCAGTTCGTCGAAGACCGCCAGGTGTTCGCCCTTGCGCTCGCGGATCACCGGGGCCAGCAACATGCGCTTGCTGCCTTCGGGCAATGCCAGCACCTGATCGACCATCTGGCTGACGGTCTGCGCTTCCAGCGGGGTGTCGTGGTCGGGGCAGCGTGGCGTACCGACGCGGGCGTAGAGCAGGCGCAGGTAGTCGTAGATTTCGGTGATGGTGCCGACGGTGGAGCGTGGGTTGTGCGAGGTGGACTTCTGCTCGATGGAGATCGCCGGCGACAGCCCCTCGATGGTGTCGACATCGGGTTTTTCCATCATCGACAGGAACTGTCGGGCATAGGCTGACAGTGATTCGACATAACGGCGCTGGCCTTCGGCATACAGGGTGTCGAAGGCCAGGGAGGACTTGCCCGAACCGGACAGGCCGGTGATCACGATCAGCTTGTCGCGTGGCAGGGTCAGGTCGATGTTCTTCAGGTTGTGGGTGCGTGCCCCACGAATCAGGATCTTGTCCACGGCTGCCTCGCGGCGGGGGAAAACGCGCGAGTATAAAGCAGCTTCAAGTCGCAAGCTTCAAGCAAGCGTCCGAAGGCGGGGCAATTGCGTCATGCCTGTGGGGGAGTGCTTTACGACTGGATGGGCAATCTTGTCTCTGCGCCGAGTAAAGCGTACGCGTGGTCTCTGGCGCGGTGCTCGCAACGCCACACACGTCGGGACAGCCGATGGATCGCCGCAAACTTACTTGCCCATCCGGTTTCACGATGCTCCGTATCCGCAAGGTTTCGCCGTGTGACAGTGGGGTGCGGCAAGTTGGACGCCTGTGCCATGCCCATGATGGCTGTTAGAATCGCTGCCGGTTCAATTCAGGCGAGATGTCGATGCAGGATCCATACAACGAGCGCATGAGCGCTGGCGAAATGCGTGCCGCGGGTGGCCTGTCGCTGGTGTTCGCGTTTCGCATGCTCGGCATGTTCATGGTGCTGCCTGTTCTCGCGACCTATGGCATGGGACTGGAAGGCGCCACGCCAGCGCTGATCGGTCTGGCCATTGGTGCCTATGGCCTGACCCAGGCCGTTTTGCAGATTCCGTTCGGCATCCTTTCCGACCGTATCGGGCGCTTGCCGGTCATCTACGGCGGCTTGCTGGTGTTCGCGGCGGGCGCGGCACTGGCCGCTTGTGCCGACTCGATCTGGGGCGTCATCGCCGGGCGTATCCTGCAGGGTGCTGGCGCCATCTCCGCTGCGGTCATGGCGCTGCTGTCCGACCTGACCCGTGAGCAGCATCGCACCAAGGCGATGGCCATGATTGGCATGAGCATCGGCCTTTCGTTTGCCGCCGCGATGGTCATGGGGCCGTTGCTGACACGCTATTTCGGGCTGGCCGGGCTGTTTTGGGTGACGGCGGTGATGGCCCTGTTGGGCATCTTCATCATGCTCGCCATGCCGAAGGCGCCTGTGCGTTTGAGTCACCGCGAGTCTGCCGTAGCACGCCAGGCGCTGGGGGCGACGTTGCGCAATGGCGATCTGCTGCGCCTGGATTTCGGCATCCTGGTGCTGCATGCCGTGCTCATGTCCAGCTTCGTTGCCTTGCCCCTGGCGCTGGTCGATCAAGGCATGCTGCCCAAGGAAGAACACTGGTGGGTCTACCTGACGGCCTTGCTCGCGGGTTTCGTCGCGATGATTCCGTTCATCATTTACGGCGAGAAGAAGCGCCGGATGAAGCGCGTCCTGACCGGCGCGGTCGCGACGCTGCTGTTGTGCGAGCTGTTCTTCTGGCTGAGCGGTGTGGGGTTGGTCGGGCTGGTACTGGGCATGGTGATCTTCTTCGCCGCGTTCAACCTGCTTGAAGCGTCCCTGCCTTCATTGATCAGCAAGGTGGCGCCGGCTGCGGGCAAGGGGACGGCCATGGGGGTCTATTCCACCAGCCAGTTCCTCGGTGCCGCACTGGGGGGCATCCTCGGCGGCTGGCTGTATCAGCTCGGCGGCCTGCCCGTCGTTTTTGCCGGCTGTGCGCTGTTGTGTCTGGCCTGGCTGGTCGTGGCCATGAGCATGCGTGAGCCGCCCTATGTCACCGGGGTACGCCTGGCGCTATCGGACGCCGCGTTGCGCAATGAGCAATTGGCTGCACAGTTGCTGGCCGTGCCGGGCGTCTCCGATGCCGTGGTGATTGCCGATGAGGCGGCGGCCTATCTCAAGATCGATACACGGACCCTGGACCGAGAGGCCGTCGATCGACTGATATCGTGAACGAGTTCCAATACCGCTCATATACAGCCGGGCGCGGCATGGTCCGCTCTCGGCTGCTCATGTAGTATTCACGACTAAAGCGCCGTCCATGCCACCCGTATGCGACTCGGCAGCAGATCCACTTCAAATTATTCGAAAAGGAGCCACCCATGGCCCGTGGGGTTAATAAAGTCATTCTGGTGGGTACCTGTGGACAGGACCCGGAAACCCGCTACCTGCCCAATGGCAATGCGGTCACCAACCTGAGCCTGGCCACCAGCGAGCAGTGGACCGACAAGCAGAGCGGCCAGCGTGTCGAGCGTACCGAGTGGCACCGTGTCTCCCTGTTCGGCAAGGTCGCGGAGATCGCCGGTGAATACCTGCGCAAAGGTTCGCAGGTCTACATCGAAGGCAAGCTGCAGACCCGCGAGTGGGAAAAGGACGGCATCAAGCGCTACACCACCGAGATCATCGTCGACATGCAGGGCACCATGCAGCTGCTGGGCGGGCGTAACAACGATGCGGGCGAAGGTGGCGCGCCACGGCAGCCTCGCCCGGCCGCAGCTCCGCGTCCGCAGGCCAGCCAGCCGCAACAACCCGCCCAGCCTCAGCAGCGCCCAGCGGCCCAGCCGGCCCAGGATTACGACAGCTTCGATGACGATATCCCGTTCTGAGGCTTGCCAGCGGGTCGTTGAGAACCCTGGGCGCAGTTGCCCAGGTCGTTTTCGGGGGCTTGCCTGAAGTGCGTTTCGTCCTGTTTTAGCGAAGCTTCACCGTGGGCACAAGCCCACTCCGGGTTCTGGAGTAGACCGTACCACCATGCACATGCGCCTGATGCTATTGGGCGGCGGCAATGCCTTGGGGCAGGCGCTGATCCGTCAGGGAGCCGAGCAGAACGTCGGCTTTCATGCCCCGCGTCCGCCGGAAGGTGGCTGGGACTCCAGCCACCTGACCGCGCTGCTCGATGAGCACCGGCCGGAGGCGCTGGTCAACCTCGCCTATTACTTCGACTGGTTCCAGGCCGGCCAGGTTACCGATGATGTGTTGGCCCAGCAGGAGCAGGCGATCGAGAGACTGGCCGAGCTGTGCCAGCACCATGGCGTGATCCTGTTGCAGCCATCGAGCTACCGCGTCTTCGATGGTGCGCGGACGACGGCGTATGCTGAAACCGATGACGTGGCGCCACTGGATAATCGCAGCCAGGCGCTCTGGCGGATCGAGCAGACGGTGCGTTCACTGTGCCCAAGGCATGTCCTGCTGCGCCTGGGCTGGCTGCTGGACGATAGTCCGAATGGCATCCTTGGGCGTTTCCTCCAGCGTCTCGAGCATACTTCTGCTGTCTTTCTGGCCGATGACCGGCGCGGCAACCCTACGCCAGTGGACGATGCGGCGCGGGTGATCCTGGCGATACTCAATCAGCTCGACTGCCAGGCCCCGCTGTGGGGCACCTATCACTATGCCGGGCATGAGGCGGCGACGCCGCTGGTCGTCGGGCAGGCGATGTACGCGGAGGCAGCCAAGCATCGGCAGCTGCAACTGCACGAACTGACGCCGCGGGCGCATGCGGACTTCCCTGATGCGGCGACCGAGCCGCAGCATGGTGTGCTGGCTTGCCGGAAAATTCTCAATACCTTTGGCATCAAGCCCCGTGCCTGGCGCACAGGGCTGCCGAGCCTGGTGGAACGTTATTACCGACATGACTGATTTTCCCGTTCTGGTGACCGGTGGCGCCGGTTTCATTGGCTCGCATCTGGTCGATGCCCTGCTGGCGCAAGGGCGTGCCGTTCGGGTGCTGGACAACTTCTCCACGGGCAAGCACGGCAATCTTCCCAGGCATGAGTGCCTGCAGGTGATCGAGGGCGACGTGGCCGACCTGGCGCTGGTGCGGCAGGCGGTCCAGGGTTGTTCGGCCGTGGTGCACCTGGCTGCTGTGGCCTCGGTTCAGGCTTCGGTGGACGACCCGGTGGGAACGCACCAGAGCAACCTGATCGGCACGCTGAACCTCTGCGAATCGATGCGCGAGTACAATGTGCGCCGCGTAGTCTTTGCCTCCAGCGCGGCGGTGTACGGCAACAACGGCGAGGGCGAGTCGATCGTCGAGGACACACCGAAGTCGCCCCTGACACCCTATGCCGCAGACAAGCTGGCCAGCGAGCATTACCTGGACTTCTATCGCCGCCAGCATGGGCTGGAGCCGGCGATCTTCCGTTTCTTCAATATCTTCGGCCCGCGCCAGGACCCTTCCTCTCCCTATTCCGGCGTAATCAGCATTTTCACCGAGCGCGCTCGCAATCGGCTGCCCATCACCGTGTTCGGCGATGGCGAGCAGACCCGGGACTTCGTCTATGTGGCGGACCTGGTGGAGATCCTGTTACAGGCGCTGGACGCACCTGAGCTGGAGGTCGGGGCGGTCAATCTCGGTCTCGGCCGTACCACCAGCCTGAATCAGTTGCTGACTGCTATTGGAGATGTGCTGGGCGGTCTGCCCCCGGTGACCCATGCCGATGCACGATCCGGCGATATCCGCCATTCACGCGCGAACAATGCGCGCCTGTGCCAGCGCTATCGGCTGCCTGAGCCAGCGACCAGTGTGCGTGAAGGGTTGAAGGCGTTGCTCGAGGCTTGAGCGGCAGGCCGCATGGGCCGTTTTACGAGTCGTTCGAGTAACGGATACACAAAGAAAAGGCGCCTTGCCAGACTGTGTGAAAACACACTGGCAGGCCTTAAACCAAACGCCCCGACTTGTTCGGGCGTTTGTTTTTTGTACTGGAAAAGGCCTTTTAGCCTATCAACTGCACCATTTTCCGAATGCCCAGAACGCTGATTGCTCGTTTGAGGTTGTAGGCAGTAGTTGCCAAGGCCATTTCAGCCCTAGCTCCATCAAGTTGTCGTAGCAAGAACCGCCCATTTCCAAATAGCCATTGCTTGAGGTTGCCAAATGGATGCTCGACGATGGACCTGCGTCGCACCATCATCTCTGGGTGCAATTCCATCCTCTGCTCCATACGCTCGAAAGCTTCTTCCTGCGCGTGACGCGAGACATAGCGGCGCTGAGCTGTCGTGCATTGGGTTTTCAGTGCGCACGCTGTACAGTCGCTAACCGCTGCCTGATAGATCCGGCTGCCTTTTGAGCACTGTTTCAGGCTTAGCAACTTGCCTGCCGGGCATTGATACCGATCCTGTTCGGTATCGTAGGTAAAGTCCTTTCGCCCGAAGAGTGCTTCTCCGCCTGGATTAGAGGTTCTGCTTGGTGGTACGTATGCCGTAATGGATACGTCCTCGCATGCTTGAAACTGCTGAGCATTCGAGTAGCCCATATCCGCTGTGACCGTCAGAGCGTCCTGCTCCAGATGCGCCTTGGCAGCTTTCGCCATTGGCTCGAGCTGTTTACGGTCGTCACTGTCCTGAGTCACCTCGTGGTGCAAAATCAGACAGTGCTCGGCGTCGACAGCGGACTGCACGTTATAAGCAACACGCGGCCCCTTTGGTGTACGCATCATTCGGGCATCGCTTTCATGCGTGTTGAACTGTTCCAGATCCATAGACTCCATCAAGGCTTGGCAGCTTCGATTGTCCCGTTGCTTGGACTCCAGCTTCACCAAGGCCGCCTTGATCGCGTTGCGATCAATCACTTGCTCTGCTTCAGCCTTGTCTGCAGCGTCCAGCTCGGCCAGATATTGGGCGATGCGCTTATCCAGCTTTTCATCCTGTCGCTTGAGCTGACTTAAGCTCAAATGGCGGCGAGAGGACGCTACTGCTTGAAATTTACTGCCATCAATCGCTACCAAATCACCAGCAATCAGGCCAGCAGATCGACAGAACTGTACAAAGGTTCGGCACGTAGAAACGAACGCGGCTTTGTTGTTCTTGCGAAAATCAGCAATGGTCTTGAAGTCGGGCTTGAGCCGATTGATCAACCACATCACTTCAATGTTGCGTTGGCATTCTGTTTCAAGACGCCGTGACGAGCGGATGCGTTGAAAATAGCCGTAGAGGTAGAGTCTTAGATGATCGGCAGGGTCGTAAGAGGGGCGTCCAGTCGCCTTGGGCTGGGCTTTGTCAAAACCTAGGTGCCCTAGATCCAGACTGGCAACATACAGGTCGATGACACGAACGAGATGATCCTCAGGGATTAGTTCTTCCAGCGAGACAGGGAACAGACTGGTCTGGTTACGGGACTCCCCTTGGATATAGGCCATAACAAAAAATGCTCCGTATCTTACGATCCGGAGCATTTTCTTAAAGCACCAAGCAGATTGCTAGGTTTTCACACAGTCTGTTGCGGCGCCTTTTCTGTTTCTGCGAACGGTGTCGTCAGAATTTGTAGCCGAGGCCGACCATGTAGACGAAGGGGTCTACGTCTACGTCTACACGCACAGGTGTTGTGCCGAGCGAGGTCTTACCTGTGGTTTCAATGTCGATGTAGCGAAGCTGTGCATTGAGCAGGATTTTGTCAGTCAGTTGATAGTCCAGGCCAAGTTGCGCAGCCCAACCCCAAGAGTTATCGAGGTCCAGCCCTTGCAGGCCAGCGGTTTTGGCTTTGCTGCCCAGGGACTCATCGAAGAACCATGTGTAGTTGATACCGGCGCCAACATAGGGTTGGAAGGCTGAGTTACCGCCCAGTGGGTAGTAGACAACGCTCAGGGTCGGTGGCAGGTGCTTGATATCGCCCAGTTTACCGTCGTAGCCCAGTGCAGGAATCTTGGCCCCTACTTCATGGGAGAACGGGGTGGCGGCCAGAAGCTCGATACCGAACTTGTCGGTCAGCATATAGGCAAAGTTCAAGCCCAATTGAGTATCGCTGTTCAGTGTGGCCTTGCTACCAGCAAGGTCCGCGCCGCCTGCTTTGACAAGCGAGCTGTCTTCACGCGGATCAACGGTAATCGCACCAGCGCGGACGATAATGTCGCCGGCCTGGTGGGCTTGGGCAATGGGGGCTGCAATGGCGAGGGCCAGGGCGGAAGCGGCGAACAATGTCTTGCGCATGGGTAACTCCAGTGAGTCTTGGCAGTACTAAGGTGTTAGTTATCTTAGGGGCCTATGTATCTGGAGTCTTGATCCAGCTCAATAGATGCCGGTGCCATGCGGTGGCGGTATGACGCAGTGGTGTTTTTAGCGGGGGAGTTCGTAGGGATAGATTTTCTGCGCCTCCATTCGATAACCCGCTTCGGCCAGCTCGCTGCTGGCATGTTCGACCCGCAGGGGGCCTTCGATCCAGAACGGCTGGTAGAGCGCATCGACTCGTACACCCAGCTCGCTGACCGCATGCACGATCTGGTTGGAAGGCGGCGGCGGAACATGGATGCAGGCACCGAAGTAGGGCACCAGCAGGAACTCGGTGACGCGGCCTTCCTCACTCATGTCCAGCGGGACGATATAGCCGGGCAGCTTCACCTGCACCCCGTCGAGGGCTTCCACCACTGGTGCGGCGGGTGACTGCTGCTGCATGGCCGGCCCGCTCTCGGCGATCAGCGCATCGGCCAGTCGGGACAGGTCGTGAATGGGGATGGGCGGCGGTGGCGGTGGGGCGCCGGGGGGTACCAGCTCTTCCCAGGTCAACTCGCGCGGCTCCCTGGCCAGGATCGGGAGCGTGACGAGCAACAGGGCGAGCAGGATGTATCGCATGCTTGTACTCACAGCCGGATCGACAGGCCATCGGCCAGCGACTGTCGATAAGCCTGCCAGGCCGGGATGCAGCCGATCAGCAATGCGGCCAGCAGAATGCCCCCCAACAGTTGCCATTCATAGAGGCTGGGCAGGCTGAAGGGTAGGTGGATGCCGTAGAGGCTCTGGAGCGTGCCTTGCGCCACGGCGATGCCGAGATAAAGCAGGGCCAGCCCGAGCAGGATGCCGGCCAGCGCAGTGCCGAAGGCCTCCGCGAGCAGCAGCCCGGCGATGTGCCGGGGGCGAGCGCCCACCGAGCGCAGGATGGCCATCTCCCGGCGGCGTTCGTTGAGGCTGGTGAGAATGGCCGTGAGCATGCCCACCAGACCGACCAGCACGACGAACAGCGAGACGACGAACAGGGCCTGCTCAGCCGTGCCCATCAACCCCCATAGCTCCTGCAGGGCCACGCCGGGGAGGATCGCCAGCAGTGGTTCGCCACGGAACTGATTGATCTCGCGTTGCAGGGCGAATGTCGCAATACGGCTGTCCAGCCCCAGCAGGACGGCGGTGATCTGTTTCGGCTGCAAGTCCATCTGGCGTGCCTGTTCGGCGCTGACCCTCGCATTGCCACGTGCCGGCATGCCGTTCTGCCAGTCGACATGCAGGGCTTCCATGCCTTCCAGTGAGATGTGCAGCGTGCGGTCGACCGGCGTACCGGTACGTTGCAGGATGCCGACGACCCGGAAGGGTTTGTCGTCGTGCTGCACCAGGCTGATGCTGGCCACGCCATGGGCCAGGACGATGTCCTCGCCCAGCTCGTAGCCGAGAGCACTCGCCACTTCCGCACCCAGCACCACTTCGAAGGGATCATCGTCGCTGAAGCGTCGGCCTTCGGTCATTTCCAGCGGGTGTTTGCGAGCATAGCGGTAGTGCTCGAAGTAGCCGGTACTGGTGCCCAGCACCCGGTAGCCACGGTGCGAGTCTCCCAGGGAGATCGGAACGGTCCAGGCCACGCGAGGGTGCGCGGCGAGCTGCTGATAGCTGTCCCAGCGAATGTTGTTGGTGGCGTTGCCGATGCGAAAGACCGAGTAGAGCAGCAGGTTGATCGAACCTGAGCGGGCGCCAACGATCAGGTCGGTGCCGCTGATGGTGCTGGCGAAGCTGGCGCGGGTTTCACTGCGGATACGCTCGACCGAGAGCAACAGGCAGACCGAAAGGGCGATGGCGAAAATGGTCAGCAGTGCGGTGAAGCGGCGGTTGGCCAGGCTGGCCATGGCGAGGCGTAGCAGGTGCATGCTCAGTGTTTCCCCGTCAGGCTGGCGCGGTTCAATTCCATCAGCGACAGGCTGCGGTCGAACAGGGGCGACAGGCTCTGGTCATGGCTGACGAACAGAAGGGTGGCGTTGGCACTGCGGCATTCCTCGAACAGCAAATGCAGGAATGCGCTCCGGGTATCGCTGTCGAGGGCCGAGGTCGGCTCGTCGGCGATCACCAGTTCGGGCTGGCCGATCAGGGCGCGCGCCGCAGCGACCCGTTGCTGCTGGCCGATGGACAGGGCTTCTGCACGGCGCAGATGCAGGGCCGCTGGAAGCCCGAGGCGGACCAGTAGATGACAGGCTGCTTCCTCCGGTGTGCCATGGCGCTGGCGCGCCCGTTCACTGCGCAGGCGTGAGAACCGGCAGGGCAGCAGCACGTTCTCGCGCACGGAAAGAAAGGGCAGCAGGTTGAATTGCTGGAAGATATAGCCCGTGTGATCGACCCTGAAGCGGTCTCGCGCACCTGAAGATAGCTGGCTCAGATCCTGCCCCAGCAGGCGGACACTGCCCCGGCCAGGGCTGCTGACACCGCCAAGCAGCCCCAGCAGTGTGGTCTTGCCGCTCCCCGAGGGGCCTTTGAGAAACAGGCTTTCACCCCGGGAAAGCCGGAAGCCGGGTATGTCCAGCAACGTTGGCTGGTTTGGCCAGGCAAACTCCAGGTTTTCGAGTTCCAGCAGGGTAGAAGGCAACGGTGTTTCTGAGGGATGCATGGGGATGTCCAAGCTGGGTGTTCCAAGCCTATCAGAACGGGATTCGGCTTTTGCCCGGGATTGTTTCCAGGCCTTGCTGCCCGGATGGGTCAATCAACTGGACTGTGATCTTCTCCGTGCCGGGGAAGGTCTGGAAGAACGTTGCCAGGTCCAGGCCCTGCAAGGCGGTGGGCGTCTGGCAAAGGAAGCTGTAGCTGGCTTCGATATCGGTGTGGGAATGCCCCTTGGCATGATCACTGTGGTCATGGTCATGGTCATGGTCATGGTCATGGTCATGGTCATGGTCATGGAAAAGCGGGCTGTGCAGGTGCTGTGCAGACAGTGAGCACCCCGCTTGTGCCGGGAGCGCGAAGAGTTTTTCGGGTGACTGTAAGTGTTGGCGTGCCTGGGCCAGCGCGTTGCGTTCGCTGGCATTGGCAGGTGGGCGCTCGAAGCCGACCAGGTTGATGGCGGGGCTGTTCAAGGCGATATCCAGTTGCTTGCCTTCCAGGGCGACATCGAGTGTCGCAACGCCGTGCTCGTGCGTGCCCAGACTGTCGTGCGCTGGGTGTTCGTGGGCTTGAACCAATGCCAGGGGTAGAAGAGACAGGGCGATCAATAGGCGGTGCATGGGAGTTTCCAATTGAGTTTTTAGTACGTTATAACAGGTTTTTAGAAGTGTCATGCCCACAGGTCGATAAACGTGGGGGAAGATGGGCTGTCGCCAATGCCCGCGGACGCCATCCTGTGCCATTATTTCCGGCATCAGATGTCAGTGCAGTTTCGGATGGCCAGCCTCAAGGGGCCTGTCCGGTGTAACAAGCGGGCGAGGCAGGAATGGGCAAGAAAGACCTGGTCGGATGGACGTATGGATTACCGCTCGTTGCATTGCTGCTAGGCGCCATTTTGGCGCTGTTGGGCGCGCAGGTGATTCTGGTACAGCAGGACCGCGCACGGCTCGATGAGTACGCGAGCAGCCTGCTGGGCAGGGCAATGGAGGTTGCCACGGTCAGCTCAGAGCTGTTGCAGCGGGTGCCGCAGGTCGGGCAGGCGCGCTGTGGCGAGGAGGACATCGCCGAGCTGCGTGTGCTGGCGTTCAAGTCGCGCCTGTTGCGCGATGTCGGGCGCGTCAGTGACGGGCATATTGAATGCACGGCTGGCTGGGGGCGGCTCGTCCCGCCGGTGGCGTTGCCGCCGCCCAGCCTGGAGACGCCCAGGGGGGTAAAGCTCTGGACCTCGGTGGGCAATATCGTCGACCCGCGTATTGTGGCCGACATGGCCAATGTCGGTGATGTGATCGTATTCACCTCGCCGAATGCCTTCGAACTGTTCGAAAAGCCGCCTGCCGGGATCAGTGCCCTGGTGCTCAACCGCCGTGGTGATCACGTTTTTCAGCGCTTTGGCAATGCCGCGGGTTTGCAGGACGTGAAGTCCGTGGATCGCGCCTCTGTGCTGGGGCGTAGCCAGATCATTCATCGCTGCGGGGCGTCCGGCTGGGATGTGTGCGTGACAGCCCGCTACCACGGCATCAGCATCTTCAAGCATTCCCTGGCGCTGTTCGCCGGCGTTGCCGGACTGGGCGGGCTGGCCGGTGCCGGTATAGGGCTGGCGCTGGCTGCCTGGCACCGCGAACGGCATTCGCTGGCGATGCAACTGCGCCGGGCGCTGTTGTATGGCGGGTTGCATATCCATTACCAGCCGCTGGTCCGGCTGCGTGACCGGCAAATGGTCGGGGTGGAGGCGCTGGCCCGTTGGGAGGATGAAGAGGGTGAAGGCGTCAGTCCGGACGACTTCATTCCCATGGCCGAGCATATGGGGCTTATGACGTCATTGAGCCGACAGATCGTACGCAAGGCCCTGGACGGTGTTCGCGAGCGTCTGGCGGACGCGGGCAGTTTCTATATCAGCATCAACCTGACGGCCGCCAATATCGCCGACCCCGAATTCCATGCCTTCCTCCAGCGGGAACTGGCCAGTCGTGGCATTTCACCCAGCCGGGTGGCACTGGAAATCACCGAGCGTTCGACCGCCAAGCACTGTCACCTGATCGAGGGTATCGAAGCGTTGCGTGCGCTGGGCTACCGCATCTACGTGGATGATTTTGGTACGGGCTATTCCAGCCTGTCCTACCTGGCCGAATTGCCCATCGATGCGATCAAGGTCGACAAGATGTTCACCCGTGCCATCGGCAGCGGTTCGGCCACGGAGCGGATCGTCGAGCAGATTTGCGCGATGATCGAGCCGCTGGGGATCGGCCTGGTGGTCGAAGGCATCGAAACGGAGCAGCAGGCGACCTGCGTGCAGGCCATCGCCGCAGATGCGGTAGGGCAAGGGTGGCTGTTTGGGCGCCCGGTGACGGCGGACAGGCTGGGCGAGAGTGCCGAGGTGGATCACCCGCCCTCCACATAAGGCAGATATGAAAAAGCCGCTGCCTTGTGAGCAGCGGCTTTTCGTTCAATTGCCTGCCAGCAGACAGGCAAGCACTACACTTACAGGCCGTTCTTGGCTTTGAACTCGCGACGGCGGCGATGCAGGACCGGCTCGGTGTAGCCGTTCGGCTGCTTGGTGCCTTCGAGGACCAGCTCCAGCGCAGCCTGGAAGGCCACGTTGTTGTCGAAGTCCGGTGCCAGCGGGCGGTAGATCGGGTCGGCGGCGTTCTGCTTGTCGACCACCACTGCCATGCGCTTGAGGCTTTCCAGCACCTGCTCGCGGGTCACCACGCCATGGCGCAGCCAGTTGGCGATGTGCTGGCTGGAGATACGCAGGGTGGCACGGTCTTCCATCAGCGCGATGTCGTTGATGTCTGGCACCTTGGAGCAGCCGACACCCTGGTCGATCCAGCGAACCACGTAGCCGAGGATGCCCTGGGCGTTGTTGTCCAGCTCCTTGCGCTTGTCCTCTTCGCTCCAGTCGGTATTGGGCGCCAGCGGAACGGTGAGGATGTCGTCGATGGAGGCGACTTCGCGCTTGGACAGTTCGACCTGGCGGGCGAACACGTCGACCTTGTGGTAGTGCAGCGCGTGCAGGGTGGCGGCGGTCGGCGACGGAACCCAGGCGGTGTTGGCGCCGGCGTTCGGGTGGCCGATCTTCTGTACCAGCATTTCCGCCATCAGGTCGGGCATGGCCCACATGCCTTTGCCGATCTGCGCACGGCCCGGCAGGCCGGTGGCCAGGCCGACGTCGACGTTGTTGTTCTCGTAGGCAGCGATCCACTTGGCGCCCTTGATCTCACCCTTGCGGATGAACGGGCCCGCTTCCATGGAGGTGTGGATTTCGTCGCCGGTGCGGTCGAGGAAGCCGGTGTTGATGAACACAACGCGCTCGCTGGCGGCCTTGATGCAGGACTTCAGGTTGACCGTGGTGCGGCGTTCCTCGTCCATGATGCCGACTTTCAGCGTGTTGCGGGTCAGGCCCAGTACATCCTCGACACGGCCGAACAGTTCGCTGGCGAACGCGACTTCTTCCGGACCGTGCATCTTCGGCTTGACGATATAGACACTGCCGGTACGGCTGTTGACGCGGCTGGTATTGCCCTTGAGGTTGTGGATGGCGATCAGGCTGGTGAACAGGCCATCGAGAATGCCTTCCGGCACTTCGTTGCTGTCGCGATCGAGGATCGCGTCATTGGTCATCAGGTGGCCGACGTTACGGATGAACAGCAGCGAACGGCCATGCAGGCTGATCTCGCCACCGTTGGCGCCGGTGTAGACGCGATCCGGGCTCAGGGTACGGGTGATGCGCTTGCCGCCCTTTTCCATCTCTTCGGACAAGTCGCCTTTCATCAGGCCGAGCCAGTTGCGATAGACCAAGGTCTTGTCGTCGGCATCGACGGCGGCGACGGAGTCTTCGCAGTCCATGATGGTGGTCAGGGCCGATTCCAGCAGTACATCCTTGACGCCAGCAGCATCGGTCTTGCCGATCGGGCTGTTGGGGTCGATCTGGATTTCGAAGTGCAGGCCGTTGTGCTTGAGCAGCACCGCGCGCGGTGCGCTGGCATCGCCCTGGTAGCCGAGCAGTTGGGCGTTGTCTTTCAGGCCGCTGGTGCCATCTTTCAGGGCAACTTGCAGCTTGCCGCCTTCGATACGGTAGGCGGTGGCGTCGCGGTGGGAGCCGCTTGCCAGCGGGGCCGCTTCATCGAGGAAGGCGCGAGCGAAGGCGATGACCTTGGCGCCGCGAACTTCGTTGTAGCCAGGGCCTTTGCTGGCGCCGCCTTCTTCCGAGATCGCATCGGTGCCGTACAGGGCATCGTACAGCGAGCCCCAGCGTGCGTTGGCGGCGTTCAGCGCAAAGCGCGCGTTCATGATCGGCACCACCAGTTGCGGGCCTGCCATGCGGGCGATTTCGTCGTCGACGTTCTGGGTCGTGGCCTGGAAGTCTTCCGCTTCCGGCAGCAGGTAGCCGATCTCTTGCAGGAACGCCTTGTAGCTCACGGCGTCGTGGGCCTGGCCGGCGCGAGCCTGGTGCCAGGCATCGATCTTGGCTTGCAGGTCGTCGCGCTTGGCCAGCAGGGCGCGATTCTTCGGCGCCAGGTCATGGATGAGTTGTGCTGCTCCGGCCCAGAAAGCCGAGACATCGACACCGGTGCCCGGGATCGCTTCGTTGTTCACAAAGTCATACAGGACTTTGGCGACCTGCAGGCCACCGACTTCAACGCGCTCAGTCATTACTCGCCTCACTTTATTCTTCAATTTCGCGCGGGCATTCGTTTTGTAGTCCGCGCGAACGGATACTACATGATGGAATCTGGAAAAGCAGTCCAGCATCCGTCGATGTTTTGCCATAACGATGGCGGAACGGTTTTTGGCACGATTCAGGACCGGCATCGACCGGGGTCGAGCAGGCCATTTCTCGTGGAACGGGCGCGGTTCGCGCTCCGGTACGTCGACGGAGGCTGTGATCCGTTGGCGCATGTTCCCCTGGAATCGCGGAGGATGACCGCAGGGGGGCAGGAGGTTCGCAAGGGCCGGTTTTTCACTTGTGGCGAGTCGGCTGTCTGGCGAGTGCAATCTATACCGACTGCCCCGCTCGACTGTCAAATAGGCCTTGGTCTAGGGTCTGCCGCGTGCTCAAGGCTTCGAGCGGTTTTTACGCAGCAGTCGCCAGGTATCGTAGCTGTAGACAGCCAGGCCGCTCCAGATGAAGAAGAACGCCATCTGTTTGTCCGCCGGGAAGGCTTCGCCGAATACCAGCACGGCGAATACCAGCAGCAGGGTGGGTGCGATGTACTGCATGAAGCCCAGCGTCGAATACGGCAGGTAGCGCGCCGCCGAGTTGAAGCAGAGCAACGGAATGAGGGTGACCGGGCCTGCCGCGATCAGCCAGAGCGCTTCCGGCGTCTGCCAGAACGCGGGTTCGGTGCTGGGGCCTGAGCCGAACAGCAGTACCCAGACGAGTGCTATGGGAAGCAGTAGCCAGGTTTCCACGACCAGCCCGGGCAGCGCCGCGACCGGTGCCATCTTGCGCAGCAGCCCGTAGACACTGAAGCTCAACGCCAGGGCCAGTGCGATCCAGGGCAACTGGCCGAGCGTCATAAGTTGCAGCCCGACGCCCCCGGCGGCCAGGAGCACGGCGACCCATTGGAGTGGCCGCAAGCGTTCACGCAGCACCAGCATGCCGAGCAGGATATTGACCAGGGGATTGATGTAGTAGCCCAGGCTGGCCTCGATGATATGACCATTGTTGATGGCCCAGACATAGATCAGCCAGTTGCCGGCGATCAGCAGCCCCGACAGGGTCAGTACCGCGAGCCGCCGAGGGTGGGCGAGCAGTTCGCGCCACCAGCCGGGATGTCGCCAGAACAGCAGCGCCAGGGCACCGAACAGCGCCGACCAGATGGCGCGCTGGGCGATGATCTCCAGGGCGCTGAATTGCCCCAGGGCCTTGAAGTAGAAAGGGAACAGCCCCCAGATGACGAATGTGGCGAGTGCCAGCAGATAGCCTTTGCGCAGGTCGCCCATGATCGGACCGTATTGTCGAGCGGGCGCCAATTGTGAACCTGCCGGGTGGCGTTGTCTGCGTACAGTCAGGGCTTTTCAGGGGATAACAGTCGGCACAGCGAGGCTTGTGGGCTGTCCACCAAAGGCGTGCATAGCCTTGTGGATAAGTTGGGGGGACTATCCTCCAGCGCAGTCATGGCAAGCGTTGGCGAGTGTTGGTTGAAAAATGATCATGGCTCGGAGGGTTTTCAACAGCCAGGGTGGATGGCGCTGTGGATAACCTTGGGGTGAAATGCTGCAGGCCTGTATTCGCTGCTATTTGCTGGGTGTGGCTGTTTTTTGAACAGTAATGGTTGGCGGTGGCATGTGGATAACGCCGGATCGTGCATGCCTGAATGCTTATTAATCGGTCGTAAGAGATAGAAACTATAGGGTTGTTTTGATTAATAAATTATCTCACTGATCAGCTGTCTCCTAGACTTGTCCCATGACTATCCCCTGCATGGGGCTGCTAGTTGATAACGTGATGAGGAGATAAGAAATGACTCAGAAGACCGAAGGGAAGTGCCCGTTCTCGAGTGGAGCCCCCAGGAATACCCCCGGACACAGCCTCGGTGGTGGTACTGGCAACCGTGACTGGTGGCCGAACCAGCTGCGTGTGGACCTGCTGAGCCAGCATTCGTCCAAGTCCAACCCGCTGGGTGAGGGCTTCGACTATGCCAAGGCTTTCCAGACGCTCGACTACGAGGCTCTGAAAGCCGACCTGCGCAAGTTGATGACCGACTCCCAGGACTGGTGGCCGGCCGACTTCGGCCACTATGGGCCGCAGTTCATTCGTATGGCCTGGCACTCCGCCGGCACTTACCGGATCGGCGATGGCCGTGGCGGCGCCGGACGTGGCCAGCAGCGCTTTGCCCCGCTCAACAGTTGGCCGGACAACGTCAATATCGACAAATCGCGGCGCCTGCTGTGGCCGATCAAGCAGAAGTACGGCCAGGCGATTTCCTGGGCCGACCTGATCGTGCTCACCGGCAACGTGGCGCTGGAGACCATGGGTTTTCGTACCTTCGGTTTCGCCGCCGGACGTGTCGACACCTGGGAGCCGGACAACGATGTCTACTGGGGGCGCGAGACCGAATGGCTGGCCACCAGCGACAAGCCGAACAGCCGTTACTCCGGCGATCGCGAACTGGAAAATCCGCTGGCCGCCGTGCAGATGGGCCTTATCTATGTGAACCCGGAAGGTCCGGACGGTAACCCCGATCCACTGGCGGCGGCCCGCGACATCCGCGAGACCTTCCACCGCATGGCGATGAACGACGAAGAGACTGTCGCGCTGATCGCCGGGGGGCATACCTTTGGCAAGACCCACGGTGCCGCGCCCGAATCGCACAAGGGCCCGGAACCGGCAGCGGCGGGCCTCGAAGAGCAGGGCATGGGCTGGAAGAGCGACTTCGGCAGCGGCAAGGCCGGCGATGCGGTCGGCAGTGGCCTGGAAGTGACCTGGACCACTACCCCGGCACGCTGGAGCAATGACTTCCTGGAAATTCTCTTCAAGTACGACTGGGAACTGACCAAGAGCCCGGGCGGTGCCCATCAGTGGCAGGCCAAGGACGCCGAGGCGATCATCCCCGATGCCCACGATGCCTCGAAGAAGCGTTTGCCGACCATGCTCACTACCGACCTGTCGCTGCGTTTCGACCCGGTCTACGAGAAGATCTCGCGGCGCTTCCTGGACAACCCGCAGGCGTTCGCCGAAGCCTTCGCCCGTGCCTGGTTCAAGCTGACCCACCGCGACCTGGGGCCGAAGTCGCGTTACCTGGGTCCGGAAGTGCCGAAGGAAGACCTGATCTGGCAAGACCCGCTGCCGGCAGCCACTCACCCGTTGATCGGGGACGCGGATGTCCGCGCACTCAAGGAGCGTGTCCTGGCCTCTGGCCTGACGGTGGCCGAGCTGGTCGGCACTGGCTGGGCCTCGGCCTCGACCTTCCGCGGCGGCGACAAGCGCGGTGGTGCCAACGGCGCACGCATTCGCCTGGCGCCGCAGAAAGACTGGGAGGTCAATCAGCCCGAGCAGCTCGCCAGGGTATTGAGTGTCCTCGAGGGTATCCGCAGCGAGTTCAATGCCACCGCCGTGGGCGGCAAGCAGGTGTCGCTGGCCGATCTGATCGTGTTGGCGGGCAACGCCGGTATCGAGCAGGCGGCGCGCAATGCCGGTCATGGTGTGACGGTGCCGTTCGTGCCGGGCCGTACCGATGCCAGCCTGGAGCAGACCGATGTCGAGTCTTTCACGTTCCTCGAACCGGTCGCCGATGGCTTCCGCAACTACCTGAAGGGCCGCTACAGCGTGCCGGCCGAGCACCTGCTGATCGACAAGGCACAACTGTTGACCCTGACCGCGCCGGAACTCACCGTACTGGTCGGCGGCCTGCGGGCGATCAACATCAATGTCGGCGGCGTGGCGACCGGCGTGTTCACTGACCGTGAGGGTTCGTTGAGCAACGACTTCTTCGTCAACCTGCTCGACATGGGCACGGCGTGGACGGCGGTGGAGGGCGATCCGGACCTGTTCGAGGGGCGCGATCGCACGACCGGCGAGTTGCGCTGGACCGGGAGCCGCGTCGACCTGGTGTTCGGCTCCAACGCGATCCTGCGCGCCCATGCCGAGGTGTATGCCAGTGCCGATGCGCAAGGCAAGTTCATCGAGGACTTCGTCGCGGCCTGGACCAAGGTGACCCATCTGGATCGCTTCGATCTGGCTTGAAACCGAGGTGCTTGAATGAAAAGGCCGGGCAGCGATGCCCGGCCTTTTCGTTGGCGTTTGTCCAGCATGGAATGTCTGTAGCGAGCGACCTTTCCTGCCTGCAAGCGGTAGTGGCGCTTCAGTTCGAGAAGTCGCCCCACAACTGCTGAGCTACGCTCAGGGCCACCACCGGCGCGGTTTCCGTACGCAGCACGCGGGGGCCGAGGCGGGCGGAGTGGAAGCCGTTGCGGTGCGCCTGTTCGACCTCGCTGTCGCTCAGGCCACCCTCGGGGCCGATCAGGAAGGCCAGGCTGGCGGGGCGGGCATGGCTAGCCAGTGGCTCGGCGACCGGGTGCAGCACCAGTTTCAGCTCGGCCGCTAGGGTCAGCCATTGTGCCAGGGGTTGTGGCGAGTTGATTTTCGGTACGACCGAGCGCCCGCATTGTTCGCAGGCGCTGATGGCGACCTGGCGCCAGTGGGCCAGGCGCTTGTCGGCGCGTTCGTCGTTTAGGCGCACCTCGCAGCGCTCGCTGACGATGGGCGTGATCTCGCTGGCGCCCAGCTCGGTGGCTTTCTGGATCGCCCAATCCATGCGCTCGCCCCGCGACAGGCCTTGCCCCAGGTGGATATGCAGGGGCGATTCCGGCTGGCCGGCGAACGCTTCGTTCAGCTCTACGCTCACGCGCTTCTTGCCGGACTCCAGCACGGTGCCAAGGAACTCCTGGCCGCTGCCATCGAACAACTGCACGGCGGCGCCCGCCTGCAGGCGCAGGACGCGGCCGATGTAGTGGGCCTGTTCCTCCGGCAGTTCGTGCTGGCCAAGGGTGAGGGGAGCGTCGATGAAGAAGCGGGACAGGCGCATGGTGGTGTTCTATCCAGGGTCGAGGTCAGGAGCGGGCAGTGTGTTACCCGTGTGCCGGAGGTCAGATTCCAGCCCTGCATGCAGGGGCTGGAGTCCAATGGTTGCAGTCGGTGCGCGTGGCGCACCCTACAGGGGTTTCTCGAATATCTTCGAGTTGCGCTGGAAGTTGTACAGCGAGGCGCGGGCGGCGGGCA
This sequence comes from Pseudomonas sp. ABC1, assembly GCF_013395055.1. Classification (NCBI taxonomy): domain Bacteria; kingdom Pseudomonadati; phylum Pseudomonadota; class Gammaproteobacteria; order Pseudomonadales; family Pseudomonadaceae; genus Pseudomonas; species Pseudomonas sp. ABC1. The sequence continues at coordinate 2,791,877 of NZ_CP058349.1, forward strand.
GCCGGTCGACGCTGCTGGGTGAGAAGCCGCGTTCGCGGAACCAGTGGGCCGTGCGGGTGGTGAGCACGAACAGGGTGTCCAGGCCGAGGGCGCGGGCACGTTCTTCGATGCGCTCCAGCAGGTCGTCGCCCCGACCGCCGTGGCGGTATTCCGGGTTTACCGCCAGGCAGGCGAGTTCGCCGGTGCGGGAGTCGGGAATGGGGTAGAGCGCGGCACAGGCGATGATGCGGCCTTCGCGCTCGACGATGCTGAACTGCTCCACTTCGCGCTCCAGCACTTCGCGGGAACGGCGCACCAGGATGCCTTGCTCCTCCAGTGGTGTGATCAGGTCGATCAGGCCACCGACGTCCTCGATGGTCGCTTCGCGCAGTTGCTCGAACTGTTCCTGGGCCACCAGGGTGCCGCTGCCGTTGCGGGTGAACAGTTCGTTGAGCAGGGCACCATCGTCGACATAGCTGACGATATGGCTGCGACCGACGCCGCCTTTGCACGCCTGGGCTGCCGCGTCCAGCAGTTCGGCCTGGTACTGCCCACCGAGGCGTTCGACATGGCCGGGCACCTGGGTCGGGCGCAGTTCGCGTACCAGTTGCCCCTGTTCGTCGAGCAGCCCCGCCTCTGCACCGTAGAGCACCAGTTTGTCGGCCTGCAGGTCGATGGCGGCGCGGGTGGCGACGTCTTCGCAGGCCAGGTTGAAGATTTCCCCGGTGGGTGAGTAGCCCAGGGGTGAGAGCAGCACGATGGTGCGCTCGTCGAGCAGCCGACCGATGCCCTTGCGGTCGAGCCGCCGGACTTCGCCGGTGTGCTGGTAGTCGATGCCATCGAGCACGCCGATGGGGCGTGCGGTGACGAAGTTGCCACTGGCGATGCGCAGGCGGGCGCCCTGCATCGGCGAGGTGGCCATGTCCATCGACAGGCGTGCCTCGATGGCGATACGCAACTGGCCGACCGCATCGATCACGCACTCCAGGGTCGCCGCGTCGGTGATGCGCAGGTCGCGGTGGAACTGTGCCTGCAGGCCCCTGGCGTTCAGGCGCGCCTCGATCTGTGGTCGCGAGCCGTGCACCAGTACCAGGCGCACGCCGAGGCTGTGCAGCAGCACCAGGTCGTGGACGATATTGGCGAAGTTCGGGTGGGCGATGCCATCGCCGGGCAGCATGACCACGAAGGTCCGGTCACGGTGCGCGTTGATGTAGGGCGAGGAGTCGCGTAGCCAGGAAACGTAGTCGTGCATGGTGGTCCTTCAGGCGTTGTTCGCGGGTACGGCGGGCGTCAGGCAATAGTGTTCGATCATGTTTCGCAGCAGGCGTACCGTCGGTTCGATGCGGGCCAGGTCGAGGTACTCGTCGGGCTGGTGGGCGCAGGCGATATCGCCGGGGCCGAGGACCAGCGTCTGGCAGCCGAGCTGTTGAAAATAAGGCGCCTCGGTGGCGAATGCCACTGCTTCCGCCGGGTGCCCGGTCAGGCGTTCGGCCAGGCGTATCAGTTCGCTGTCGGACGCTTGCTCGAAGGCTGGCACGCCCGGGTAGAGCGGCTTGAGGTCGATGGCGACCTGATGACGCTCGGCAAGCGGTTGCAGGTGTTGGCGGATGGTCGCGCGCAGCTGCTCGCTGTCCATGCCGGGCAGGGGGCGCAGGTCGAATTCGAGCGAGCACTGGCCGCAGATACGGTTAGGGTTGTCGCCTCCATGGATGCAGCCCAGGTTCAGGGTCGGCTTGGGCACATCGAACAGCGGGTTGTCATAGGTCTTCTGCCATTGCCGGCGCAGGCCGATCAGTTCGCCCATGACGTCGTGCATGGCTTCCAGGGCGCTGTGCCCGTAAGCCGGGTTGGACGAATGGCCGCTCTGCCCGAGGATATCGATACGCTCCATCAGGATGCCTTTGTGCAAGCGTACCGGGCGCAATCCGGTGGGTTCGCCGATCAGTGCCGCTCGCCCCAGCGGTCTTCCTGCATCGACCAGCGCACGCGCGCCGGACATCGAGCTTTCCTCGTCGCAGGTGGCCAGGATCAGCAGGGGCTGGTGGAAGGGTTGGTCGATCAGGCCGCGCACCGCCTCGATGACCAGGGCGAAGAAACCCTTCATGTCGCAACTGCCCAGGCCATACCAGCGATCGTCGTCCTCGCGCAGGCGCAGCGGGTCGCTTTTCCAGAGGGGCGCGTCGAAGGGCACGGTATCGCTGTGCCCGGCCAATACCAGGCCGCCAGGCCCGCTACCGATAGTGGCCAGCAGATTGAACTTGCCGGGCAGCACCTGTTGCAGTTCGCACTCGAAGCCAAGGTCGCGCAACCAGCCGGCCAGCAGTTCCACGACCAGCAGGTTGCTCTGGTCGTGCTCGATCTGCGTACTGCTGACCGACGGGGCCGCCAGCAGGGCTGCAAATTGCTCTTTCAGCGAAGGAAGGGGCATGCGGGCGCTCCGAGGATGGCCCTTGATCATAGCGTCGGCGGGGGCGACAGGCTATGGGGTGACACGGGCTGTTTCAGCCTCAGAACCTGAGTAGGGTGCGCCGTGCGCACCTGTGCGCAGAGGCCTGCGCGCGGCGCACCCTACGGCGGTTCTAGAGGAAGATGAACATCATGATTTCGAGGTAGATGATCGCGAACAGCGCGCCGGCCGGCAGGGTGATGACCCAGGTGGAGAAGATCTTGCCGATCATGCCCAGGTTGAGTGCGCCGATACCACGGGCCAGGCCGATGCCCAGCACGGCGCCGACCAGGGTGTGGGTGGTGGAGATCGGCAGGCCGATACCGGAGGCGGTGACCACGGTGATGGCGGTCGCCAGTTCGGCGGCGAAGCCACGGCTCGGGGTCAGTTCGGTGATGCCCTTGCCGATGGTCGCCATGACCTTCCAGCCGTAGGTGGCCAGGCCGATGACGATACCCACCGCGCCCAGCAGCAGCACCCAGCCGGGGACAGAGGACTTGCCGCCGATGGCCATGTCGCCACCTGCGTGGATCACGCCGACCACCGCGGCCAGCGGGCCGACCGCGTTGGAAACGTCACTGGCACCGTGGGCGAAGGCCATGGAGCAGGCGGTGAAGATCATCAGTACCGCGAACACCTTCTCGACGCTGGCGAAGTGGAAGGAGCGGTTGGCTTCGGGGTCGACCTTGATGCGTGTCAGCAGGCTGATGCCGAGGGCGGCCACCAGGACGCCGATCAGGACCGAATAGAGAAAGCTCTCGGTGCCGCTGAAGTTCCAGCCAACGTGCTTGAGGCCCTTGGTGAAGGTCATCAGCGCGAGCATGAAACCGGTCAGGAACATATAGCCCGGGACCCAGCGCTTGGCGTTGCGGAAGGGGTCCTCGGTGTCCATGATCAGCCATTGCACGCTCTTGAAGATACCGAAGGCGATCAGGCCGGAAATGAAGGGCGTCACCACCCAGCTGGAGACGATTGGCAGCAGGCCGACCCAGTTGACGCTGTCCACCGAGACACCGATGGCGGCGAAGCCGATGATGGCGCCGACGATAGTGTGGGTGGTCGAGACCGGCCAGCCGCGTAACGAGGCGATCAGCAGCCAGGTGCCGGCGGACAGCAGGGCCGACATCATGCCCAGTACGAACATGTCGGGCTCTATCGCCGAGGCATCGACGATGCCGTTCTTGATGGTTTCCGCGACCTGGCCGCCAGCCAGGTAGGCGCCGAAGAACTCGAAGAACATGGCGATCACGATCGCCTGCTTGATGGTCAGCGCCTTGGAGCCGACCGAAGTGCCCATGGCATTGGAGACATCATTGGCGCCTACGCCCCAGGCCATGAAAAAACCGAAGCAACAGGCAAGCACGAGAAGTACGGTGCCGTATTCCGTGATGAAAGACATAAAAGAATTTACCTATAAAGCCGCAAGAGGCGCTGGCACTCAACGTGCCAGCAGTTGTTCCAGCCGGTTACCGACACGCTCTGCGCGGTCGGCGATGTCGCCCACCCAGTCGATGACTCGGTAGAGGAACATCACGTTCACGGGGGGGAGTTCGCTTTCCAGCTTGAACAGGATGCGGCGAACCTCGATTTGTTGGCGGTCGGTCTCGTGCTCGATCTGCTCCAGCTCCTCGACCATCTCCTGGACCAGCTTGGCCTCGCGGCCGCTGAAACCGGTCTCCAGCAATTCGTCGAGCTCGTTCATGGCTTTCAGCGCCTGGGCGCTGGCGTCGACGCAGCGACGGACATAAAGCAGCATTTGCGGGCGCAGCGGGGTGGGGATGCTCATCTGGCGGCCCAGCATCAGGCCGGCGATGTCCTTGGCGCGGTTGGCTACCTTGTCCTGCACGCTCAGCAGTTCCAGCAGATCCGAACGTGGCACCGGCAGGAAGAGGCTCTTGGGCAGGTGCATGCGCACGCTTTTCTTCAGTTTGTCGGCTTCACGCTCCAGGCGGACCATCTCCTGTTGCACGAGCTCGACACGTTCCCAGTCCTCTTCCATGACCGCCTCGAAGAACGGAACCAGATGCGCTGCACATTCATGAACCTTGGCGATGTGCTGCTGCATCGGCCCGATGGGCGATCGGCCGAAGAGGCTGACAAACGGGTTGGTTGGCATGGGGTAGAACCCTATCCTGTATGGAAGTGTGGATTATATCGGTGCCCGCCGTTCCGGGCGACCTGAAAAGTATTGCGCCGGGTCAAGCTATGTTGCGGTTGGGGGCTTTCGAGAAGTATTTGCGCGACCCCGCGCCATGACGCTGCTCAGTCCGTACAATGGCCACTTTGCGGCATGCCCGCCCATTGAATCCCGTAGAGCGACATGAACAAAGAAACCGAGATCAAGCTGCGCGTCAGCCGTGAAACCCTGGCAGCCCTGCAGGAGCATCCGCTGCTGAAGAAGCGCAACAAGGGCGGCTGGCAGCGCCATGAACTGTTCAACCAGTACTACGACACGCCTGAGCGCGAACTGGCCGAAGCGCGTGTGGCGCTGCGCCTGCGCAAGGACGGCGAGGACTACATCCAGACGCTCAAGAGCCGTGGCCAGAGCGTGGCGGGCCTGTCTTCGCGCAACGAATGGGACTGGGCCGTGGGCAAGCCGCGGCTGGACCTGAAGAAGCTGGACGACCAATGCTGGCCGGCCAGCCTGGCCGAGCTGGACAAGAAGACCCTGAAACCGATCTTCAGCACCGACTTCGTGCGTAACAAGGCCGATATCGCCTGGGGCCGGGGCAAGGCGCGGGTGGTGATCGAGGCGGCCCTTGACCTGGGCGCCGTCAAGGCGCAGCGCAAGAGCGAGGAAATCTGCGAGCTGGAGCTGGAGCTGCGCCAGGGCGAACCCGAGGCTCTGCTGGAACTGGCTATCGAACTGGCCCATGACCTGCCGCTGATGCCCTGCGATATCAGCAAGGCCGAGCGTGGCTATCGCCTGTTCGACGCCGGCAGCTATGCCGTTGCGTCGCCCGCCGCCACGCTGGACCCCGAGATGTCCCTGGATGACGCCTTCGCCGCCCTGGCCTGGCAACTGCTTGGCAGCAGCCAGCGCCTGGCCGAGCAATACCGTTTCAATGGGCACTGGAAGCTGCTGGAGGAGTGGTTGCGGCAACTGGTGGACCTGCGTGCCCTGATCGGCAGTCTGGGGCAAGCTGCGCCACGTGCCAGTAGCCGTGAGCTGCGTGAAGGACTGGACGCGTTGCTGCAGGACTGGCGTCCGATCGTCGAGGCCGGGCAGCAGGATGAAGCCGTGCGCCAGAGTGCGCCTAAACAGTTCACCGAAGAGCTGGGCAAGACACGTTGGGGGCTGTTCTCCCTGTCGCTGTCACTGTGGTTGCTGCGTCGCGGCTGGAGCATCGGTCGTAACGCCAAGGGCGATCGCCAGGGTGCGGTGGCGCTGGCCAACTGGCTGGAACATACGCTGGCCGATGAGGCGCTGGCGCTGCAACTGCCGCGCTACCAGCGCCAGCCCGAGGACCTGGGCGAGCAGATGCCGCGCATCGAACGTATCCAGGCCTGGCTGCGTCTTGCCCGTGGTGTGCTGGAGATTCCCGAGCTCGACCGTCTGTATGGTGAGCTGAACAAGCTGGAAGCCCTGGCCCTGCAGCCTCTGGACGAGGAATCGCGGCAGTTGCGTGCCGAACATGCCATCCGTGTACAGAGCCTCAAGGCCTGGAAGGCGCTGGTGAAAAAATGACGCTGACAGGTGTGGCTAAACAGTAACGATCCACAGGAGGCGAGCGCGGCATGTTCATCAAGCAGAGCCTGAAATCCATCGTCACCACATGGCTGACCGGGCTGCTGGCCCTGCTGCCGCTGGTACTGACGCTGGCCTTGCTGGCGTGGATCGTCAGCCTGCTGAACAAGCTGGTCGGGCCCTCCACGCTGATCGGGCAGCTTTTCGGCGCGTTGGGCCAGCCGTTCTCCAGCAACACCTACCTGGCCTATGCGCTGGGCAGCCTGGTGCTGCTGCTCAGCCTGTACCCGCTTGGCCTGGCGGTACAGTTGGGCCTGCGTCGGCCCCTCAGCCGGCTGCTGGACGTGACCCTGCGGCGCACGCCTCTGATCGGCAACCTCTATTCCCTGGCTGACCGATTCGTCGGGCTGCTGGACAAGAACAAGAACCCCGATATCGCCGCGATGAAGCCTGTCTGGTGCTTCTTTGGCGGCGATGGCGTTGCCGTGCTGGCGTTGCAGCCCAGTTCCCAGACCGTGCTGCTTGAAGGCCGCGAGCACTATGCCGTGCTGGTGCCCACGGCGCCTATCCCGATCGGCGGCGGCTTGCTCTATGTGCCTGTGGAGTGGGTCAAGCCGGCCAACATGGGCGTCGAGACCCTGACCGGTATCTATGTCTCCATGGGACTGACGCCCCCTCCGCCGCAAGCTGCGCCCGAAGCGCCTGCCGCCGTAGTGGATGTTCCGCCCGAGGGTGCTGGGCAGCGTTGAGTGACTGTGGCTATGATCCGTAGCCATGAACGAGCCCTTCGCGATCCGTCAGCCTTGCCCGCCAGGTGCCTGTACCTGTGAGCGCGAACGCTTGCAGGATGCGCCCGAAGGCGACCTGCGCATCCTGCGCCTGACGCGTGAAGAAGAGCGGCGCCTGGTCGAGCGCCTGGAGAATATCGACAGCCTGGCCGACCTCGAACACATGCAGCGGCGCCTGTTCGAGCAATTGGGCATTCGCCTGGAGATCGCGCCGGGTTTTGGCGAAGTGCGCAGCATGCGCGGTATCGCCATCGAGATGAACGAACTGCCCGGATTGTGCCGCCGTACCCGCCAGGCGATCCCGGCAGCGATCCGTCGGGGTCTGGCCAAGCGCCCTGAAATCGCCTGGCGCCTGCTGGATGCCAACGACCTGCTGCGCAATACCTAGGCGATTTCGTCTATCCCCATCGTTCGCGTCGATGATTGACCGGCTTCTTGCCCGGTATTCCGTTTGCTATTCCGACTCCGCAATCCCGCTTCGTTCGGAAATCCGAACGATATCCGGTGCTGACGTTCTCATTTCTACGGCCCGCATGGCGGCGTTGAGGCGTCCGTGCGCTTTCCGGGCAAGTGGCATGGATCCTGCTAAATTCAAAGTCAGGAGCAGGCGCTGCGAGTGCCTGGATTCGATGCGCCGTATAACAAAAACATGAGGATTTCTTTATGCGAACCCTACCGAAACTACTGAGCGTCGCCGTTACCGCAGCCCTGTTCGCGACACCCGTACTGGCTGCCGAACTGACTGGCACCCTGAAGAAGATCAAGGACAGCGGTACCATCACCCTCGGGCATCGCGACTCATCCATTCCGTTTTCCTACTATGGCGACAACTCGCGCCAGCCCATCGGTTATGCCCATGACCTGCAACTGAAAGTGGTCGAGGCGCTGAAGAAAGAGCTGGAACTGCCCGACCTCAAGGTGCGCTACAACCTGGTGACGTCGCAGACACGCATCCCGCTGGTGCAGAACGGCACCGTGGACCTGGAGTGCGGCTCCACCACCAACAACCTGGAGCGTCAGCGCCAGGTGGCGTTCTCGGTGGGCTTCTTCGAGGTGGGTACGCGCCTGCTGGCCCGCAAGACTTCCGGCATCAACGACTTCGAAGACCTGGCCGGCAAGAACGTGGTGACCACCGCTGGCACCACCTCCGAGCGCCTGATCAAATCGATGAACGCCGAGAAGAAAATGCGCATGAACGTCATCTCGGCCAAGGACCATGGCGAGTCCTTCCTGATGCTCGAGTCCAACCGCGCCGTGGCCTTCATGATGGACGACGTGCTGCTGGCCGGAGAAATGGCCAAGGCCAAGAAGCCCGACGACTGGCACCTGGTCGGCACGCCGCAGTCCTATGAAATCTATGGCTGCATGCTGCGCAAGGGTGACGAGCCGTTCAAGAAAGTGGTCGACCAGGCGCTGAGCGAGACCTTCGCCTCCGGTGAGGTCAATGCGCTCTACGACAAGTGGTTCCTGCAACCGGTCCCACCGAAGAACCTCAACCTGAACTTCCCCATGAGCGACGAACTCAAGCAACTGATCGCCAAGCCCACCGACAAGTCGGCCGAGGAGCTTTGAGGCGGCAGCCTGAGTAATACCTGTCGGTCAAGGCTGTACACCTCCAGCCCTCTCCCGTTCACGGGAGAGGGCTGGAGGTCAGGGCGGGTTTTGTCCGCGAGTGAGTGTGTATCCGCTTCGCGGCTCTGGGCCGCATGATTTTCATCCGGGGGAGTATCCATGGACTACAACTGGGACTGGAGTATCTACTTCAAGTCCACTGGGATCGGCAGCGAAATCTACCTGGACTGGTTCATCACCGGCCTGGGCTGGACCATCGCCATCGCCCTGGTCGGCTGGCTGATCGCATTGGCACTGGGCTCGTTGCTCGGGGTCATGCGCACGCTGCCGAACCGCTGGCTTTCCGGCATCGCCACCGCCTATGTGGAGGTCTTCCGCAACGTACCGCTGCTGGTGCAGTTGTTCCTCTGGTACTTCCTGGTGCCCGACCTGCTGCCCGAGCCACTGGAACTCTGGTTCAAGCAGGACCTCAATCCGGCCACCTCGGCCTACCTCAGCGTGGTGGTCTGCCTCGGGCTGTTCACTGCCGCACGGGTCTGCGAGCAGGTGCGCACCGGTATCGAAGCGCTGCCCAAGGGGCAGGCCGCCGCAGCCTACGCGATGGGTTTCCGCTTGCCGCAGATCTACTGCCATGTGCTGCTGCCACAGGCGTTCCGCATCATCATTCCGCCGCTGACCAGTGAGTTCCTCAACATCTTCAAGAACTCCTCGGTGGCGTCGCTGATCGGCCTGATGGAACTGCTGGCGCAAACCAAGCAGACCGCCGAGTTCTCCGCCAACCTGTTCGAGGCCTTCACCCTGGCCACGCTGATCTACTTCGTCCTGAACATGAGCCTGATGCTGCTGATGCGCCTGGTCGAGAAGAAAGTGGCGGTGCCCGGCCTGATTTCCGTGGGAGGCAAATGATGGACTTCAGTCAGATCATTCCCGCCTTGCCCGGCCTCTGGGACGGCATGGCGATGACCCTCGAGCTGATGGTCATGGGGGTTCTCGGTGGTGTGGCGCTGGGCACCGTGCTGGCGCTGATGCGGCTGTCTTCCAGTCGCCTGCTGTCGAACCTGGCCGCGCTCTACGTCAACTACTTCCGTTCCATCCCGCTGCTGCTGGTGATCACCTGGTTCTACTTCGCGGTGCCTTTCGTGCTGCGCGCCATCACCGGCGAGGACACGCCGATCGGTGCGTTCACCTCGTGCCTGGTGGCGTTCGTCATGTTCGAGGCGGCGTACTTCTGCGAGATCGTGCGGGCCGGCATCCAGTCGATCCCCAAGGGGCAGATGGGCGCGGCGCAGGCATTGGGCATGACTTATGCCCAGACCATGCGCCTGGTCATCCTGCCGCAGGCGTTCCGCAAGATGACGCCGCTGCTGCTGCAGCAGAGCATCATCCTGTTCCAGGACACCTCGCTGGTCTACACCGTCGGCCTGATGGACTTCCTCAATGCCGCGCGCTCGCGGGGCGACATCATCGGCCAGCCCCATGAGTTCCTGATTTTCGCCGGCCTCGTGTATTTCACCATCAGCTTCGCCGCCTCGCGCCTGGTGAAGCTCCTGCAGAAAAGGTTAGCCGTATGATTTCTATCGAAGGCGTCAACAAGTGGTATGGCGAGTTCCAGGTGCTGACCGATTGCAGCACCCGGGTGGCCAAGGGCGAGGTGGTGGTGGTCTGTGGCCCGTCCGGTTCGGGCAAGTCCACCCTGATCAAGTGCGTCAACGCGCTGGAGCCGTTCCAGCAGGGCGATATCGTCGTCGACGGCACCTCCATCGCCGACAAGAAGACCAACCTGCCGAAGCTGCGCTCGCGGGTCGGCATGGTGTTCCAGCATTTCGAGCTGTTCCCGCACCTGACCATCACCGAGAACCTGACCATCGCCCAGATCAAGGTGCTGGGCCGCAGCAAGGCCGAGGCCACCGAAAAGGGCCTGGCACTGCTTGAGCGTGTGGGCCTCAAGGAACATGCGCACAAGCATCCCGGCCAGTTGTCCGGCGGCCAGCAGCAACGCGTGGCGATCGCCCGCGCGCTGGCGATGGACCCGGTGGTGATGCTGTTCGACGAGCCGACCTCGGCGCTCGACCCGGAGATGGTCAACGAGGTGCTCGACGTGATGGTGCAACTGGCCCACGAAGGCATGACCATGATGTGCGTGACCCACGAGATGGGTTTCGCACGCAAGGTCGCCGACCGGGTGATCTTCATGGACGCCGGCAAGATCGTCGAAGACTGCGCGAAGGAAGCGTTCTTTGGCGATGTCTCGGCACGCTCCGACCGGGCCCAGCAGTTCCTGGCCAAGATCCTTCAGCACTGAGGCTGTGCAGGGGCGCCGTGCGCCCCTTGTGCATGTCGCGTCATCCCGGTGCGCGAGGCGCACCCTACAGGAGATATCCGATGAAGATATTGCTGAACCGAATCGCCCCGCTGGGGCTGCTGCTGGTCCTGCTGATGCCGCAGGCCTCCCATGCACGTACGGCCGAGGTCGAGGCGAAGCAGGCCAGTGTGGTGATCCTCGCCACCGGCGGCACCATCGCTGGCGCCGGGGCCAGTGCCGCCAACAGCGCCACCTACCAGGCGGCCAAGGTGCCGGTGGACCAGTTGATCGCCGGTGTGCCGGAGTTGAAGGACCTGGCCAGGGTGCGTGGCGAACAGGTGTTCCAGGTTGCCTCGGAAAGCCTGACCAACGACAACCTGCTGCAACTCGCGCGGCACGTGGCCAAGCTGGCGAAGCAGTCGGACGTCGACGGCATCGTCATCACCCATGGCACCGATACCCTGGAAGAGACTGCCTACTTCCTCAACCTGGTGATCCACAGCGACAAGCCGGTGGTGCTGGTCGGCTCCATGCGTCCGGGCACGGCGATGTCGGCTGACGGCATGCTCAACCTGTATAACGCGGTGGCCGTGGCGCGCGATGCCAGTGCCCGGGGCAAGGGCGTGCTGGCGGTGATGAACGACGAAATCCATTCCGGCCGCGATGTGAGCAAGGCCGTGAACATCCGCACCGAGGCCTTCAAGAGCCCCTGGGGCGCGCTGGGCATGGTGGTCGAGGGCAAGAGCTACTGGTTCCGTGCGCCGGTCAAGCGGCACACCACGGATTCGGAGTTCGACATCGAGAAAATCGACAGCCTGCCTCGGGTGGACATCGCCTACGGCTACGGCAACCTCGACGACACAGCCTATCGGGCCTTCGCCAAGGCGGGCGCGAAAGCGATCATCCATGCCGGCACCGGCAATGGTTCGGTGGCGGCGCCGGTGGTGCCGACGCTCAAGGCGCTGCGTGGCGAAGGCTTGCAGATCATCCGCTCGTCGCGGGTCAACCAGGGCGGTTTCGTGCTGCGCAACGCCGAGCAGCCCGACGATGCCAACGACTGGGTCGTGGCCCATGACCTGAATCCGCAGAAGGCGCGTATCCTGGCGATGGTCGCGCTGACCGGCAAGCCGGACAGCCGCGAACTGCAGCGAATCTTCTGGGAATACTGATCGGGAAGGGCGCGCCCTGCGCGCCTTTTCGCCTATGCGAGCACGAGCCATCCGCCATCTACTGCCGACCTTGTCGATCCTCATGCTGGTGCTGGCCTGCGGTTACGCCGGCTATCACCTCAGCGAGCGCACGGGCATCCGCGCCCTGGCCGAGAATGGCGAGCGCCAGCTCGAACTCAATGCCCGCGCGGTAGAGAGCGAGATCACCAAATACACCTACCTGCCCAGCCTGCTCGAACTGGAAGCCAACGTCGGGCGGCTGCTGCGCATGCCCACCGGCTACCGGCGGCAGGTGGTCAACGAATACCTCGAAGGTCTCAACCTGCGCAGCGGTAGCCTGGCGGTCTATGTGCTGGACACCCAGGGCCGCGTGGTGGCGACCAGCAACTGGGAGCAGGCCGACAGTTACCTGGGCGAAGACCTGTCGTTCCGTGCCTATTTCAAGGATGCCATGCAGGGGCGGCCGGGGCGCTTCTACGGCATCGGCAGTACCGTGGGCGAGCCGGGTTACTACCTGGCCCACGGCCTGCGCGACGGCGAGCGACTGATCGGCGTGGCGGTGGTCAAGGTCAAGCTCGATGCCCTGGAAGAGCGCTGGGCGCGGGCGCGGCTGGAGGCCTACGTCAGCGACGAGAACGGCATCATCATCCTTTCCAGCAACCCGGCGCGGCGACTCAAGTCGTTGCGCCCGCTGGACGAGGCCACCCGCGAGCGACTGGCGCGCAGCCTGCAATACCACTGGTCGGCGCTGGAAGAGTTGCAGCCGCTGTCGAGCATGACCCTGGGCGATGGTATCGAGCAGGTCAGTTTCGCCACCCATGCCCCGGACTACCATGAACCGGTCAGCTACCTGGCGCAGAGCCGGGCGCTGGTCGATACGCCCTGGCGCCTGACCCTGTTGACGCCGATGAACGACCTGCGCCGCGAAGCCCTGAGCCACGCCACCCTGGCATCGGTGGCCTGTGCCTTGCTGGCGTTCCTGCTGATCGCCTGGAACGAGCGGCGCAAGGTGCTCGCCACCCGGCTGGCGGCGCGGGAGGCGCTGCAACACGCGAATGACGAACTGGAGCGGCGCATCACCGAACGCACCGCCGACCTGCGGGCCAGCAACGAACGTCTCAAGGGGCAGATTCGCGAGCGGCGGCAGACCGAAAGCAACCTGCGCAAGACCCAGGACGAACTGGTGCAGGCCGGCAAGCTGGCGGTGATCGGGCAGATGTCCACCAGCATCGCCCACGAACTGAACCAGCCGCTGGCTGCCTTGCGTACGCTGTCGGCGAACGCCGTGCGCTTCATGCAGCGCGGTGCCCATGACACCGCCAGTGCCAACCTGCAGGCGATCGGCGAACTGGTCGACCGCATGGGCAAGATCACCGCCAGCCTGCGCGCCTTCGCCCGGCGTTCCGACGACAAGGGCGAGGCCGAGCTGGAGAAGGCGCTGGATGCCGCCCTGTTCCTGTTGCATGCGCGCTTGCAGCGATTGGATGTGCAGATCGAACGGCAGATCGAAAGCGACGGCGGCACTCGCCTGGGCATCGACCAGACCCGCCTGGAGCAGATCCTGGTCAACCTGATCGCCAATGCCCTGGATGCTATGGGTGAGCAGCCCGAGCGGCGTCTGTGGCTGAGCGGCGCCGCCAGTGCCGGCCAGTACCGGCTGGAGGTGCGCGACAATGGCCCGGGTATTTCGCCGGAGTTGCGCATCCACCTGTTCGAGCCGTTCTTCACCACCAAGCCGGGCGAACAGGGCCTGGGCCTCGGCCTGACGCTGTCCGCCAGCCTGGCGGCGGCGGCCGGCGGCAGCCTGACGGTACGCCACCCGCCCGAAGGCGGCACCGCTTTCATTCTGTGCCTGAAAAGGATCGGAGCATGAGCCAGACCCTGAGCGTCCTGATCGTCGAGGATGATGCCCATGTCCTGCTCGGCTGCCAGCAGGCGCTGGCGCTGGAGGATATTCCCAGCGTCGGTGTCGGTAGCGCGGAGGAAGCCTTGCAGCGTATCGGCGAGGACTTCGCCGGGATCGTCATCAGCGACATCCGCTTGCCGGGCATGGACGGCCTGGCCCTGCTGGCCCGCCTCAAGCAGCGCGATCCGGGCCTGCCGGTGGTGCTGATCACCGGCCATGGTGATATTTCCATGGCGGTCGCGGCGATGCGCGATGGCGCCTATGACTTCATGGAGAAGCCGTTTTCCCCCGAGCGACTGGTAGACGTCGCGCGCCGTGCCCTGGAGCAACGCTGTCTGGCCCGCGAAGTGTCGTCGCTGCGCCGGCAACTGGCCGGGCGCCAGGCCCTGGAGCAGCGGCTGATCGGACGTTCGCCGGCGATGCAGCAGCTGCGGGCGCTGATCGAGAACGTCGCCGACACCGACGCCAACGTGCTGATCGAAGGGGAGACTGGCACCGGCAAGGAGCTGGTCGCGCGCTGCCTGCACGACTTCAGTCGGCGCAATGACCGGCAGTTCGTCGCACTCAACTGCGGCGGCCTGCCGGAGAGCCTGTTCGAGAGCGAGGTGTTCGGCCACGAGGCGCATGCCTTCACCGGCGCGGGCAAGCGGCGGATCGGCAAGATCGAGCATGCCCATGGCGGCAGCCTGTTCCTCGACGAGATCGAGAGCATGCCCGTCGCCTTGCAGATCAAGCTGCTGCGCGTCCTGCAGGAGCACAGCCTGGAGCGGCTGGGGTCGAACCAGTCCATCGCGGTGGATTGCCGGGTGATCGCCGCGACCAAGTCCGACCTCGACGAGTTGGGCAAGACCGGGCAGTTCCGCAGCGACCTCTATTACCGGCTCAACGTGGTCACCCTGGAGCTGCCGCCGCTGCGCGAGCGCCGCGAAGACATCACGCTGCTGTTCGAGCATTTCCTGCAACTGTCGGCGTTGCGCTTCGACCGTAGCCCGAGGGAGCTGGATCGCCATACCCTCGCCACGCTCATGGCCCATGACTGGCCCGGCAACGTGCGCGAGCTGCGTAACGTCGCCGAGCGTTTCGCCCTGGGGCTGCCGGTGTTCAAGAAGAGCGACCAGACCCCCGATGGCAATGGCCCGAGCTTCGCCGAGGCGGTGGAAGCCTTCGAGCGCAACCTGCTCGGCGACACCCTGGAGCGCCATGGCGGCAACCTCAGCCAGGCGGCGCAGACGCTGGGCATGGCCAAGACGACGCTGTTCGACAAGGTGAAGAAGCTCGGCCTGTAGCCGTAGATAGCCGCCCGATTCCGATAGCCTTTGCCGGCGCCAGACAGCGCGGCCAGCGGACGTTCTCCTAACCTCGCCTTGTCGGGCAATCGCCTGGCGACTACCACCAGCATCGACCGACAGGGTTGTCGTGCTGCGGTCGGTGCGACACCAGGAGAACAACAATAATGAAACAACCCCTCGCTTCTTCCCTCGATGCGATCCTCCAGCAATCCGTCGATGGCGCCAGTGGCGTACCCGGCGTCGTCGCAGCCGTGACCGATCGAGAAGGCTTGCTTTATTCGGGTGCCGCCGGGCAACGTGCGTCGGACCAGGCGCAGGCCATGACCGATGACAGTGTCTTCGCCATCTTCTCCACGACCAAGGCCATCACCGCCACGGCGGTCCTGCAACTGGTGGAGGAGGGCCGGCTCGACCTCGATGAACCCGCGCGCCGCTACGTTCCCGAGATCGGCGAACTGAAGGTGCTGGACGGCTTCGATTCCGAGGGTAATCCACGCCTGCGCGCCCCACGGCGCGACATCACCACGCGCATGCTGCTACTGCATACCGCCGGCTTCGGCTATGACTTCTTCAACGAGGACTACCGGCGCCTGGCGACCGAACACGGGCAGCCGAGCATCATAGGTTCCACGCTGGATTCGCTGCGCACACCACTGCTGTTCGAACCCGGCGAGCGCTGGGAGTACGGCACCAACATCGACTGGGCCGGGCTGGTGGTCGAGGCCGTGACCGGCCAGCGCCTGGGCGATGTCATGCGTGCGCGTATCTTCGAGCCCCTCGGCATGCACGACAGTGCCTTCGTGATGACGCCGTCGATGGCCGAGCGGCGCGCCTGCATGCACCAGCGTGAGGCCGATGGCAGCCTGACCGCGCTGCACGACTTCGTCCTGCCACAGGCGCCGGAGGTGCACATGGGCGGGCACGGGCTGTATTCCACTGCCGGCGATTACTGTCGCTTTATCCGTATGTGGCTCAACGAAGGACAGGGCGAGCATGGCCGCGTGCTGCGTCCGGAAACCGTGCGCATGGCCGAGTGCAATGGCCTGGGCGAGCTGAAGATCAAGGCGCTGCCTGGCGCCATCCCGACGCTCTCCAATCCGGTCGAGTTCTTCCCAGGGATGCCCAAGTCCTGGGCGCTGAGCTTCATGGTCAACGAAGAGGATGCGCCGACCGGACGTCCTGCCGGTTCCCTGGCCTGGTCCGGGCTGGCCAATCTCTATTACTGGATCGATCGCCGCAATGGCATCGGTGGCTACTGGGCCACGCAGATCCTGCCGTTCATCGACCCGGCCTCGGTCGACGGCTACCTGGCATTCGAGACCGAGGTTTACCGCAGCCTGCGTGGCTGAACGGCGCTTCATACCACCACGACAATGAAAAGAAAGGTGACCCATGAACTCTCAACGTTTCGTATCGCCCCGCCGT
The DNA here is from genome assembly GCF_013395055.1 of Pseudomonas sp. ABC1. Taxonomy (NCBI): domain Bacteria; kingdom Pseudomonadati; phylum Pseudomonadota; class Gammaproteobacteria; order Pseudomonadales; family Pseudomonadaceae; genus Pseudomonas; species Pseudomonas sp. ABC1. Next base: position 2,808,441 of record NZ_CP058349.1, read on the forward strand.
AGTGCGGCGGTTGCTGCGCTGACCCTGCTGCCTGCCCTGTGGCAAACGGCACAGGCACTGGATGTCGACGCAGGCGAGTACACGGCGGCGCTGCCGGCCGGCTCCAGCATGCTGTTGCTCTATTTACAGCACGCCGAGCGGCGCAGCGTCTATGCCGATGGCCACAAGCAGCCCCTGCGTGCGGGGCTGGATTCGGAGATCGGCATTCTGCGCGGTGCGCACTACTTCGAAGTGGGCGGCTACACCCTGAACACGCAGTTCCTGCTGCCGTTCGGGCGTATGGAGGGCCAGCGTGACCACAAGGCACTGGGCGAGGCGAGTGGCATCGGTGACCTGATCCTGGCGTCCAGCCTGTGGCTGGTCAACGATCCGGAGCGCAACCGCTACTGGGGTATCACGCCGTACCTCTATCTGCCCACGGGGCGCTATGACCGCGACGATGCGCTCAACCTGGGCGAGAACCGCTGGAAGCTGAACCTGCAGAGCGGCTATGTCACGGGCCTGAGCGAGCGTCTGTCACTCGACCTGACAGGGGATGTCACCCTGTTCGGCAAGAACGATGATTTCACTGGCCAGGGGCTGACACTGCGGCAGAAGCCGCTCTGGCAGGCCCAGAGCTACCTGCGCTACCAGGTGACGCCAGCGCTGTCGCTGCATGTCGGAGCGTCGCGCCTGTGGGGCGGCGAGAGCCGAGTCGAGGGGCGCGGGCAGGATGACCGTCCCGATACCAGCAAGTACCTGGTCGGTGCGTCCTACTGGTTGAGTCCGGCGGTCCAGGTACTGGCCAACTATGGCCAGGACATTGCCGTCGAGAACGGTTTCAAGGAGAACCAGCGCTTCAACCTGCGCCTGCTGTGGGCCTTCTGATATCTGTCGCGTGCAGGGGGCGGCGGGTGACCGCCGCGCCCTTTCTCTATCCGATCCGTCTGCGCAGCGTCTCCGACGGCAGTTCGTTGAAGCGTTGGCGGTACAGGCGGGCGAATTCGCCAAGGCTCAGGTAGCCCCACTGGAACGCCACCGATGACACGCTGACACCGCTGCCGGGTTCTGCCGCCAGCAATTGCCTGTGCACGCCTTGCAGGCGCTGTTCGCGCAGGAAGTCCCCTGGCGACTGGCCTCGGAAGCGGCGGAAGGCACTGGTCAGGGTGCGTACGCTGACGCCGACATGTTCGGCGATTTCCGTCAGGGTCGGCAACATCGCGGCGTTGTCCCGCATGAAGGCTTCCGCCGCACGCACATGGCGCGGGGCGAGGGCGTGGCGCGGGTCCTGCAGGTCGATACCGTCCTGGGCGGCGCGGGCCGCCCATTCCTGCAGCAGATGGATGCACAGGTTCTGTTCCAGGTGTGCGCCGATACGTCCCGTGGCCACGGCGCCAGGGGCTTCGGCAATGCTGCGCGCGGTGTATTCGAGCAGGCTCAGCCAGCTCGATCCCAGTCCGCCCATGCGGCATTTGTACTGCCAGAAGCGGTCATCCGGAACGAAGCCGAACCATTGCAGGGCCATGCGCTCCAGCAGCTCATGGGGAACGGTCAGGTTCAGTTGCAGGTGGTCGGGGTCGAAATCGACCCGGTAGTCGACGCGGCTGCAATCGACCATGAAGGACTCTCCGCTGCGCGTCTCTTCACGTTGAGTGCCGCGCCCCCAATGCCTGGCATGGCCGCCGATGGTCGTCAGCAGGATGGCGTTGCCGGCGTCCATCGACCAGTCGCGGATGGTCACGGGCACGCCATAGGCGAAGCGCGTCAGGGTGATGGCGCCGATATTGGATGAGTGCATGGTCGAGCGTGGGTGTATATGCCGCCCGATGGGGCTCACCTGGTAGGGCATGTAGACCTTGTCCGACCAGTCGCGGATTTCGTCCCACTCGGTGGAAAAGGTCCGGTGATGCTGGGTGATCGGACGACCGTGGCTGTCGACCAGCAAGGCATGTTCGAGGGACATGCGGTACCTCGCGGATTCATTGTTTTTGTTATGGCGGCGTAACGTTAGTGCAGGATCGCGGCGGATGGAAGAGTGCGTTGGTCTGGGGCGTCAGATGGCCTCGCGCCCAACGCCACCCTCCAGCTTGCGCCACAGCAGGCGGACCGCCGCCTTGCGGATCAGGGCGCAGCGGTGCAGGCGGATTTCCAGTGGGATCTGCCAACGCTCGCCGCCGCAGACCAGCAGTTCGCCGCGTTGCAGTTCCGCCTGCACCGACAGGCGCGGGACCCAGGCCACGCCGAGTCCTTGCAGGGCCATGCCCTTGAGGCTGTCGGCCATCGCCGTCTCGTAGACCGTGCTGGCGCGCAGGCTGCGCTGGCGCAGCAGCAGGTTGACCGAGCGCCCGAGGAAGGCACCGGCGCTGTAGGCCAGCAGCGGCACCACCTGGCCGCTTTCGAGGTCGAACAGCGGCTGGCCGTTCTCGCCCGCCACGCACACCGGCAGCATGTCGGTGTTGCCCAGGTGCAGCGAGGGGAATATCTCCGGGTCCATCTGCAAGGCGGCGTCCGGGTCGTAGTAGGCAATGATCAGGTCGCAACTGCCGTCGCGCAGGGCGTGCACCGCGTCGCCGACGTTGGTCGCCTGCAGGCGCGTATTCAACGGCAGGCCCTCACGCCGCAACTGGGCGATCCACTGCGGGAAGAAGCCGGGGGCCAGCGAGTGCGCCACCGCGATTTGCAGCACTTCGCCCTGCTGGCCTTCGAGGTTGTGCAGGTGACGCACCACGTCGCTGAGCTGGTCCACCAGGCTGCGCGCCGTGACCAGGAACAGTTGCCCGGACTCGGTCAGCTCGATGGGCGTGCGCGAGCGGTTGACCAGCGTCAGGCCGAGGGTGTTCTCCAGGCTGCGGATGCGCCGGCTGAAGGCGGGCTGGGTGACGAAGCGGCGCGCGGCCGCCTGGGAGAAGCTGCGTGTCGAGGCCAGGGCGACGAAGTCTTCCAGCCATTTCGTTTCGAGGTTCATGGTGTCTCCTGCGACCGGTCGCGGCGCAAGCATACGTCCGCCGGGAAGGATACGTCACGTCCACATCATGCCGATCCGGCATGGGGCAGCGCTTTACAGCATTGGCCTGTCTCTGTCGGAAAGCCTTAGTCTATGGGCTATCGCGGCGTGTGCCGTGCTTCCATGGAATATTTCCATCATGTCCTGTGCTGCATTGTTTCGAGTCGAAAAAGACCTTCTTGGCACCCTCGAAGTCCCGGCCGATGCCTATTACGGCATCCAGACTCTGCGGGCCGTGAACAACTTCCGCCTGTCCGGCGTGCCGCTGTCGCACTACCCGAAGCTGGTGGTGGCGCTGGCCATGGTCAAGCAGGCGGCGGCGGATGCCAACCGTGAGCTGGGGCACCTGGGCGCGGCCAAGCACGCGGCGATCAGCGAAGCCTGCTCGCGCATCATCCGTGGCGACTTCCACGACCAGTTCGTGGTGGATATGATCCAGGGCGGCGCTGGCACCTCGACCAACATGAACGCCAACGAGGTGATCGCCAATATCGCCCTGGAAGCCATGGGCCACGCCAAGGGCGAGTACAAGCACTTGCACCCGAACAACGACGTGAACATGGCGCAGTCGACCAACGATGCCTATCCGACCGCCATCCGCCTTGGCCTGCTGCTGGGGCATGACACCCTGCTGGCCAGCCTCGACAGCCTGATCCAGTCCTTCGCCGGCAAGGGCGTGGAGTTCGCCCATGTGCTGAAGATGGGCCGCACCCAGTTGCAGGACGCGGTGCCGATGACCCTCGGCCAGGAGTTCCATGCCTTCGCCACCACCCTGGGCGAAGACCTGGCGCGCCTGCGCACGCTGGTGCCGGAACTGCTGACCGAAGTGAACCTGGGTGGCACCGCCATTGGTACCGGGATCAACGCCGATCCCGGCTACCAGCGCTTGGCGGTCGAGCGTCTGGCGGCGATCAGTGGGCAGGCGCTGGTGCCCGCCGCCGACCTGATCGAGGCGACCTCGGACATGGGCGCCTTCGTGCTGTTCTCCGGCATGCTCAAGCGCCTGGCGGTCAAGCTGTCGAAGATCTGCAACGACCTGCGCCTGCTCTCCAGCGGCCCGCGTACCGGTATCAACGAGATCAACCTGCCGGCGCGCCAGCCGGGCAGCTCGATCATGCCGGGCAAGGTCAATCCGGTGATCCCGGAAGCCGTCAACCAGGTGGCCTTCGAGATCATCGGCAACGACCTGTCGCTGACCATCGCCGCCGAGGGCGGGCAGTTGCAGCTCAACGTGATGGAGCCGCTGATCGCCTACAAGGTGCTCGACTCGATCAACCTGCTGCAGCGGGCCATGGACATGCTGCGCGAGCACTGCATCAACGGCATCACCGCCAACGAGGCGCACTGCCGGGCGCTGGTGGAGAACTCCATCGGTCTGATCACCGCGCTCAACCCCTATATCGGCTACGAGAACTCCACCCGTATCGCCAAGGAAGCCCTGGTCAGTGGTCGTGGCGTGCTGGAACTGGTACGTGAGGAAGGGCTGTTGGACGAGGCCTCGCTCGCCGATATCCTGCGCCCGGAGAACATGATCGCGCCGCGGGTGACGCCGCACGAAGCCTAGCGTCGCGACACGAACCCGCTGCTGGTGGGCGTAGGGTGTGCCGTGCGCACCAGGGATGGCCGTGCGGTACGTTCAGGTGCGCGTGGCGCACCCTACAAGAGAGGTTTGGTGTCTTCTGCCGGACGGGCTTCAGTCCGGCACCGGCAGTTCCAGCGACTCCTTGATCTCTTCCATGACGATATAGCTCTTGGATTCGCGCACATGGGGCAGCTTGAGCAGGATGTCGCCGAGCAGCTTGCGGTAGGAGGCCATTTCGGAAATCCGCGCCTTGACCAGGTAGTCGAAGTCGCCTGACACCAGGTGGCATTCCAGTACATGGGGCAGCTTGAGCACGGCGCGGCGGAATTCCTCGAAGATGTCGCCGGACTTATAGGCCAGGTTGATCTCCACGAACACCAGCAGGCCGGCCTTCAAGTGCTGCGGGTTGAGGCGCGCCGAGTAGCCCATGATGATCCCTTCGCGTTCCAGGCGACGTACGCGTTCGGTGCAGGGCGTGGTGGAGAGGCCGACGCGCTCGCCCAGTTCGGTGAACGGCATGCGCCCTTCCACTTGCAACAGCCGCAGGATCTGCCGGTCGATCTTGTCCAGTTCACGCTGGGTCTGGCGGCGGGTTCGCATGGTTATATTTGCTCCTGATAAAACGTTACTGGCGTGAATTAAGCGCAAATATAGCTTTTTAAACAGGTAAATACACTGCTTGATCCTGCCTATACTCATCGCAATCGTGCCGTTAGAGAATGTCCCGACAGGGTGAGGAGTTTGCGATGCGTGTTCTGGTGCTTGGCAGTGGTGTGATCGGAACCACCAGCGCCTATTACCTGGCCCGTGCCGGCTTCGAGGTGGTGGTGGTCGACCGCCAGCCAGCCGTGGCGATGGAGACCAGTTTCGCCAATGCCGGGCAGGTATCGCCGGGTTATGCCTCGCCCTGGGCCGCGCCGGGCGTACCGCTCAAGGCGATCAAGTGGCTGTTGCAGCGCCATGCTCCGCTGGCGATCCGCTTGACCGGCGATGTCCAGCAATACCTGTGGATGGCGCAGATGCTGCGCAACTGCACGGCGGCCCGCTATGCGGTGAACAAGGAGCGCATGGTGCGCTTGTCCGAGTACAGTCGCGACTGCCTGGACGAGCTGCGCAGCGAGACCGGCATCGCCTACGAAGGGCGCCAGTTGGGCACCATGCAGTTGTTCCGCAGCCAGGCGCAACTGGACGGTGCCGCCAAGGATATCGCCGTGCTGGAACGCTCCGGCGTGCCCTACGAGTTGCTCGACCGTGAAGGTATCGCCCGCACCGATCCGGCGCTGGCGCGGGTCGCACACAAGCTCAGTGGCGCCCTGCGCCTGCCCAACGATGAAACCGGCGATTGCCAACTGTTCACCACCCGCCTGGCTGAAATGGCCATCGGGCTGGGCGTGGAGTTCCGTCATGGGCAGCACATCGAGCGGCTGGAGCATGCGGGCGACCGCATCGATGGCGTGTGGATCGATGGCAAGCTGGAGCGTGCCGACCACTACGTGCTGGCGCTGGGCAGCTACAGCCCGCAGATGCTGCGTCCGCTGGGCATTCATGCGCCGATCTACCCGCTCAAGGGCTATTCGTTGACGGTGCCGATCAGCAACCCTGGCATGGCACCGACTTCGACCATCCTCGACGAGACCTACAAGGTCGCCATCACCCGTTTCGACCAGCGCATCCGCGTCGGTGGCATGGCGGAGATCGCCGGCCTCGACCTGAGCCTCGATCCGCGTCGGCGCGCCACCCTGGAAATGGTGGTCGGCGATCTCTATCCTCATGGCGGCGACGCGGCGCAAGGCACCTTCTGGACCGGCCTGCGCCCGGCCACGCCGGATGGCACGCCGATCATCGGCGCCACGCCTTATCGCAATCTGTTCCTCAATACCGGCCACGGCACCCTGGGCTGGACCATGTCCTGCGGCTCCGGGCGCCTGCTGGCCGATCTGCTGGCGCGCAAGAAGCCGCAGATCAGTACCGAGGGGCTCGACATTCAACGCTACGGATCACAACAGGAAGCACGCAAGCATGCCCATACAACGCCTGCACACCAATGAGCGCATGAGCCAGATCGTCATCCACCAGGGTACGGTCTACCTGGCCGGACAGGTCGGTGACGACATGAGTGCCGGTATCGCGCAGCAGACGCGGGAAACCCTGGCGCATATCGAGCGGTTGCTGGGCGAGGCGGGCACCGATGTGCGGCACATCCTGTCGGTGACCATCTACCTCAAGGACATCGAGGCCGACTTCGAGGGTATGAATGCGGTCTGGGACCAGTGGCTGCCCGCAGGCGTGGCGCCGGCACGGGCCACGGTACAGGCCAAGCTGTGCGAGCCGGAAATCCTCGTCGAACTGTCCGTGGTCGCCGCCCTGCCGAGCTGACCCACTATCACTGGAAGCGCTGGTGGCCGAGCCAGCGTCGTTCGCGGCAGGCATTGTCGAAATGCCGGTGGGGCGGTTGTATCGGCGCCGCATCGGCATGCTGCAGCACCTCATAGGTGATCCAGCATTCGCCGCAAGCGTTATCGTCGGGCCATTCGTCCTGCTCGACGGTACGGCGGATCACGGCACCATCGGCGAAGTGGTAGGTGATTGCCGCGCTCAGCGTCAGGCAATCGTCGTCCTGCCAGCTCGAACGAACTTCATGGCTCTCGGTGATGCTGCACGGGCTGGCCTGCCCGTGGATGGCGCAGGCGTACAGGAAGAGCGTATCCATGAGGACTCCGCTGTCGGTTCGAGCCTCGGATTCTAGGTAATGCCTGGCGCTCGCTGTATCGGCTGGAAGTCGCAGTCACCCCGACCCTTCGGGTTCCGCCGTAGGGTGCGCCGTGCATGCCGACACGCTCAGAACAGGCTCAGTTGCCTGTTCACCAACTGGCCGAAGTCGTCGTCGACGAAGGGCAGGATGGCATCGGCGATCGGTTGCAACTGCTTGCACAGGTAGTGTTCGTAGTCGATGTTCGCGCTGCGTTTTTCCATGGGTTCGGGGCCGGCGAGGGTGATCACGTAGCTGATCCAGCCGCCGTTCTGGTACTGGCGCGGACGGCCCTGGTTCAGGTTGTATTCGTCGGCGAGGCGCGCGGCCCGCACGTGCGGCGGTACGTTGCGCTGGTAGTCGTCCAGCTTCCTGCGCAGGCGCTTGCGATAGACCAGCAGCTCGTCCTGCTCCCCGGCCAGGGTACGTTGCACGAAGGTCTTCACATAGTCGCGGTACGGCTGGCCGGTGAAGATGCGCAGGTACAACCCTTGCTGGAACTGTTGCGCCAGCGGCGACCAGTCGGTGCGCACGGTTTCCAGGCCCTTGTAGACCACCTCCTGGCTGCCATCCGCCTTGCGCACCAGGCCGGCGTAGCGTTTCTTGCTGCCTTCGTCGGCGCCGCGGATGGTTGGCATCAGGAAGCGCCGGAAGTGGGTCTCGTATTGCAGTTCGAGGGCGCTGTCGAGGCCATGGGCCTGCCGCAGGTGTTCGCGCCACCACTCATTGACCCGCGCCACCAGGGCCTTGCCGATGCCTTCGGCGCTCGCGTCATCGTGGGCGTGGCCGAGCCAGACGAAGGTCGAGTCGGTATCGCCGTAGATCACCTGGTGGCCCTGGGCCTCGATCAGCTCGCGGGTGCGGCGCATGATCTCGTGCCCGCGCAGGGTGATGGAGGACGCCAGGCGGGTGTCGAAGAAGCGGCAGCCGCTGGAACCAAGTACGCCATAGAAGGCGTTCATGATGATCTTCAGGGCCTGGGACAGCGGTTTGTCGTGCTCGCGCTTGGCCTGCTCGCGCCCTTGCCAGACGCGCTCGACGATGGCCGGCAGGCAGTGGGTGGTGCGGGAGAAGCGGGCGCCACGGAAGCCGGCGACCGAGTGCTGGTCGTCCGGCTGGCGCAGCCCTTCCAGCAGGCCGATGGGGTCGATCAGGAAGGTGCGGATGATCGACGGGTAGAGGCTCTTGTAGTCCAGCACCAGCACCGAGTCGTACAGCCCCGGACGCGAGTCCATGACGAAGCCGCCGGGACTGGCTTCGGGCGCCTTCTCGCCCTGGTTGGGGGCGACGAAGCCCTGGCGGTGCATCAGCGGCATGTAGAGGTGGGTGAAGGCCGCCACCGAGCCGCCGCTGCGGTCCACCGGCAGGCCGGTGACGCTGGCGCGTTCGAGCAGGAAGCGCAGCAGCTCGGTCTTGGCGAAGATGCGCGTGACCAGTTCGCAGTCCTTCAGGTTGTAGCGGGCCAGCGCCAGTTTGTCCTCATGGAACATGCGGCGGATTTCGTCGATGCGCTGGTAGGGCGTCTCGATGGCCTTGCCTTCGCCCAGCAGTTCCTGGGCGACGTTCTCCAGGCTGAACGAGGAAAAGCTCCAGGTCGCCGAGCGCAGCGCCTCGATGCCGTCGATCACCAGGCGTCCGGGGATTTCCGCGAAGAAGTGGTTGCCCTTGGCATGCTCGCGCCAGCCCATGGGCTCGCCGCCCCGCCCTAGTTGCAGAGGCATTTGCAGGCGCCGGGCGTGCTGCTGCAACACGCGCAGGTCGAATTGCACCAGGTTCCAGCCGATGATGGCGTCCGGGTCATGGCGCTCGAACCACTGCCCGAGCCTTTCCAGCAGCTCGCGTTCGTCGCTGCAGCAGTCCAACTGGAAATCGAGGTCTGCAGGGGGCTGTACCTGGCCGATCATATAGACCTGGCGCTGCCCGCAGCCCTCCAGGGCGATGCAGTAGAGATCGCCGTCGATGCTGGTCTCGATATCCAGGGACACCAGGCGCAACTGCGGGCGATAGCCGCTGGCGGGTTTGAGCGGTGCGTCGAGCAGCAGGGCGGGGCTTTCCGGTTGGTCTTCGAAGGCGACCTGAGCAGTGATGAAGCGCTCCATCAGGTAGCGCTCGGGCGGGCGGATATCGGCTTCGTAGACGTCCACGCCGGCGCTGCGCAGGCGTTTTTCCAGGTTCAGCAACTGGCGATGCTGGCGGCAGTAGAGGCCGAGCACGGGGCGTTGGTGGAAGTCCCGCAGTTGCAGCGGTTTCAGCTCGACGCCCGCTTCCTGCGCCAGACAGCGCTCGGCGAGTGCCTGCTGTTCGGCGGGAATGAAGGCGACCGACACCTGATCGCCCAGGCGTACGCAACGGGCGCCCTGGTCTGTGGCCAGCCAGAAGTCGATTTCCGTGCCCGTCGGCGTGTCGCGCCAGTGGCGAGTCAGGATAAATCCCTGCTGGGGCTGGCGTCTTGGGTTCGATGGGGGCGTCATGGGGCTATTCTGCCTGAGCGCGTGGGCGATCAGGGCAATGCCGTGGGTTCGCGGCCTTATGACCAGAGCCATTGCCCGGCGTGTTGCGCCTCCAGCAGTAACAGTCCGTGCTTCTTGTCGAGGCCGCCGCTGTAGCCGGACAGGCTGCCGTCCGCCGCGATGACACGATGGCAGGGCACGACGATGGAAATCGGGTTCAGGGCATTGGCCATGCCGATGGCGCGGGCCGAGGTGCCCATTGCCCTGGCCAGGGCGCCATAGGTGGTCGTCGTGCCGTAGGGGATGTGCGCGAGCCTGGCCCAGGCCGCCCGCAGGAATGCGCTACCGACGGGTGCCAGAGGCAAGTCGAAGGCCTGGCGAGCGCCGTCGAAGTATTCATGCAGTTGTTGCCGGGCGGTGGCCGACAGGCCCCGGTCCTCCACTGCCTGCTGGTAGGCAGCCTGGTGTGAGGGCAGGGGTGGTATGCCGAAGTCGAGCCTGACCAGGGCGCCATGGCGGTCGAGCAGCAGATGCACACGGCCCAGATGGCAATCGAGGCAGTCCTTGAACAATGGCGACATCCGGGTTCTCCGTGCAGGTGGTGCGCCATGGCCTGGCCATGGCGGTTGTTACCAGTGTTGCGGGTGTGGCGCAGGCCCGGGCAGCGAGGGAAACAGCGGCAGCACGTCCTCGGCCAGCTCCTGGATGATATCGGCGGCGGGGCGCTCGGCCATCTGGATGCCCAGGGCCGCATGGTTGACGCCGGCATCACGCCATTCGCCGAGCAGTTCGATCAGCCCGTTGCGACCGGTCTTGAGCACATAGCCGCCTTGCAGCGGTGTGCGGGGGAAGTCCGGGTCTTCCGTGAGGTCGATCCATTCGTTGGTCATGTGCGGGCGAAAGCCGCCGCCAGGGATGTGCGCCCGCCAGTTGCGCACCTTTTCCGCGAGGCGTCGTGGCCCCATGAGGTTCTGGGTCGACTCGGGGTAGGTCAGCCAGCCATCGGCCTGTTCTCCCAACCATTGCATCGACTGCCTGGACGAGCCCGTGACGATCAGCGGGATACGCCCGCAGGTCGGGCTGGGCAGGAAGCGGGCACCCTCCAGCAGGCCCAGGGGCGAGTCGATGGAGGGTGTCTGTTCCTGCAGCAGCTGGCGGAAGTAGCCCAGGGTCTGGGCGAAGCGTTCGCCGCGCTGTTCGTGTTCCAGGCCGTAGGCAGGAAACTCCACCGGGCGGTCGCCCGAGGCGATGCCCATGACCAGGCGGCCACCGGACAGTCGGTCGAGGGTGGTGGCGGCCTTGGCCAGGTCGATCGGGTGGCGCAGCGAGAAGATCGCGCTGCCGGTGGCGAGGGCGATGGTGCGGGTGCGCGCGGCCAGGTAGGCCAGGTAGGTGAAGGGGTCGAACACCTGGCCGGCGTCGCCGAAGTAAGGGTCGAACAACGGCACGTCGCGTACCCACACGGCGGCGAAGCCCCGGCGGTCTATCTCGCTGACCAGTTCGGCCTGGCCGGCCAGCACCGCCATGTCGCCGTTATAGAAACGCAGGGGCAGGAAGATGCCCAGCGTCAACTGGTCGGGGGCGAACATGCGCCGATAGCCGGGATGGTTGGCAAAGGCGCTGGCGTCTGCGCCGCGTTGGATACGGTCCGTTGGATGCGTCGTCTGGTTCATGGCAATGGCTCGGTCGAAGGGGGTCATGGGCCGGTGGCGGGTGCTGGCAGGGTGATGCCGCGCTGGACGGCCGGTCGCAGGGCGGTGCGTTCGTACCAGCGGCTCAGGTGCGGGTAGTGGCTGAAGTCGAAGTCGATCAGGTGGGCGATGTGCATCCAGCCGAAGGTGGCGATGTCGGCGATCGAGTACGTTTCGCCCGCCAGCCAGGTACGCCCGTCGAGGCGATGGTCCAGCGTGGCGAACGCTTCCTCGGTCAGTCGGCGATAGCGCTTTATGGCGGCGGGAGTGGGGCTGTCTTCGAAGCATTCGAAGTGCACGCGCTGGCCCAGGATCGGCCCCATGCTCGAACTGTGGAACATCAGCCAGGTGATGGCGGCCCAGCGTTCCTCGGGTATGTTGGGCAGCAGTTGCCCGCTGATCTGTGCGAGGTACAGCAGGATCGCAGCGGACTCGAAAATCGTGATGCCGGCCTTGTGGTCGCGCAGGACGGGAATTCGCCCGTGGGGGTTCAGCTCGAGAAACGCGGGGCGCCGGTGTTCCCCATGGTCGATGTGCACATGCTCGAGGGCATAGGGCAGGCCCAGTTCCTCCAGGGCGATGGTGATCTTGAATCCATTAGGTGAGCTATCGGTATAGAGCGTCAGGTCTGGTGTCTCCATTTCTTGCCAATGCCTCTGTTCTGTTGGTTAATGCGGGCTATCCTAGTCACCCTGGGCAATCGGCAAAAACGATCGATTCTGCCCTCTTGAATCAGTTTTTCTAAAGGTATGGTGCGATGGGTGCTGTGTTGCCACTGCTGGCTCTGCGAGCCTTCTGTGAAGCGGGACGGTTGGGCAGTCTCAAGGCGGCGGCTGAGCGCATGGGGGTTACGCCGGGTGCCATCAGCCAGCAGATTCGTCTGCTGGAGGACCGTCTGGGGCTGGAGTTGCTGGTGCGTGGGCGCCATGGCGTTCGCCTCAGCGAAGCCGGTGCGCGGGTGCACTCCGAATTGCTGCGTGGCTTCGAGTTGATCGAGTCGTCCCTCGCCACTCTGGAAGCGTTTTCCGCCGAAAAGCGCCTGACGATCAGCACCGTGCCGTCTTTCGCTTCCGCCTGGCTGGTTCCACGTATCGGGCGCTTCAACGCACTCCACCCTGGTATCGAGGTGCGCGTGGAAGCGTCTTCGCGGCTGGTGGACTTTCGGCGTGATGCGGTCGACATTGCCCTGCGCCATGGGCTGGGCCATTACCCAGGGCTCGAGGCGATTCCGCTGATGGCACCCGTACTGCTGCCTGTGGCCAGCCCCGGGCTGCTGGCCGGAGGACCGAGCATTCGCGAGCCGGCGGATTGCCTGAACTATCCGTTGTTGCAGGACTCCGACCGCTCTGACTGGGCGCTCTGGTTGCAGGCGCACGGTGTCGATGCGGGCAGCGAAGCCCAGCGTGGTTCCAGCTTCGACGAGGACCTGTTGCTGTTGCGCGCCGCAATCGCCGGGCAGGGCATTGCGCTGGTGCAGGACAGCCATGTCCGGGACGACCTCGCCTCCGGGCAGTTGGTGGTGGCGCTGGACAAGCCCTGGCCCGCTCGCTTCGCCTACTACATCGTCACCCCGGTTGAACGGCGCAAGCGCCCCGAAGTCCAGGCGTTCATCGACTGGCTTCGCGAAGAGGCCGCGTCATTCATGGCGGGGGCGTGACAGGCCTGGAGGCCATGGCGTCATTCACCACTTTCGTCTTGTCGCGGTGCCCTTCGATTGCTCTGGATGAAGGCTTCGGACAGGATGTCGCAGCGGATTTCCCATTACATGGAGTGACACAGTGTACAAAGCATGCGCATTCGGCCTGTTCTCCTGGTTGCTGGCTTCCCCGATGGTGCTGGCCGACACGCCGAGCGCTCCGGCGAGCGTAACGTCGCCCCTGGTGCAGGCGCTGTCGGGGCAATGCCCGATGCCGCCGGAGTTCGATGCGGTGGCCCGCGAGCGCCTGCTGGCCTTCTACGACGCCAATGCCATGCAGGTGCTCTGGCAGGACACCACCCTCGCCGAACTGCTGGAGCAGTTGCAGTTGCTGGGCGATGACGGCCTCAATCCGCAACTCTACCGGGGCGATGTGATCCGCCAGCGCCTGCAGTCGCCACCCGCTGAGCCGCTGGCACGCGAGTGCACCGATCTGCTGGCCAGTCATGCCTACTTGCTGGCCTTGCAGCACCTGACCTTCGGGCAGTTGCAGCAGAGCCGCCAGGAGCCGTTGTGGCGCAGTCAGCAGCCCTCCGCCGCCGCCGACCAGCAACGCTTGCTGGAGATCGCCGGCATCGGCCTGGCGCGGCCGGAGCAGGCTTTCGATCTGGCGCGGCCCGTGCTGGAGCAGTACCGCAACCTGCGGGCGGCGCATGCCCGGCTCGTCACCAATCGCCATGGCGAATGGCCCGTGGTCCCGACGGGGCCGACCCTGCGGCCCGGAATGAGCGATGCGCGTATTCCACTCCTGCGCGAGCGCCTGCAGGCCGAAGGGTTCGTGGTGCAGGAAGAGGCCGAGGCCGCCGCCGAGAGCTATACGCCGGGGCTGGTGGCTGGCGTGCGCGCCTTCCAGCATGCCCATGGCTTGCTGGATGACGGGCTGATCGGCACCGGGACCCTGGCGGAGCTGAATGCCAGTGTGTCGCGGCGGCTGGATCAGGTGCGTATCAACCTGGAACGCTTCCGCTGGTTCGCCCGGGATATCGAGGCGCAGTCGCTGCTGGTGGATATCACCGGCGGGCAACTGGTGTTCCTGCGCGACTATCGCCCGCTGTGGCAGACGCGCACCCAGGTGGGCAAGGCGTCGCGGCAGACTCCGGCGATGAAGTCGGTGATCAACCGTCTCACCCTCAACCCGACCTGGACGGTGCCGCCGACCATCCTGCGTGAAGACAAGCTGCCGCAGATTCGCCGTGACCCCGGCTATCTGGACAAGCACCGGATGCGCGTGATCGACCATCAGGGCAACCCGATCGACCCGAACACGGTGGACTGGAGCCGGCCGGGCGGCATCATGCTGCGCCAGGCCGCCGGGCCGGGCAATCCGCTGGGACGGGTGGCGATCCGCTTCCCCAACCCGTTCTCCGTGTACCTGCATGACACGCCCAGCCAGTACCTGTTCGGGCGTGCGCCACGGGCCTTCAGCTCGGGGTGCGTCCGTGTCGAGGCGGCCATGCAGTTGATCGACCTGTTATTGAGTGAGGACGAGCGCGGGCGGGTCACCGAGTTGCTGGAGCGTGGCGAAACCTACGAGTTCCGCCTCTCGGGCAGGACGCCGATCCTGATGGCCTACTGGACCGCCGAGGCCGATGGCGACGGGCATGTGTTCTTCCGTCCGGATATCTATGGCCAGGACGAGCGCCTGATCAAGGCGCTGAACGCCGCCCAGCAGGTTGCACTCTAGGTTCTTAGGCGAGGCCGGCGGCATCAGCCGGCCAGGTGTTCGTAGAGAATGGTGCTGCCGACCAGGATCAGCACCACGCCGCCGAGGATTTCCGCACGTTTGCCGATCATCGCGCCCAGCGCGCGTCCGAGCATGATGCCGAGGGTCACCATGAGCATGGTGGCCAGGCCGATGGCGGCGGCCGCGACGAAGATGTTGACCTCGACGAACGCCAGGCTGAAACCGACCGCCAGGGCGTCGATACTGGTCGCGAAGGCCGTTACGGCCAGCACCCAGAATGCGTGGCGCGAGGGCTTTTCTTCTTCTTCGCTGTCGGGTTGCAGGCCGGCATGGATCATGTGCAGGCCGAGCAGCAGCAGGAGGGTGAAGGCGACCCAGTGGTCCCAGGTGCTGACGAAGCGGCTGGCGGCCTGGCCGATAAGCCAGCCGACCAGCGGGGTGATGGCTTCGATCACGCCGAAGATCAGGCCCGTGCGCAGGGCTTCGGTCAGACGTGGTTTGTGCAGGCTCGAACCTTTGCCGATGGCGGCCGCGAAGGCATCCGTGGACATGGCGAAGGCAAGCAGAACGAGTGATACGGGGCTCAACGTGAATCTCCAGTCGGGCGGCATGAGTCAACGACACGACACTGCACGCCCGACTGTGGCACAGGTCTGTCGTTGGTCTCGCCGATCCTGCTGGATGCACTGGCCACGGCGGTTGCCGAGAATGTTGACCAGTGCGCCACCACATGCGTGATGACTGGCTACTCCCCAAAGAGGGCCGCGAGTATACCCGAGGTTCCGCTGGAATGTGATTGGCGTGTGCAAATTTTGCGGAGAAATAGTTGCGAAGTGTGGTGATTGTCCGGCTATTTAATGGATAATGACTCTTATTAACAAAGCTCGTGACCAAGGGCCGTACATGCCAGCGCTTCCTCCGGAACAGCACTCCCATACCCAAATAGAGACGATCTACGAGGATCATCACTCCTGGCTGCAAGGTTGGCTGCGGCAGCGCCTGGGTAATTCCAGCGATGCCGCCGACCTGGCGCAGGACACTTTCCTGCGCCTGCTGGCCAGTCGTCGCCGTGAGCTGGTCGATGACCCGCGCGCACTGCTGCGTTTTATCGCCCGTGGACTGGTCATCGACCTCTGGCGGCGCCGTGAGGTCGAGCGGGCCTACCTGCAATCCATCGCCCATCTGCACGAGGCGCAGATACCCAGCGAGGAAACCCGCCATCTGATCATCGAGTCGCTGTTGCGGATCGAGGCCATGCTCGCCGGTATGCCGGAACTGACCCGGCAGGTCTTCGCCATGGCGCAGTTCGACGGGCTGGGTCACCAGGCCATCGCCGACCACCTGGACATCAGCCTCAGCACCGTGCGCCGCCACCTGCGCAAGGCGCTGATCGCCTGCATCATGGCCGGTTGAAGCGATGGCCGAGCAGGAGGTAGATGAACGCATCGCCGGCGAGGCTGCCGACTGGGTGATGCGTGTGCAGAGCAGGCCGCTCGATGAGCGCGAGCGGCAGGCGCTGGAGGCCTGGAGCCAGCAAAGCCCGATGCATGCTTGCGCCTGGAGTCGTGCCCGGCAACTGTTGCAGATCAGCGGGCAGGTGCCGCCGGCCCTGGGGCGGGATGCTCTGCAACGCCTGCACGGCCTGGGTCGACGCCGGGCCATGCAGACGCTGGCGCTGCTGATCGCCGCGCCTCCCGCCGCCTGGCTGGCCTGGCAGCGCATGCCCCACTGGCGTGCCGACCTGTCCACCGACAAGGGTGAGCGACGGGCGCTGCAACTCTCCGACGGTAGCCAACTGGTGCTCAATACCGACAGTGCCGTGGATGTGGCCTTCGATGCCGAGCAGCGGCTGCTGCGGCTGCAGCGCGGTGAAATCCTCGTCACCACCGCCCACGACCCACGGCGCTTCGTGGTCGAGACGGCGCAGGGCCGGGTGCGGGCGTTGGGAACCCGTTTCAGTGTGCGGGTGCTGGACGAGCGCAGCCGTGTCGCGGTGTTCGAGCATGCGGTGGAGATCACCCCGCACCAGAGCGCGGCGCTGCGCCTGGAGGCAGGGCGGCAGGCCGCGTTCGGCGCTCAGGAGGTGAACGCTGCCGAACCACTCGCGGACTATGCCGATGCCTGGGAGAGTGGCTTGTTCGTTGCCAACGAGCTGCGCCTCGACCAGTTGCTGGATGAGTTGTCACGCTACCGCAGCGGCATCCTGCGGGTGCATCCGGGTGTCGCCGCAATGCGGGTTTCCGGCACTTTCCCCATGGGCAATGACGAGCGTGCCCTGACCCTGCTGGAGAAAACCCTGCCGCTGCGCGTCAGCCGTATGAGTCGTTACTGGGTCAGCGTCCAGCCGCTGGAGTGAGTGGCCGCGCCCTTGCAATGGAGGCAAGAAAATAAAGTTGAAAAAGAGTGAATGCTTTTTCGATTTGGTTCGGTTTACCCGATGAACCCCTCGCGCCTTGCCAACGGCGCATCATCCGGAATCGAACAAGGAGACCTGTCATGGGCGCCCGCCTTACCTCACCGATCGACCGCAGTCATGTATCTCTGAGCCTTGCCATTCGCGCTGCCCTGCTGGGGCTTGCCCTGGCCGGGAGCGCTCCTTTGCTGGCCGAGCAACTGCCTGCCGAGGTGGCGCAGAGTCGCCAGTACAGCATTCCGCCCGGGCCGCTGGCTGCGACCTTGACCCGCTTCGCGGCGACCAACGGTATCGCGCTGTCCTTCGACCCCGCGCCGCTGGCTGGCAAGACCAGCCCAGGTCTGCAAGGCGACTACAGCCTGCGTCAGGGTTTTGCGCGCCTGCTGGCGGGCAGTGGTTATGTGCTGGTGGACAAGGGCGATGGAAATTACTCGTTGCAGGCGCTCACAGAGGGTGATGCCAGCCTGCAACTTGCACCGACCAGCATCGAGGGCAAGGCTGCGCAGAGTGCTTTCGCACCTGTTCCGGGGTATTTCGCCAGCAACGCCAGCAGCGCGACCAAGAGCGACAAGCCGATCTTGGAAACCGCGCAGAGCATCAGTGTGGTCACTGCCGAGCAGATGGCTGACCGCAAGGTGAACCGCGTCGAGGATGCCGTCGCCTACACCGCTGGTGTTCGTGTCGGCGGTTCGGGCCTGGACCCGCGCTTCGACACCATCAGTGTGCGCGGCTTCGCGACCACGGAGAACGCTGACTTCCTCGATGGCCTGCGCAACGCCGGCAGCGGCTGGCTGGCCCTGCCGGCGCTGGAAGCCTATAGCCTGGAGCGTGTGGAGATCCTCAAAGGCCCGGCTTCCGTGCTGTATGGGCAGATCAGCCCTGGCGGCATGATCAACCGGGTGAGCAAACGTCCCAGTCTGCTGGCGAAGAACCAGGTGGAGTTGCAGGTCGGTAACTATAACCACCGTCAGGGTCAGTTCGACGTGGGGGGCAAACTGGATGAGGCGGGCGATGTATTGGTGCGCACCGTCGGTATCTATCGCGATGCCGAATTTTCCACCGAGCAGATGAACAATGACACTCGTCTGCTGGCGCCGTCGCTGAGTTGGCAGGTCGACGATGACACCAGCCTGACCCTGTTTGCGCAGTATCAGGAGCGTGAAACCGCCGGCTCGCCGATGTTCTACAGGGACGGCGACTACCTGACGGATTTCTGGCCAGGCGACGAGTACTTCGACAAGCTCGAGCAGCGCAAGTGGTCGGTCGGCTACGAGTTCGAACATGCCTTCAACGACACGTTCAGCGTGCAGCAGAATCTGCGTTACAGCCAACTGGATACCACCAACCAGTACCTCGACTTCGCTGTCCGGAGCGACGGTCACACCTTCGACCGTACCTCTGCTGGCAGCTATGAGGACATGGCATCACTGGCGACCGATACCCGTCTGGTGAGTCGCTTCGCCACTGGCAAGCTGCAACACACCCTGGTCAGCGGAGTGGATTACGCCTGGATCGACACGGAACTGCAATACGCCACTGGCGCCGCGCCGTCCATCGACCGCAACGCACCTAATCACCACCAGCCGGTGTCCCGCCCCGACACGGTCTGGGTCGACCGGGAAGGTCTTGAACATCGCGCCGGCATTTACCTGCAGGATCAGATCGAACTCGACCGCTGGCGTCTGTCTGCCGGCCTGCGCCGTGATTGGGTGCATACCCGTTTCAACGGCTATCAGTGGGGCAGCGACGTCAACAGCAAGGACAGTGACTCGGCGACCACCGGGCAGCTCGGCGTGCTTTACCTGCTCGACAATGGCCTGGCACCTTATGCCAGCTATGCGACCTCGTTCCTGCCTCAGAGTGGTAGCAGCCTGAGCGGCGAGCGTTTCAAGCCGACCGAAGGCGAGCAGTACGAAGTCGGCCTCAAATACCAGCCGCCGGGTAGCAGCACCATGCTCACGGCGTCGCTTTATCACCTGACGCAGACCAATGTGCTGAGCCGCGATCCGGCCGACAGCAATTTCCAGTTGCAGACAGGTGAGCAGGTCTCGCGAGGGCTGGAACTGGAGGCCGTCTCCGATCTGAGTGACAGCCTGCGCATGACCGCCAGCTACAGCTTCAATGATGCCGAAGTCAGCAAGGATATCGACTACCGCGGCAAGGCACCGAAGAACCTGCCACGGCACCTGGCGGCCTTGTGGCTGGATTACCGTCTACCCTTCGGCCTGGGCCTTTCCGGCGGTGCCCGCTATACCGGCAGCAACTACCGCAATAGCGTGAACACCTTGAAGAATGAGGCCTACACCCTGATCGACGCGGGTGTGCACTATGACTTCGGCGCGGGAATGGACGGCGTACGCCTGGCCCTGAATGCACGCAACCTGACGGACAAGCGCTATATCACCTGCCAGGACAGCTTCTGCTATCGCGGCGAAGCACGCAGCCTGGTCACCAGTCTGAGCTATAGCTGGTAAGGAGACGGACATGTTGCGTACTGCATTGAAATACCTGGGCGCGCTGCTGTTGAGCGGCCTGCCGTTCGTCCATGGCGAGCCGGTGACACTCGATGGCACCGAACAATGGACGATGAAAAGCGCCGAGGGGCGCGACTACCGCATCATGATCAGCTTGCCGGAGGGTGACGTGCCCTATACCGGAGGCTATCCGGTGATCTACCTGCTCGATGCCAATGCCTATTTTCCGAGCTTCCATGCGGCCAAGCGGGCACAGGATCAAATGAAAGGTGCGATCCTGGTGGGCATCGGCTATCCGAGCGATACGCCGCTGGACTTCGATCGACGCGCCTTCGACCTGTCTCCACCGCAGCCCGCCGAGCGCAACACACCTCCCCAGGGTGGCCAGGACCTGTTTCTCGATTTCATCGAGCAGCGCCTGATGTCCAGAGTCGAGCAGCGCTTCAAGGTCGATCAGGACCAGCGCAGCCTGGTGGGTTGGTCCTTCGGTGGCATGTTCGGCATCTATGCCCTGTTTACCCGTCCGGAGTTGTTCCAGCATGTGGTCGCGGTGAGCCCGAGCCTGTGGTGGCGTGATCGCTATCTGCTGGAGCATGAGCGCGCTTTCACCCAGCGGGCGCATGCGGGCAAGCTGGACCTGACCCACCGCAGCCTGACCATGCTGGTCGGTGACCGGGAGATGCCGCAGGAAATCCAGGATGTCCGCTCGCTGCAACTGCGTCTGGAGAACCTGTCGCAGTACGGTCTGCGCAGCGATTTCCAGATCGAGACGGGCGAGGACCATATGTCAGTGCCGTTCCGCGTGCCTAACCGGGTACTGGACGAGTTGCTGCGTACCCGGCGTTTCTGAGCGCTTGAGTCGACTTGCGGCAGGCTGTTTCGTGTGGCCTGTCGCTGATCGTCGAGCGGTTAAGGTTGGCTTAAGCTGGGGATGCTTCTGTATGCGGCCAGTTCTCCGTCTCCGAGGAAGCCACCTTGCCCCCCTCCATCGCCCCCCGCCGTGCCGATGCCCTGTATTGGCTGTTCACCTGGATCGCGGTCGTGCTGCATCTGGCGCATCTGTTCGATGCCCCGGATGCGCCCGGCATGGCGCTGTACCAGGGGGTACTGCTGGGCAGCTATGCCTTGCTGTTCATTGCGCCGCTCTGGTTGCTGGGGCGCCTGGCCAGTCCGCTGCCACGGGCCGTCGGGCTGGTGCTGTCGGTGTTGCTGGCGGGCCTGCTGCAACTGCTGATCTACGCCGATGGCCTGTTGTGGTCGCTGTACGGTTTCCACCTCAACGGTTTCGTCTGGAATATCCTCACCACGCCGGGCGGTATCGCCGCGCTGGGTTCGTCCGAGTCCAGCCAGGTCGGTTTCGCCCTGATTGGCGCGGCCTGTTTCGTCGCTCAGGCGTTGCTGCGGGTGTTGGCGGGTTTCGCCAGCCGCTGGCGCACGTCGCTGCCGACGCCGCGCTGGCTATGGGTGCTGCCGATGTTTCTGCTGGCCACCCTGGGCGAGCGGATCAGTTACGGCATCAGCCATTTCTATGGCTACAGCCCGGTGTTGGAGACCGCCCAACGCATGCCGCTCTACCAGCCGTTGACCATGCGCCGTCTGCTGGAGCAACGGCTGGGGCTGGAGCGGCCACAGCGTCTGGAGGTGGAGAATGTCGCGCTCAAGGGGCAGCTCGATTACCCGCAGGCACCGTTGCGCATCGAGCCGCCGGGCAAGCCGCTGAATGTGGTGTGGCTGGTGGCCGAATCCTGGCGGGCCGACAGCCTGACGCCACGGGTGATGCCGCGCACCAGCGCGTTCGCCGAGCGTGCCCAGCACTTCACCCGACACTTCTCTGGCGGCAATGGCACCCGCATCGGCATGTTCAGCCAGTTCTACGGGTTGCCGGCCAACCTCTGGTTCCCGGTGCTGGATGCCCGCGTCGGTAGCCCGCTGATCGACGTGCTGCAACGCCAGGACTACCAGATGAAACTGTTCACCAGCGCCCGCTTCAGCTATCCGGAGTTCGACAAGACGCTGTTCGTGAAAGTACCGCCCGAGCAGATGCAGGCCTACGACCAGGGCCCCGGCTGGCAGCGTGACCGCAAGAACGTCGATGACCTGCTGGGTTTCATCGACCAGCGCGATGCGCAGCGGCCCTTCATGACGTTCATGTTCTTCGAGTCGCCCCACGCCAACTACGAGTTCCCGCCGGAGTCGGTGATCGAGCCGGATTACCTGCCCGACCTCAACTACGCCAACATGAACCTGGAGCGTGATATCGGCGGTATTCTCAAGCGCTACCTGAATGCCGTGCACCACCTCGATGGGCAGATCGCCCGGGTCATCGAGCATCTGGAGCGGCGCGGACTGATGGACGACACCTTGCTGGTGATCACTGGCGACCATGGCGAGGAGTTCATGGACAATGGCCGCTGGGGTCACAACTCCTCGTTCGTCGATGCCCAGTTGCGCGTACCGCTGGTGCTCTGGGTGCCAGGGCGCGAGGCGCGGCGGGAGGACCTGCGCACCAGCCATGTCGACCTG
Organism: Pseudomonas sp. ABC1; assembly: GCF_013395055.1. Classification (NCBI taxonomy): domain Bacteria; kingdom Pseudomonadati; phylum Pseudomonadota; class Gammaproteobacteria; order Pseudomonadales; family Pseudomonadaceae; genus Pseudomonas; species Pseudomonas sp. ABC1. Next base: position 2,830,686 of record NZ_CP058349.1, read on the forward strand.
CTGCCGACGCTGATGCCGTTGCTGGGCGTGCGCAACCCCGCGCATGACTACAGCATCGGCCAGAGCCTGTTCAGCCCCGGTGCCCAGCGCCTGCTGGTGGCGGGGGACTGGGATCGCCTGGCGTTCCTCGGCGAGGATCACAAGGTGGTGCTGCCCTTCACCAGTGGCAGCATGCTACCGCTGCAGGCCAGTTCGGCCAGCGACCGCCCGGTCGGCGATATCGCGAGCGTGCTGCAAGGCTTCATGCCCCGGATTCGCAGTGAGTTGCAGGGTATCCGCCGTTTCCTGGCACATTGACCGTCGACGCATTCGACAAGGAGACATCCATGGACGACTCCACAGACGCCAGCGGCCTGAAGGGCCGCCGAGGCCTGGCGCGTATCCTGCGGGCGGGCGGTTATTCCCTGGCGGGGTTGCGGGCAGCGTTTATCGGCGAGGCGGCGTTCCGACAGTTGCTGCTGCTCAACCTGCTGTTGCTGCCGGTGGCCTTTCTGCTGGATGTCAGTCGTGCCGAGCGGGCGCTGCTGATTTTGGTGTTGTTGCTGACGCTGGTCATCGAGCTGCTCAACTCGGCCATCGAGGCGGTGGTCGACCGCATTTCCCTTGAACTTCACCCGCTCTCCAAGCGTGCCAAGGACATGGGCAGCGCCGCCCAATTGGTCGGACTGGTGATGGTGGTGGTGGTGTGGGGGTGCGTCCTGCTGTAACAGGACGGGCAATCATCCGGCTCCCTATATGAGAAAGCCCCGGAGGCTATCGCCATCCGGGGCTTTCTTATCGCGTTGCAGCTGTATTCAGAGGCCAGCAGCGGCGCGCAGGGCGTCGACCTTGTCGGTGCGTTCCCAGGTGAAGCTGGTGAAGCTGTCGTCGCCGATGCTCAGTTGCTCCGGCGTGCGGCCGAAGTGGCCGTAGGCGGCGGTGGCGCGGTACATCGGGTGCAGCAGGTCGAGCATCCTGGTGATGGCGTAGGGACGCAGGTCGAACACTTCCCGTACCAGTTCGATGATGCTGTTCTCGGCGACCTTGTGGGTGCCGAAGGTGTTGATCGAGATGGAGGTCGGCTGGGCCACGCCGATGGCGTAGGACACCTGGATCTCGCAGCGCTCGGCGAGGCCGGCGGCGACGATGTTCTTCGCCACGTAGCGGCCGGCGTAGGCGGCGCTGCGGTCGACCTTGGACGGGTCCTTGCCGGAGAAGGCGCCGCCGCCGTGGCGGGCCATGCCGCCGTAGGTGTCGACGATGATCTTGCGACCGGTCAGGCCGCAGTCACCGACCGGGCCGCCGATGACGAAGTTGCCGGTCGGGTTGATGTGGAACTGGGTGTCCTTGTGCAGCAGCTCGGCGGGCAGCACGTGCTTGACGATCAGTTCCATCACGCCGTCGCGCAGGTCGTTGTAGCTGACGTCCGGGTTGTGCTGGGTGGACAGCACGATGGCGTCGATGCCGACCACCTTGCCGTTCTCGTAGCGGCAGGTGACCTGGGATTTCGCATCCGGGCGCAGCCACGGCAGCAGGCCGGACTTGCGCGCCTCGGCCTGACGCTCGACCAGCGCGTGGGAGAAGCGGATCGGCGCCGGCATCAGCACGTCGGTCTCGTTGCTGGCGTAGCCGAACATCAGGCCCTGGTCACCGGCGCCCTGGTCTTCCGGCTTGGCACGGTCGACGCCCTGGGCGATGTCCACCGACTGCTTGCCGATGATGTTCAGCACGCCGCAGGTAGCGCCGTCGAAGCCGACGTCGGAGCTGGTGTAGCCGATGTCCGAGATGACGTCGCGGACGATCTGCTCCAGGTCGACCCAGGCGCTGGTTGCGACTTCGCCTGCGACGATGGCGACACCGGTCTTGACCAGGGTTTCGACAGCCACGCGGGCGTGCTTGTCCTGGGTGATGATGGCGTCCAGCACCGCATCGGAAATCTGGTCGGCGATCTTGTCCGGGTGCCCTTCGGATACGGACTCGGAGGTGAACAGGGAATATTCGCTCATGTATCGGTTCCTTTACTTGCCGTAGGCGGTGGCGCTTCGCGGTGCGGGTTTGGCGAAGTGCCGCAGTTGAATCTGAAAGCCGTTCTTCAGGCCAATGTAGAGACTCTCTCCGGGCTCCAGGCCGGCTTCGGTGGCCCAGCGTGCCAGGTCGTCCTGCTCGAAGCCGAGCCAGAGGTCGCCGCAGGCCTCCCTGGCCCAGTTCTGGTCGTGGCTGCACAATTCACTGAGCAGCAGGCTGCCCCCCGGCCTGACCTTGTCCGCCAGTTGGCGGAAGGCTTCGGCAGGGGTGGAGAAGTGGTGCAGGACCATGTTCAGCACCACGCAGTCGGCCGGCTCCTGCCGGCTCGTATCCAGGGCGTCGGCCAGTTTCAGCTCGACGTTGCCGAGGTTGTCTTCGAGGCAACGCTGGCGGGCCAGGTCGAGCATGGCCTCGCTGTTGTCCAGCGCCGTGACCTGGGCGAAGCGCCGCGACAGCTCCGGCAGAAAAGCGCCATCGCCTGGCCCGATTTCCAGTGCGGTCGCCCCTGGGGCGAAATGCAGGGTGTCGAGCAGGGCCAGCAGGCTGTCGCGGTACTGCGGCAGCCCGGCTATCAGGTCCTGGCTGGCCTGGAAGCTGCTGGCCATGCGGGCGAAGAAGTCACGGCTGACCTCCGCGCGCTGGCGGTGCACGGTGGTGATGCGGCTTTGTAGTTCGGCGGGCAGTGGCAGGGCGTCGACCTCTTCCAGCAGCGCCGCGTGCAAGACGCCACCCGGCAGTGCGCGGCGGTAGAAGATGGCGTTGCCTTCACGGCGGGTGGCCACCAGTCCGGCCTGGGCCAGGACCTTGAGGTGGTGGCTCATGCCGGACTGGCCGATGGCGAAAATCTGCGCCAGCTCCAGTACGCCGAAGGAGTCGTTGGCCAGCACGCGCAGGACATTCAGGCGCAACGGGTCGCCACCGGCCTTGCACAGGGTGGCAAGGTCGTCGCAGGGATCGAAGTCCGAATGGTGCGCGTGAAGTCTCATGGTGCCGCAGTCTAGTCGGGCACTTTTCCTACAGCAACAGCTATATCAAGAAATTTTGATATTGCATGGCGGCGGTGGGCTTGCCCATGCCGAAGGGGGCATGGCTGTGGCCGTGACAGGCCGGCAATTGCCTCCCGCCGCTTTCTTCCATTGCCCCGCACGGCCCGCTGGGCGAAAATGGCCGCCTTTTTCCGTGATCAGCCTTACCCAGGAGATTCAGCGATGCCCAGCCGTCGTGAGCGAGCCAATGCCATCCGTGCCTTGAGCATGGATGCCGTGCAGAAAGCCAACAGCGGCCACCCCGGTGCCCCGATGGGCATGGCGGACATCGCCGAAGTGCTGTGGCACGACCACCTCCGGCACAACCCGAACAATCCGCAGTGGGCCGATCGCGACCGTTTCGTGCTGTCCAACGGCCACGGTTCGATGCTGATCTATTCGCTGCTGCACCTGAGCGGCTACGACCTGACCATCGAAGACCTGCAGAACTTCCGCCAACTGCACAGCCGCACCCCAGGCCACCCGGAGTTCGGCTACACCGCTGGTGTGGAAACCACCACCGGCCCGCTCGGCCAGGGCATCGCCAACGCCGTCGGCTTCGCCCTCGCGGAGAAGGTACTGGCCGCGCAGTTCAACCGTCCGGGGCACGAAGTCGTCGATCACAACACCTATGTGTTCCTCGGCGACGGCTGCATGATGGAAGGCATCTCCCACGAAGTCTGCTCGCTGGCCGGCACCCTGGGCCTGAACAAGCTGACCGCTTTCTATGATGACAACGGCATTTCCATCGATGGCGAGGTCGAGGGCTGGTTCAGCGACGACACGCCGCGCCGTTTCGAGTCCTATGGCTGGCAGGTGATCCGCAATGTCGACGGGCATGACCCGGACGAGATCAACATGGCCATCGAGACTGCGCGCAAGAGCGACCGTCCGACGCTGATCTGCTGCAAGACCATCATTGGTTTCGGCTCGCCGAACAAGCAGGGCAAGGAAGAGTGCCACGGTGCCGCCCTGGGCGATGCCGAGATCGCCCTGACCCGCGAGGCGCTGGGCTGGAATCACCCACCGTTCGAAATCCCTGCCGACATCTACGCCGAGTGGGATGCCAGCGAGCGTGGCGCCAAGGCCGAATCCGACTGGGAGCAGCGTTTCGCTGCCTACCGTGCCGAGTTCCCTGAGCTGGCCGCCGAGTTCGAGCGCCGTATCAAGGGTGACCTGCCGGCCGATTTCGCCGAGAAGGCCGCTGCCTATATCCGCGACGTGGCCGAGAAGGGCGAGACCATCGCCAGCCGCAAGGCCAGCCAGAACAGTCTGAATGCCTTCGGCCCGCTGCTGCCGGAACTGCTGGGCGGCTCCGCCGACCTGGCCGGCTCCAACCTGACCCTGTGGAAAGGCTGCAAGGCGGTGAGCGCCGAGGATGCCTCGGGCAACTACGTGCACTACGGTGTGCGCGAGTTCGGTATGAGCGCCATCATGAACGGCGTTGCCCTGCATGGCGGCCTGGTGCCCTACGGCGCGACCTTCCTGATGTTCATGGAATACGCCCGTAATGCCGTGCGCATGTCGGCGTTGATGAAACAGCGCGTGCTCTATGTGTTCACCCACGACTCCATCGGCCTGGGCGAAGACGGTCCTACCCACCAGCCGGTCGAGCAACTGACCAGCCTGCGTACCACGCCGAACCTCGACACCTGGCGCCCGGCCGATGCCGTGGAGTCCGCCGTGGCCTGGAAAACAGCCATCGAGCGCAAGGATGGCCCGAGCGCGCTGATCTTCAGCCGGCAGAACCTGCCGCACCAGGCGCGTGACGCTCAGCAACTGGCGGATATCGCCCGTGGCGGCTACATCCTCAAGGATTGTGCCGGCGAGCCGGAACTGATCCTGATCTCCACAGGCTCCGAAGTCGGCCTGGCCGTGCAGGCCTACGACGCACTCAGCGCCAAGGGTCGCAAGGTCCGCGTGGTCTCCATTCCCTGCACCAGCCTGTTCGACGCCCAGGACGCCGCCTATCGTCAGTCCGTGCTGCCGGTGCAGGTCGGTGCGCGCATTGCCATCGAGGCGTCCCATGCGGACTACTGGTTCAAGTATGTCGGCCTGGAAGGCCGCATCATCGGCATGACCACCTACGGTGAGTCGGCTCCCGCGAGCCAGCTGTTCGAAGAGTTCGGCTTCACCGTCGACAACGTCGTTGGCACCGCCGAAGAGCTGTTGGACGCCTGATCCATTGACCCCCTCTCCCATAAAGAGAGAGGGGGTTGAACTGCGAACCTGCGAGACACTATGCCCAACCGCCCCTATCGCGTTGCCCTCAACGGCTACGGTCGCATCGGCCGCTGCGTGCTGCGCGCCCTGTACGAGCGGGGTGCGGGCGCAGGCCTGGAGATCGTCGCGCTGAACGACCTGGCCGACCAGGCCAGCATCGAGTACCTGACCCGCTACGACTCCACCCATGGGCGTTTTCCCGGCGAGGTGAAGGTCGACGGCGACTGCCTGCACATCAACGGCGACTGCGTGAAAGTGCTGCGCCAGTCGACGCCGGAAGGCATCGACTGGGCCGGGCTGGGGATCGACCTGTTGCTGGAGTGTTCCGGCCAGTACGTCAATCGTGCCCAGGGTGAGCGCTTCCTGCGTGCCGGGGCGCCACGGGTGCTGTTCTCGCAGCCGATGGCCAGCGAGTCGGACGTCGACGCCACCATCGTCCTCGGGGTCAACCAGGAGCGTCTGCATGCCGGGCACACCCTGGTGTCCAACGCGTCCTGCACCACCAACTGCGGCGTGCCGCTGCTCAAGTTGCTGAACGATGCCATCGGCCTGGAGCAGGTGTTCATCACCACCATCCATTCGGCGATGAACGACCAGCCGGTGATCGACGCCTACCATCACGAAGACCTGCGCCGCACGCGCTCGGCCTTCCAGTCGGTGATCCCGGTGTCGACCGGGTTGGCGCGCGGTATCGAGCGGCTCCTGCCCGAGCTGGGTGGGCGTATCCAGGCCAAGGCGGTGCGGGTGCCGACCTTGAACGTATCCTGCCTGGACATCACCGTGCTGACGTCCCGCGACACCAGTGCCGAAGAGGTCAACCGGTTGCTGCGCGAGGCGGCGGCCAGCGAGCGTTTCGCCGGGTTGATCGCCTATACCGAACTGCCCCATGCCAGTTGTGATTTCAACCATGATCCGCACTCGGCCATCGTCGATGGCAGCCAGACGCGCAGCAGTGGCCCGCGGCTGGTCAACCTGCTGGCGTGGTTCGACAACGAGTGGGGTTTTGCCAACCGTATGCTCGACGTGGCAGAGCACTATCTGCACGTCATCAACCACAATAAGGACGCCCTATGACCGCGCCGACCCTGAAAGTAGTGAAAATGTCCGACCTCGACCTGGCCGGCAAGCGTGTGCTGATCCGCGAGGACCTCAACGTTCCGGTCAAGGATGGCGTGGTGAAGAGCGATGCGCGCATCCTCGCGGCACTGCCGACCATTCGCCTGGCGCTGGAGAAGGGCGCGGCCGTGCTGGTCTGCTCGCACCTGGGGCGCCCGGAGGAGGGTATCTACAGTGAGGCCGACAGCCTGCAGCCGGTGGCCGACTACCTGAGTAAGGCCCTGGGGCGCGACGTGCCGCTGGTACGTGACTACCTCGACGGTGTCGACGTGGCGCCAGGACAACTGGTGCTGCTGGAGAACGTGCGCTTCAACAAGGGCGAGAAAAAGAACACCGACGAACTGGCGCTGCAATATGCGGCCCTGTGCGACGTCTTCGTGATGGATGCCTTCGGCACTGCGCACCGTGCCCAGGGTTCGACCCATGGCGTGGCGAAGTTCGCCAAGGTCGCCGCTGCGGGACCGCTGCTCGCCGCTGAGCTGGAGGCGCTGGGCAAGGCGCTGGACAAGCCGGCCCGGCCGATGCTGGCGATCGTCGCGGGCTCCAAGGTATCGACCAAACTTGACGTACTCAACTCCCTGGCGGAACTCTGCGACTCGCTGATCGTTGGTGGTGGTATTGCCAACACCTTCCTGGCAGCGGCTGGCCTGCCGGTCGGCAAGTCGCTTTACGAGGCTGACCTGGTGGAGACGGCCAAGGCCATCGCTGCCAAGGTCAGCGTACCGCTACCGGTCGACGTGGTGGTGGCCAAGGCCTTCGCCGAAGATGCCGAGGCTACGGTCAAGGCCGTTGCCGACGTGGCCGAGGATGACATGATCCTCGATATCGGACCGCAGACCGCTGCGCAATTCGCCCAGATGCTCAAGGCCTCGAAGACCATTCTCTGGAACGGCCCGGTGGGTGTGTTCGAATTCGATCAGTTCGGCAACGGCACCCAAGTGCTGGCCGAGGCGATTGCCGAAAGCCCGGCGTTCTCCATCGCTGGCGGTGGCGATACCCTGGCCGCCATCGACAAATACGGCGTGGCCGAGCGCATTTCCTATATCTCCACCGGCGGTGGCGCCTTCCTCGAATTCGTCGAGGGCAAGGTACTGCCGGCGGTCGAGGTGCTGGAGCAGCGCGCGCAGTAATCTGCGTGTCTCACAGGCGCACGGCCATCCGTGCGCAACCACGGCCCGCATGCGTTGTCTTTCCTTTGAATCCATTCGAAAGGGAAATGACCATGCGTAGTTCGATGCTTGTGGTGGTGGCGTGTCTGGTTATGGCAGGGTGCAGTGGCGGTACGCGGCATGCCTGCGAAGTGATCGCGCCGCCGCCGGCCACCGGGCCAACCGCACAGAACGATCAGCGGGTGGCGATCCAGAGCAGTGGCGATCCGACCATCACGGCGGGCGCGCATGCCCAGGACTGCCCGTGATGCTGCGTTCGCTGCCCTTGCTGGCGCTGGCCCTGCTGTCTGGTTGCGCCCACTGGCAATCCGGCCCGGATGCGCCCTTCGTGCACTGGAAGTGCCAGAGCGCGGACGATATCCACTGGCGCTATGCCGATGCACAAAAGCGGCAGGTGGACCTGAAGATCGGCACTGCCGGGCAGGCCTACCGCTTGCGGCTGGAGCCGAGCCTGCAGGGCCGTTTCTACAGCGATGGCGTGATCGCCTTCCATGACAAGCGCGATGGCTCGCTGGTCTACCGGCTTGCCGACGACCGCTTGCTGGCCCATGGGTGCAGCGCTTCGCTGATAAACCTGTGAGCGATCCCGCGCTACCGTTACAATGCCGCAAAGCGATGGGGCGACGCCGTTGAGCGTCGTCTCTCGCAGGCTTATACGATCAGCTACCGGAGAACAGGAAACATGGCACTTATCAGCATGCGCCAGATGCTCGACCACGCCGCCGAGTTCGGCTATGGCGTGCCGGCCTTCAACGTCAACAATCTGGAGCAGATGCGCGCCATCATGGAAGCGGCCGACAAGACCGACTCGCCGGTGATCGTGCAGGCTTCGGCGGGTGCCCGCAAATACGCCGGTGCGCCTTTCCTGCGTCACTTGATCCTGGCCGCGATCGAAGAATTCCCGCATATCCCGGTGTGCATGCACCAGGACCACGGCACCAGCCCTGATGTCTGCCAGCGCTCCATCCAGTTGGGCTTCAGCTCGGTCATGATGGACGGTTCGCTGAAAGAAGACGGCAAGACCCCGGCCGACTATGAGTACAACGCCCGCGTGACCCGTCAGACCGTGGCTTTCGCCCATGCCTGCGGCGTTTCCGTGGAAGGCGAGCTGGGTTGCCTGGGCAGTCTGGAAACCGGCATGGCCGGTGAAGAAGACGGCGTTGGTGCCGAGGGTGTGCTGGACCACAGCCAACTGCTGACCGATCCGGAAGAAGCCGCGCAGTTCGTCAAGGACACCCAGGTCGATGCCCTGGCCATCGCCATCGGCACCAGCCATGGAGCCTACAAGTTCACCAAGCCGCCAACCGGCGATGTGCTGTCCATCGAGCGCATCAAGGAAATCCACAAGCGCATCCCGAACACCCATCTGGTGATGCACGGCTCCTCCTCGGTACCCCAGGAGTGGCTGAAAGTGATCAACGAGTTCGGCGGCGACATCAAGGAAACCTACGGTGTGCCGGTCGAGGAGATCGTCGAAGGTATCAAGTACGGCGTGCGCAAGGTGAACATCGACACCGACCTGCGCCTGGCGTCCACCGGTGCCATTCGCCGCATGATGGCCGAGCAGCCGAGCGAGTTCGACCCGCGCAAGTTCTTCGCCCAGACCATCGTCGCCATGCGCGATATCTGCATCGCCCGCTACGAAGCCTTCGGCACCGCCGGCAATGCCTCGAAGATCAAACCGGTCTCCCTGGAAGGCATGTTCCAGCGCTACGCCAGTGGCGAGTTGGCTCCCAAGGTCAACTGAGGCGGGAACTAGTCGCGCCGTAACAGCCAGAAGCCCGCATTCGAGCGGGCTTCTTCGTCTGGGCGTGTCTGCGGTTCAGGCCAGCACCTGCTCGATCTGCTGGTGCAGCGAATCCAGGGAGAAGGGCTTGGCCAGGACGGGCGCCGAGTAGGCGATGGGGCTGCCCGACTCGTAGATTTCCAGCGGGTAACCGCTGATGAAGATGACTTTCAGCTCCGGTCGCAGTTTCAGCGCCGGCTCCGCGATCATCACGCCGGATACGCCGCCGGGAAGTCGAAAGTCGCTGATCAGCAAGTCCAGTTGTGGGCTGCTGGCGAGGATTTCGAAGGCCCGGTCCGAGTTTTCGGCCTGCATGACTTCATAACCTTCGTCGGTCAGGAAGTCGACCAGCAAGGCCAGTATCTGAGGCTCGTCTTCGACGAGCAGCACGCTGCGCTGGGATAGTTCGTTCATATGCCAGGTAACTCTCATCGTATTGCACGGCGCTGGGCGCGCGAGGGCCGTCTTCGCACTCCTGTTCTGCGAAGCGGCATTCTTGTGGCTGCCCGAGCGAGAAACCTGATCCTTGAGTTCCGACCCATTCCATATGCGGGGCTGGCCGGTCTTGCTGCCACCTGGGGTTGGAGCAATGGCCGTACGGCAAGTTCATGCCGAGGGGACGAATTGCAGGGGGTCTGACCAACAGTTCAGGAGGCATTTCAGAATGCATGGTTGCTTTGAGTGAATCATGCAAAATGCATGAGAAGGGTATTTTGATAGATATGTAACTTGTTGATATTATTGAAATTATTCTTTCCGTTCGATTGGCACGATGCCTGCTCTATTGAGGTAAGTGAAAACGAATGGAGACCACCCATGAATCTTGCGCAAAAAGCCCTCACCGCAGCCTTTCCCGAGTTCGAGGTGCACATCGTCAATCGTCCCGATGGAGGCCTGCTGCTGACGTTGCGCAACGAAGAGCAGGACGTATTGCGCCGTGCCCTGTCCAAAGGGCAGGCCCAGGCAGCCATGCAACTGGATTGGGTGATCAGCTCCATCCGCAGGGATTTGTCGCTGGACGCCGGCGTGGCTCCGGTGATCACCCACCTTCAGAGCCAGAGCCGTTCGGCGCTGCCTTCCTACGATTACGCCTGATCGTCGGCGCTCGTATCCTGGGGGCCGTCGAGCCCCCTTCGCTTTCTGGCGATTGCGCCTGCATATCCCGCCCATTGATTCATATCAATAACGTTCCCCTGCCTGCCTGTCACGCTTAGTGGCCTATTGACAGTAGCGCCGTGTCCGCACGCCGCCATGGACTCTCTTCGCCGCCAGGCTGTGGCGGATCGAGGGTGTGTCAGGGCATCTCAGTCGTATCCACGTTGTCATTCTTCGATCCGCAAGAACCTGTTCGGAGTCTTTCCGCATGCCGGTCATTCCCGTTTGACGGGATCGCTGGCCGATTTCTGACAGGTCCCAAGAATGCAAGATCGTCCGCCGCCTGACGCGGCGGACGATCTTGCCGAGTGCCTGGAAGCTCGCAGCATGAAGAACGAATTGAAAGCGCTCCTGGAGCGTGTCGGTCTCAAGGCGGAAGACATCCTGTCGCGCAAGCGCCTGCTCCAATGGCAGGGTGCCGATGCGCAGCGCCTGAACCAGGCCGCCGGGGCGCTGGACGAAGTGCATGCGCGCTTTATCGACACACTCTACGACCACTTGGCGCGTTTCGAGCGGCCAGCCCGGATTCTCGACGATCCGGAGGGTGTCGCGCGCCTCAAGCACAGCCAGAAGCGCTATTACCAGCGCCTCTGGATGGGGCCTTATGACCGTGACTACGTCAACGACCGCCTGTTGGTGGGGTTGGTGCACCAGCGCGTCGGTGTCGACCTGGAGTGGTACCTGGGCGCCTACCGCCTGTACCTGGGCGAAATACTCGACGAACTGCTGGGCGATGCACCGAACTGCAAGCTCTATGGCAGTCTGCTCAAGGCGGTGTTCTTCGACATGATCCTGGCCATCGACACCTACAGCGCGGCCCAGCGGCAGGCGCTGGAGGACAGCGAGGCTCGCCTGGCGCGGGCATTGCGTGGCACCGAGGACGGTATCTGGGACTGGGACATCGGCGGGGATCGCCTCTACCTGTCCGAGCGCTGGACCGACATGCTCGGTTTGCCGCCCCAGGAAGCATCCGGCAGCGATATCTGGTTCAGTCGGGTGCATCCGGACGACCTGCCGGGCTTGCGGGGGGCGATCAGCGCTCACCTGAACGGGTTGGTGCCCTCGTTCTCCCATGAATACCGGATTCGCACCGGGCGTGATGACTACCTGTGGGTGCTGGCGCGTGGTGTCGTCGAGCAGGGGCCTGAGGGCACGCGCATGGCCGGCTCCCAGGCCGATATCAGCGGTCGCAAGCGGGCCGAGGCCTCCCTGCGGCATGCCGCGCGGCACGATCCCCTGACCGGACTGGCCAATCGCATGCACCTGGACGAATTGCTCAAGACCGTGCAGGCGCGGGTGCATGTACGCGATTCGGCCTTGCTGTTCGTCGACCTTGACCGCTTCAAACTGATCAACGACAGCCTTGGCCATGGTATCGGTGACAAAGTCTTGATCGAAGTCGCCACGCGGCTGCGTCGCTGCCTGCGGCCTGGCGATCACCTGGCACGTTTCGGTGGTGACGAGTTCGTCGCCCTGCTGGGTGACCTGGCCTGCGAGGTCGATGCCGAAGGTGTCGCCCAGCGCATGCTGGACGCCCTGCGGCATCCGATGACGATCGACAGCCAGACGCTGACGATCAGCGCCAGTATCGGCATCGCGCCGTTGTACCGCGATGGAAAGCCGCTGGATGCTCTCCAGGCCGCCGACCTTGCGCTCTACAGCGCCAAAGGGGCGGGCAAGGACCAGTTCGCGCTCTATTACGATGGCCTGCAACACACCGCCAAGCGCCAATTGGCTCTGGAGAGCGCCCTGGCACAGGCGCTCGAACGCAACGAATACAGCCTGCACTATCAGCCGATCTGCCAGTTGCGCGAGGGCAAGCCTTACCTGGCCGGGGTCGAGGCGCTGCTGCGCTGGAACGACCAGGGGCGCGAAGTGCCGCCGCAGGAGTTCATCCCGGTGCTGGAGGCGTCCAGCGGTATCGTCCGTGTCGGCGAATGGGTGTTGCAGGAGGCCTGCCGCCAGGTCCGTGCCTGGCAACTGGCGGGCCAGGAGCAGATGCACTGCGCGGTGAACCTGTCCATCCGCCAGTTGCAGCAGCCGGACTTCGCCGACCGCCTCCAGTGCATTCTCGAAGACACCGGGCTGTCGCCTGTGAGCCTGGTGCTGGAGATCACCGAGTCGCTGCTGATGCAGGACAGCACGCTGCTCAGGAACAACTTGCAGCGCATCGCCGGGCTCGGGGTGCGCCTGGCACTGGACGACTTCGGTACGGGCTACTGCTCCCTCGGCTATCTCAAGCGTTTCCCCCTGCATATCCTCAAGGTCGATCGCAGCTTCATCTCCGGCGCCCCGGAGAACGCCGAGTCGGTGGTGATCAGTCGCGCGATCATCGGCCTGGGGCAGAGCCTGGGGTTGCTGGTGGTGGCCGAGGGCGTCGAAGAGCAGGCGCAGTTGGACTTCCTCAACGCCGAACATTGTCCGTTCGCCCAGGGCTACTGGTTCAGCCGCCCGATCCCGGCCGAGCAGTTGCAGTCGATGTTCAGCCAGAGCGGAGCGTTCAACGAGACGGTGCAGGGGCGCGGCGGGCTATCGCGATAACTGTCTAAGCTTGTCCGGTTTTCTCGTTTTGAATCGCTAGGCGTTGGCGCTAGCGTGCCTTCACCCAGAGGGCTCGCAGGGTCTGTGCGGGCTCGCCATCGTTCAGGTGAGAAGCATGTCCACGTTCAGAGGTCGTATCTACGACAGCATCATCGACACCATCGGCGCCACGCCGCTGGTGCGTTTCAGCCGCCTGGCAGAGGCGCTGGGAAGCCAGGCCGAACTGCTCGGCAAACTCGAGTTCTTCAACCCGCTGTCGTCGGTCAAGGATCGCCTGGGCCTTGCCCTGATCGAGGATGCCGAGCGCGCAGGGCGTATTCGTCCCGGTTCCACCATCATCGAGCCGACCTCCGGCAATACCGGTATCGCCCTGGCCTTTATCGCGGCGGCCAGGGGTTATTCGCTGACCCTCTGCATGCCGGAGAGCATGTCGGAGGAGCGGCGCAAGATGCTGCGTTTCCTCGGTGCGCAGCTCGAACTGACGCCGGCCAGCCAGAGCATGACGGGGGCCATCGCCAGGGCCGAGGAACTGAGCCGGGAGATTCCCGACTCGATCGTCCTGCAGCAGTTCGAGAACCCGGCCAATCCGGCGATCCATCGGCTCACCACCGCCGAGGAAATCTGGAACGACACGGCCGGGGAGGTGGATATCGTGGTGTCCGGCATCGGCACCGGCGGCACCATCACCGGGGTGGGGCAGGTGCTCAAGGGCTACAAACCCTCGGTGCGCATCGTCGGCGTCGAGCCAGCCGGCAGCGCCGTGCTGTCGGGAGGCAAGCCGGGGCCGCACAAGATCCAGGGGATCGGTTCGGGGTTCCTGTCGAAGATTCTCGATCTGCAGGTGATCGACGAAATCATCACCGTCACCGACGATGCCGCCCTGGACACCGCTCGCCAGGTGGCGCGCCTGGAAGGGGCGCCAGTTGGCATCAGCTCGGGCGCCGCATTGTGGGCCGCCGCGGAGCTGGGGCGCAGGCCGGAGAACGGCGGCAAGGTGATCGTCACCATCATTCCCAGCTTTGCCGAGCGGTACCTGTCGACCGTGCTGTTCGACGGGGTTTGAGCGGTGCGGATGGATCGTTACTGGGGCGTGAGTATCTGTGGTGCAGCTTGGAGCAATACGGCTATGAACCATTCCGGCTCATTCCGGCTCATTCCGGCTCATTCCGGCTCATTCCGTGATGCGAGGGTATAGAGCGCACCACGATTCTTGCCATGCTGGACGATGGACCCGCTGTCCTTGAGTTTTTTCAGCAGCTTTGCCGCCTGGTCGGTCGACAGCCGGCAAAGCTCCATCACGTCGGCCCGCCGGATCTGCCCGTGCTGCTGTGCGTAGCTCAACACCATCTGTTCATGCTGAATCGGCGTGAAGCCGGCTTGCCTGGTATAAGCCGCTTTGTCGCCCACGGCCTGGTACAGGCGGGCCGACAGGGTATAGCTGCGACCTCGGGTGGTGCCATGGGCGTCTACCAGGCCCGCTTCGGTCAGGCTCTCCAGCGTGTGCTTGGCGCTCGTGCTGTTGCGCTGTATCTGTACGGCTAATTCGTCTGCCGTTACCCGTTTGGCTGCACGCAGTGCCGCCAGTGCGATCAGGCTGTCGATGGGGAGTTCGGCGTTGGCCGTGCGCTCATGCTCGACCACCAGGCGGCGGAACTCCAGGTCCGCCTCTGAGGTTGGCAAGCGCAGCACCACGCTTTGCGCCGTGGTGTAGCTGTAGTCCGGAATGGGACGGCCAAACTTGAGCATTCCACGGAAAATCTTGTCCACTCCGCGCCCGGAGCGTTCGACCACGCCGATACGCTTCATGGCGTCCGCCAAGGCTGGATTGCGCGGTCGTGGCTCGGTCACCAGCAGGTTGGCCAGGGTCACGCCGTCCACCAGGCCACCAGGGTTGCTGACCACCAGCGCATCGTCCTCCAGGCGGATATGGACCGCTCCGAGCCGGTGATAGTCACGGTGGATCAGGGCGTTGGCCACGGCCTCGCGAAACGCTCCCATATCGACCTTGGGCACTGGCACGCGAAACAGGCCTACCTGCAGCTCTTCTTCCGGGTTGTAGGGGCGGAAGTTGGTTTCCAGCCACTCCAGAGCCTTGAGTAACGGAAAGCGGCGGAATTCGTTAAAGCGCACAGCCTGCTGGGCCAGCACCTGGAAGGCGAACTCATGAGTGGATACCCGTTGACGCAACGCGGTCTCCCGTCCGATCAGCAGCAGGCCGGCAAGTGTCGGCACGCGCGAACCGTCCGGCAGTCGTACGGTCAGCATCAGCGCACCGTCCAGGGCCTCATCGTCCAGCTCCAGCAGCACTCGGTCGCCACCGTATTGCTGGACGGCCTGGCGTAGTCGTTCGCGCTCCAGTGGATCGAGATCGGCCAGGACCGTACCCGCCACCGGTTGTGCGGATGCGTCGATCAACCCGAAGCTGCCAGCGCGGCTACCCAGTTCATGGGGCAGCAGTGCGATGCATTCGGGTGTGCCGTCGTGCTTCAGGCGGCGGCGCAGGTAGACACCGCTCGAGGTGGCGACATAGCCCTGGGCCTTGGCTACGCGGAGACACGCCACGGTGACACTTCCCGCCTCTATCGCTTCAGCCTGCACGGAGAGCGATGGCGACGTACGCGCCGCCACGATGCCAGTCAGGCCGTCCAGAAGACGATGCTCGGCATGCAGGCCGCTGGGTGTGCCGTCATCTTCGATCCCCAGCCACAGCTCACCGCCTTCGGCATTGGCCAGGCAGACCAGTGCTTCGACCAGGTCATTGTCCGGCAACTTTCTGCGGTCGCTCTTGAACTCGATGGTGAGGGTTTCGCAACGTGGCAGGCGCTGGTTCATGGCGGATCCCGTTTATCCAGGCAGGCTGTTGGCCGATGGTGACGCAGTGGCCGTATAAGTGCCAGGCGTGGCGGTGGTTCCTGGCGGTGTGGTCACTCGACAGGGGCAGGTTAGTCCTTTGCTGGGTTGCCAGCCAACCGCTTGCGGTGCCTGCCTCGTTCCGGGTGGCCTGCCGAAAATGCGTTATTTCGTTATTCCATCTGGTCAGTCGCCGTCTGGCACTCCATGGGTTAGCCTGCCGGCTTTTGAGCGGGAGCCATTGCCATGACGCGTGTTCTCATCCTGCCCGGCCGGGGCAACTCGGGTGACAAGCACTGGCAGACCTTCTGGGAGCGCAGCCACCCCGAGTACCAGCGGGTGCTGCAGCGCGAATGGGACAATCCGCATATCGACGATTGGGTCGAAACCCTGAATCAGGCGATCAACGCGGACAGCTCCCCCGTCGTACTGGTCGCCCACTCACTGTCGGTGGCGCTGGTCGCGCACTGGGCCGCGCGCCATCGTGGGCCGGTGAGCGGTGCGTTGCTGGTGGCGCCCAGCGATGTCGAGCAGCCTGCCTATCCAGCCGGAGCCGAAGGCTTCGCGCCCATGCCGTTACAGGCCCTGGGTTTTCCCGCCATCGTCGTGGCCAGCAGCGACGACGAGCGGGTTTCCCTGGTGCGTGCCCGGCAGTTTGCCGAGGCCTGGGGGGCACGCCTGGATGTGCCGGGCGCCTTTGGCCATTTGGGGTCGCTGGCCGAGCTGCGCGACTGGCCATATGGCGCTGAGCGACTGGAGGAGTTGCTCGCCAGGCGATAGGCAAGCGGGGGGGGGGGGGGGCACGCATATTCCAAAAATGATTTTAGATCGTCGTTTATATCGGTTTGCCGAATAGGCAGCTCACTCTACTCTGCCGCTATCCGCCCCGCGTAACGCCCGGCGGGACACGAACCGACCATCACGAAATGGAGGTGTTGAGTCCAATAATCTCAGGAGTAGATCATGCCAACCTCGCTTCCATTCGGCCCCACCGTTTTCCCGCGTTCCCGTCTTCGTCAGGCGATTGGCCTGGCGTTGCTGGTGGGTGCTTCCACGCCGTCCATGGCCTTGCAGGCCGAGGAGCAGGAGCCCCAGGCTCGCAAGGACCCGCGTCTGCCTGATGTGATCGTGACCGCCGAGCGGCGCGAGACTTCCTTGCAGCAGACCCCGGTCGCGGTGGGGGTGCTGGATGCCGCTGCGCTGGAACGCAAGAATTCGCGGGGGCTGCAGGACCTGGCGGCCGGGGCTGTGGCGGGGCTGGACGCGCCCGGCACGACATCGTCGAGCATGGGCTATCGCTCCATTCGTGGCATCGGCAGCGGCTCCATGCCGGGCCACAACAGCTCCGTCGCGCTGTACCTGGACGATGTCTACATCCCACGGGTGATCAACAGCGGCGTGTTCGGCCTGCCGGATATCGAGCGTATAGAAGTGCTGCGCGGCCCGCAGGGGACGCTCTATGGCCAGAACAGCAGCGCCGGGGCGATCAAGGTGATTTCCGCCACGCCGACCGATGAGTACCGCGCCTCGCTGTCCCTGGGTGCCGGCAACCACGGCAGCCGCGAGGCCAAGGCCTTCATCACTGGTGCGATCAACCCTGGCCTGCTCTACGGCAGCTTCGCCTACACCAAGCGCGAGAACGACGGCACGGTGCGCAACCGCACCCTGAACAAGGACGTCAACCGCATCAATACCGAGCAGGCGCGCGCCAAGCTGCGGCTGACCCCGAACGACACCACGGACATCGTGCTGACTGGCGATGCGCTCAAGGACACGTCGGACAACTATGCCCTGAGCCGTGCCAATGCCGCGGGTTATCCACTGAGCGAGCGGGTGACCTACGAGGACAAGCAGCTCAAGGCGAAGAACGTCAATGCCGGGCTGTCGCTCAAGGTGGCGACCCAGCTCAATGACGAACTGGAGTTCAAGTCGATCACTGCCTGGCGCCGTTTCAAGACCGATCCGGATGTCTGGTCCTATGACGGTATCCCCGACCGCCGCTTTGGCTGGGAATTCCACCTGGATCAGCGCCAGGTCTCCCAGGAATTCCAGCTCAACGGGCAGCATGGCGCCCTGAGCTACACCACCGGTGTGATCGGTTTCCAGGAGCGGCTCAAGGTCAACCGTCCGAACTGGACCTTCAACGCCTACAACGGCATCACCAGCGATACCGACGTCCAGTCACTCGGTGTCTACGGCCAGGCCCACTACCAGTTGACCGAGCGCCTGGGGGCCACCGCCGGCCTGCGTTTCAACAAGCAGAAGGATGAGTACGACTGGACCAGCTATGCCTCCAATGCCGCGCTGGAGAACCTGGGCACCACCGGTCGCCTGGACGGCCTGACCCACAAGACCGACGCCTGGACGCCCAGGCTCGGCCTCGACTACCGCATCAACGACAACCTGTTCACCTACCTGAGCTTCGCCAAGGGCGAGAAGGCCGGCGGCCATAACGTGGTCTCGGGATCGATCGCGGTCGCCGGGCTGCCGATCGAGCCGGAACAGGTCACGGCCTATGAATGGGGACTCAAGAGCACCGCGCTGGACGGTCGACTGCAAAGCAACCTGGCGCTGTTCTACAACGATTTCGACGATTACCAGTCGGGGGTCTCCAGCCCGATCGTCAATGGCCAGGTGATCAATGGCTCGGTGGTGGTCAATGCGGCCAGCGCCGTGCTCTACGGGGCCGAGCTGGAAGTGACGGCGCGGGTCACCGATGACCTGAAGGTGAACTTCAACACCACCTACGTGGAGTCCGAGTTCAAGGACTTCCTCAACCCGACCGGCAACGCCAACACCGACTACACCGGCAACTCCTTGCCAGGGCCACGCTGGCTGGCGGGCGCCGGATTCACCTGGAACCTGCCGTTCGCCATTCCCGGCAGCGCCGAGCTCTATGGCGACGTCAGCTACCGTTCCCGCGAGGTGCAGTTGACCCGTGAGGCCGAGGTGCCGTCGCGTACCCTGGTCAACCTGGGCGGGACCTGGTATCTGCCGGGCGACCAGTGGAGCCTGTCGCTGAACGTGCGCAACCTGCTGGACAAGACCTATGTCACCAGCAGCACCTGGTTCGCACCGTTCAATATCCTCGGCGAGACCTACAACGATCCGCGCACCGTACTGTTCAGCGTCAAGCGCGATTTCTTCTGAGGCCGCCGAGCATGAGCGTCAAGCGCAGAGACTTGCTCAAGTCGGCGCCGGTCGGTCTGCTGGCCCTGGGAGTACCGGCCTTGCCGCGTGCCGCCCAGGTCGAGCAGGCCGCTCCGGTCGCGCCGCAGGCCTACACCTTTCTGCGGCCGTCCGAGGCGGCCTTCATCGAACGACTGAGCGAACACATGGTGCCGGCCGACGACCTGTCGCCGTCGGGGTTCCAACTGGGGATCGCGCTGTACATCGACCGGGCGCTGTCCAGTGGCTGGGGTAAGGGGGAACGCCTCTACCAGCAGGGACCGTTCGCCGAGGGCACGCCAGCCCAGGGCTATCAGTTGGGACTGCCGCCCGCGCGGCTGTTCCGGGTGGCCACGGCGGGGCTGTTCGTCCATGTGCGGCAAACCACACAGCGGGCGTGGTCCGAACTGGACGAGGCAGGCTTCGAGACGTTGTTGCAGCAACTGGCAGGCAACCAGCAGGTGCTGGATGGCGTACCGTCGGGTGTCTATTTCGAGATGCTCTACGGCCTGGTGCGCGAAGGTCTTTTTGCCGATCCGGCCTATGGCGGCAACCGCGACAAGGGGGGGTGGCGACTGCTGGGCTTCCCCGGCGTGATCCAGTCCAACCGGCGCAACATCGTGCGCTTCCATGATCGTCCGTACCGTGCCGAGCCGCTGGCCATCGCCGATGTCTCCGGCTGGAGTGGCGAGCGATGAAGCGACTCGCCGCCGTCGATGCGGTGATCGTCGGGCTTGGCTGGGGAGGCGGCATCCTGGCGAACGAACTGAGCCGTGCCGGACTTTCCGTGGTGGCCCTGGAGCGGGGTGGCGACTACAGCACCGCCGAGGACTTCAGTGTGCCCTGGATTCGGGACGAGCTGCGTTACTCGGTGCGCCACGAACTCCTGCAGGATGTTTCGCGCAGCACCTTCACCGTGCGCAACCATGCCGGCGAGACCGCGCTGCCGATGCGTCGCCTGGGTGCATTCCTGCCTGGCGAAGGTGTCGGTGGTTCGGGTATCCACTGGGGCACGCTGTCGCTGCGCTGGCCCGAGCAGGAGTTTCGCATCGCCAGTCTCTACCGTGAGCGTTATGGCGCGGGCCATCTCCCGGATGGCATGCAGTTGCAGGACTGGGGCATCGGTTACGACGAGCTGGAGCCGTTCTACGAGAAGTTCGAACGGATGGCGGCGGTTTCCGGGACGGCGCACAACGTCGGCCAGCGCCTGCTGCCCGGTGCCGGACCACAGGGCGGCAACCCGTTCGAGGCCGTGCGGCGCAGTGCCTATCCGCTGCCCGCGCTGGAGGCGGGGCTGGCCGGCGAACTGTTCGGAGAGGCCGCACGCGGCCTTGGCTATCACCCCTACACCATTCCCATGGCGCGGGCATCGCGGGCCTACACCAACCCGGCGGGTGTCACCTTCGGCGATTGTCAGTACTGCGGCTTTTGCGGCGGCTACGGCTGCGAGGTCAACGCCAAGGGCAGTCCGCACCATACGGTGATCGGGCAGGCCCGCCAGGCGGCGAATTTCGAGCTGCGGCCCAATGCCTGGGTGTCGCGCATCGTCCATGACGCCGTGAGTCGGCGCGCCACCGGCGTGGAGTACACCCACCTGCCCAGCGGGCAGCAGTACTTTCAGCCGGCCGAGCTGGTGATCCTCAGTGCCTACGCGCTGAACAACGTGCACCTGCTGCTGCTTTCGGGAATCGACCGGCCCTACGACCCCGCCACCGGCCAAGGGGTGGTCGGGCGCAACTATGCCTATCAACCGGGCACCGGCATTGGCCTGTTCTTCGCCGACCGGCAGTTCAACCCGTTCATGAACGGCGCCTTGAGCAGCCTCGACGATTTCAATGCCAACTGGGATTTCGACCGTGGCCAGATCGGCGCGGTCGGTGGTTCGGTGTTCTATGCCAGCAGTGGTCCGGGCCTGCCGATCAGTGCCCAGATGCTGCCGCCTGGCACGCCACGCTGGGGCGCGGCCTGGAAACGCGAGATGGCCTATTGGTATCCGCGCAGCATGGTCATCGGTGCCCACACGACCAACCCCGGGCACCGGGGCAACTATCTGGACCTCGATCCGACCTACCGCGATGCGCTGGGGCAGCCGTTGCTGCGCATCACCTATGACTTCACCGACAACGAGCGGCGCCTGACCCGGCATGCGGCCCAGGTGCTGGAGCGCCTGGCGGGGGGGATGAAGCCGACTCACCAGACCCAGCCACGGGAGGTCGGGCACTGGTCGGTGGAGCGCTACCAGGCGACCCACAACACTGGCGGCACCGTCATGGGGGCCGATCCCGAGACCAGCGTGACCAACAAGTACGGCCAGTCCTGGGCACTGGACAACCTGTTCATCGCTGGTGCGTCGCTGTTTCCGCACAACGCGGCCTATCCACCGACCCTGCTGGTCGGGGCGCTGGCCTACCACACGGCGGACGCCATCGTGCGTCGTTACCGCGCCAACCCTGGGCGACTGGCGTGAGGGTGCTGGCCTGGCTCGCGCTGTTGGTTCCCTGCGCCAGCCTGGCGGCGGAGCCGGGCGCTGAGCTGTTCGAGCCTTGCCAGGTCTGCCACAGCCTGCAGGCCGGGCAGCACGGCATCGGGCCGAGCCTGCAGGGCGTGGTCGGGCGCCAGGCCGGCCAGGCCAGCGGTTTTCGCTACTCGAACGCATTGCTCGGCAACCAGCGGGTATGGAGCCGCGAGGCGTTGGCTGAATTTCTCTATGACCCCCAGGCCAGCCTGCCAGGCAATCGCATGGCCTTTTCCGGGATGGACGATGCCGCGCAGATCGAAGCCTTGATCGACTGGCTGTCCCGTCATTGATGTAACTCCAGGGTATATGCGCCCAGCGTCTAAGCATTGGATTTTATATCGGTTCATCCGAAGGTCCGGCTGACCTAGCATGGACTGCAACCCATACGGCTATGGCGCCGTCCGTTTCAACGAAGGAGAAATCGATGACCGATGTGCGTGTTCTACTCCTCCCGGGCCGAGGCAATTCGGGGGAGCGGCACTGGCAGAGCCATTGGCAGAAGCGCCAGCCGCAGTACCGGCGAGTCTTGCAGCAGGAGTGGAGCACCCCGGAGCGGGCCGACTGGGTGGCCGCCTTGCAGGCGGTCATCGAGGAAGACGACAGGCCGGTGGTGCTGGTCGCTCACTCGCTGTCGGTCAGCCTGGTGGTGCATTGGGCGCAACGCCATGTCGGCCCGGTCAAGGGTGCGCTGCTGGTGGCGCCCAGCGATGTCGAGGCGCCGGACTATCCCGCCGGTACCCGTGGTTTCACGCCGATTCCCTTGCAGACGCTGCCATTTCCCAGTGTGGTCGTGACCAGCACCAATGACCCGAAGGTCAGCCTGGCGCGCGCCGAACAGTTCGCCAGCGCCTGGGGCGCACGCCTGGAAGTCGCGGGAGCCCATGGGCACCTGGGGGCGGACGCGAACCTGGCCGATTGGCCATTCGGCCACGACCTGCTCGATGAACTGGTCAGGAACGCCGCGAAAACGTGAGGCACATAAGCTTAAAACTTATGCGTATTTCACGATCACGCAGGGCAATGCTACTTAGCAACCCATGTCCTGATGGTGATCAAAAGGAATAAGAGCAAGCTCTCTTATTGCCGGATAAAAACCATTGCCTGCTCGTGCGAAACCGCGCTCACCCTGCACAGGACAGCCGCATTACCTTTATCCAGCGTGGGCTTATCGACAGCCCGCGCCCCGCAGGACATACATCATGGCTCGTACAGACTCGCGTAAAATTCATTTCGGCCTCGGCATCCAGGGTGGTGGCGGCGACTGGCGCGACCCCTCGATCCCCGATGGGGCCGTCGCCGACATTCGCAGCTACATCAAGCTCGCCCAGTTGGGCGAGCGGGCCAAGTTCGACTTCGCCTTCATCGCTGACTCGGCCTACGTCACCAAGGACTCCACCTGGCACTTCCTCAGTCGCCTGGAGCCGATCAGCGCGCTGTCGGCGGTGTCTGCCGTGACCGAGCGTATCGGCCTGGTCGGGACCATGACCACCTCCTACAGCGAACCGTTCACCACGGCCCGGCAACTGGCCTCGCTGGACAAGATCAGCAACGGCCGTGCCGGGTGGAACGCAGTGACCTCGGCCCTCGAAGGCGTGGCGAAGAACCACGGCCATGACAAGCTGCATGCCCATGAGCTGCGCTATCGCATCGCCCAGGAGTATGTCGGCGTGGTCAATGGCCTGTGGGACTCCTGGGAGGACGACGCCTTCGTGCGCAACCGCGAGACCGGCCAGTACGTCGATTTCGACAAGATGCACACCCTCGACCACAAAGGTGAGTTCTTCTCCGTGCAAGGACCGCTGAACATCGAGCGCTCGCCCCAGGGACGACCGGTGCAGTTCCAGGCCGGTGCTTCGGAGGCGGGCCGTGATCTCGCGGCCCGCTATGCCGATGCGATCTTCTCCGACTTCGTCAGCTCCGGCGATATCGACGAGGCGCGGGCGTTCTACCAGGACATCAAGGACCGGGTGCGTGCCCATGGGCGCAATCCGGAGAACGTTCTGGTGTTCCCGGCTATCGCACCGATCGTGGGAGACACCGAAGAGGAGGCCGAGCGTCTGTACCAGGCTTCGCTCGAGCACGTCGATATCGAGCATGCGGTGAAGTACCTGGGCCGCTATTTCAGCTTCTTCGACTTCTCGCAGTTCCCGCTGGATGAGCCGCTGCCGGAACTGGGCGACATCGGCAAGGACAGCTTCCGCTCCACTGCCGAGTACTACAAGCGTATCGCCAGGGAGCAGAAGCTCACGCTGCGTCAGTTGGCCCTGCTGGCCACTCATCCGCGCGGCAATTTCGTCGGCTCGGCGGAGCAGATCGCCGACAAGCTGCAGCATCTGTTCGAGGAACAGGTGGTCGACGGTTTCATCATCATGGGTGGCCTGCGCACCGCCGGCGCCTTCATCGACAAGGTGGTGCCGATCCTGCAGGCGCGTGGGCTGTTCCGCACGGAGTACGAGGCTGAGACCTTCCGTGGCAACCTCGGCCTGGACTTCCCGGAAAACCGCCATGCCGCCGCTCGTCGCCTCGGTCAACAGGAGACTCAGCCCGCATGAGCAAGTCCAGCCAGTTGCCCGATGCCGGGCGTGAAGTGGAGCGGCGGCTGCAACTGGGGCGCAGCTACCCCAGCCCGCAGCCGCCCGTGTTCGGCAGCGTCGAAGAGGAGCGCGCGCACCGCAAGCACAAGCTGGCGGCGGCATTTCGCATCTTCGGCAAACTGGGCTACGACGAGGGAGTGATGGGGCATATCTCCGCGCGGGATCCGGGGGAGCCCGAAACCTTCTGGATCAACCCGTTCGGTGTCAGCTTCAACCTGATCACGGCGGACGACCTGATGCGCGTCGACCTGGAGGGCAATGTCGTCGAGGGTGAGGGTTATCCTCACCCCGGCGGCATCCCGCTGCATTCGGTAATCCTCTCGCTGCGTCCGGACATCGTTTCGGCGGCGCATACCCATTCGCTCTACGGGCGGACCTGGACCACCAATGGCCGTTCGTTGCCACCGGCCAGTGCCGAGTCGGCGGTGTTCTTCGAAAAACATGGCGTCTACGACAGCCATGCCCATGGCGAGGGCGACAAGCTGGTCGATGCGCTGAGTGGCAACCGTGCGCTGCTGATGAAGAACCATGGCCTGCTGACCGTTGGCCAGAGTGTCGACGAAGCGGCTTACCTGTTCGTCTCCCTGGAGAAGATCTGCCAGTCGCAGATCGCCGCCGAGTCCATCGGCTCGACCCAGACCATGGAGCCCGAGCAGGCCCGGCGGATTTCCAACTGGTTCCAGCCGTACCACGGCTGGCTCAACTTCCAGCCGCTGTACCAGACCATCCTCAAGGAGCAGCCCGACCTGCTCGACGCCTACCCATCCGCCAGGAGCGTCTCATGAACCATCCGTCCTTCCTGAAACGAACGCTCCTGTTACTGGGGCTGCTGCTTGGCGCCGGCCAGGTGCTCGCCGAGACCCCGCCGCAGGAAATCCGCATCGGCGGTCCTTCCCTCAGTACCAGCGGGTCGAACCATTGGGGCTGGGGCCTGCTCGGCATCGCACACTCGCAAGGCCTGTTTCAGGAGGAGTTCAAGAACGATGCCGTCAGCTTCAAGTTCGTCGGTCTGAATACCGTGCCGATGGTCGGCGAGGCGCTGGCCAGCAACCAGATCGACTTCGCCGGCCAGGGCGACCTGATCTCGCTGATCGGCCGTTCGGCCGGCTTGCAGACCCGCTATGTGCTGCCGGTCAGCAAGTACGCCAATGCCTATCTGGCGGTGGCCAAGGATTCACCAATCAGCTCGGTCGCCGAACTCAAGGGTAAGCGCGTCGCCTACACCCGCGGCACCTACGTCCATTTGCAGGTGATCCGTATCCTGGCGGCCAACGGCCTGACCGAGCGCGACCTGCGCCAGGTCAACCTGGACATGGCCACCGCCAACACCGCGCTGGCGACTGGCGATGTCGATGCGGTCTTCAGCGGGCCTGACCTGCTGCCGCTGCGCGACAGTGGTGTGGCGCGGATCGTCTACACCACCCGCGATGGCGATTTGCATGCGACCGCGCAGACCGGCCTGATCGTGCGTGAGGATTTCGCCAGTCGCTACCCGGAAACCACCGCTCGGGTGGTCAAGGTCCTGGTGCGCGCCGCCCGCTGGGCTTCCGACGAGGCCAACCGGGAAGGTATCTACGGGCCCTGGTGGAGCTTCCGCCTGCAATCGGCCGTGGCCGAGGATTCCGCTGGCCGCTCCTGGAAGCAGATCGCCAGCCCGCTGTTCGACCCCTTCCTGATCGCCCAGTACAAGGACACCAACCGCCTGGCCAAAGAGTTGCGCTTGCTGCGCGGCAAGGACTTCGACGTGGAGCAGTGGATGGACCGCAGCTTCCTCGACAAGGCGTTGCAGGACCTCGACCTGCAAGGTTATTGGCCGGCACTGGATGCCGAGGGCCGCGTCATCGACGGCCAGGGTTCGTAAGCGATGGCCGTTCCGATCGCACCTCTCACGAGCTATAGGGTACCCGCCTGGCCAACGCTGCAGGCCCGTCGCCTGGGTCGACTGGCCTGGCCGCTGTTACTGCCCATGGCGCTGCTGCTGTGCTGGTGGTTCAGCAGCAGCGCAGGCTGGCTGACCTCGCAGGTACTGCCGGCGCCGGAGTTCGTGCTGGACAGTGGTCGGGACATGATCGCCAGCGGGCTGTTGCAGGAGCATGTGTGGATCAGCCTGCAACGGGTGCTGTTCGGCTTTCTGCTGGGCAGTGCCATCGGTCTGGTGCTGGGAGGTGCCATGGGTTTGTCGGAGCGGTGCAGCGACTACTTCTATCCGCTGCTGCGGTTGGTTGCCTATGTCCCCTTGCTCGGCTGGTTGCCGCTGTTGATGGTGCTGTTCGGTATTGGCGAGACCTTGAAGATCGTGTTGGTGGCCCAGGCAGCGCTGCTGCCGGTGGCGCTGAATACCAGCAGTGCCATCCGCGCGGTGCCTCGGCGCTTGCTCGAAGTGGCACAAGTCTATGGTTTCAGCCGTGGCCAGACCCTCTGGCGGGTGATCCTGCCGGCGGCCTTTCCGTCGGTCTGGAGCAGCATTCGCTATGCCTTGACCAAGAGCTGGCTGGCGCTGGTGGTGGTGGAACTGCTGGCCTCGTCGGAGGGGCTGGGGTTCTTGATGGTGGACAGCCGTGCGCTCTACCAGCTCGACGTGATGCTGGTGGCCGTGGCGGCGATTGGCGTGATCGGCTACCTGCTCGATCTGCTGCTGGCCCTGGTCGAGCGGCACATCCTGCGCTGGCGGCGTTCCGGTTTCGATTGAGGAATTCTCGTGGCTGACATCGACTTTCGCCGTCTGCGCCGTGGACTGACGCTTCCGCTACTGCTGTTGCTGGGGTGGTGGGGCGCCTATGCCTTCGGCATTACCGACAGCAAGCTGTTCGTCGCGCCCGGGCAGCTTATCGACACGGCGCTGTACAGCCCCGAGGGCCGCGCCATCTGGGGCACCCTGGCGCTCAGCCTGCTGCGTGGCCTGGGCGGGCTGTTGATCGGCCTGGCGCTGGGGCTGGCGTTCGGTGTGCTGCTGGGGGTGTCGCGACGCGCGGAGCGATTCTTCGGCCTGACGCTGCATTCGATCAAGCAGGTTTCGCTGTTCGCCTGGTTGCCGCTGCTGTCCCTGTGGTTCGGCTTTGGCGAGGGCAGCAAGCTCGCGTTCATCGCCTGGGCGGCGTTCTTCCCGGTGTTGCTCAACACCTTCGAGGGGGTGGCCGGCGTGCCGCGCGAACTGGTCGAGGTGGGACGGGTAACGGGCTTCAGCCGTTGGCAGATGTTCACCCGGGTGGTGCTGCCAGCGGCCTTGCCGTCGATCTTCAACGGTCTCTACCTGGCGTTGATGTTCGCCTGGCTGGCCACGCTCGGTGCCGAATACATGCTGGGCTCCGGCAACGGGATCGGTGTGGTGCTGATGGAGAGCCGGGCCGAGTTCCGCATCGACCTGATGCTGCTGGCCATCGTGCTGGTCGGTGCGATCGGCTTCCTGCTCGATATCTCGGCCAAGGCGCTGGAGCGCCGTCTGCTGCGTTGGCGCGATCACTGAACAACCTGTCTTCCAAGGTGCCCGGACGGATGCCGTTGCCGGGGCTCGGTGCGCGTGGCGCACCCTACGTTATCGAGGAACCACACATCATGGCCCATGCCGCAGCCCTGGAAATCCGGCACCTGAGCAAGCAATACACGGTCGAGGCGCGCCCGCTAACGGTGCTCGACGACATCAATCTGAGCGTGCGTGCGGGCGAGTTCATCAGCATCGTCGGTGCCAGCGGCTGTGGGAAATCCACCTTGCTGCGGCTGATCGTCGGGTTGGAGAGCGATTACCAGGGGCAAATCCTCAGCGACGGCAAACCGATTTCCGGCACCAGCACCGAGCGCGGTATCGTGTTCCAGGAACATCGCCTGTTTCCCTGGCTGACGGTGGAGCAGAACGTCGCCGTCAGCCTGATCAATGCCGCGCTGTCGGCCGATGACAAGCGCGAGGTGGTCCGGCGCCATATCGACCTGGTCGGGCTGTCCGGTTTCGAGAACAGCTACCCGGCACAGCTTTCCGGCGGCATGTCGCAGCGTGTCGCGATCGCCCGGGCGCTGGTGGCTCGGCCTGGCATCCTGCTACTGGACGAGCCCTTCGGCGCGCTCGATGCCCTGACCCGTAGCCACTTGCAACGCGAGTTGCAGGGCATCCTGCAACACGAAGGCATCACCGCCATCATGGTCACCCACGATGTGGACGAGGCAGTGTTCCTTGGCGACCGGGTGGTGGTAATGGAACCCCGGCCGGGCCGGATCAAACGCATTGTCGAGGTGCCCCAGGCGCGTCCACGGCAGCGTGCCGGGCGCTCGCTCGCCGCGGTCCGGGACGATGTCATGACGGAGTTCGCCGACCCGCTGGACCTTCCCGAGGCATCGCCATCCGCGCAGGGCGTGGAGTCCTGGAGAATGACCTGGTGAGTGACGGCTCAGCGAGCCCCCGTGGTTTCCTGCCGGCCTTCATCGCCCTGAATGCCGTGGCCGGGCTGAGTGCCGGGCTGGCCCATGTGATCCTGTCGTTGTATGCCGTCGAGCTGCGGGCGGATGCCACCCAGCTCGGCCTGATCGCAGCCGTGCAGAGCCTCGGGCTGTTGCTGATGAGCTTGCCTGCCGGGGTACTGGTGGACCAGTACGGGCCGTTGCTGCTGTTTCGCATCGGCACCCTGTGCAGTGGCGCGCTCTATCTGTTCGTGCCGTTGGTCGAGTCGCCGCTCTGGCTGTGCCTGCTGATGCTGGCGATCAGTTGCTTCATGCCGCTGCGCATCGTGTCGCTGACGGCCTTGTTCATGCAGCAGATCAGCCGTGTCGGCGTCGGCATCGCCGGCTGGTTCCGTGCCACGCACATGGTCGGCATGCTGCTGCTCGGACCGTTGGCGGGGGCTTTTCTGCTGCGGACACTGGGCTTTCCCGGAACCTACCTGGTCATCGCCGGCAGTTTTTTCCTGCTGGTCGTGCTGGCCAGCGGCATCCTGCGCCAGTACCGGCCGCAGCAGGAGCATCGCCGGCCGTTGAGTTTCGCCGAGCTCAAGGCCCAGGTGGCGCTGCTCGGCCCGCACCGGCAATTGCGCGCAGCCTGCCTGCGCGAGTTCTGCATGCAGGCGGTCGGGCAGTTCTATGGCTTCTTCATCGTGGTGATCGCCATCTCCGGCTTTCACTTCGGCCCCGCGGCGGCGGCGGGGCTGATCTCGGCCCAGGGCGCCTGTTATGTCCTGGCCCTGCTGTGCCTTGGCGGTGTGGCTGCGCGGATGGATGCGCAGGCGTTCTTTCGGGCTGGCTGCCTGTTCATCGTCGTGGCGCTGCTGCTGCTCGGCAGTGCCGACAGCGCGTGGCAGTTGTGGTTGGGGGCCGTCGTCCTGGGGGTGGGCTCGGGCATGGTGCAGGTGATCAACATCACCTGGCTGGCACAGGCCGGGGAGCGCCTGGGGCAGGGTCGCATCGTCGGCCTGACCATGTTCGTCGGGCCGGCGGGTGGCTTGAGTGGTGCCCTGCTGGGTGGCGTGCTGGGTGAACTGTTCGGCTTGCAAACGGTGTTTGTTCTGTTGGTGCCGATCTTCGTGATGTTTCTGTGCTGGCGGACGGATGGCCGGAGGCAGGTTGAATAGTTGTTTATGGAATATATGAATAATAATTTATAACTTAAAATAATTTACCGTTTTGCCTAACATGGTGCTGACAAACCTGTAATCGCCGTAATGGAGTGCATGTCGGCCAGGAGGCCGGGGCCAACGAAGGAAGCTCCAACCATGAATTTCCAGCAGCTACGAGCCGTGCGCGAAGCCATCCGCAAGGGCTTCAACCTGACCGAAGCCGCTGACGTGCTGTGCACCTCCCAATCCGGCGTTTCGCGACAGTTGCGCGAACTGGAGGAAGAGCTGGGCGTAACGATATTCGAACGCCACGGCAAGCGCCTGACCGGGCTTACCGCCCCTGGACGCGACATCGCCCGCATCATCGAGCGAATCCTGGTGGAAAAGGACAACCTCAAGGACGCCGCCGACGAATACCTGGGCTTCGCCAGCGGTCGCCTGACCGTGGCCAGCACCCATGCCCAGTCGCGTTACCGCTTGCCCGGTGTGGTGACGGCCTTTCGCGAAGCCTTCCCCAACGTCAAGCTGGCCTTGCACCAGACCTCTCCGGCGCAGATCGTCGAGATGGTACGCGATGGGCGCGCCGACCTGGGGTTCGCCACCGAATCACTGTCGCGGCAATCCGACTTCGCGCTGTTCAAGGCCTACAGCTGGTGGCACCGGGTGGTCGTGCCCATCGGGCATCCGCTGACCCGGATCGAGCAGCCGACACTGGTCGACATCGCCCAGTACCCGATCATCACCTACGAAGAGGGCATGACCGGACGGGGCCGTATCAACCAGGCGTTCTTCGACCAGAGGGTGACGCCCAATATCGTGCTGACCGCCATCGATTCGGACGTGATAAAGACTTACGTGGAACTGGGGCTGGGCATCGGCATCGTCGCCGAGATGGCCTACAATCCGCAGCGCGACACCAAGCTGGAATGCCTGTCGGGCAATCTGGTTCCGCCGAACGTCGCCAGTATCGCCGTGCGCAGGGGGACTTTCCTGCGTGGCTACGCCATCGCCTTCATCCAGATGCTGATTCCGGGTCTTAGCGCGGAGGCTATCCGTGTTGCCGTGGAAAACAGCGCCGAAATCGAGGTGGTTCCCGGGCATTGAATCCGCTGTACGGCACTCTTTGCCCGTTTCGTTGTCGATTTAACCGTGGGCCTAGAGGCCCATCGTCTTTCATTCAGGAGGTTGAAGATGCGTCTTTCTTATCTGTTGGCTCCGGCACTGGGTCTGCTGCTGGTCGGTTGTGGTTCCGAGAGCGAGCCGACTACGCCGCCGGCACCGGTTCCTGCCGAGCAGCCTGCCCCGCCGGTCGCTGATCCGGTACCGAGCAGCGAGCCCGTCGAGAGCGCGCCGGAAGCTGAAACCGTAGCACCCGAGGCTGACAGCAGCGCCCCGGCAGCCGAGTCCGCGCCTGTCGAAGCTGACGAAAGCGCGCCGGCAGCCGAAAAAGCGGCTGAGTAAACGGCCGCACCCGCTTATGCAGGGAGGTTCCGATGAAGCCTGGTTTTCTCACGATCTATGCTGCTTTCGGCTCCTGCCTGCATGAAGAGCGCGCCACTGCTCCCGGCATTCGTCCGGGTAGCGGTGGCACGGTGCAGGCGCACTGCGCCGACTTCTCCGGGCTCAGGCGTACTGAGCCGCCGCGTAGGCCGACGCCCACGCCCACTGGAAGTTGAAGCCGCCCAGGTGGCCGCTGACATCCAGGACTTCCCCGATGAAATACAAACCTGGCGATTTCTGCGACTCCATGGTCTTCGACGAGACTTCGCGGGTGTCGACGCCGCCCAGGGTCACTTCCGCCGTGCGATAACCTTCCGTGCCCGCTGGCGTCAGTTGCCAGGCGGCAAGCTGTCGGGCGATCTCGTCCAACTGCGGCGGGTTGTACTGCTTCAATGGCCGTGATTCGAACCAGCACTCGCACAGCAGGCCGGCCATCTTGCGTGTGAACACTTCGGCCAGCAGCGTCTTCAGTTCGATGGCGGGCCGTTGCGCCTGGGCCTCCTGTAGCCATTGCAGCGCGTCACGCCCCGGCAGCAGGTCGATTTCCAGCGTATCGCCAGGGTTCCAGTAGGAAGACACCTGCAGCATCGCCGGGCCACTCAGCCCGCGGTGGGTGAACAGCAGGTTCTCGCGGAAGCCTTGCCCGCCGCACTGCGCGTAGCAGTCCACCGAGGTGCCGCTGAGTTCCGTGCAGAGGTTCTTCAACTGTGGGTCGGTGAGGGTGAAAGGCACCAGGCCGGCGCGGGTCGGCCAGATGTGGTGGCCGAACTGACGCGCCACCTGATGGCCGAAACCGCTGGCACCCAGGGTCGGAATCGACAGGCCACCGGTGGCGATCACCAGTGATTCGCAGGCGAGCGGCCCGGCGCTGGTCGACAGGCTATAGCCGTGGCCGCTGGCTTCGATCGCATCGATACGGGTATCCAGGCGCAGTTCGACACCGGCCTGGTCACACTCGGCCAGCAGCATGTCGAGGATGTCGCTGGACTTGTTGTCGCAGAACAGTTGCCCGAGCTTCTTCTCGTGCCAGGGCACGCCATGCTTGCCGACCAGTTCGAGAAAATCCCACTGGGTGTAGCGCGCCAGTGCCGACTTGCAGAAGTGCGGGTTGTGCGAAAGGAAGTTGCCTGGCTCGACGTACAGGTTGGTGAAGTTGCAGCGGCCACCACCGGACATGAGGATTTTCTTGCCGGGCTTGTTGGCGTGGTCCAGCAGCAGGACACGGCGGCCACGCAGGGCCGTGTTGAAGGCGCACATCAGGCCTGCCGCGCCCGCGCCGATGATGATTACGTCTGTAGCCTGCACCCTGCGTTCTCCTGTGACCGGGCGCGCATCTTACTCCGATTGTGCGTCGGGTTTGCGGACCAGGTGGGCAGCCATGCTGCGCAGGGGTGCCAGTTGTCGGCAGATCAGCCCGAGCTGGACGTAGACCAGTCGGGTGCTCTCGTCGAGTTCGTCCGGCAGTTGCTCCAGTTGCAGGGCCAGGCGTTCCTCATCCTCGCAATGCACCTCGACCGTTTCGTTGTTGCGCAGGGCCTCGGCCAGGGTGTCGAGGCTGCGAGCCAGTTGTTGCGACGCTTGTTCCAGCAGCGTGTCGCTGGCGCCGCCTGGCAGGCTCTCGCGGTGGGCGCCGAGGGCCGAGAGGTAGTTGAGCAGGGTGTGCGACAGGGTCAGGAAGCGGAAGCCGGTTTCCGCATCGCGGCGGAAGTGCCCAGGCTCCAGCAGCATGTTGGACAGTGTGGTGGAGAGCGCCGCGTCGGCGTTGTGCGCATCGCGGCGGGCCAGGCGATAGGCCAGGTCGTCGTGCTTGCCGGTGATGTACTGCTGGACGATCTGGCGCAGGTAGTCGCTGCTGCGCGCCAGGGTATTGGCGACGACCTGGTTCAGGCGTCGACCCTGCCAGTCGGGCAGCACCAGGAACACCGCCGCCGCCGCGATCAAGCTGCCGAGCAGGGTATCGAACAGGCGTGGCCAGATCAGCCCGTAGCCGTCGCCGACCTGGTTGAAGCAGAACAGCACCAGCAGCGTGATGGCGGCGGTGGCCAGGGTGTAGCGGCTGCTGCGGGTGGCGAAGAACACCACGCCGGCGACCACCGCGAACAGCGCCTGGATCTGCTGGTAGGGGAAGAGCTCGAAGAGTGCCCAGCCGACCAGCAGCCCGAGCACGGTGCCGCTGACCCGCTGCACCAGCTTGATGCGGGTGGCGCCGTAGTTCGGCTGGCAGACGAAGACGGTGGTCAGCAGTATCCAGTAGCCCTGGGCCGGATGGATGGCGTGCAGCACCAGGTAGCCGCAGACCAGCGCCAGGCTCATGCGCAGGGCGTGGCGGAACAGCAGCGAAGAGGGTGTGATCTGCATGCGTATGCGTTGCAGTGCGTCGCGCAGGGTCTTTGGCTGGCGGTCGTACAGGCTGCTGTCGGCCTCGTTGCCGAGGGCATCGGGGTTGCTGGCGTTGGACAGTTGCTGGTGAATCGTCGACAGATTGCCGGAGAGGGCGCGCAACGAGCGCAGCAGGTCGCGCCAGGCCGGGTTGTTCTGCTGGCGCAGGTGTTCCAGCGACGCCTGCAAGTCATCCTGGGCCATGCGTCCGGACTCGCCATGGCTGAACGGCTGGCGCAACTGGATGGCGCGGCCCAGGTCGCGACAGGCCTTGCCTTGTTCCTCCAGCAGGCGCTGGCAGCGGAACAGCACGTCGCTGTGGAAGAAGGCCTCGGCCAGCGCCTGGTAGGGGTAGTGCGAGGAGCTGACGCGTTCGTGCAGGTCCTGGGCAAGGAAATACAGCTTCAGGTACTGGCTGATCTTCACCCCGGGGCGGCCATGGCCGAGGCGGTGCAGCAGGGTTTCCTTGGCGGCGTTGAGGGCCGCCACGACGCGCCCGTTCTGCTGCGCCAGTTGCAGGCGCTGGTGTTCCAGGTCGATGGCGCGGGTCGGTTCGAACAGCGCCGCCTTGAGCTTGAAGTACTGCCCCAGCTCGCGGTACAGACGGGCCAGGCTGTGCTGCACCGGCTGGTGCACGAACAGTGCGTTCCAGATCACCGAGAGCAGGCCATACCAGGCGGCGCCGGCGACCAACAGGCCGGGGTCGCGCCAGAAGTGGCTGATTTCGCCGCCGCGCTGGTCGGCGGCGATCATGCTGTAGATCGACAGGATCAACGTGGCCTGGGCGATGGTGGCATAGCGTTCGCCAATGGCGCCGAGCATGACCAAGGCGAAGGCCGAGAGCGCCATGGCGCCGATGAACAGGGTGGGGAAGGGGAACAGCAGCTCCACCGAGACCGAGGCAATGCTGAAGCACAGCAGGGTCACCAGCAGTGCGCTCAGGCGTCCGAACCAGCTGTCGTCGGTTTCCGCCAGGGCGCTGGCGATGATGCCGAGGAACAGCGGGATCATCAGGTTCGGCTGGTCGAGGTACCAGGACAGGCCCATGGCACCCGCCAGGGCGATCAGTACGCGCAGGCTATAGCCGAATTTCTCCAGCGCCCACAAGCTGCGCAGGGACTGGCCGAGGGACGGGCTGCCCATGTGCTAACCGGCCGTCGACGACAGATGGCGGCTGGCCGCCAGCAGCTCGGTGCGCCAGTCGGCCTCCTGTGGTAGCGCCAGGAAGAAGGGGTTGAGGTAGCTCTCGCGGGCCTCGTAGGTCAGCGGCTGGCCTTGCAGGTCCAGCACTTCGCCGCCCGCGCCCTCCAGCACACCCTGGGCAGCGGCGGTGTCCCATTGCGAGGTCGGGGCCAGGCGCGGGTAGCAGTCCGCCTGGGCATCGGCCAGCAGGCAGAACTTCAGGGAGCTGCCGACGGAGGCCAGTGTCAGGTCGCCATGGCGCTCGCGCAGGGTTTCGAGCAGTTGGGTCTGTTCCGGGCTGCCGTGGCGTTTGCTCGCCACCACGGTGAAGTGCCCTGGTGGTGCCTGGCGTACGTGCAGCGCTCGCACCTGGCCGTCGCGCTCCTGGCAATGGGCGCCCAGGCCGTCGCCACCGTAGTAGCAGGTGCCGCGCACCGGAATACCGACTACGCCGAACACCACACGGCCCGCGTCGATCAGCGCCACGTTGACGGTGAATTCGTCGCTGCCGCTGATGAACTCCTTGGTGCCATCCAGCGGGTCGACCAGCCACCAGCGCTTCCAGTCGGCGCGTTCGGCCAGTGGGCGTTCGCAGTCTTCTTCCGAGAGTACTGGGATCCTGTCGTCCAGCGCGCGCAGGCCCGCTTCGAGCAAGGCATGGGCCGCCAGGTCGGCTGCCGTCACGGGTGAGGCGTCGGCTTTTTCCTGTACCGCCAGGTCGCTGCGCCAGTAGGGCAGGATCTGTTGGCCGGCGGCTTGCACCAGGGCGATGACCGGTTCGAGCAGCGGGTGGCTCATGGCTGGAACTCCCCGCGCTGGGTCAGCAGGTCGCGGGTCAGGTAGAGCGCCGCCAGGGCACGGCCCTCGCTGAATTGCGGGTGCTGGATCAGGCTCGACAGTTCGCGCAGGTCCACGTGATCGAGGCGCATGGGTTCCGGCTCGTCGCCCGGTAGCCGCTCCTCGTAGAGGTCACGGGCCAGCACCACCTGGATCTTCTGGCTCATGTAGCCGGGCGACAGCGACAACTCGGCGAGGAATTCCAGTTGCCTGGCGCCGAAGCCGGCCTCTTCCTTCAACTCGCGGTTGGCGGCGTCCAGTACGTCCTCGCCAGGCTCGATCAGCCCTTTGGGCAGGGACAGTTCATAGCTGTCGGTGCCGCCGCAGTATTCCTCGACCAACAGTGCGCGGCCCTGTCCGTCCAGTGCCACGATCATCACGGCGCCATAACCGCTGCCCTTGCTGGCCAGTCGCTCGTAGGTACGCTCGACTCCGTTGGAGAAGCGCAATTGCAGCTCTTCCACCCGGAACAGGCGGCTGGAGGCGACGATTTCGCGGGCGAGCACTGTGGGCTTCTGGCGCATGGCAACACTCCTGGAGACGAGCGGCTATCATAACCCGGCTTTGCCCACGCGCCCCTGCCTGATGATGAGAGAACGGATCTTCATCGATAGCGCCTACTGTTGCCCCCTCTCCCGCTTGCGGGAGAGGGCTGGGGAGAGGGAAGAAAGGCCTCATGCAATTACCCTGATGAGAGAACATGACACTACCCTGGAATGACATCGACACCGTGCTGCTGGACATGGACGGCACCCTGCTGGACCTGCATTTCGACAATCACTTCTGGCTCGAAATGCTGCCAGCGCGTTATGCCGAGCGGCGTGGCCTGTCCCTGGCGCGGAGCAAGGCGTTGCTGGCGCCGGTGTTCGCCGCCCAGCATGGGCACCTGAACTGGTATTGCACGGATTACTGGAGTCGCGAGCTGGACTTGCCGATCCGCGAGATGAAGCGCGAGGCCGCCGCACTGATCGCCCCGCGACCCGGTGCCCTGGCCTTTCTCCAGGCCCTGCGCGAGGCCGGCAAGCGTGCCGTGCTGATCACCAATGCCCACCGCGACTCGCTGGCGATCAAACTGGAGCGCGTCGCCCTGGCGCCCTGGCTGGAACGGCTGGTCAGTTCCCACGACTACGGCTTCCCCAAGGAGGATGCGCGCTTCTGGCAGAGCCTGCGCCAGGAGGTCGAATTCGACCCGACGCGCAGCCTGTTCATCGATGACAGCCTGCCGATCCTGCGCAGTGCCCGGGACTTCGGTGTCGGTCACCTGCTCGGCGTACGCCGCCCGGACAGCCAGGGTGTCGACAAGGACACCGAGGAATTCGCTGCGCTGGAGGCGTATCAGGCGCTGATCGACCAACTGACGGGCGCGCGGGTGTAGAGCCCAGACCGAGACTCAGAGCATCTGCGCCTTTTGGCGATGCCGCCAGTTGTTCAGGCGATTATTGAGGGCGAGCAGGCTGTCCAGTCCCTGGCGGCGTGCCTTGCTGAACAGAATCATCGCCAGTTCGGCGGTGATCAGTGCATCGGCGCTGGCATGGTGACGCTGCAATATCTGCAGGCCGAAGTGTTCGGTCCAGTCGTCCAGGCCGCTCTTGCGCGGGCGGTTGTCCGGGCAGAGCATCGGCGCCAGTTCGGCGACGTCGTAGAACGGGTGGCGCAGCTTGTAGTCCAGGCTGTCCTTGAGTGCACGGGTCAGCATGCGTTGGTCGAAGGCGGCGTGAAAGGCCAGCAGCGGGCTGTCGCCGACGAATTCCATGAACGACAACAGTGCTTCGGCCGGCTCCACGCCCGCCGCCAGTGCGCTGGGGGCTATGCCGTGGATCAGCACGCTCTCGCTGACCGCCTGGTCCGGGCGCAGCAGGGTGCACTCGAACTGGTTGCGCATGGAGATGGCGCCATCCTCGATCACCACGGCACCAATCGACAGGACGATGTCGCGGCGGGTATCCAGGCCACTGGTCTCCAGGTCCAGCACCACCATGCGCTGCTCGCGCAATGGGCGCGAATCGGCAGCGGCCGGTGTCGGCAGACACTTGAGCCGCTGCAACTGATCGAGGTCCAGCAGAGGCCCCCGACGTCTCTTGAACCAGGCCATATTCATGAAGGTCGTCATCAGAGTCGGTATCGTAGCGCCAGGCTTGCTTGCAGGCGTTGTGCCTGGCGGAAGGACTCGCGCAGGATGCGGCGGTCCAGGTGATTGAGTGAGTCAGGGTCCAGCCGGTTCGAATAAGGCTGCCCCTCGCGGGATTGTTGCTGGTGTTGCTGCATGCGCGTTTGCTGGATGAAGTGATAGGCCTCTTCATAGGCGGCTCCATCCTTGGCGTCAATCACTTCCTTTTCCACCAGGTGGCGCAGTCGTTCCAGGGTGTTGCAGGACTCGACGCCATGGCTCAGGGCCAGCAGGCGCGCACCATCGACGAAGGGGGTGAGGCCTTGCACCTTGAGGTCCAGCTTCGCCGTTTCCTCATCGTCCTTGCGCGTGACCACGAAGTCGCGGAAGCGCCCGATGGGCGGCCGCTGGCGCAGGGCATTCTCGGCCATCAGGCGCTGGAACACGCCATTGCTGGCGATATCGTGCTGGAATGCCTCGCGCAGTTGCTCGCAGCTTTCCTCGGGGCCCCAGATGGCACGCAGGTCGAAGAATATCGTGCTCGACAGCAGGTTTTCCGCGGTGACCTCGCGCACGAAGGTGCTGAAGCGGCGCTGCCATTCCTGGCGTGACAGGCACAACTGCGGGTTGCTGGCCATGATGTTGCCGCGGCACAGGGTGAAGCCGCAGGTGTCCAGGTCGCGGTTGATGCGCTCGGCCAGGGGCAGCAGGCGTCCACGGATGTGCGCGGCCTCGGCGGCATCCGATGCTTCGAAGAGGATGCCGTTGTCCTGGTCGGTGTACAGCGTCTGTTCGCGGCGACCTTCACTGCCGAAGCACAGCCAGGTGAAGGGAATGCCAGGATCGCCCAGTTCCTCGATGGCCAGTTCGATCACCCGGCATACGGTGTGGTCGTTGAGCAGCGTGACGATATGAGTGATCTGCGTCGAGGACGCGCCGTGGGCCAGCATGTTGTCCACCAGTTGGCGGATGTCTGCGCGCAGGGCGGCCAGGCTTTCCACCTTGGTGGCGCTGCGGATGGTACGGGCCAGATGCACCAAGTCGACGCGCTGCAGGGAGAACAGGTCGCGCTCGGAAACCACGCCTTTCAGCACGCCGTGATCGACCACGCAGACGTGGGCGATATGACGCTCGGTCATGGAAATGGCCGCATCGAAGGCCGTGGCGCTCGGTGGCAGGTGGAAGGGGCGCGGCGTCATCAACTGGTCGATGGGGGTGTTCAGGTCGCAGTCACCGCCGCCGATGAAGCGACGCAGGTCGCGCAGCGTGAAGATCCCCAGGGGGTGCAACTGTGCGTCGGCGATCACGATGCTGCCCACATGCTGCTCGTGCATGGTCCGCACCGCTTCCTTGAGGGAGACGTCGGGCAGGCAGGTGACCGGGTGTTGCAGCGCCAGGTCGCCCAGGCGGGTGTCCAGGGAATACTGTGCGCCCAGGCTCTCGGCGGCGCGCAACTGGACCTGCTGGTTGACCTGGTCCAGCAGGCTGCTGACGCCGCGCAAGGCGAAGTCGCGCAAGGTGTCCGAGAGGGAGAACAGCTTGACGAAGGCTTCCTTGTTCAGCACCAGGCAGAAGGTGTCTTCGGCGGCCAGGTGCTCGGTGCGCGTGGCCCGCTCGCCGACCAGCGCGGCCACCGGGAAGCACTCGCCTTCTGTGATGTCGAAGGTCGGTTCCGTGCCGCGCTTGGTGGTGTAGGGCCGCTGGCCGTGCACACGGCCCTGCTTGACGATATAGAAGTGCTCGACGATGCCGTCGTCAGGCTTGAGGATGGATTCGCCGGCGGCATAGAAACGCAGCAGGGAGTTTTCCACCAGATAGGCCAGATGGGCGTTTTCCATCAGGTTGAAGGGGGGGTGTTTGCGCAGGAATTCCATGGTGCCATGGATGTTCTGCAGCACTGCCGTTTTCCCCGCCTCGGTGAAGGCGTCCGCTTTGCTCATGGTCCACATCCTTTTTTCCGGCGATGTTGAGCCGCCAGGCCTGGCGGGCACATTGGACGTAAGTCTATGGGAAAAGACCTTGCTTAATGTATGTCTTAAGTCATGCCCGGCGGCATCCTGCCGTGTACTGCGCGCGCGCCGATGAACGGTGCGCGCGCTGACGTTTTCAGGCGTTCAACAAGCGCACTTTCAGCGAACGTCCCTTGATCTTGCCCTGGCTCAGGCGTTGCAGGGCCTGGCGGGCTACGCCCCGTTCGACCGCGACATAGGCCTGGAAGTCGAAGATGGCGATCTTGCCGACCTGCGTACCGGGGATGCCGGCATCGCCCGTGAGCGCGCCGAGGATATCGCCGGGGCGCAGCTTGTCCTTGCGCCCGGCGGCGATGCACAGCGTCACCATCGGTGGCTGCCAGGACGCCCCGTCCAGCGGCTTGAGTGCGCCGAGTGGCATCCAGTTGAGCGGCGCCTTTTGCAGCGCCTCGATGGCCTGGGCACGGTGGGCCTCGGCCGGTGCCACCAGGCTGACGGCCAGGCCCTTGTGGCCGGCGCGCCCGGTACGGCCCACGCGGTGAACGTGGATCTCCGCGTCCCGCGCCAGCTCCACGTTGATGACCATGTCCAGCGCCTCGATATCCAGCCCGCGCGCGGCCACATCGGTGGCGACCAGTACCGACAGGCTGCGGTTGGCGAACATCGCCAGCACCTGGTCGCGATCCCGCTGTTCCAGGTCGCCATTGAGTGCCATCGCCGAGATGCCCAGGTTATTGAGTTTTTCGACCACTTCCTGGCACTGCTGCTTGGTGAAGCAGAAGGCCACGCAGCTTTCCGGACGGAAGTTGCCGAGCAACCGGGCGACGGCTTCCAGCCGCTGTTCCGGGGCGATTTCGTAGAAGCGCTGCTCGATCTGCGTATCGTCGTGCAGGGCTTCCACGTGCACTTGCTGCGGTTCGCGCATGAAGCTGGCGGCGAGCTGCTTGATGGCCGTGGGGTAGGTGGCGGAAAACAGCAGGGTCTGCCGTTTGCCCGGTGCCTGGCTGATGATGTCGGCGATGCTGTCGTAGAAGCCCATGTCGAGCATGCGGTCGGCTTCGTCCAGCACCAGGCTGCGCAGGCCGTCGATCTTCAGCGTGCCCTTGCGCAGGTGTTCCTGCACCCGTCCCGGGGTGCCGACGATGATGTGCGCGCCGTGCTCCAGCGAGGCGACCTGCGGCCCGAAGGACACGCCGCCGCACAGGGTCAGGACCTTGATGTTGTCGGCGCCGCGTGCCAGTCGGCGGATTTCCTTGGCGACTTGGTCGGCCAGTTCCCGGGTCGGGCACAGCACCAGCGACTGGCAGCCGAACCAGCGCGGATTCAGCGGCTCCAGCAGCGCGATGCCGAAGGCGGCGGTCTTGCCGCTGCCGGTCTTGGCCTGGGCGATCAGGTCCTGGCCCTTGAGCATGATCGGCAGGGACTGCGCCTGGATCGGGGTCATCTGGGCATAACCCAGCGACTCGAGGTTGCCCAGCAGGGCGGCGGACAGGGGCAGGCTGGAGAAGGCGGTACTGGACACGGCGGCATCATCGGCAGGGAAGTGGCGCGCAGTCTAACTGAAAGGGGCGTGGGGTGCCGTGGCTTACCCTCTCCCCGGCCCTCTCCCGCTTGCGTGTGCTAGCGCTCAGCCCGTAATGCCTCGATGCGGGCGTCCTTGTCCTGCCACAGCTCGCTGACCCATTCCTGCATCTGCTGGCGGAAGGCCGGGTCGTCCTGGTAGTCGCCCTGCCAGAGGGAAGGCTCCAGTGGCAGGCTGCGGATATCGACGATGACTTTCGGCACCTGGCCGCTGATCAGTTCCCAGAAGCCGGGCACCCGCTCGCCGGGGTAGATCACCGTGACATCGAGGATGGCGTCGAGCTGTTCGCCCAGGCTGGCGAGGACGAAGGCCACGCCGCCGGCCTTTGGCTTGAGCAGGTGACGGTAGGGCGATTGCTGCTGGTCGTGCTTGGCCTGGGTGAAGCGGGTGCCTTCCAGGTAATTGACCACCGTGACCGGCATCTCGCGGAATTTCTCGCAGGCTTCGCGGGTGATCTCCAGGTCCTTGCCCTTCATGTGTGGGTTGCGGCCGAGGAAGGCCTTGGAATAGCGCTTCATGAACGGGTAGTCGAGCGCCCAGAAAGCCAGCCCGAGGAAGGGCACCCAGATCAGTTGCTGCTTGAGGAAGAACTTGAAGAAAGGTGCCTTGCGGTTGAAG
This sequence comes from Pseudomonas sp. ABC1, assembly GCF_013395055.1. Taxonomy (NCBI): domain Bacteria; kingdom Pseudomonadati; phylum Pseudomonadota; class Gammaproteobacteria; order Pseudomonadales; family Pseudomonadaceae; genus Pseudomonas; species Pseudomonas sp. ABC1. The sequence goes on from NZ_CP058349.1 coordinate 2,872,544, forward strand.
GTCTCGATCAGCGCGGGAATGTCCACCCAGGACTGGTGGTTGCTGATCACCAGGTAGGAGGTGTCGCGGCGCAACTGCTCGGCACCGCGGATATCCCAGACGGTGGGGATCAGCAGGGCGAAGATGGCCTTGTCGATCTGCGCCCAGGTTTCCGCGAACCACATCACGCCATGGGAGCAGTATTTGCGCAGGCGTGGAATCGGCAGCAGCTTGAGTAACGCCAGCAGCAGGATCGGCCCTATCAGGGCCAGCGTATTGATCGCCAGCAACAGGAGAACGGCCAGCCCGGTCAGCAGATGCCTCATGAGTGCTCCTTACTAAAGTCAAGGTGCAGGGATGATAACAGCAGGTGGTTGAACGAAAAGCCGGGGGTTCAAGTCCCAGTTTCCGAATCCGCTGATGAAAGGAGAGCGCCCTTGCTGCGTCCACTGCTACTCGCCTGTTTCTTCTGTATGCCGGCCTTCGCCGATGAGCCCCGGCTTTATGGCCGTTACGAGCACATCCGGCTCGAAGGCCTCGATGCGACCCTCAAGGCCAAGATGGACACCGGTGCCGAAACCGCTTCGCTGTCGGCGCGGGATATCGAGATATTCGAGCGCGAAGATGCGCGCTGGGTTCGTTTCCGCCTGGCTGTCGAGGGCGCCGACGACCGCCTGCATGAGCGCCCGCTGCTGGGCACCAGCGAGATCAAGGGGCGGGCGGAAGAGGGGGGCGGCAAACCGGGGGTCGCCTCGCGGCCCTTGATCAATATGGATATCTGCATCGCCGACCGCCTGCACCAGGCCGAGGTGAATCTGACCGATCGCTCCCACTTCAACTATCCGCTGTTGATCGGCAGCAAGGTGATCAGCCAGTTGCAGGCCGCCATCGACCCGGCGCGCAAGTACACGGCGGGGCAGCCGGACTGCTAGACGCCCCTGTCACTGTCAGCGACGCGGAAGCAGCGCCAGGCAGCCCAATGCGGCTGGAATGCCCAGGCCGATCCAGGCCAGGACGTCCCAGCCGCCGTCCCCGAGCAGTGCGGTGACCAGCCCGGCAAAGCCCAGCAGGGCGATCAGTGTCGGCAGGCGGAAGGTCGAGCGGCGCCAGCGTTTCATGGCCTGGCCTCCCGTGTCTTGCCCCGGCGCTTCCACCACAGGTACAGGCCGCTGCCGAGCACGACGATGGTCAGCAGGTCGAGCACGGCCCAGAGGATCTGCATCGGCCTGCCGCCGTAGTCGCCGAAGTGCAGCGGTTGTGACATCGACAGCATGTCCATGTACCACGGGCGCCTGCCGACGGCGGTCACCTCGAGGGTGGCGGCGTCGATCAGCACCGGTGTCCACAGGTGCGAGGTCAGGTGGCTGCTGCCTTTCATGAAGACGCTGTAGTGGTGCTCGCTGGAGAATCGGGTGCCGGGGAAGGCGATGAAGTCCGGCTGCATGCCGGGCGCGGCCTGTGCCGCGATGCCCAGCAGTGGGCTGGCCGGGGCACGGGCCTGCAAGGGCGGTGCGTCACGATAGGGCTCGACCAGGGCGGCCAGGGCGTCGTTGCGCCAGGCCGAGATCAGCAGGTCGGCGCAGGCGCTGATCACGCCGGTGATGCCGACCACCAGCGCCCAACTGAGGGTGACGATGCCGATCAGGTTGTGCAGGTCCAGCCAGCGTGTGCGGCGTGACTTGTGCCGCCGTACTTCGGCGAAGTCGAGCCTGCGCATGAACGGCGCATAGAGCACCACGCCGGAGACGATCGCCACGACGAACAGCAGCCCCATGAAGGCCAGCAACAGCTTGCCTGGCAATCCGGCGTACATGTCCACGTGCATGCGCAGGAAGAACATCATCAGGCCGCCGTTGGCCGAGGGCATCTCGAAGGCTTCCCCGGTGCGTGCGTCCAGGCCGAAGGTGTGCGACGAATTCGGCTCGGTGCCGGCGGTGGCCGCCATGATCACCCGTAGTGCGTTCGCGTCTTCGTCGTCCCAGCCCAGGTATTGCACCACTTTGTCGGGGTGCTGGCGCTCGGCGGCCTCGACCAGGCGCTGCAGGTCGAGGCGTGGCGTGTCCGCCGGCATTTCGCGCAGTTGCGGGGCCTCGCCCAGCAGGTGTTCCAGCTCATGGTGGAAGATCAGCGGCAGGCCGGTGATCGCCAGCATCAGCAGGAACAGGGTGCAGATCAGGCTGGTCCAGGTGTGCACGAAGGACCAGCGTCGGATGGTGGCGGATTTCATAGGCTATACGGAGCGACAAGCCGCAAGCTCCGAGCGGCTAGCCATGGGTGCATGCCTTGCCGCTCGTAACGTGCCGCTGCTCTTTCAGAACTCCAGTTGGGCCGAGAAGGTCAGGGTGCGCGGTGCGCCCAGGTAATGGCGGCTCAGCCAGTATTCCTTGTCGGTCAGGTTGCTGATGTTGGCGCGCAGGGTCAGGTCGTTGTCCGCCAGCGGCAGGCGGTAGCGGGCACCCGCGTCGAAGGTGGTGAAGGACGGCAGGCTGTGCTGGTTGGCCTCGTCGGCATATTGCTTGCCGGTGTAGTAGGCGCCGCCGGTCAGGGTCAGGCCGGGCACGGCGCCGAGGTCGTATTCGGCGTAGAGCTTGGCCAGTTGCGTGGCGACACTGACGGGCTTCTGGCCCTCGTGCTCGGCCTTCGCGGCTTTCTTGACCTCAGGATCGAGCAGGGTGATGCCGCTGATCAGCGTCAATGCTGGCGTGACCTTGCCGGTCAGGCCAAGCTCCAGGCCATTGTTCTCCTGACGGCCATCCTGCACATAGTATCCCTGGGCGTTCTGGAGGGCGTTGGGCTTGTCGATATTGAACAGCGCCGCGGTCAGCAGGGTTTCGCCGAGGGCGGCCTTGATGCCGATTTCATACTGTTCGCTGATGAAGGGCGCCAGCGACTGCCCCTTGTTGAGGGCCGCGTCCGGTGCGATACCGCCTGCCTGCAGAGCCTCGATGTAGGTGACGTAGGTGGTCAGCCAGGGCTGCGGTTTGTAGACCAGCGAGACGTTCGGCGAGGTCTTGCTCTCGTTGTAGCGCTTGATGGCCGGCTTGGAGCCGCTGGTCCCGACCCAGACGAAGTTGTCGCTGAAGGACTTGATGCGTGTGCGGGTGACACCAAGGATCGACGACCATTGTTCGTTGAAGGTGATGACATCGCCGATCAGCAGGTTGTCCGACTGGCTGCGCTCCGACAGGTGCTGGTCGCCGTGGCCGACCGAGTACGCGGGCTTGGCCACCTGTGGGCGTTCGTTGAAGGGGCGGTTGCCGACCACCGAGGTGTATTGGAACCTCGTGTCGATGTAGTCGGTGTAGTTACGCTCGCGGGCGATATTGCCCTGGTAGCCCGTCGTGACCTTGTGGCCGATACCGGCGGTGTCGAAGGCGGCATCGAGGAACAGGTAGGTCGAGGTTTCCTCTTGTTCGACTGGGGCGAAGGCGTACAGCGGTTGTCCATATACGCCGGCGCTGCTGACGGTGGGGCCGGTGTAGGCGTACTGGGTTTCGTTGAGGTCATAGGCCAGCGCGCCGCGCAGGCTGAAGATGTCGTCCAGTTTCCACTGGAAGCGACCACCGACGCGCTTGTGCTCGCTGTCGGCAAAGGACCAGCGCTGGCTGTACAGCTTGTCGTTGTCCAGATCGCTGGCATCGGGCCGGTGGGCATGGTTGGAGAAGAACCAGTAGCTGGTCAGGCCGCGAGTCTGGTTTTTCTTCCATGACGCATCGAACTGGACCAGCAGGTCGTCGCTGACATTCCAGTCCAGTGCCAGGCTGACCAGTTGGCGGCGGCGCTTCTGCAGGTCGATGGCGGTTTCCCCGTCCTGGCTGAGGACGTTGAGTCGGTAAGCGAATACGCCCTGTTCGTCGATCTTGCCGCCGAAGTCGCCGTGCAGGTAGTAGCTCTCGCCGCCGGCGTTGCCGAGGGTGACGCTGTTATAGCGCTCGGTGGTGGGGCGCTTGAGCACATAGTTGAGCAATGCGCCCGGTGTACCCGGCCCATAGAGGAAGCCGCTGAGGCCGGTAACGACTTCCAGGCGTTCCATTTCCTCGATGGCGTTTCCACTGTTGGACGAGTTGGAAAAGCGCAGGCCGTCGTTGGCGACGTTCAGGTTGCCCGAGGCGCTGAAGCCGCGCACGCTCAGGCTGCTGGCGTAGCCGGCGGTGGTGGGCGAGGTGAACTGGGTCGAGGGGTTGAGCTTGAAGATATCGTCCAGCGAGGTGGCCTGGATGTTGCGCACCAGGTCGCTGGAATAGACGCTGATCGAGTAGGGCGTGTCGCGTAGCGCCATGCCGCCGAGGGCGCCGACGTTCTTCAGGTCTTCGCTGCGGTAACCGCTGGCCTCGGAGCCGTCCTGCGTGCGCAGGCGGCCACTGATGTCGACGTCATCGAGCAGCAGGGCGTTGCCGCTGTCCAGCGCTTGCAGGCTGTAGCTGCCGGATGCGCCGGGAACCAGTATCAGCCCGCTGCCGCTCAGGGCCTGGCGCAGTGCCTGCTCAGGGGAAAGTTGCCCCTGCACCGGCTGTGAGGTGCGGCCACGGGTCAGTTGCGGGTCGATGCTCAACACCAGGCCGGCATCAGCGGCGATACGGCTCAGGGTCGAGGCCAGCGGGGCGGCGGGCAGCGCGTATTCGCTGCTCTGTTCGCCGTGGTTTTCCTGGGCGGAGGCCGGCAGGGCGGCCGCGAGGCCCAGCATGGCGATGCCGGCGGCAAGCAGGGTAGGGCGCAGTAAAAGACTGGATGACGACATGGAGCGGCTCCGCAGGGAATGATTCGGTCACTCCCTTGCCGAAGCAGAATGCAAAAGTGATAGGGCGTCCTGAAAATATTTCTGGGAAGCCTGTGCCTGGCTCCGGGCGTCAGTCGCGAGCGGCCCTGATCACCACCCACCAGTCGGTGTGGCGTTCGATCCGCACCGGCAGGCTGGCCGGCAGCGCCGCCAACGCCTTGTCGAGATCGTGCAAGGGGAAGCTGCCGCTGATGTGCAGGTGCCTGAGCGAATCGTCCAGCCCCAGGTAGCCCGTGTGGTATTCGCCGAGTTGCGCGAGCAACTCGCTCAGCGGCATATCCTCGACCACCAGCATGCCTTTGCTCCAGGCATCGGCGGCCAGCGGGGCGGGCTGGATCTGGCCCAGTGCGTCGTGGCCCATCAGCAGCTGTTCCCCTGCTTCTACCACCTGCCGCTTTGCCGATTGTTCCGGTTTGGCTTCCACGGCGGATTGCAGGACGATCAGGCGGGTCCGTTCGCCCTCACGTCGAACCAGGAAGCGCGTGCCCAGGGCGCGCAGCGAACCTTGCTCGGTTTGTACGATGAAGGGGCGCGGGTCCGGCTTGCCGGCGGTTTCCACCAGCACTTCGCCGCTGCGCAGGTAGAGGGCGCGCTGCTGCTCGTCGAAACGGATATCCAGGGCGCTGAGGCTGTTGAGACGTATATGGCTGTCGTCGGCCAGCGTCAGGGTGAGTTGCTCGCCCCTGGCCGTGCGCTCGTCTGCCAGCCAGTCCCCTAATGGGCGCTGCTGGGCGATGCCGACCCCGAGGCCTGCGAGCAGGGCCAGGCCGAGCAGGGTGCGGCGTGGCATCCGCCGCTCACGCGGGCGTTGCAGCAACTGGCGGGTGAACGGGTTGTCGATGGCCGCCAGTTGCAGGTCGATGCCTTGCAACTGTTGCCAGGCGCGGCGGTGTTCCGCCGCCTCGTCCAGCCACTGCTCCAGCGCGGCCTGGCAACCCGGCGAGTCGTCTTCCTGGCGGCGCAGTTGCCAGGCAATGGCCGCGTCCAGCACGGCGGACGATACGGGGGCGTGGTTCATGCCGGCTCGCCGTAGAGGGCGATGTAGCACTGGCGCATGCCCTGTGCCAGGTACTGGCGCACCCGTGGCACTGAGACGCCCAGGCGCTCGGCGATCTCTGCGTGGGTCAGTCCGTCCAGGCGGCTATGCAGGAAGGCGGCGCGGGCCTTGCTGGAGAGGCGTCCGAGCAAGGCATCGATCCGGTTCAGGGATTCGAACAGCAGGATGCGTTCTTCCTCACTGGGTTGCAGGGCCTCGGGCAGCCGCTCCAGCTCTGCCTGGTAGGCGCGTTCCAGGGCATTGCGGCGGAAGTGATCGATCAACAGGCCCTTGGCGATGCTGGTCAGCAAGGCCCGAGGTTCCCGGGGAAGCAGCAGGTCGTTGCGCCTGAGCAAGCGCAGGAAGGTGTCCTGGCTGAGGTCCTCGGCCCGGTGCGGACAGCCCTGGCTACGCAGCAGCCAGCCGACCAGCCAGTCGCGGTGCTGGCGGTACATACCCTCGACGAGGTTCTGCTTGGCGGGCTCTTCGTGCGACAAGGGCACTCCTGCGGGTCGTGGACCCTGAATTAACGAGAACGATTCTCGGAATTATCACGGCTCACGCACCTCCCGGCAATAGCCAATCGTACGATAGCGAGCCAGCCGCTCTGGTTGGCGGCAAGATGAGGGCAGTGTGAATCCGGTCACGGATTTCCTTTGGGCAAGCAGGCAGTATCTGCCCTGCATACCCCTCATGCAGGACCGGAAAATGGCCCAGGCGCACGACACTGGCTACAAGCTGTTGTTCTCCAACCCGGAGTTCGTGCGTGATCTGTTGGTTGGGTTCGTACCGCAGGACTGGGTCGGGCAGGTCGATTTCTCCAGCCTGGAAATGCTCAATGGGCATTACGTCAGTGAAGATATGCAGGGCCGCCATGAGGATATGGTGTGGCGGCTTCGGTTGGGCGATGACGGTTGGGTCTACCTGTATCTGCTGCTGGAGTTCCAGTCCACGCCGGACCGTTTCATGGCCCTGCGTCTGCTGACCTATGTCGGGTTGTTCTGGCAACAACTGGAGAAGCAGGGACAGTTGACCCACGATGGTCGCTTGCCACCGGTGCTGCCGCTGGTGCTCTACAACGGCTTGCGCCAATGGCCCTACTCCACCCGCTTGGACGACCTGTGCCATCCCGCACAGTCCGGCTTGCGGGCGTTCCAGCCGCATTTCGAATACCTGCTGATCGATGAAAATCGCTATTCGGACAGCGAGTTGAGCGGGCGGCAGAACCTAGTGGCGATGCTGATACGCCTGGAGCAGGCGCAAACACCTCAGGTCATGAAGACCGCTATCGACGAACTGCGCGGTTGGCTGACTCTCGACGACCAGACGCCCTTGCGCCGCAATATCATCCGATGGATTATCGGGCTGGTCCGCAGGCGCACGTCGAGCGGGCGCATCCCACCACTGAGCGACTTGCTGGAGGTCAGCACCATGTTGGCGGAACGTACGGAAACCTGGAGCGAACGCTGGTTGCAGGAAGGTCTGGAGAAAGGCAGGGCGGAAGGCCAGGCTGTATTGCTGCAACGCCAGTTGGACAAGCGTTTCGGCCCATTGCCTGAGTGGGCCGTACAGCGGATCGAGCAGGCCGGGGTGGAACGTATTGGCCTCTGGGCCGAAGCGATCTTCGAAGCGCAAAGCCTGGAAGAGTTGCTGGCTCAGGGCGAGGTGTAGGACGGGACAAGCGCGCCGTGGTGATACCCATCGATTCACGAAATATCGTTGATGGCGATGATGGGTATCACCTAGCGGTTCAACCCATCCTACGAGTTATGCTATGGGCCGTGTGCTTTTAAAACCGCTCGTTTAGAAATCGTAGCGCAGGCCAAGGCGGAAGTTACGCGGGTCTCCATAGTGACCAACACTGCCTCCGATACCGGAGTAGTACTTCTCATCGAACAGGTTTTCCAGGTTCAATGTGGCCGCCAGTTGCTCGGTAACTTGATAGCGCGCCATCAGGCTGGTGATGCTGTAGTCATCTTGCTTGGCTCTGGCTTTGAGGGTGCTGTAGTAGAGCGAAGTGCCGGAATTCCAGGAAATACCTCCGCCCACGGTCAATTTGCTCCAGTCTCCGGGCAAGTGGTAGGTGTTCCAGAGGCGGAAGGTATCCATCGACAGTTGGGTCAACTGGCGTACTCCATCGGCGTCTTCCGTACGCGCATGGCTGTAGCCTGCCATGACCTGCCAGCCTGGTAGCACTTCACCCGAAAGCTCCATGTCGATACCTTTGGTCTCGGTACCCTTGGCGGCCTTGTAGGCCGACTCACCTATCGTGCCGACGACGAGTTCGCCTCCGTCCAAGACTGCCAGGTTGTCCCTTTGGACCAGGAACAGCGCAGCGCTGGCATTAAGATGGCCATCATGGAATTCACCTTTCCAGCCAAACTCGTAGTTACTGCCCACGATGGGTTCCAAGATGGAGCCATTACGGTCACGGCTCGATTGTGGTTTGAATATGTCGGTGTAGCTGACATACACGGATTGCTCCGCCGTCAGGTCATAGATGATTCCCGCGTAGGGTGTCACTTCACCACGCTGTTTCATCTTTGTTACCTGAGGTGCGTAGTAGTAGTCGTAGTCATAGTCGGACGTACGGATACCGACGATAACGTTCATATCGTCCATGATGTTGAGCTTGAATGCCGCGTAGCTACCTTTCTGGCGACTTTCAATGTTGAAGATCTCCATGACTGTGCCCGTTTCGGTAGGGTGTGGCAGATAGTTATCCCAGTCATAGAAGTTGACCATGGTTATGCCGATGTCGTAGCCCGTATGGTCATTCTTATAGTTCTGATAGTTGAAGCCGGTAATGAACTCATGGGTACGACCGAGCAGAGAGAACGGCCCCTGCAATGTTAGGTCCACTCCGCTCTGTTTTTGTTCGGCCAGTGCGTTGTAACGGAGCATTCGCGCTGATCCGGTTGTTTCATCCAGCCAGGCGCGGCCGGAGGATGTCTGGTACGAGCCGTTGTAGTTGTGGCGGTCGGATTCCATATGGTTCGCGGCCATCTTCAGTTGCCAGTCATTGGCGAAGCTGTGTTCGATGGCCATGAAATAGTTGGTGGTTTCCAACTCATCGTACATCCAGCGTGCACCGGAGCTGGTTGAACGGGAGAAGTTGGTCTGCTTGCCGTTGGTAAACATCAATGGCACGCCAGGAGAGCCTGTGGCCTTGAACTTTTGATAGTCGACACCGACGCGCAGCAGGGTGTCATCGTTCAGGTCGGTCTCCAGTACCCCGTAGAGGATGTCCTTGTCCTGTTTGTACCAGTCCCGGAAGCTGTCGCTCTTTTGTTTGGCGGCCACGATGCGCCCACGCAAGGCGCCATTGGTGTTCAGTGGCCCGGAAACGTCGACCTCACTGCGGTAGTAATCCCATGAACCGACACTGGCTTGAATATACGATTGAAACTCGCGGGTCGGGCGTTTGCGAACGAGGTTGACTACGCCGCCTGGTTCCCCTGCGCCAGTCATAAGGCCTGTAGCGCCACGGACAACTTCGACACGGTCGTATAGCGTCATGTCCAGCAAGGTGCTGGGCATGTTGCGGGTCTGGTTCTCCTGAGTCGTGGTAACACCATCGAGCTGATAGGTGTTGATGGCGCTGCCGCGCGAATAGATGTTGTACCGCAAGCCGCCGTCCTGGGACATGGTGATGCCGGGTGTCTGGTTGAGCACATCGGTCACGCTGGTCAGATGCTGGTCATCCATGCGCTGGCGTGTGATCACACTGATTGACTGGGGCGTTTCGCGGATGCTCAGGTTCATCTTGGTGGCGGTACTGGTGACACTCGTGGTGTAGGAACCTGTCCCTTCGGTTGTTCCACGGCTTCCCTCCAGACTGCTCCCAGTGATGCTGGTGGCATCCAGCTCGAAGGCTTCGCTGGCGCGGATCGAATAGCTGCCATCCGCCTGCGGGTACGCCAGCAGGCCGCTGCCTGCGAGCAGTTTGTTCAGGCCGGCGAGGGGGCTGTAGTGGCCTTGCAGGCCGGGGCTGCGTTTGCCACTGGTCAGGCTGGCGTCGTAGGACAGGATGATGCCGGCATTGGCAGCGAACTGGCTGAGGGCCGTGGCCAGGCTGCCGGCGGGGATGTTCTGGGCTTGCTCCTGCGCATTGGCGGCGCTGGCGTGCAGTGGCAGCAGCGGGGCGCCGAGCAGGGTGCCGAAGACTATGGCGTTGATGATGGAAGCCAGGGGGTGGCGACTGGGTGTGAGCATGCTGTCCTCGTCTCGAGTGTGGCCGTGGGCCTTTCTGTTGTGTTCAGGACAGAGGCGTATGAGTGCGCGAAAAGGTACAACGCGGATGAGAATATTTTCTTCAGGCTTCAGGCTTCAGGCTTCAGGCTTCAGGCTTCAGGCGGATGCTGACCCAGTAGCGGGTGCGCCGTTCGAGGTGTAGCGGGAAGGATTTCTCCAGTGCGGCCAGGGCGGCATCGCTGTCGGTCAGCGGGAAGGTGCCGGAAACCCGCAGGCTGTCCAGGCGCGGTTCGTGTTGCAACAGGCCGGGGCGGTAGCGGGCCAGTTCGTCGAGCAGACGGCCCATGGGCCAGTCTTCGACGATCAGTTGGCCCTGGCTCCAGTGGCCGCTCCAGGGTTCCGCTGCCTGGGCCTGATGGGCCTGGTGCGTGTCGAACAGGCCGCGCTGGCCCTGTTCGAGCTTCAGCGGCAGCCCTGCTTCCGGCAGCAGCCTGACCGCATGCTGGTAGACGTCCACTTCGCTCAGCCCCGGGCGCTGCATCACGCTGAAGCGAGTGCCCAGCGCCTGCACCCGGCCCTGGGCGGTCTGTACCAGCAGCGGTCGCCGGGCGGCATCGTCGGCGCTTTGCAACAGCAGCCGGCCGCGCCACAGGTGTAGCAGGCGTTGCTGTTCGTCGAAGCGGATATCCACGGCGCTGTCGGTGTCCAGCGTCAGTTGGCTGCCGTCGGCCAGTTGCAGGTGGCGAATCTCTCCGGTCGCGGTACGCAGGTCGGCCAGCCAGCCCTGGCCGGGGGCGATGCGGTAGCCGGACCAGCCGAACAGGCCCAGGCCACCGCCGATGACCAGTCCCTTGAGCAGGGTGCGGCGGTTGCCGTGGCCGCTGCGCCCGAGTACGTCCAGCGCCAGTTCGCCACGGCCCTGGAAGTCGCCCAGGCGCCCTTGCAGGGTCGAGACACGCTCCCAGGCCCAGCAGTGTTCGCGGTCGCTGGCGAGCCATTCTTTCCAGGCGTCCTGCAATTGCTCGCCCCCGTCGCCGGCGGACAGTTGCACATGCCAGCGCGCGGCATCCTTGAGTGCCTGGCGGCGCGCCTGCCGCTGTGCGTTATCGACCACGCTCGTGGGCTCGCTCATGGCTGCTCGTCGAACTCCAGCAGCAGGCAGCGCTCGGTGGCCTTGACCATGTATTTCTTCACCGAACTGAGGGACACGCCAAGGCGCTGGGCGATCTCCACATAGCTCATGCCCAGGCACTGGGCCATCAGGAAGGCTTGCTTGGCTTTGGCGCCACAGCCGTCGAGCAAGCGGTCGATCTCGCGCAGCCGGTCGAGGATCAGCACACGTTCTTCCGTGGAGATTTCCTGGTATTCGGGGCGAATGGCCAGGGCCTCGAGGTAGGCCCGCTCCAGGCGCTGGCGGCGCAGGCGGTCGAACAGGACGCGGCGGGCGACGGTGGTCAGGTAGTTGCGTGGCTCGCGCAGTTCCCGCAGCAGTTCCAGCGCACTGCTGGAGGCGAGGATGCGCAGGTAGGTGTCCTGCATCAGGTCGGCGGCCAGTTGCGGGCACTCGGTCTGCCTGCGCAACCAGCGTTGGAGCCACAGATGGTGGTTGCGATAGAGCCTGTCCAGGTCGGACCGGGGTGATTCGTTCATGGCCGTGAAATCGTTCGACGCCTGCAGAAGATGCTAATCATTCTTTTTTAAGCGCAATGCTGCAAGCGAGATGTGAAAATAGCTGCAAGTTGCCAGCGAGTGCCACGACACGCACCGGATCACGCTCGGCTGTAGGGTGCGCCGTGCGCACCAGGGCTGGTGCTGATTGCGGCGCACCCTGCACAAGATCGCTGCTCAGGAGGAGCAACTGATCTCCAGGTGCTTGCCCCATTCCGGTGGGCGTTCGGCGTAGCGCTGCCTGTCGGGTTGTTCATCGAAGGGGCGTGACAGCACTGCATGCAGTTCGCGCACGGGGGCGTAGTCGCCCTGCTCGGCGGCCTCGATGGCTTGCTGGGCAAGGTAGTTGCGCAGGGTGTATTTCGGGTTGACGGCGTGCATGCGGGCCTGGCGTTGCGCCTGGTCGCCGCTTTCGCCTTCGTTGCGGGCGCGGTAGCGCCTGGCCCAGTGGTCGAAGCCGGCCAGGTCGATGAAGTCATCGCGCAGGCGTGCCAGGGCCTGTTCCGGGGCGCTATCACCCAGTTCGCGGAAGAAGCCCGCATAGTCGATGGCGCTGCCCTGCATCAGGCGCAGCAGACCGAGGACCAGATCGCGGTCGTCGGCTTCTTGCCGCGCCAGGCCCAGGCGGGCGCGCATCAGTGCCAGCCAGTGCTCTTCGTAGGCGGGCAAGAAGGTGTCGAGGCTCTGGCGCAGGCGCGAGACATCGATCAGCGGCGTCAGTGCCTGGGCCAGGGCGCTGAGGTTCCAGTGGGCGATCGGCACCTGGTTCTCGAAGCTGTAGCGGCCCTGGTTGTCGGAGTGGTTGCAGACGAAGCCGGTGTCGAAGTCGTCGAGGAAGGCGTAGGGGCCGAAGTCGAAGGTGATGCCGAGGATCGACATATTGTCCGTGTTCATCACCCCATGGCAGAAGCCGTAGGCCTGCCACTGAGCGATCAGGCGAGCGGTACGGTGTACCACTGCATCGAAGAACGCCGGGTAGGGATCATCCTGTTCCAGGCATTGCGGGAAGTGGCAGGCAATGGCGTGGTCGAGCAGGCGCCGCAGTTGTTCGTGCTGGCGGGTGTAGTAGAAGAATTCGAAGTGGCCGAAGCGCACGTGGCTTGGCGCCAGGCGCGTCAGCATCGCGGCCTGCTCCTGGCGTTCGCGCCAGATCAGTGTGTCCGAGGTGGTCACGCAGAGTGCCCGCGAGGTCGGGATGCCCAGAGCATGCAGGTGCTCGCTGGCGAGGAATTCGCGGATCGACGAGCGCAGCACGGCGCGGCCATCGCCCATGCGTGAGTAGGGTGTCAGGCCGGCGCCCTTGAGGTGCAGGTCCCAGTGTTCGCCGGCCTGGTTCAGCACTTCGCCCAGCAGCAGGCCGCGGCCGTCACCCAGTTGCGGGTTGTAGACGCCGAACTGGTGTCCGGAATAGACCATCGCCCGTGGCTCTGCGCTTTCCCACACCTGCTGGCCGCTGAACAGGCCGGTGAACAGCGGGTCGTCGCAGGTTTCTCGTGGCAGGTCGAGCAACGCCAGGGCTGCCTCGCTGGCGACCACCAGGCGCGAGCCTTCCAGCGGCTGCGGGTTGACCTCGGTGGAGAAGTCATCGCCCAGCCGCGCGAAGCGGTTGTCGAAATGCAGGGTGGTCAGGCTGGACATGGCGGTCTCCGCGTCAGGGGCGTTCGGGGCTGGCTGTGGCGGGCTCGCTGCCGTGTTCGATCAGCAGCTCCTGGCCCTGGCGGCTTTTCAGGTGCACGTCCAGTTGGCGGAAGGCGACCTTGATGCCGGCGGCGCGGAATTCGCGGTCCACCTGGCGGTTCACTTCGTCGATCACCGGGTTGCGGTCCGACAGTCCCTTCACGTGCAGGCGCAGTTCGTGCTCCAGGCGGCTGTCGCCGAAGCTCAGGAAGAACACCTGGGGCTCGGGATCGTGCAGTACGCGGACGTTGTCTGCGGCGGCTTGCAGCAGGATCTGCCGCACCCGCTCCAGGTCGGAGCCGAACTCCACGCCGATGCGGATGGTGACGCGGGTCACGGTGTCGCTCAGCGACCAGTTGAGCAACTGGTCGGTGACGAAGGTCTTGTTCGGGACGATGATTTCCTTGTGGTCGAAGTCGGTGATGGTGGTGGCGCGGATGCGGATGCGGCTGACCGTGCCGGACAGGTTGCCGATGGTCACCACGTCGCCGATGCGCACAGGCTTCTCGAACAGGATGATCAGGCCCGAGATGAAGTTGGCGAAGATTTCCTGCAGGCCAAAGCCCAGCCCCACCGACAGCGCGGCGACCAGCCATTGCAGCTTGTCCCAGCTCACCCCGAGGGTGGACAGGCTGGACACGATGCCCACGCCGACCAGGGTGTAGGACAGCAGGGCGCCGGTGGCGTAGGCGCTGCCCTGGGCCAGGCGCAGGCGCGACAGCACCAGCACCTCCAGAAGGCCGGGCAGGTTGCGCGCGAGGATCATGGTGATGCCGAGGATCAGCAGGGCGCCGAGCAGGTCGTTGAGGCTGATCGGCTTGCTCACGGCGTTCTCGCCGCTGCCGCTGGTGAATTCGTAGAGAGTGACGTTATCCAGGTAGGACACCACGCTGATCAGGTCCGACCAGACCCAGTACAGCGCCACCAGGAAGGTACCGAAGATCGCCAGGCGGGTCAGTCGCAACGACTGCTGGTTGACCTGTTCGATGTCCAGGCCGGATTCCTCCTGCGCTTCGGGGATATCTCCGCCGGCCTCTTCCGCCGCCTGCCGCCTGGCCAGGTAGCGCTGGTAGGCCAGGCGCCGTGCGGCGACGGTGAGGGCGCGCACCAGGGTGGCCTCCAGCGCGACCCAGAGCATAAGCAGGTAGAGGGTATCGATCAGTCGTTCGGTCAGTTTCAGCGCGGTGTAGTAGTAGCCCAGGCCCACCACCAGGATCAGCGCCAGCGGCAGGGTGCTGAACAGCAGGCCGAACAGCAGCCGCAGCGGCGGGGCGTTCTCGCTGGCAGGGCCTTTCAATAGCACGCGGGTCAACCGCCAGCTCATCAGGGCGTAGCAGGCGAGGATCACGCCGATGCCCAGCACGTCGTCGGCGAGACCGGCGGGTTGGCTCTCGGCGATGCTCACAGCGACCACCAGCACCAGTACCACCAGCCCCAGGCGGCGCACTTCGTCGCGCAGGAAGGCCACCTGCGGCACCGACCAGCGGAAGTGCAGTTCGGCGACCCTGCCAGGGGACAGCATGCGATAGGCCGCATAGAACACCAGCCAGGCCTGTGCCATCTGGTAGAGCGCCGAGCCCAGGGCGATGTTCTGCGCCCGCCCGTCGGATTGCAGCAGGTAGCCGCACAAGGCCAGGAACAACGCGCCGGGCAAGGCCAGCAGTAGGTTGAGCAGCATCGCCAGGGGGGTGTGCAACTGGCTGTCGTTGCGGAAGTGGCCGATATCGCGGCTCAGTTCCACCAGCTTGCGGTTGATGCTCGGGCGGCGCCACAGCAGCACGCCGATGGCCAGCAGCAGCGGCAGGAAGAACAGCGGGCGCTCCAGCAGGCCGGCCCACAGGCCGCTCAGGGCGGAGGTCCAGGGCATGGCCACCAGCTGGCGTTCCAGTAGCTGCGGCACGTTGGCGAGCCAGGCGAAATCCAGCGGCTTGTTGCTGGGAATCCAGAACATCTGTTCGTCCAGCGTCTCGCTCAGGCTGCGTGCCTTGCCCTGCAATTGCTTCTGGCTCAGTTGCAGGGTGATGGACTCGTTGAGCAGTTCGCTCAAGCCACGGTTCAGTCGGTCGAGCAGTTCGCTGCGGGTGGTGACCAGCTCCAGCAGCGCCTTGCGCAGTTCCGGCGTCGGCTCTTCTTTGTCCTGGCCGGCCAGCAGTTGATCGACATAGGCCACGGGGTCGGCATTGCGGTTGCGGGCCTGGTTCAGCTCGAACTGGTAGAGGCGGATATCGGCGATTTCATCGGCCAGGTTCTTGTCCAGGTGCAGCCGTGGCAGCGCCTGCTTCTGCTGGTAAAGCACGCGGGACAGCAGCAGGCTGCCCTGCAGCACGGAGATCTGTTCCTCCAGGGCCTGGTCGCTCTGGTTGAGTGCGTCGAGCTGCTGGCGGGTCTGCAGGTTCTGTTGTGTCAGTTGGTTGATGCGCTCGGTGGTGCGCAGCAGGTAGTCGGAGAGTTTCAGGTTGGCGGCGCTTTCCTCGGCCAGCAGGCTGTCGGAACCGGCGGCTTCGGCGCGTGCCGACAGCTCGGCGACGGTCTGCTCGGAGGCTGCGCGGCGCTTGTCGTTGATCAGCGTCTGTAGCGCCAGGGTCTCCTGGTCGGCCCGGGCGATGCGTTCGCCCAGCAGGTCGCGGCGGCTCTTGCCCAGGTCCTGCAGCAGGTTGTTGCCGGACAGTTCCTGGCGGCGCAGTTCGATCAGGGCTTCGAGGGCTTCCTGTTCCGCTTCGAGCAGCTTGCGGTTCTCGTCCGTGAGGGGCTTGCTGGCGCTTTCGCGGCCACTCTTGAGCTGGGCGGCGATGCGTTGCTGGCGTGTCTGGCTGTTGCCGATCTCGGTCTGCACGCGTTCGGGGCGTGTCTGTGAGGTGATGATCAGGCTGTTGGCGACGGTGAAGGCGCGCTGCCATTCGGCCAGTTGATCGATACGCTCGGCCAGCGTGCGCTCCAGCTCCGGAATGGCCTGGCGGCTGTAGGTGGTCGTAGGGTCGCTCTGGGGATTGGCGCGCAATTTGGCCAGTTCGGCCTGGTTGCGACGGATTTCCTCGGGCGCTTCGGCCAGTTGCTGCTTGAGGTCGGCCAGGCTGCGCCGGGTGGCCTGCCTCTGTTCCTGCAACTGTTGCGTCTGCTCCTTGAGGTTCGGCGCGGCGGGCTTGCTCTCGCCCTCCGAACTGCTGCTGGCGCCGCTGGCGGCAACGCTGCCGCCGGTCAGTGCGCCCAGCCCGGGAGGCGCGGCCTGGGCGGTCGTGGCCAGGCACAGAGTCAGCAGCAGGAGAGGCAACAAGGTACGCAACGGGGTCATGCTGGGCCGCCATGGTGAAAAGACTGTCATGAGTCTACGGATAGAGCGTGGTCAGGGCGAGTCCGGACGATGGTCGCCCGAACGCTCGAAACCTATGACCGTGAAATCCCGGTATTTGCAGGGGATGGGCATGCGTTGCGATCAATTATTGTTTCTTATAGGCTGCGCGCCTCAAGCCGGCCATGCCGGTGTGCGTTCCATGGGTAGTGTTATGGCTGACGATCTCGATACCTTGTTCCGCTTGTACCACCGCGAGCTGCAACGGTTGGCCTACCGCCGCGTCGGCGATCGAGACCTGGCCGCCGACCTGGCGCAGGATGCTTTCCTGCGTTACGCCATCCTGGAGACGCACAAGCGTGCCCTGATCCAGAGCCCCCGGCACTTCCTCTGGCGCATCCTCGGCAACCTGGTGATCGACCATGGTCGCCAGCGCGCCAGGCAGGGTGAGCATGTCAGCCTGGCGGACGACGAGTACGAACTGCTCGATGGTCGACCGAGTCCCGAGCGTCTGCTCGAGCTGCGTCAGCAATTGCAACTGCTGCACCGGGCGCTCGGTGAACTGCCGCCGGCCTGCCGCGAGGCGCTGTTGCTCAACCGTGTCGAAGGGCTCAGTCATCCTGCCATCGCCGAGCGCCTGGGCATCTCGCCGAGCATGGTGTGCAAGCACATCATGCGTGCATTGCGCCATTGTGCCCGGGCACTCGGGCTGGCCTGACCCATCGTGGCGCTTTCCGAACACGACCTCGACAACCCGCTGTCGCCCCTGAGCGAAGAGGCGCTGCACTGGTTGGTGATGCTCCATGGGGGCGAGGCAGACGAGGCGGACTGGCAGCGCTACGAAGACTGGTGCCTGCGCAGCGAGGCGCACCAGGCCGCTGCGGATGAGGCGGAGTTGCTCTGGCAGCGCCTCGGCAGCGCGCTCCAGCGTCCGCGTCGGCGCAGAACGCCAGCGCTGCTGCTTCTGCTCGGGCTGACGTTTTCCGTGGCGTTCTGGCAGGGGAACGAGCAGGGGTGGCTGGCCGATCAGCGCACCGGCGTCGCCGAGCGCCGCACCCTGCAACTGGAGGATGGTTCGCGGCTGGAGCTGGCGCCGGAAACCCGCGTCGACCTGCGCTTCGAGGATCGGCAGCGGGTGTTGACGCTCTATCGCGGGCAATTGCATGTGCAGGTCGCCGCCGACCCGCAACGTCCCTTCGTGGTGGAAGCGGCCGACGGTGCTATTCGCGCATTGGGCACCGGCTTCGATGTGTGGCGCGATGGCGACGATGTGCGCCTGTCGGTGACCGAGCACCGGGTGCGGGTACGGCAAGGTGCGCAGCAACGCGACGTCGATGTCGGCCAGTCGCTGGCCTATGGTGCGCGGGGAATGGCGGACGTGCAGCCGGTGGACCTGGAGTCCGCGGGCGCCTGGCGGCGGGATCGGCTGGTCGTCGAGGAGCGTCCCCTGGGCGAAGTCCTGTCGGCCCTTTCGCGCTATCACTCCGGGGTGTGGCTGGTGCGCGATGCGGCGTTGCGCGAGCTGCCGGTCACCGCCGTCTTCGATACCCGTGATGCCGAGGCGCAGTTGGCGTTGCTGGAGGCGTCGCTGCCGATTCGTCTCCGCCGCCTGCCGTGGCTGACGCTGATCGAAGCGCGTGCGCAGTAGAAAAAATCCATTGGGCGTTGTCAGGTTTGGCGCGGCTGGCGTCTTTCCCGTTGAGAGTGATTTTTAACTCGCTGATATTCAGCACGGGGGAACACCATGCGCCATTCGTACAAACGCAACGCACTGCACCTGGCCCTGAGCGTGGCTTGCGCCATCGGCAGTGCCGGGCTGGCTGCCGCCGAGAGCCTTCCTGCGCCGAGGGCCGAGCATGTATTCGACATCCCGGCCGGACCGCTCGGGCAGGCGCTGACCCGTTTTGGCGACCGCACCGGCCTGCGCCTGGTCGTCGCCAGCGAGTGGTTGGCCGGACAGCGTAGCGCCGGCCTGCGTGGTACCTACGACTTGCAGGACGGTATACGGCAACTGCTGGCGGGCACCGGGCTGAGGGCGCGCCTCAGTGGCGATACCCTGTTGCTGGAGCAGGTGGCGGACGACGGTCAGGCACTCGAGCTGGGTGTGACCAGCATCGAGAGCAGCGGGCTCTGGCTGGGAGAGGTGTCCGAGGGGAGCGGTTCCTACACCAAGGGCCGGTCGAGGGCTGCCACGGGCCTGGCCATGAGCCTGCGCGAAACCCCGCAAAGCATCAGTGTGATAACCCGCCAGCGCATCGAGGACCAGAGCCTGAACAGCATCGGCGAGGTGCTGGAGCAGGCGCCTGGCATCAACGTGCAGAGCCCGGGGAGCGACCGGTTGTATGTCTATTCCCGTGGCCTGGCCATCGACAACTACCAGTACGATGGCATGCCGACGACGTCTTTCGCCTTCACCCAGGCGCTGCCGCAAGCACTGGCGGACATGGCCAGTTATGACCAGGTGGAGGTTCTGCGTGGCGCAACGGGGTTGCTGTCCGGTGCCGGAGAGCCGTCCGGTACGGTGAACCTGATTCGCAAGAAGCCGACCGAAACCTTCCAGGGCCGCTTCACGGTCGGCGCTGGCTCCTGGGACCTCTACCGCAGCGAGATCGATGTGTCCGGGCCTCTGAGCGAGAGCGGGCACGTGCGTGGTCGGGCGGTGGCCGCCTATCAACAGAACAATAGCTTCGTCGACCATTTGCAGCAGGAAAAGACCACGCTCTACGGCATTCTGGAAGCGGACCTGAGCGAGACGACGCGCCTGACGTTCGGTGTCGATTACCTGCGCAGCGATCCGCGCGGTTTTTCCACGACGGGCCTGCCGGTGATCGACCGCAATGGCCAGCGTTTCCACACGTCGCGCTCGGACAACGCCGCCAGCCGCGACAGCAGCAATGAGCAGAGCAGCCTCACTACCTTCGCCAGTCTGGAGCAGAAGCTCGACGCGGGCTGGACGCTCAAGCTGTCGCTGAACCACCTGTACGGCAAGCGGGACTACGACTCGATCATCGTCGGCACGACCACGGGCTTCATCGATGCGCAGAGCGGCGACCGCCTGCGTTATACCGCCACCAAGGGTGACAACACGCAGGAGCAGCGAGGCCTGGAACTCAGGCTGTCCGGCCCGTTCCAGGCGCTGGGGCGCGAGCATGAACTGGTCGCGGGGTTCAGCTACCAGGACTACGAGAATCGGCGCAACGGCTATGGCAACCTGCTGGCCAACGGCTCCAGCAACAATGGCGTCAGCGGCTTGCCGGTCAATTACTACCAGTGGAACAACCGTGCGCCGGTTGCCAGCTACAACTTCAACCGGGAAGACGACGACATCAACCAGTGGCAGAACGGTGTCTACCTGGCCACACGCCTGAAACCGACGGACGACCTGGCCGTCATCCTCGGCACCCGCGTCTCGAACTACCGCTACGATGCGCGCCTGGACTACCACGTCGCCAGCCTGATGCCGTACGCCACGCATGACAACATGCGGGCCAATGGCGAAGTCACGCCTTATGCCGGCATCGTCTATGACCTGGACGACAGCCACTCGCTGTACGCCAGCTACACCAGCATCTTCAAGCCTCAACCCTACCGTGAACGCAGTGGCCGGCTGCTGGAGCCGAGGGAGGGTGACAACTACGAGCTGGGGCTGAAAAGCGCGTTCTACGACGGCCGTCTCAATACCGCACTGTCGGTGTTCGAGGTTCGCCTGGACAACGACAGCATCGCTGACGGCACCCTCAACGGTAACAGCCTGATCACCGCCTACCGCGCCTCCCGTACGCGCACCCGTGGCGCAGACCTGGAAGTCAGTGGGGAAATCCGCCCTGACTGGCAACTGGCGGCGAGCTACAGCCATAGTGTGGTCAAGGACGCCGACGGCGAGCGGGTGAAGGCCCACATCCCGGTCGAGCTGCTGAAGGTCTTCACCACCTACCGCCTGCCGGGTGCGCTGAATCGCCTGACGGTTGGCGGTGGTATCAACTGGCAGAGCGGCATCCATATGGACGTCGACAACTGGCAGTTGCCGGCCGTTGCCAGGGTCAGCCAGGGCAGCTTCGCCACGGTCAACCTGATGGGCCGTTACCAGCTTGCGGAAGACTGGACGCTGTCCGCACGGGTGAACAACCTGTTCGACAAGCATTACCTGAGTGCGCTGGATGAAAACTTCTACAGCGCCTCCTGGGGCTCGCCGCGCAGTTTCATTGTGACCAGCCAGTACACGTTCTGAGTCGTGGCTTCATAGGCGGGGTGGCAAGCCCGTTTGTGAGGGGGCGCGCTCATCGTCGTTCTCGCACAGCCGCCTTCGGTGGTGACTGCAGGAAGAAGCTCTTCTGCTTTAGCCTTGCGCACCTGGGCTCCCGCCTGCGCGGGAGCGACGGAGTAGGGGCTTTCCCATGGTCACCTCGGTATTGGCCGCGAGCCCGACCAGCCACTCGGAACAACCTTCGCCGACAGGAATTTCAGCGTAGAGCTACAGGGATGTATTCATGCGTGTTGCGTAGAGGGGCTGGTCGGGTATCGCGATACGCGGTCATGAGAACGACCAGCTCTGAACGCGATATTGAGTCGGCAGAACAAGCCTCAAACCGTACACCCAGGCTTCATAAGCCTTGCAGCCCTCAGCCG
Source organism: Pseudomonas sp. ABC1 (assembly GCF_013395055.1). Lineage (NCBI taxonomy): Bacteria > Pseudomonadati > Pseudomonadota > Gammaproteobacteria > Pseudomonadales > Pseudomonadaceae > Pseudomonas > Pseudomonas sp. ABC1. The sequence goes on from NZ_CP058349.1 coordinate 2,893,787, forward strand.
CAGAGTTCGTACCGGGCAGTCGTGCATTTGCGCGAAAGTGACGGGTTGAGCTCTATCTCAGGTTCACCTCCTTCTATTGCCCTGGTGATGGGGCATCACCCGACATGAAAGTCAGGAGCAGATCGGCTAACCTGCGGCGACGTTTTCCGAGGTCGATCATGCATATTCATATTCTGGGCATCTGCGGTACTTTCATGGGCTCGCTGGCGGTGCTGGCCAAGGCGCTCGGCCACCGCGTCACTGGCTCGGACGCCAGCGTCTATCCTCCGATGAGCACCCAGCTCGAAGCGCAAGGTATCGAGTTGCAGCAGGGCTACGACCCGGCGCACCTGCAACCGGCGCCGGACCTTGTGGTGATCGGCAATGCCCTGTCGCGGGGCAACCCGGCGGTCGAATATGTGTTGAACCAGGGCTTGCCCTACGTCAGCGGGCCGCAGTGGCTGGCCGACCATGTGCTGCAGGGGCGCTGGGTGCTGGCCGTGGCCGGTACCCATGGCAAGACCAGTAGCAGCAGCATGCTGGCCTGGGTGCTGGAACATGCCGGCATGAGCCCTGGCTTTCTGATCGGCGGTGTACCGCAGAACTTCGGCATTTCCGCACGCCTGGGCGAGACGCCGTTCTTCGTGGTCGAGGCGGACGAATATGACAGTGCCTTCTTCGACAAGCGCAGCAAGTTCGTGCACTACCGCCCGCGCACCGCGATCCTCAATAACCTCGAATTCGATCACGCGGACATCTTCCCTGACCTGGCGGCTATCGAGCGTCAGTTCCATCACCTGGTACGTACCATTCCTGGCGAGGGGCTGATTATTCACCCGGTCGATGAGCCCGCCTTGGCGCGGGTGATCGAGATGGGTTGCTGGACGCCCGTGCAGACCACCGGGCCTGGCGGCCAGTGGCAGGCGCGGTTGCTCAGTGCCGACGGTTCGCGCTTCGAGGTGAGTTACGACGGTTCGCTTGAGGGCGTGGTGGAGTGGGGCCTGACCGGGCGTCACAACGTCGCCAATGCCCTGGCGGTGCTGGCGGCTGCACGCCATGTCGGCGTTGTGCCGGCCCTGGGGATCGAGGCGCTGGGGCGCTTCGTCAACGCCAAGCGGCGTATGGAGAAGGTCGCCGAGGTCAACGGGGTGACGGTCTACGATGACTTCGCCCACCACCCGACCGCCATCGCCACCACCCTCGATGGCCTGCGCCAGCGGGTCGGCAGTGCGCAGATCATCGCGGTGATCGAGCCGCGCTCCAACTCCATGAAGCTCGGGGCGCACCGTGATGGGCTGGCGGCCTCCGCCGAACAGGCCGACGCAGTGTTCTGGTATGCGCCGTCGAATCTCGGCTGGGACCTCACCGCCAGTGTCTCCGGCGCGCAGAACCCGACCCATGTCTGCGCTTCGCTGGAGGCGATCATCGAGGGCGTCAAGGCGCTGGCTCGCCCTGGCGCGCAGGTGGTGATCATGAGCAACGGCGGCTTTGGCGGTCTGCATGGCAAGTTGGCTGCAGCGCTGGCCTGAGAACACTGAATGTCGAGGATTCCCATGAGTGGAGCTGAACGAGTCACCCTGGCGATGACCGGCGCGTCCGGCGCGCAATACGGCCTGCGCCTGCTCGATTGCCTGGTGCAGGAGGAGCGCGAGGTGCATTTCCTCATCTCCAAGGCCGCGCAACTGGTGGTGGCGACCGAGACCGACGTGATCCTGCCGGCCAAGCCGCAGGCCTTGCAGGCGTTCCTTACCGAATACACCGGCGCCGCGCCGGGGCAGGTGCGGGTCTACGGCAAGGAGGACTGGATGGCGCCGGTGGCCTCGGGCTCCGGCGCGCCTTCGTCGATGGTGGTGGTGCCTTGCTCCACCGGCACCCTGTCGGCCATCGCCACCGGGGCATGCAACAACCTGATCGAGCGCGCCGCCGACGTGGCGCTGAAAGAGCGCCGGCAACTGATTCTGGTGCCGCGCGAGACGCCGTTCTCCAGCATCCACCTGGAGAACATGCTGAAACTGTCCAACATGGGCGCGGTGATCCTGCCGGCCTCGCCGGGGTTCTATCACCAGCCGCAGACCCTGGATGACCTGGTGGACTTCGTCGTCGCCCGCATCCTCAACCAGTTGGGTATTCCGCAGGACATGCTGCCGCGCTGGGGGGAGCATCATCTGGGCAGTGGGGAGGACTGAGCCACCTGCATACCCGTTACCATTACCTCCCTTCTCGCTCAGGTCATTTCATGCAAGTCCCCTTTTCCCTGGATGCCCGTACCGCGCGTGTGCTGCCCTGGCTGGTGGCCATCGCGTTCTTCATGCAGACGCTGGACGGCACCATCCTCAATACCGCCTTGCCGGCCATGGCCATGGACCTGCACGAAGACCCCCTGCGCATGCAGGGAGTGGTGATCGCCTACATGCTCACCGTGGCGCTGCTGATCCCCGCATCGGGTTGGCTGGCCGATCGTTTCGGGGCGCGCACGACCTTTTTCGCCGCCATTGCGCTGTTCACCCTGGGTTCGCTGCTTTGTGCGCTGTCGCAGAGCCTTGGGCAATTGATCGCCTCGCGGATCGTCCAGGGGCTGGGCGGGGCGTTGATGCTGCCGGTCGGGCGCCTGGTGATCCTGCGGGTGTTCCCGCGCAGCGAATTCGTCAAGGTGATGGCCTTCATTGCGCTGCCGGGGCTGGTCGGGCCGCTGGTGGGGCCGACCCTCGGCGGCTGGCTGGTGGAATATGCCTCCTGGCACTGGATTTTCCTGATCAACCTGCCGGTGGGCGTGCTCGGTTGTGTGTTCGCCTGGCGTTTCATGCCAGCCCTGCGCGATACGCAGCGCACCCCCTTCGATATACCGGGCTTTATCCTGTTCGGGCTGGCGATGATCCTGATCACCATGGCGCTGGAGGGCCTGGCGGAAATGCACATGCCCCATGTGCGGGTGCTATTGCTGCTGTTCGCCGGAGCGGCCTGCCTGTGCGCCTACTGGCTACGCGCCGCACGCATCGACAGCCCGCTGTTCAGTCCCGCTCTGTTCCACTGCCGCAGCTTTGCCGTGGGCATCCTCGGCAATCTGTTCGCCCGTCTTGGTGGCGGTGCGCTGCCGTTCCTGCTGCCGCTGCTGCTACAGCTCGCGCTGAACTATTCGCCCGCGCAGGCCGGTATGGCGATGATCCCGCTGGCGCTAGGCGCGATGAGCGTCAAACCGCTGGCACAGCCGGTGTTGCAGCGCTTCGGTTATCGGCGGGTGCTGGTGAGCAATACCCTGTTGTTGGGGGCGCTGGTGATCGCCCTGGGCCTGGCGAGCAGCCAGGTGCCCTTGTGGGGGCTGCTGGCGCTGCTCTGGGTGCTGGGGATGGTCAACTCGTTGCAGTTCACCGCCATGAACACCATCACACTGATCGGCCTGAGCAATGAGCAGGCCAGCGGTGGCAATGGTTTGCTGTCGGTGGTGATACAGTTGTCGATGAGTCTTGGCGTGGCGGCGGCGAGTGCGCTGGTCAATGGTTTCAACGGGCCGGATGTGGGCAGCGATACCTTGCAGGCGTTCCAGTTGACCTTCGTCTGTGTCGGCGGGATCACCATGCTGGCGGCGGCGCTTTTCATGCAACTGGACGAGCGCGCCGGTCGTACCGGCTAAGCGTACGCACCGAAGCCGTATCGTTGGCCGGTGCGTACGGCACGTCCTGTGAGGCGTGGCCTGCTAGTGCAGTTTCAGACGCGGCTCGGTGCCGCGCCCGATACGGTCGCTGAGCATCAGCAGGGCCGTGCGTGGCAGGCCGTAGAGCGCCACCTGGTGCATGCGGTAGAGCGAGATGTAGAACATCCGCGCCAGCCAACCTTCCAGTTTGACGTTGCCCATCAGATTACCCATCAGGTTGCCCACGGCGCTGAAGCGCGACAGCGATACCAGCGAGCCATAGTCCCTGTACTGGTAGGTCGGCAGCGCCTTGCCCTGCAGGCGCAGGGTCAGCGACTTGGCCAGCAGCGAAGCCTGCTGGTGCGCGGCCTGGGCGCGGGGCGGGACGTTGCGTCCGCTGCCGTCGTCCATCGGGCAGGCGGCACAGTCGCCCAGTGCGAAGATGTCGTCGTCCAGTGTGGTCTGCAGGGTCGGTCGCACCAGCAACTGGTTGATCCGGTTGCTCTCCAGCCCGCCGATGCCGTTGAGGAAACCCGGCGCCTTGATCCCGGCGGCCCAGACCTTGAGCCCCGCCGGCACCACGCTGCCGTCGGCGATGGTCAGGCCGTCGGCATCTATCTGTTGCACGGCCGATGAAGTCAGGACGCGCACGCCGAGTTTTTCCAGGGTGCGGTGCACCGGCACGCTGATACGCTCGGGCAGCGCCGGAAGCACCTTCGGCCCGGCCTCGATCAGGGTGATGTTCATGTTCTGCGGCTGGATGCCGTTCAGGCCGTAGGCCGCCAGTTCATGGGCGGCATTGTGCAGCTCGGCCGCCAGTTCCACACCGGTGGCACCGGCGCCGACGATGGCCACGCTGATATGGCCTTCTTCGTTGTTCTGGGCGTGAGCGCACAGGTAGTGGCTGAGCAGTTGCTGGTGGAAGCGCTCGGCTTGCTGCGGGCTGTCGAGGAAGATGCAGTGCTCGGCGGCGCCGGGTGTGCCGAAGTCATTGGTCTTGCTGCCGATGGCGATGACCAGGCTGTCGTACGGCAACCAGCGCGCAGGCAGCAGTTCGACGCCGTTATCGTCTTCGATGGCAGCGAGTTCGACGCGTTTGCCTGCACGGTCGAGCCCACAGAGTCGGCCGATCTGGAAGTTGAAGTGGCACCACTTCGCTTGTGCGACGTAGTTCAGTTCGTTTTCCGAGGAGTTCAGCGAGCCGGCGGCGACTTCATGCAGCAGCGGCTTCCAGATATGCGTGAGGTTGGCATCGACCAGGGTGATCTCGGCCTTGCCGCTCTTGCCCAGTGTCCGACCCAGGCGGGTGGCCAGTTCCAGGCCGCCGGCACCGCCGCCAATGATGAGAATTCTGTGGGGCACAGTCTGTCGCCTCGTGAAGATACTCGTATTGGCGCGGCACCATGACACCGAGTCGTTGCCTTTACAACTGCCTCTTTGTACGGTTTTTCAAGGTGTTCGCCGGACTTTATGGCGACGGACGGCAGAGCGAACGCCCTTCAGGAAGAATAATAACCCTGCGACATATAGGTTGTTTCGGGCCGTCTGGCTTCTCGATATAATGTCGCCCGCTCGCGATACCGTGGCCGCGGGCGTATCTAGCCAGATGAGGGTGTAAGGTGAACCTAATTAAAAAGATCCTGGCAGCACAGACTGCCGTAGTAGCCTTGTGGGCAATGAACGCTCAGGCTACGACGAACGATGCCATCGCCGCTCGTCTGAAGCCGGTGGGTGAAGTCTGCATCCAGGGCCAGGAGTGCGCAGCCGCTGCGGCAGGCGCTTCGGCGGTCGCTGGTGGTGGTGCCCGCTCCGGTCAGGACGTGGTCGCCAAGTTCTGCAATGCGTGCCATAGCATTGGTCTGCTGGATGCGCCGAAGGTCGGCGATAGCGCCGCCTGGAAGGCCCGCGCAGACAAGGAAGGCGGACTGGACGGCCTGCTGGCCACCGCCATCAAGGGCCTGAACGCCATGCCGCCGAAAGGCACCTGTGCCGACTGCACGGATGATGAACTCAAGGGAGCCATCCAGCACATGTCCGGCCTCTGATCGGCTCGCAAGACGCTTCAACGAAAAAACCGCCAGCAGGCGGTTTTTTCATATGTGGCGCAAGGGTTCTTCTCAGTCGAGGAAGAACACCTGACCGTCGCGCAGGGCCTGCACCCGGGCGAGGGACTCGACACGGTATCCGGCCTGCTCCAGCTCCTGGCGCCCGGCCTGGAAGGACTTCTCGATCACGATGCCCAGCCCGGCAATGCTGGCGCCGGCCTTTTGGATGATCTCGATCAGGCCCTGGGCGGCCTTGCCGTTGGCCAGGAAGTCGTCGATGACCAGCACCCGGTCGGCACTCGACAGGTGCTGGGTGGAAATGGCGATGGTGCTTTCGACCTGCTTGGTGAACGAGTAGACCGAGGCGGTCAGCAGGTTGTCGTTGAGCGTCAGCGACTGGTGCTTGCGGGCGAAGATCACCGGTACGCCCAGTTCCAGTCCAGCCATCACTGCCGGGGCGATGCCCGAAGCCTCGATGGTGACGATCTTGGTGATGCCGGCATCCTTGAAACGCTGGGCGAATTCATGGCCGATCTGCTGCATCAGCAGTGGATCGATCTGATGGTTCAGAAAGGCATCGACCTTGAGCACTTTGTCCGAGAGGACGATACCTTCACTGCGGATTTTCTGTTTCAACTGTTCCACTATCACGCTACCTCAGGCGAAAAGCGGGCGGCCATCGCCCCCGTGAAAGCGGCGCATTCTCTCGCAAATCGCCCGCGGATCGAAGAAAAATCGCATACCGCCCGATGTTTTGCTGATCCGGCTCAAGGCTTGCCTCTGGCCGCGAGTCGCCTGCCCGGTGATACTCGCGGCAGGATCAACACAGAGGGACTATCGATATGCTGCGTATTGCCATCAACGGGTATGGGCGCATTGGCCGCGCCGTGCTGCGGGCGCTGTTCGAGCGGGGGCTGGATCAGCAGATCCGCATCGAAGCGATCAACGACCTGAGCGACAACGACACCCTGGCGCACCTGACCCGCTTCGACTCGACCTTTGGCCGTTTCCACGAGCCGGTGGCGCTGGAAGGTGATCGCCTGCGTATCCGCGACCAGTCGATTCGCCTGCTCAGCGAGCGCGAGCCGTCGCGTCTGCCCTGGAAGGAACTGGGCATCGACGTGGTGCTGGAGTGCTCCGGCAAGTTCAAGCAACGCGCCCAGGCCGAGCAGCACTTGCAGGCCGGGGCTGGCCGGGTGTTCGCATCGCACCCGCTGGACGGCGCCGACCTGACGGTGGTCTATGGCGTCAACCACCACCTGCTGGCCGACCAGCGCATCCTCTCCAATGCGTCCTGCACCACCAACTGCCTGGCGCCGCTGGCCAAGGTGCTGCACGAGGCGGTGGGCATTCGCCAGGGACTGCTGAACACCGTGCACGCCTACACCAATGACCAGAACCTGCTGGACAAGGCGCACAAGGACCTCTACCGCGCCCGTGCCGCCGCATTGTCGATGATTCCCTCGACCACCGGTGCCGCGAGGGCCATCGGCCTGGTGCTGCCGGAGCTGGCGGGGCGACTGGACGGGCTCTCGGTACGGGTGCCGACGCCGAACGTGTCGCTGGTCGACCTGACGTTCACCGCCGAGTGCGCACCAGCCAGCGTCGAGGCGCTCAACCAGGCGTTGCGCGAGGGTGCGGAGCGTCTTCCGGAAGGGGTGATGGAGTGCAATACGCTGCCGCTGGTGTCCCATGACTTCAACGGTTATGCGACATCCTGCGTGGCCGACCTCAGCCATACACGGGTGCAGGGCGACCTGGTCAAGGTATTGGCCTGGTACGACAACGAGTGGGCGTTCTCCAACCGCATGCTCGACGTGCTGCAACTCTGGGGGCGCGGCACCGGCGCTTGAACCCTGCCAACTGCGAAGCAGGTACTGGGTGCGCTGCGTAATACTGGTACACGCAGCGCACCCGGCTGTCGTTACGTGCGGAAGTGGCGGACCAGGCGCTCCAGGTCGTTGCCCAGGCGCGCCAGTTCGGTGCTGGCGGCGGAGATTTCCGCGCTGGCGCTGGCGGATTCCTCGGCGGTGTCGCGCACCGTGGAGACGCTGCGGTTGATCTCTTCGGCCACCGCCGATTGTTCCTCGGCGGCGGTGGCGATCAGCGCACTCATCTGCTGGATGTTGGATACCTGGCGGGTGATCGCGGCCAGCGCCGCGCCGGTGTCGCGCACACCGTTGACCGACAGGTGGGTCTGGTCGACGCTGGTCTGCATCATGCGGCTGCTTTCCCCGGCGATATCCTGCAGGCTGGCGATCAGTTTCTCGATTTCCTCCGATGAATTCTGCGTGCGCTGCGCCAGGTTGCGCACTTCGTCGGCGACCACGGCGAAGCCACGGCCCGCCTCGCCCGCGCGGGCGGCTTCGATGGCGGCGTTGAGCGCCAGCAGGTTGGTCTGGCCGGCAACGGTCTTGATCACATCCAGCACACCGCCGATGCGCTCGCTTTCCTGTCGCAGCCGGGCCATCGACTCGGCGGATATGCCGACATCCCGTGCCAGTACTTCGATCTGCTCGATGGCCTGTTGCGAGAGTTGCAGGGCGTGGCCCGCCTCATGGTCCGCTTCCTGGGCGGCGCTGGCCGCCTGTTCCGAGTTCTGCGCGACTTCCTGCACGGTCGCGGACATTTCGTTCATCGCGGTGGCGACCAGATCGGTTTCGCTACGTTGGCTGTCGATGCCGGCCTGGGTCTGGTTGGTGATCGAGGCCAGTTGCGACGCCGACGCCGCCAACTGGTGCGAGCCACTGCCGATCTGTGCGATGACGTCGCGCAGGCTCAGGCTCATATTGTTGATGGCGCGCAGCAGGACGCCCAGCTCATCGCTGCGCTGGCTGTGCAGTTCGACGGTCAGGTCGCCATCGGCGATGCGCTGTGCGGCGTCCACCGCGCGGCGCAGCGGGTTGACGATCTGGCGGCTGATGACCAGCGCCACCAGTGCGCCGCTGATGATCGCCAGCAGCGTGACGGCACCCAGCATGATGCCGGTGTTGGTCACCTGGGCGGCGGCACGGCCTTCTTCGGCGTAGTACAGCGTGTTGATGCTTTCTTGCAGTTCCAGCAGGCGACCATTGGCGGCTAGCAGGGCGTCGGTGGTCGTGGCCTGGCTGCGTTCGCGGGTGTAGCTGTCGAGTGTGGTGCGCAGGCGCTCGACTGCTGCCCGGTCCTGGGCGGGCCAGCGGTTGGCCTGGATATCGCCCAGCAGGCCGTCGAGGGCATTGCTCAGGTTTTTGCTGTGTTCTTCGTGGTCGGAGAGGTGCTCGGGCGCCGGTTTCAGTGCGTAGTTGTAGTTGGCTTCGCGGGTGAAGACGGTTTCATCGAACAGGGTGCTGACCAGACTGATGCGTTGCAGGGACTTGCCGCTGCTGCGCAGGCCGTTCTCGCCGATCAGTGCCAGCAGCAACGCCAGCACCAGCAGCAGGCCGAAACCCAGTGCCAGTTTTCGGGTGACGGTCAGGTTTCTTATTCTGAGTCCGGATAGCATGGGTCTCTCCGTGGATATAGGGGGCGGCTGCCGCACGGTGCGGCGTCAATCTTTGGCATATGAAAGCACTTCGCCGGGCCGAATATATTGATGCCCGCCAAATATATGTCATATAGCCACCACGCTTGAGAGGCCCGCCCCTCCGGAGGTACTCAACCGGGGTCGTGGAAGGCCGTGTAGGAAGACAGGCCGACGGATACGCTCGGCTTGCGGGTCGCCAGGTCGATACCCTCGGTGGTGACCTGCGCAAGAAAGTCGATCTGCTCCTCGGTAATGACGTAGGGCGGCAGGAAATAAACCACGCTGCCGAGGGGACGCAACAGTGCACCGCGTTGCAGCGCGTGTTGATAGACCTGCAGGCCACGGCGCTCCTGCCAGGGGTAGGGGGTGCGGCTGGCCTTGTCCTCGACCATTTCGATCGCCAGGGCCATGCCGGTCTGCCGGACTTCGGCGACATGCGGGTGGTCGACCAGGTGCGCGGTGGCCGTGCGCATGTGCTCGGCCAGGGCCTTGTTGGCTTCGATCACATTGTCCTGTTGGAAGATATCCAGTGTCGCCAGCGCCGCTGCACAGGCCAGCGGGTTGCCGGTGTAGGTGTGCGAATGCAGGAAGCCGCGCAGGCTGCCGTAGTCGTCGTAGAACGCCTGGTAGACGGTCTCGGTGGTCAGCACTGCGGCCATCGGCAGGTAGCCACCGGTCAGGGCCTTGGACAGGCAGAGGAAGTCCGGTGTGATGCCTGCCTGCTCGCAGGCGAACATTGTGCCGGTGCGACCGAAGCCGACGGCGATTTCGTCGAGGATCAGCAGCACGCCGTGGCGGTCGCAGGCTTCGCGCAGCAGCGTCAGGTAGATCGGGTGGTACATGCGCATGCCGCATGCGCCCTGGATCAACGGTTCGACGATGACCGCCGCGACTTCGCTGGCATGTTCGGCCAGGGTGCGCTCCATGTGCTCGAACATCTGCCGCGAATGCGCCTCCCAGCTCACGTCTTCCTCTCGCAGGTAGCAGTCCGGGCTGGGCACCTTGAGGGTGTCCAGCAGCAGCGCCTTGTAGGTCGAGGTAAAGAGTGGCACGTCACTGACCGACATCGCCGCGACGGTCTCGCCGTGGTAGCTGTTGCTCAGGGTGACGAAGCGGGATTTCTCCGGGCGCCCCTGGTTGACCCAATAGTGGTGGCTCATCTTCAGCGCGATCTCGATGCCGGACGAGCCGTTGTCGGCGTAGAACACCCGGTCCAGCCCGTTCGGCGTCAGGGCGACCAGACGTTCCGACAGCTCGATCACCGGGCCATGGCTGAACCCGGCCAGCATCACATGCTCCAGTTGGTCCAACTGGTCCTTGATGCGCTGGCCGATGCGCGGATTGGCATGCCCAAACACGTTGACCCACCAGGAACCGACCGCATCCAGGTAGCGTTTTCCATCGAAATCTTCCAGCCAGACGCCTTCGCCGCGACGAATAGGGATCAAAGGCAGCCGTTCGTGGTCTTTCATCTGTGTGCAGGGATGCCAGAGCACCGCGAGGTCGCGCTGCATCCAGCTCTGGTTGAGGCTCATAGTGGCTCCTGGGTGTCGTCTGGCTGGGCGTTAAATCGATAGGACGGCAGGCCGTTCTACCTGAATCCGCCAAGCCGGGAAGTCGCCAGCCTAGGGGGTGTTGAGGAAAGGTCAACCGCCAGTCGCGGGTGAGTCGGGAGATAGAGCCTCCGCCGAGGGCCTGCACCTATCTGGTTAATCGATGTTTCAGAGCGAAAAAATGCGCTCGATTGAGATAGATTAATCATTAGGATTCTTGCTTTCAGCGTTGAGGGATATATCGGTCATGCAATGGCGCAACTCTTCGAGCAACTATGGATTGGTCAGCATCGCCATTCACTGGCTGGTCGCGCTCGTGGTGTTCGGCCTGTTCGGTCTCGGGTACTGGATGATGGGGCTGGACTACTACAGCAACTGGTATCGCACCGCGCCGGACATCCACAAGAGTGTCGGTATCCTGCTGTTCAGCCTGATGCTGCTGCGTGTTCTCTGGCGTTTCGCCAGCCCCGTGCCGGCAGCCCTGGCCAGCCATGGCACGCTGACCCGCCTGGCCAGCAAGGCAGGCCATCTGTTCCTGTATGTCGGCTTGTTCGTGCTGATGACCTCGGGCTACCTGATTTCCACCGCCGATGGACGGCCGATCAGTGTCTTCGGGCTGTTCGAAGTGCCTGCCACCCTGACCTCGATACCCCGTCAGGAAGATATCGCCGGCATGGTGCACCACTACCTGGCCTGGGGGCTGGTGATTTTCGCCGGCCTGCATGGCCTGGCCGCTATCAAGCATCATTTCATCGACCGCGATTCGACGCTCAAGCGCATGTTTGGACGCGCTTGAGTGTGAATATCACAACCTTTAAAGGAGTTTCATCCATGTTGAAGAAAAGCTTCGCAGCCCTGGCCCTGGGCTCGGCCCTGTTCGCAGGCCAGGCCCTGGCCGCCGACTACGCCATCGACAAGGAAGGTCAGCACGCCTTCATCAATTTCAAGATCAGCCACCTGGGCTACAGCTGGCTGTATGGCACCTTCAAGGACTTCGATGGCAGCTTCAGCTTCGACGCGGCCAAGCCGGAAGCGAGCAAGGTCAAGGTCGAGATCAAGACTGCCAGCCTGGACTCCAACCATGCCGAGCGTGACAAGCACCTGCGTGGCGACAAGTTCCTCAACACCAGCAAGCACCCGATTTCGACTTTCGAATCCACCGCAGTCAAGTCCACTGGCGAAGGCACTGCCGACATCACCGGCAACCTGACCCTGAATGGCGTGACCAAGCCCGTTGTGCTCAAGGCCAAGTTCCTCGGCGAAGGCAACGACCCATGGGGCGGCTACCGCGCCGGTTTCGAGGGCGGTACCACGCTGAAGCTGAAGGACTTCAATATCGAAGGGCCAGGCCCGGCTTCCCAGGAAGTCGAGCTGATCCTGACGGTCGAAGGTGTTCGCAAGTAATTGCGGATGGCTGTCCGAAAGCGCTGGTACAGCCCCCTGTGCCGGCGCTTTTTCATTTCGGACAATGGCTTTGCTCACACTATTTCGGTCAGCACAAGCGGTTTACAGACAGTTGTGAATGTAAGTATATTCCCGGCACTCTGCTATCGGTGTCTGTCGAGGCCGTTGCGATCGCCTTGATCCGCTCGTTCCGTTCTTCAAGAGGTTTTCCACATGTCCGTCAAGTCAACCAGTGCCGCTCTGGTTTCAATCATGGCTGCCTCGATCGTGCTCAGCGCCTGCAAGGAGCAGACTCCGCCGCCCGCACAGCAGGCGCCACAAGTGGGAATCGTCACCTTGCAGGCCGAGCCGTTCTCGCTGACCACCGAACTGCCAGGGCGTACGCAGGCCTTTCGCATCGCCGAGGTCCGTCCGCAGGTCAATGGCGTGATCCAGAAACGCCTGTTCACCGAAGGCAGCGAAGTCAAGGCGGGCGAGCAGCTGTACCAGATCGATGCATCGGTCTATGACGCGACCTTGAAGAGCGCTCAGGCCAGCCTGGCATCCAGCAAATCGCTGGCCGAGCGCTATGCATCGCTGGTCAAGGACCAGGCGGTCAGCAAGCAGGCCTATGACGAGGCGCGGGCGGCCAATCTGCAAGCCGAGGCGAACCTCGAGCAGGCGCGCATCAATGTCCGCTACACCAAGGTGCTGGCGCCGATCGCTGGCCGTATCGGCCGCTCCGCCGTGACCGAGGGCGCCCTGGTGAGTAATGGCCAGACCCAGGCGCTGGCGACCATCCAGCAACTCGACCCGATCTATGTGGACGTCACCCAGCCTTCCCGCGAGTTGCTGACGCTGCGCCGCGACCTCGAGCAGGGCCGCTTGGAGCGCGCGGGTGAGAATGCCGCGCGGGTTTCGCTGACACTCGAAGACGGCTCGCTCTACGAGCACGAAGGCACCCTGGAGTTCTCCGAAGTCTCGGTGGATTCCACCACCGGATCGGTGACGCTGCGTGCCGTGTTCCCCAACCCCGACAAGAACCTGCTGCCCGGCATGTTCGTGCATGCGCAACTGATCGCCGGGGTCCGGCGTGAGGCGATCCTGGCGCCGCAGCAAGGCATTACCCGCACGCCGCGCGGCGAAGCCACGGCCATGGTCGTGGATGCCAATGGCAAGGCGGAGCTGCGCCAGCTCAAGACTGAACGTGCGGTCGGTAACCGCTGGCTGGTCAGCGAGGGGCTGAACGCGGGTGATCGCCTGATCACCGAGGGACTGCAATTCATCCAGCCCGGCGTCGAAGTCAAGGCTGTTCCGGCTTCCAATGTCGATACCGACAAGCCTCAAGCCCAATAAGGCCGAGCAAGGGTAATAGACAATGTCCAGATTCTTCATCGATCGGCCGATCTTCGCCTGGGTAATCGCCCTGGTGATCATGCTCGCGGGTGGCCTGTCCATCCTCGGGCTTCCGGTCAACCAGTACCCGAGCATCGCCCCGCCGGCAGTGGCCATTTCGGTCGCCTATCCGGGCGCCTCGGCGCAGACCGTGCAGGACACCGTGGTGCAGGTCATCGAGCAGCAGCTCAACGGCATCGACGGCTTGCGCTATATGTCGTCGGAGAGCAACTCGGACGGCAGCATGACTATCACCGTGACCTTCGAACAAGGCACGGACCCGGACATCGCCCAGGTGCAGGTGCAGAACAAACTGCAGCTGGCAACGCCGCTGCTGCCGCAAGAAGTGCAGCAGCAGGGGATTCGCGTGACCAAGGCGGCGCGCAACTTCCTGCTGGTGATCGGTGTGGTTTCCACCGATGGCACGATGTCCCGCGCCGACCTGTCGGACTACATCGTGTCCAATATCCAGGACCCGATCTCGCGTACCTCCGGGGTCGGTGACTTCCAGGTATTCGGTTCGCCCTATGCCATGCGCATCTGGCTCGATCCGGCCAAGCTGAACAACTACAACCTGACACCGGTCGACATCAGTGCCGCGATCCAGGCGCAGAACGTCCAGGTGTCCGCCGGTCAGTTCGGCGGATTGCCAGCGGTGCCGGGGCAGCAGTTGAGCGCGACCATCATCGGCAAGACCCGTCTGCAGACGCCGGAGCAGTTCCGCGAGATCCTGCTGAAGGTCAACAACGACGGCTCCCAGGTGCGCCTCAAGGACGTTGCCAGGGTCGATCTGGACTCGCAGAACATGTCCATCGACGCCCTCTACAACGGCATGCCGGCCTCGGGTATGGCGGTCAAGCTGGCAACCGGGGCCAATGCCCTGGATACCGCCAAGGCGATCCGCGCGACCATTTCCGAGCTGGAGCCTTTCTTCCCGAGCGGAATGAAGGTGGTCTACCCCTACGACACCTCGCCAGTGGTGTCGGTGTCCATCACCAACGTCGTGCACACCCTGTTCGAAGCCATCGGGCTGGTGTTCCTGGTGATGTACCTGTTCCTGCAGAACTTCCGTGCCACCCTGATCCCGACCCTGGCAGTGCCTGTGGTACTGCTGGGCACCTTCGGTGTACTGGCGCTGTTCGGTTTCAGCGTCAACACCCTGACCATGTTCGCCATGGTGCTGGCCATCGGCCTGTTGGTGGACGATGCCATCGTGGTGGTGGAGAACGTCGAGCGGGTGATGGCCGAGGAGGGCTTGTCACCGCTGGAGGCCACGCGCAAATCCATGGGGCAGATCCAGGGTGCCCTGGTGGGGATCGGCCTGGTGCTGTCGGCGGTGTTCCTGCCGATGGCGTTCTTCGGCGGCTCCACCGGGGTGATCTACCGGCAGTTCTCGATCACCATCGCCTCGGCCATGGCGCTGTCGGTACTGGTGGCACTGATCTTCACGCCGGCACTCTGCGCTACACTGCTCAAGCCGATTCCCAAGGGGCATCACGAAGAGAAACGTGGCTTCTTCGGCTGGTTCAACCGCACCTTCGAGCGCGGCGTCAATCACTATGAAGGCGGGGTGAAGAGGGTCCTGCGGCGCAAGCTGCCGTTCCTGCTGGTCTACCTGCTGATCGTCGCGGGGATGGTGGTGCTGTTCAACCGCATTCCCAGCGCCTTCCTGCCCGACGAGGACCAGGGCGTACTGTTCGCCCAGGTGCAGACTCCAGCGGGCTCCACTGCCGAACGTACCCAGCAGACCGTGGATGCCATGCGCGAGTACCTCCTGAAAGAGGAAAGCGAAGTGGTCAACTCGGTGTTCACCGTGACCGGCTTCAACTTCGCCGGGCGTGGGCAGAACTCGGCGATGGCCTTTATCGGCCTGAAACCCTGGGATGAGCGCAAGGGCTCGGAAGACAGCGTGTTCGCCCTGGCGGGACGCGCCCAGGCGCACTTCGCCAACTTCCGCGATGCCATGGTGTTCGCCTTCGCGCCGCCTGCGGTGATGGAGCTGGGTAACGCCACCGGTTTCAACTTCTTCATCCAGGACATGGCCGGGGTCGGGCATGACGAACTGATGGCGGCGCGCAACAAGTTCCTCGGCATGGCTGCCAAGGACGCACGCCTGGCCTCGGTGCGTCCCAACGGCCTGAACGACGAGCCGCAGTACCAGTTGGTCATCGACGACGAGAAGGTGCGTGTACTGGGTGTTTCCCTCAGCGATGTGAACAGCACCCTGTCGATTGCCTGGGGTTCCAGTTACATCAACGACTTCATCGACCGTGGCCGGGTGAAGAAGGTCTACATGCAGGGCGAAGCCAATGCCCGTATGAACCCTGAGGACCTGGACAAATGGTTCGTGCGCAACGACCAGGGCGATATGGTGCCGTTCAGTGCCTTCACCACGGGCGAGTGGGTTTATGGTTCGCCCAAGCTGACGCGCTACAACGGTGTCTCGGCTTTCGAAATCCTGGGTGAAGCAGCGCCTGGATACAGTACTGGCGATGCCATGGCTGCCGTCGAGGAAATCATGGCCGAGCTGCCGGAAGGCATCGGTTACTCGTGGACCGGCCTCTCCTATGAAGAGCGTCTGTCGGGTGCCCAGGCTCCGGCCTTGTATGCCCTGTCCCTGCTGGTGGTGTTCTTGTGCCTCGCGGCACTCTATGAGAGCTGGTCGATTCCCTTTGCCGTCATGCTGGTGGTGCCGCTGGGTGTCGTCGGCGCCCTGATGGCGACCATGGGGCGTGGGCTGTCCAACGACGTGTTCTTCCAGGTGGGGCTGTTGACCACCATCGGCCTGACCGCCAAGAACGCGATTCTCATCGTGGAGTTCGCCAAGGACCTGTATCGTGACGGCATGGGCCTGTTCGAGGCTGCCGTCGAGGCGTGCCGCATGCGCCTGCGCCCCATCGTCATGACATCGCTGGCGTTCACCCTGGGTGTCGTGCCGCTGGCATTGGCCAGCGGTGCGGGGGCGGGCAGCTCGCACGCCATCGGTACCGGCGTGATCGGCGGGATGGTGACGGCCACCGTGCTGGTGATTTTCTGGGTGCCATTGTTCTTTGTAATGGTGTCTTCGCTGGCGGGCCGCAAGAAGGCCGCAGCCGAAGATGATAAGGAGACATCGCAGTGAATAAATCCGTACTTGCCCTGGCCCTGTCGGCTGCCCTGGGTGGTTGTTCGTTGATTCCGGACTACCAGCGCCCGGAGGCGCCGGTGGACAAGGCCTGGCCGCAAGGCGAGGCCTACGGCGAGCCGCGTGCTACCCAGGCGGCCAGTGCCAACCTGGGCTGGCGTGAATTCTTCCGCGAGCCGGTATTGCAGAAACTGATCGACGTCGCGCTGGAGAACAACCGCGACTTGCGCGTGGCCGCGCTGAACGTCGAGGCGTACCAGGCGCTGTACCGGGTCCAGCGGGCGGGTGTATTTCCTTCCGTCAGCGCTGACGCGGCGGGTAACCGCACCCGCACTCCGGCCGACCTGAGCTCGACTGGCGACTCGGCCATCGGTTCGCAATACACCGCGACGCTGGGCGTGTCCTGGGAGGTCGACCTGTTCGGCCGCCTGCGCAGCCTGCGCGACCAGGCGTTGCAGGAGTACCTGGCGACCGAGGCTGCGCAGCGCAGCACGCAGATCAGCCTGGTGGCGAGCGTCGCCAATGCCTGGTTCACCCTGCAGGCCGACCAGGAGCTGTTGCGGGTGACCCGTGACACCCTGCGTACCTACGAGGAAAGCCTGTCCCTGACCCAGAGCAGCTTCGACGTTGGCGTCGCCTCCGCGTTGGAATTGCGCCAGGCGCGCAGTGCCGTGGAAAGCGCACGGGTCACCATCGAGCAGTACACGCGGCTGGTGGCCCAGGATCGCAATGCGTTGGTCCTGTTGCTCGGCCAGGGTACCCCTGGCGAGCTGAATGCGGGCGCCGGGCTGGATCGCAGTCAACTGGCCGAACTGCCGGCGTCGCTGCCGTCCGACCTGTTGCTCAACCGCCCTGACATCCAGCAGGCCGAGTTTCAGTTGCGGGCGGTCAATGCCAGCATCGGTGCGGCGCGTGCGGCGTTCTTCCCGCGTGTCAGCCTGACCGGTGCCGCCGGTACGGCCAGCAGCGAGCTGTCGGGCCTGTTCGACGCCGGCTCCGGCTACTGGACGTTCGCGCCCAGCATCAGCCTGCCGATCTTCAATGCCGGGCAGCTGCGCGCCAACCTCGACTACGCGGAGATTCGCAAGAACGTCCAGGTCGCCCAGTACGAGAAGGCCATCCAGGTGGCCTTCAGCGAAGTGGCCGATGGCCTCGCCGCCCAGGAAACCTACAATCGCCAGGTGCAGGCGCAACGTAACCTGTTGCAGACCAGCGAGGACTACTACGACCTGGCCGAGCGCCGCTACCGTACCGGCGTGGACAGCTACCTGACCCTGCTGGATGCCCAGCGGCAACTGTTCAGCGTTCAGCAGCAGTTGATCAGCGACCGGTTGGCACAGCTGGTCAGTGAGGTGAATCTGTTCAAAGCCATGGGTGGCGGTTGGCAGGAGCTTGCCAACACCCCCGAAGGCTGAGCGTCACCGTCGTAACAAGAGCGCCGCCTTCGGGCGGCGTTCGCGTTTCTGGGGTTCCTGCCGGTCAGGTAAAAAGATCGCTGCCGATACCTTCCAGCCTCAGCAGTGCGGCCTTGGTAGGCAGTCCGCCGCCGAAACCGGTCAACGTGCCATTGCTGCCGATGACCCGGTGACAGGGCAATACGATCGGCAGGGGGTTGCGACCATTGGCAGCGCCGACGGCGCGGTTGGCGCCTGGCCTGCCAACATGGCTGGCCAGGCGGGCGTAGCTCCAGGTCTGGCCATAGGGAATGTCCGCCAGGGCCAGCCAGACCTGCCGCTGGAAGTCCGTGCCAATGGGCGACAGGACAAGGTCGAACAGCCGCCGCGTACCTTGCAGGTACTCGAGCAACTGGCGGCGCGGCTGCTCCAGATACTCGGGCCGGAGCACCCAGTGTTCGCGGCCCGGAGCGTCGTAGCGGTTCTCGGGGAACAGCACATGGCGCAGGCCATGCTCGTCGGCGGCGATGGTCAGCGGGCCGATCGGGCTGTCGAAACGATCGTAGTACAGGGTCATGTGGCAGGTTCCTCCGTCATGTCGTTGGCCAGGTGCCAGAGGTGCAGCACGGCGTAGGCACGCCATGGGCGCCAGGCCTGCGAGCGGGCTTCGCTTTGCCGCTCGCTGAGCGTGCAGTCTTCACCGAGCATCTGGCGCAGGATAAGGTCCCCGGCCGGGTAGGCATCGGGTTGGCCGAGGGCGCGCAGGGCCATGTAGTGCGCGGTCCAGGGGCCGATGCCGGGCAGGGCGATGCAGCGCTGGACGAACGTCTCCAGACTCTGCCCCGCGGAAAAGTCCAGGCGCCCTTCGAGGCAGGCGCGCGCCAGGTTACGCAGGGTCGAGGCCCGGGTGCGTGGCAGGCCGATCTGTTCCAGTTCGGCTTCGACCAGGTCTGCCGGGCTTGGGAAATGCCGGTCCAGTCCTTCCGGCATGCCGGGCAGGACGATGCCGAAGCGTTCGACGAGACGGCGCGCCAGGGTGGTGGCCGCCGCGACACTGACCTGTTGCCCGAGCACCGCCCGCACGGCGACTTCGAAACCGTCCCAGCCACCGGGTACGCGCAGGCCCGGACGACGAGCGATGCCCTTGGCCAGCAGCGGTTCGCTGGCCAGGCTGGCGTGTACCAGGCGCAGGTCGGCGTCGAGGTCGAAGATGCGTCGCACGCGGCGCACCAGGTCGGGAATCATGAGTGCGGGCACGTTTTCCAGGTGCAGGCGCAATTCCGGGCGCTGTGGATCGGCGCTCACCCGCAGGTGTCCAGGTTGTTCCGGAGAGCCGGTAACCCGTTCGTAGCTGTCCTCGCCGATGCGTTCAACGCCAGGAATGGCACGCCGTCGCAGGAATGCCAGCATCGCAGGGAAATCCAGTGGCGGGCGGTAACCCAGGCGAAGCGTCAAGCCGTTTCCGGTGGTTCGCTCCTGCTGTCGTCGCAAGGCGCTCGGCGGCATTGCGCAGCCTGCCAGAAAGGCGGCATTGAAGCGGCGCAGGCTGTTGAACCCGGCGGCCATCGCCACATCGGTGATCGACAGGCTGGTTTCGCTCAATAGCTGCTTGGCCATGAGCAGGCGCTGGGTGGCATGGACCTGGCTGGGCGTGGCCCCCAGCCGCTCGACGAACAGGCGCTGCAATTGCCGGCTGCTGAGGCCAAGGCGGTGGGCCAGGTCGGTGATCGACTGCTCCTGCAGGAAGCCATCGTTGATTAGCGCCAGGCCCCGTTGCAGGTTGTGCTCGAACAACGCCTGCTGTGCCTGCGGCGCGAGTTCCGGACGGCAGCGCAGGCAGGGGCGAAAGCCGGCTGCCGCCGCTGCTGCGGCGCTTGGGTAGTACTGGACATTCTCGGGCTTCGGCGGGCGCGCGGGGCAGACCGGACGGCAATAGATCCCGGTGCTGAGGACAGCCGTGTAGAACACGCCATCGAAGCGTGGGTCACGCGCCAGGCGGGCTTGTTCGCATTGTCGGTGATCGAGGAGGAGGCTGTTCATGTCGCCGAGTCTAGCCTGCTGCGCATGGGCGGACTGGCCGTTTTCGGACATGAATGCTCAAAAAGGGGGAATGTTCCAAGTGCCACTGCCGCAGGACAGCCTGCGGCAGTGGCGACTGCTGCTTACGACTCGCGGTTGCGGGTCAGCAAGGCAGGTTTTTCACCGCGTGGGCGGCTTGGCAATTGTTCGAGCTGCTCGAGGCTGGGCAGCCGATCCACTTTTGATTCCTTGTGGATGATCACCGGTTGCTTCTCGCGTGGCTTGACCGCCGGCTCCGCGAGATCACGTTCCGGGCGGCGATTTTCGCCGTTGCGTCGAGGCTGTCCGGCGCGCTGTTGTGGCTGCCCCGTGCGTTTACCCTTGCCCGGGTTCGCGCCACGGGCGTTTGCCGCCGGTGCGGATTGTTGTCCGCGTGGCTGGGCCTGGGCACCGGGGCGGCGGCCACGGCCCTGGGCCTTGTTCTGGTACGGGCTGACGTAATCGACACTGTTGCCGAAGTTGTCCACGTCATCGTCGAGGAAAACCTCGGGGTCACGGTCCGCCGGAATCCGAGGTGGCCGGGTGGTGGCGGGCTGGCCCTGGGCGTTGGTGGCGGCTTTGGGCTTGTTGCGGTTGCGCGGATTGCGCCCCTGGCGTTCTTTCTGCTCGCCGCTGCCTTCGGCCGCTGGTTTCTTGCTGCGCTCGCCGCGTGGCTTCTGTTCGCCGCGCGGTGGGCGTGGCGGACGCGGTTCCCGCACTTCCGGCTTCTCTGCTTCGACGCTGGAAGCATCGAAACCCATGAGGTCACCATCGGGAATGCGCTGCTTGGTCATCCGTTCGATGCCCTTGAGCAGCTTCTCTTCGTCCGGAGCGACCAGGGAAATGGCTTCACCGCTACGTCCGGCACGGCCGGTACGACCGATGCGGTGCACGTAGTCTTCTTCCACGTTGGGCAGTTCGAAGTTGACCACATGGGGCAACTGGTCGATATCCAGGCCGCGGGCGGCGATATCGGTGGCGACCAGGATGCGCACGGCATTCGCCTTGAAGTCGGCCAGTGCCTTGGTGCGGGCGTTCTGGCTCTTGTTGCCGTGGATGGCCACGGCGGGCAGGCCGTGCTTGTCCAGGTACTCGGCAAGGCGGTTGGCGCCGTGCTTGGTGCGGGTGAACACCAGCACCTGTTCCCAGGCACCCTGGGTGATCAGGTGAGCCAGCAAGGCACGCTTGTGACTGGCCGGCAGGCGGAATACGCGTTGTTCGATACGCTCGACCGTGGTGTTCGGCGGCGTGACCTCGATGCGCTCCGGCTCGTGCAGCAGCTTGCCGGCGAGGTCGGTGATGTCCTTCGAGAAGGTGGCAGAGAACAGCAGGTTCTGGCGCTTGCTCGGCAGCTTGGCGAGGACTTTCTTGACGTCGTGGATGAAGCCCATGTCGAGCATGCGGTCGGCTTCATCCAGTACCAGGATTTCCACCTGGGACAGGTCAATGGCTTTCTGGTTGGCCAGGTCGAGCAGGCGACCGGGGCAGGCGACCAGTACGTCCAGGCCCTTGGCGATGGCCTGGACCTGCGGGTTCATGCCGACCCCGCCGAAGATGCAGGCGCTTTTCAGCGGCAGGTCGCGGGCGTAGAGCTTGAAGCTGTCGTGCACCTGGGCAGCCAGTTCGCGCGTCGGCGTCAGCACCAGCACGCGCGGTTGGCGTGGGGTGTGGCGTTGTTCGCGGTCGGGTTTCCCGTTGGGGAAAAGCAGCTCGAGCACTGGCAGGGCGAAACCGCCTGTCTTGCCGGTACCTGTCTGAGCGGCGACCATCAGGTCGCGACCTTGCAACACGGCGGGAATGGCCCGCTGTTGCACTGGAGTCGGCTGGGTATAGCCAGCAGCCTCGACGGCACTGGCCAAAGCCTCGGAGAGACCGAGGGAAGCAAAGGACATGAGTGATCCTGTCATGTAAGGGGCTGGGCCCCGGGATAATCATGCCTGGCTCGAATCGCGACTGGCGTGCGATCCCGTTCGGTCCTGTCGAATGTGAGTGGTATCGACATCCGAACGTAAGCCTGGCGCAAGCGCGGCGCATGTCAGAAGGTCTGGCGTGCGACGCATTGGTGGGACAGTTTGGCAGCAGATGGGTTCATTCGCCAAGTTTTTTATGGCCCGTTGCCCTTGTCGCTCATCGCATGGCCGGCCGCAGGTGAGGTCGTACGGGGCCGCTCAGCGGCAATACGGCTGTGATGAAACGCCGCCGAAGCCCGGTGTATCCGGTAGACTGGCCGCCGTTTTCAACCTCCGGTTCAGCTCATGACCTTCGCTTCCCTCGGCCTGATCGATCCGCTGCTGCGGACGCTGGAACACCTCGATTACCGTACGCCCACGCCTGTCCAGCTCAAGGCCATTCCCGCCGTGCTCAAGGGGCGCGATGTGCTGGCCGCGGCCCAGACCGGAACGGGCAAGACGGCCGCCTTTGCCTTGCCATTGTTGCAACGGCTGTTGCAGCAAGGTGCTCCGGTGGCGAGCAATGCCCTGCGCGCGCTGGTACTGGTGCCGACCCGCGAGCTTGCCGAACAGGTGCATGAAAGCGTTCGTGCCTATGCCAGTGGGTTGCCGTTGAGCACCTATGCCGTCTATGGCGGGGTCAGTATCAACCCGCAGATGATGGCGTTGCGCAAGGGCGTGGATGTGCTGGTGGCCACGCCGGGGCGGTTGCTCGATCTGTACCGGCAGAACGCGATCCGCTTCTCCCAGTTGCAGGTGCTGGTGCTGGACGAAGCCGACCGCATGCTCGACCTGGGGTTTGCCCAGGAACTGGACGAGCTGTTCTGTGCCCTGCCGCGCAAGCGCCAGACGCTGCTGTTTTCCGCGACCTTCTCCGATGCCATCCGCACACTGGCGGGCGAGCTGCTGCGCGACCCGCTGTCGGTCGAGACGGGTATGCGCAACACCGCCGCGAAGACGGTCCGGCAATGGCTGGTGCCGGTGGACAAGAAGCACAAGACCGAGCTGTTCCTGCACTTGCTGGAGCAGCGGGGCTGGTCCCAGGTGCTGGTCTTCGCCAAGACCCGCAAGGGCGTCGAGCAACTGGCGGATACCCTGCAGCAGGTGGGCATTGCCAGCGACGCCATCCACGGCGACCGCCCGCAGCCTGCGCGCCTGCGAGCGCTGGAGCGCTTCAAGGCAGGTGAGGTGCGGGTGCTGGTCGCCACGGACGTAGCGGCCCGAGGCCTGGATATCCAGGCGCTGGAGCAGGTGGTCAACTTCGACCTGCCGATCGTTGCCGAGGACTATGTGCATCGCATCGGTCGTACGGGGCGTGCGGGCGAAACGGGCGAGGCGGTCTCGCTGGTGTGTGCCGACGAGGTCGACCAACTGTCCGCCATCGAGACACTGATCCAGCAGGTGCTGCCCCGCCATGAAGAGGAGGGTTTCAGTCCCGAACATCGGGTGCCGCAGACCGGCCCTGGCGGCGTGGTGCTGAAGAAACCGAAAAAGCCGAAAAAGCCCAAGGTCGCGGCAGGCAAGGGCAAGGTTCACTTGGGTAACTGGTTCGAGGAGAGCGAGAAACCCAATGTCCGTGCGGTACGCAAAGTGCCCAGCCTGAGCGGTAAAAAGACCAACCGGCCGTAGGGGCTGTCAGGCCTCCAGCCAGCGCAGCAGGCCCTGCGCTGCTGCCCGTCCGCTGGCGAAGCAGGCCGTCAGCAGGTAGCCGCCAGTGGGCGCTTCCCAGTCGAGCATTTCGCCCGCGCAGAACACCCCCGGCAATCTGCGCAGCATCAGGCTGCTGTCCAGTTCTTCGAAGGGTACGCCGCCAGCGCTGCTGATGGCTTCTTCCAGCGGACGGGGGCGCAGCAGGTCGATCGGTAAGGCCTTGATGCCCGCCGCCAATGCCAGGGGATCGTTGAACACGGCAGCGTCCAGGCATTCATGCAGCAAGGCGCTCTTCACGCCTTCGAGTCCGGTCTGGCGCCGGATGTGCTTGCCCATCGACTGGCTGCCGCGCGGCTTGCCCAGGGCTTTTGCAAGGTTTTCCTGGGTGCGCTCCGGCAGCAGGTCGAGCAGGATACGGCTGTGGCCATTGCGCGTGATTTCATTGCGAATCTCTGCCGACAGCGCGTAGACCAGGCTGCCTTCCAGGCCATGCTCGGTCAGGATGAACTCCCCCTTGCGCGGCGGCTGGCCTGTCACGGTCAGCATGACGTTCTTGAGCGGCGCGCCGGCGAAGCGTTCCTTCAGCAAGCTGCTCCAGCCCGCTACCTCAAAACCGCAATTGGCAGGTTGCAGTGCCGCCAGTCCAATACCCCGTGCGGCGAGGAGGGGCATCCAGCCGGCATCGGAGCCAAGCCTGGGCCAACTGCCACCACCCAGTGCCAGCAGGGTGGCCGAGGGGGTGGCCGACAGCGGGCCGTCCGGGCTGTCGAAACGCAGGCTGCCGTCCGCTGCCCAGCCAGTCCAGCGGTGGCGTGTGTGCAGTCGTACGCCTGCTTCGCGCAGGCGCTTGAGCCAGGCGCGCAGCAGTGGGGCGGCCTTCATGTCGGTGGGAAAGACACGCCCGGAGCTGCCGACGAAGGTGTCGATACCCAGCCCATGAATCCACTCGCACAACTGCCCTGGCGGGAAGGCATCGAGTATGGGTCGCAGCTCGGTTGCCCGCTCGCGGTAACGGGCGAGGAAAGGTTCGAACGCTTCTGAATGGGTGATGTTCATGCCGCCCACGCCCGCCAGCAGGAACTTGCGTCCGGGCGATGGCATGGCGTCGTACAGGTCGACGGAAATGCCGCGCAGGGCCAGGGTTTCGGCGGCCATTAGGCCGGCGGGGCCAGCGCCGATGATGGCGACATTGCGGGCGGTCTGGACGAGGTTCATGGGCGCAGCCTGGGTCGAGGGGCGCTGATTGTAACGGCTGCGAGCGGTTGTCGATATTTCCGCTTTATCCGTAACATGGCCGGGTGCCCGTGCCCTGAGGAAAACAAGATGACCGATACACTCGATACGCTGGTGAACCTGCTGTCGCTGGAGAAGATCGAGGAAAACCTGTTCCGTGGCGCCAGCCAGGACCTGGGATTCCGCCAGTTGTTCGGTGGGCAGGTGCTGGGGCAAGCGCTGTCAGCGGCCAGCCAGACGGTCTCGGCGAAGCGGCATGTGCACTCTCTGCATGGCTATTTCCTGCGCCCCGGCGACTCAAACGAGCCAGTCCTCTACATGGTCGACCGGGTGCGTGATGGTGGCAGCTTCTCGACTCGCCGGGTCTCGGCGATACAGCGCGGCAGTGCGATCTTCACCTGCAGCGCTTCCTTTCAGGCCGAAGAGGCCGGCTACCACCACCAGTTGCAGATGCCTGATGTGGTCGGGCCGGATGACCTGCCCAGTGAATGGGACCTGCTGCGCCAGTTGAGCGCCGGTGTGCCGGAGCGCGTGGCGGAAAAACTCAAGCGCCCGAAGCCGATCGAGATCCGCCCGGTCACCCGCCAGGACCCGTGCAACCCGAAACCGATCGAGCCGGTGCGCTACCTGTGGTTCCGCGCCGACGGCCAGTTGCCGGACAACCCGGCGCTGCACAAATACCTGCTGGCCTATGCCTCCGACTTCAGCTTTATCGGCACTGCGCTGCAGCCCCATGGCGTCAGCTCGTGGAGCCGCTTCATCCAGTTGGCCAGCCTGGACCATGCCATCTGGTTCCACCGCGACGTACGTATGGACGACTGGCTGCTGTACGCCGTCGACAGCCCCTGGTCGGGCAATGCGCGGGGCTTCGTGCGCGGCAGTATCTTCAACCGTGCCGGGGAACTGGTGGCCTCGGTGGCCCAGGAAGGGCTGATGCGTGTGCGCGAGGACTGGAAGTGAGCCTGAGTCAGGCGCGCCACTGGGTCTTCGACATGGATGGCACCCTGACGGTCGCCGTGCACGATTTCGCCGCGATCCGCCAAGCCCTGGCTATCCCTGCGGAGGACGACATTCTCCAGCACCTGGCCGCGCTGCCGCTGGACGAGGCAGCGCGCAAGCGTGCCTGGTTGCACGAACATGAGCATGAGCTGGCCCGTGCTGCCCGTCCTGCACCGGGCGCCCATGAGCTGCTGAGCGCCTTGCAGCGGCGTGGTTGCCGGTTGGGCATCCTGACGCGCAATGCCCATGACCTGGCGTTGCTGACCCTGCGCACGCTGGGTATGGATGAATTCTTCGATGCCGCGGATATTCTCGGGCGCGACGAGGCGGCCCCGAAACCCGATCCCGAGGGGTTGTTGAACCTGGCCGAGAACTGGGGCGTAAGGCCGCAGACGCTGGTGATGGTGGGCGATTATCGCTTCGACCTGGCATGTGCCCGATCGGCGGGCGCACGCAGCGTATTGGTCAACTCGCCCGACAATCCCTGGCCCGAGCTGACCGATCACCATGCCGTCGATTGCACGGCACTCCAGGCATTGCTGGGCTAGTTGCCCGCTGTACGCGGTAGGGTGCGCCATGCGCACCGAGGTACGCGAGCCCATCGTTCAGGTGCGCGCGGCGCCCCCCGCGTGGCTTGCGTGTTCAGAGTGTTCTGGCGTCGAAGGTGTTGCAGCGCAGCGGGTCGCCATGTTCGGAGCCTGCGCGGAACCAGCGGACGCGCTGCGCCGAGGTGCCGTGGGTGAAGGCGTCCGGAACCACCCGGCCCTGGCTCTGCTGTTGCAGGCGGTCGTCGCCGATGGCGCTGGCGGCGTTCAGGGCTTTCTCCAGGTCGCCTTCGTCCAGCCAGTCGTGGCGTGCCTGGGCATGGTGCGACCAGACCCCGGCGAAGCAGTCGGCCTGCAACTCCTGGCGCACCAGCAGGCCATTGGCGCCCTCCATCTTCGCGCCACGCTGGCGGGCCTGGTTCACCTGTTGCGAGACGCCCAGCAGGGTCTGCACATGGTGGCCCACTTCATGGGCGATCACGTACGCCTGGGCGAAATCCCCGGTGGCAGAGAAGCGCTTGGCCATTTCCTCGAAGAATTGCAGGTCCAGGTAGACCTTGCGGTCGCCGGGGCAGTAGAAGGGGCCGACGGCGGAGCTGGCGAAACCACAGGCGGAGTTGACGCCATTGCGGAACAGCACCAGTTGCGGATCGCGGTATTGCTCGCCGGAGCGCTGGAAGATGGCGCGCCAGGTGTCTTCGGTATCACCGAGGATGGCGCGGACGAAATCCACCTGCGGGTCTTCGCTGCTGGCGGGAGCGCCCTGCTGCTGCGTGGTGGTGCCGCTCGTGTCCATCTGGCCGGCCAGTTGCCCGAGGATCTGCAACGGGTCCTGGCCCATCAGCAGGCCCAGTACGACGACCAGGGCGATGCCGCCCAGTCCCAGGCGCCCGCCACCCAGGCCGCGCGAGCCGCCGCTGCTCCTGGCATCCACCACGTTGTCACTGCGTCGAGCCCGCTTCCAGCGCATGGTTGTCTATCCGTTCCGTATCAGTTGGCGGGGTAGCTGTTGAGAACCTGCTCACGTCCCTGCTGGTCGAGCCCAATGACCTGGTAGGCATCGCGACGGTCGCCCATTTCCATACCGGGCGAGCCAAGCGGCATACCGGGCACTGCCGCGCCGATCAGGTCGGGTTGCTGGCGTAGTTTGAGGATGTCGGCGGCCGGTACGTGGCCTTCGACGAACTTGCCGTCGATCACGCCGGTATGGCATGAGCCGAGGCGATGCGGGACGCCGTATTTGTTCTTGATCGATGCCATGTCGCTTTCGACATGGTCATGGACGTCGAAGCCGTTGTCCTGCAAGTGGCTGATCCAGGCCTTGCAGCAACCGCAGTTGGGGTCGCGGTAGACATCGATGCTCAGGGTGTCGGCGGCCTGGGCCAGGCCGGCGAACAGAAGCGGGATAAGGATCAGGCGGCGCATGGGCATGGATCTCCAGGGACTGTCTTTGGCTGCACAGGCTACAGGCTACAGGCCAAAAGTGGCAGGTCAATCGGATGAAGCCTCTTTCCCCTCTCCCCGGCCCTCTCCCGCGGGCGGGAGAGGGGGAGGAAGTGGTAGCGACGGAGGTGGGTGGTAGTCGCTGGTCCGTGCCAGGCGGCGGGCCTTGCGGTTTAGCGCCGTTCCAGCAGCACTCCCGCTTCCATGTGATGGGTGTAGGGGAACTGGTCGAACAGCGCGCAGCGGCTGATGCGGTGGGTGTCGTGCAGTTGGGCGAGGTTCTGCGCCAGTGTCTCCGGGTTGCAGGAGATGTACAGGATGCGCGGGAAGCGGCGGGTCAGTTCGCAGGTGTCCGGGTCCATGCCGGCACGGGGCGGGTCGACGAAGACGGTGCCGAAGTCGAAGCTTTTCAGGTCGATGCCGGCCAGGCGGCGGAAGGGTCGCACCTCGTTGAGTGCCTGGGTCAGCTCCTCGGCGGACAGGCGCACCAGGGTCACGTTGTCGATGCCGTTGTCGGCCAGGTTGGCCAGTGCGGCGTTCACCGAGGATTTGCTGATCTCGGTGGCCAGGACCTTGGGCACTCGCGTGGCCAGCGGCAAGGTGAAGTTGCCGTTGCCGCAATACAGCTCCAGCAGGTCGTCGTCGCGCTGGCCGAGGGCATCGAAGGCCCAGCCGAGCATCTTCTGGCAGACCTCGCCATTGGGCTGGCTGAAGGCGCCTTCGGGTTGCCGGTAGTGGTAGTCGCGGCCCGCCACATTCAGCGTTTCACGCACGTGGTCACGGCCAATCACCAGCCGCTGACCGCGGGAGCGCCCGACGATGCTGACGCGCAGTTCGTCGGCCAGCGCCTGGGCGGCGGCCTGCCAGGCATCGTCCAGGGGGCGGTGGTAGGCCAGGGTAATCACCGCATCGCCGGTCAGGGTGGTGAGGAATTCCACCTGGAACAGCTTGAAGCCCAGCGTCTCGCTGGCTTGCCAGGCGCTTTTCAGGCGCGGCATCAACTGGTTGATCAGACGGCTGGCGACGGGAAACTGCTCTATCAGGATCGGCGTGTGCTTGTCGCCCGGTGCGAACATGGCGTAGTGGCGCTGGCCGTCCTCGCGCCACAGGCGGAACTCGGTGCGCAGGCGGTAATGCTCGCGTGGCGACTCGAAGACCTCCGGTTGCGGTGCATCGAACGGGGTCAACAGCTCGATCAGGCGCTGGCGCTTGGCTTCGAGCTGGCTGCTGTATGTCGTGGGGTCGAAAGGTGACTGACTCATGGAAAACCTGAAAACCAAACAAAAGGGCGCCGGTTGTTCCCGGCCTTTATCGTGATGCGGGCGGGTTATACCGGCTTCGTGGCCAGCGCCGCCAGGGCTTGCTGGATATGTTCCAGGCCCTTTTCGGAATAGTCGAGCGTCAGCGCCTGCGCGTGACCGCTGGCGTCCATCTTGCGCAGGGACTTGCACAGGATGTCGACGATCTTGTCCGGGTACTCCTGGTGGAAGGGCTCGTACTGGTATTGCAGGAATACCAGGCACAGGGCGTTTTCGATGACCTGCACGTCGGCGTCGGTCTTGATGCCCTTCTTCTGGATGATCTGCCGAACCCGTTCGATCAACGGCTCCGTGTAGCCGAGTTCGCGCAGTATCCGCGCCGAATGCTCGGCGTGGTGGAGCATCAGGTCCTTGCGCCATTGCAGATAGCCGATGCGGCCCTCGGGGTAGCTGTCCCGGGGCATTTCCCAGCGACCGATGTGCTGGCTGCGGGCTGCGAGGATCAGCGCTTCGTCGGCGTGCGGGGCCAGTGTCAGCACCCATTCGTGGCGCTTGCGCGACAGGAACAGCTCACGTGGATGGACCTCGCCCTGCCACTCGAAGGTGTTCGGATCCTGGGCGTTGTAGGCATCGTAGCGTTCAAGGGCCTGCTGCAGGCGTGTCGTGGAGTCGTTCATGGTTGTTTTCGCGCGGCGAGAATGACGAATTTCGGTGTGGCGGCGACCTGCCGGCAGTTGCCGAACAGGCGCTTCAGTTTCAGGTGATAGCCCAGGTGGCGGTTGCCCACCAGCAAGAGTTCGCCACCTGCCGCCAGCGCCTTGTGTGCCTGCTGGAACATGCGCCAGGCGAGGAAGTCACCGACCACCTGCTGCTGGTGGAAGGGCGGGTTGCACAGCACCCGGTCGAGGGAGCCCGCTGGCTGCTGCGCGAGGCCGTCGTCGGCGCGAATCTCCACGGGGCGCTCGCCCAGTGCGGCTTGCCAGTTCTGTCGTGCCGACTGCACGGCCATGTAGCTTTCATCGACCAGGGTCAGTCGCGCCTGCGGGTTGGCCAGGGCGCAGGCGATGCCGAGGATGCCGTTGCCGCAGCCGAGGTCGGCGACCCGTTGCTCGCCGAGGCCCGTGGGCAGGTGTGGCAGCAGGGCGCGCGTACCGATATCCAGGCCCTCGCGGCAGAACAGGTTGGCATGGTTGAGCAGTTCCAACGATGGCTGCTCGATACGGTAGCGGCTCGGGTAGGGCGAGTGCGGTTCGGGTTTGCTCTCCGGCGTGGCGGTCAGCAGGCGCGCCTTCTTCACCGCCAGCGACGCCTGGACCGGGCCGATATAGCGCTCCAGCAGGTCGCCAGCGGCCCGTGGCAGATGCTTGATCATGGCGCCTGCCACCACCTGCGCGCCGGGGGCCAGGTGGCCATGCAGGCGGATCAGTTGTTCCTCCAGCAGTGCCAGGGTCTTGGGTACGCGGATCAGTACGTGGTCGAACGGCCCTTTGGCCACTTCACTGGCTTCGATGAAGGGGAGGCCGTCGGCGGGCAGGCTGTTGCGCGCCAGGTTCTTTTCCAGCGCCAGACGGGCCAGGTGCGAGTCGCCACTGCTGCAAACCCGGGCGTGGGCCGCAAGTGAGCAGGCGAGGGCGCCGAAGCTGTCGTTGAGGATCAGGATGCGTGAACCGGAGGCCAGGCCCTGCTGGTGCAGGTGGTCGAGCAGGTACTCGTCGGCGGCATCGAACGCCTGCAAGGGCTCGTTGGGTTGCTCGGGGTGGCGAACCAGATCGAGACTGGCAAAATGGCTGTTTAGAATAGGCATGATAACCGGCGGTGTTTGTCTGTACCCGGATGAGGTATCAATGAACCCTGGCCGGCGCCGCCGCCAGGTTCCAAGGCTCGTAAGGAAAGAAGTATGACCGTGAGTGACGAGAAGTTCACCCGCCAGCGTTTGCTCGACGTGCAGACCCTGACGCCCAGCCTGTTCACGCTGCGCACCACCCGCGACCCGGGGTTTCGCTTCAAGGCCGGGCAGTTCGCGCGCCTGGGCGTGCGCAAGGCGAGCGGTTCGATCGTCTGGCGGGCCTATTCGATGGTGTCGGCACCGCATGACGAGTTCCTGGATTTCTTCTCCATCGTGGTGCCGGACGGCGAGTTCACCAGCGAACTGAGCCGTTTGCAGGTCGGCGACGAACTGCTGGTGGACAAGCAGGCGTTCGGCTTCCTCACCCTCGACCGCTTTCCCGATGGACGCGACCTCTGGTTGCTGGCGACTGGCACCGGGGTGGCACCATTCATTTCCATCCTGCAGGACTTCGAGGCGTGGCAGCGCTTCGAGCGCATCGTGCTGGTCTACAGCGCTCGCGAAGGGCGTGAACTGGCTTATCAGGCGTTGATCGCCGAACTGCCGCAGCGCGATTACCTGGAGGGGCTGGGGGACAAGCTGCTGTACTTGCCGGTGGTCACTCGCGAACAGGTGCCGGGCGCCTTGCAGGGGCGTATCACTGCGCTGATCGAGAATGGCGAGCTGGAGCGGGCGGCGGGGCTGGAGCTGACGCCCGAGCATTCGCGCATCATGATCTGCGGCAACCCGCAGATGATCGAAGATACGCGCACGCTATTGAAGACCCGCGACTTGAACCTGGCGTTGACCAGGAGGCCGGGGCAGGTGGCCGTGGAGAACTACTGGTAGCCACCGGAGGAGCCCTCCCCGTCGGGGAGGGCAGGCTTTACCGGAGGGTCAGACCACGCCTTGCGCCAGCATGGCATCGGCGACTTTCACGAAGCCGGCGATGTTGGCACCGTCCACGTAGTTCACCTTGCCGTTGCGCTCGCCGTAGGTTTCGCAGGCATGGTGGATGGACTGCATGATGTTGTGCAGCTTGGTGTCCACCTCGCCAGCGGTCCACAGCAGGCGCATGGCGTTCTGGCTCATTTCCAGGCCGCTGACCGCGACGCCGCCGGCGTTGGAGGCCTTGCCCGGTGCGTAGAGGATGCCGGCTTCGATGAACAGGTCCACCGCTTCCAGGGTCGACGGCATGTTGGCGCCTTCGGCGACGCAGATGCAGCCATTCTTGAGCAGGGTGCGGGCGTCTTCGCCGTCCAGTTCGTTCTGGGTGGCGCAGGGCAGGGCGATGTCGCAAGGTAGCGACCAGGGGCGCTGTTCGGCGAGGAACGGCAGGCCGAAGTGCTTGGCCATTTCTTCCAGGCGACCACGACGGACGTTCTTCAGGTCCATCAGGTATTCCCACTGCTCTTCGGTCAGGCCTTGCGGGATGTGCAGGGTGCCGGCCGAGTCGGACAGGGAGATGACCTTGCCGCCCAGCTCGAGGACTTTCTGCGCGGCGTACTGGGCCACGTTGCCCGAGCCGGAGATAGCCACACTGCGACCGTCGAAGCCGCTCTGGGTGCTCTTGAGCATTTCCTGGGCGAAGTACACGCAACCGTAGCCAGTGGCTTCCGGGCGGATCAGGCTGCCGCCGTAGGGCATGCCCTTGCCGGTCAGAACCGAGGTGAACTGGTTGGACAGGCGCTTGTACTGGCCGAACAGGTAGCCGATCTCGCGGCCGCCAACACCAATGTCGCCCGCCGGTACGTCGACGTCTGCGCCCACGTGGCGATACAGCTCGGTCATGAAGGACTGGCAGAAACGCATCACTTCATTGTCGCTCTTGCCCTTCGGATCGAAGTCGGAACCGCCTTTGCCGCCGCCCATGGGCAGGGAGGTCAGGGAGTTCTTGAAGACCTGTTCGAAGGCGAGGAACTTGAGTACGCCGAGGTTGACCGACGGGTGGAAGCGCAGGCCGCCCTTGTACGGGCCGATGGCGCTGCTCATCTGTACGCGGAAGCCACGGTTGACGCGGACCTGGCCCTGATCGTTGACCCACGGTACGCGGAAGGTGATGACACGCTCCGGCTCGACCATGCGCTCCAGGATGCCGTCGCGCAGGTACTTGGGGTTGGCTTCGAGGAATGGCCAGAGGCTGCGCAGGACTTCTTCCACCGCCTGGTGGAATTCCGGCTGGTGGGGGTCGCGCTGCTTCAGTCGTGCGAGAAAGGCATGAAGGGTTTCAGTCATGTTAAGAGCCCTCGGCGGACCGCCACCGGCAGTCATGGAAAAAAAGCGGGCGGCGACTTTAGCAAAGTTGTTTTGCACCGTGGAAGTGCAATGTCGAAGATTTGTCGCGCAGATGTGGTGCGCGCAGTTGGTGACGTGAAATCAGTTGGAGCAAGAAAAAGCACTAAAATGGTGCATTTAAAGCGGTTTATCTCGATTCCGAGAGGGTCTTTTCAGGATTTTTTCCTGCACACATTTGTGGCGTCGTATGTTTCATGTTGGTGCGCAATGCAGTGCTCACGCGGCTTGCAGCCTGGCAGGAGGGCCTTGCAGGTTGCCGTTCCGGCTATCCTGGCGCCTTTTTCACCGTGCCGTGCTGGTGCTGTATCCGGGTATGTCCGTACGTTATTGCTGTGCGTA
The DNA here is from genome assembly GCF_013395055.1 of Pseudomonas sp. ABC1. Classification (NCBI taxonomy): domain Bacteria; kingdom Pseudomonadati; phylum Pseudomonadota; class Gammaproteobacteria; order Pseudomonadales; family Pseudomonadaceae; genus Pseudomonas; species Pseudomonas sp. ABC1. Next base: position 2,927,388 of record NZ_CP058349.1, read on the forward strand.
AATGTCGCAGGGGTGATGTGACTTTTCGCTCGAGATCTGCACCTGTGATGGAACGTTTGGCGCCCGTCTCCAATTAATGGAGTACGTCCAGTGTGCGAGAAATCCCTGGCTATCAATAAAGCGGAGCTCGTCCGTGAGGTCGCCTGCCCGCAAGCACCTTGCGGGCAGGCGTGCCATTACGCCAGTTTCTTGTGCCTTACCCGGTGCGGCTGGGCGGCAGCGTCGCCGAGGCGCTTCTTGCGGTCGGCTTCGTACTCGGTGTAGTTGCCTTCGAAGAACACCACGCCATCGTCCTCGTAGGAGAGGATGTGGGTCGCCACGCGGTCAAGGAACCAGCGATCGTGGGAGATCACGATGGCCGCGCCGGGGAAGTCCAGCAGGGCTTCTTCCAGCGAACGCAGGGTTTCCACGTCGAGGTCGTTGGACGGTTCGTCGAGCAGCAGCACGTTGGCGCCTTCCTTCAGGGTCAGGGCCAGGTGCAGGCGCCCGCGCTCACCGCCGGAGAGGTCCTTGACGAACTTCTGCTGGTCGGCGCCCTTGAAGTTGAAGCGACCGACATAGCCACGCGACGGCACCTCGTAGTTGCCGATGCGGATCATGTCCAGGCCATCGGAAACCGCTTCCCAGACGGACTTGCTGCCATCCAGGTCTTCGCGGCTCTGGTCGACGCAGGCCAGTTGCACGGTCTCGCCGATCTCGATGCTGCCCGAGTCCGGCTGTTCCTTGCCCATCAGCATGCGGAACAGCGTGGACTTGCCGGCGCCGTTGCCGCCGATCACGCCGACGATGGCGCCCTTGGGCATGCTGAAGGACAGGTTCTCGACCAGTACACGGTCGCCATAGCCTTTGGTGACGTTCTTGAACTCGATGACCTTGTCGCCCAGGCGCGGACCCGCAGGGATGTAGATCTCGTTGGTCTCGGCGCGCTTCTGGAATTCCTGCGATTGCATTTCTTCGAAGCGTTGCAGGCGAGCCTTGGATTTCGACTGGCGGGCCTTGGCGCCTTTGCGCACCCACTCCAATTCTTCCTTCATGGCCTTTTCGTGGGCCGACTGCTGCTTCGACTCCTGGGCCAGACGGTCGGATTTCGCCTCCAGCCAGCCGGAGTAGTTGCCTTCGTACGGGATGCCCGCGCCACGGTCGAGTTCGAGAATCCAGCCGGCGACGTTATCGAGGAAGTAACGGTCGTGGGTGATCGCCACCACGGTGCCGGGGAAGTCGTGCAGGAAGCGCTCCAGCCACGCCACCGAGTCGGCGTCCAGGTGGTTGGTCGGTTCGTCCAGCAGCAGCATGTCCGGGGCCGACAGCAGCAGGCGGCACAGCGCCACGCGGCGCTTCTCGCCACCGGACAGGTGGCCGATACGCGCATCCCATGGCGGCAGGCGCAGGGCGTCGGCGGCGACTTCCAACTGGCGCTCCAGGTTGTGGCCGTCGGCGGCCTGGATGATCGCTTCCAGCTTCGCCTGTTCGGCGGCCAGGGCGTCGAAGTCGGCATCCGGCTCGGCATAGGCGGCGTAGACCTGGTCCAGGCGTGCCTGGGCGTCCTTGATCACGCCGACGGCTTCCTCGACTATCTCGCGCACGCTCTTGTCCGGATCCAGTTGCGGTTCCTGTGGCAGGTAGCCGACGTTCAGTCCGGGCATGGCGCGGGCCTCGCCGTCGAACTCGGTGTCGACCCCGGCCATGATGCGCAGCAGGGTGGATTTACCCGCGCCGTTCAGGCCCAGCACACCGATCTTGGCGCCAGGGAAAAACGACAGGGAGATGTTCTTGAGAATTTCACGCTTGGGCGGAACCACCTTGTTCAGCCGGTGCATGGTGTAGACGTATTGAGCCATGGAAGCGAAATGTCCGTGACGAAGGGGAAATGGGGAATGATGAAGACAGGTCGCGCCGGGCGACTGTGCGGCAAAGCTACCCCAATGGTCAGGGCAGGGCAAATGGGGGGGCTGCGCGCTGCAAAAGACCTGATCCGGTTTTCGCTCGGTCGTGTGCCGCCTGCGCAGCCGATGCCGCAGGCGTATGATGCCTCGCGACGTACCGAAGACGCTGCTGGAGGCGCACATGTTGTTGCGAGGTCTGACCTGGCTGGTCCTGTTCCAATTATTGGGCACGCTGCTCAATGTCCTGTTCCTGCCGATTCTGCCGGGACCGATCATTGGCCTGTTGCTGCTGTTCTCCTTTCTATTGGTGCGCGGGCACGTCAGTGAGCCGCTGCAACTGGCGGCCAGCAGCATGCTGCGCTACCTGCCGTTGCTGCTGGTGCCGCCGGCGGTGGGCGTGATGGCCTACGCGAGTGAAATCCTCGAATATTTCTGGGCTATCGTCGGTGTGCTGGTGATTTCCCTGGCGCTGTCGCTGGTCTTCACCGGCTGGCTGATGCAAGTGCTGATTCGCCGCCAGGCCCGACGTCAGGAGCAAGCATGATGACTCTGCAATGGCATGCGGCGATCCAGGCCGTCATTCATCACCCGCTGTTCGGCGTCGGTATCACCCTGGCGGCGTTCCAGTTGGCCCAGGCCGCCTATGACAAGACGCGCTGGGTATTCCTGCAGCCGGTGTTGCTGTCCATGAGCCTGGTGATCGGCATATTGCTGGCCTGTGGCATCACCTATGCCGAATACAGCCGCAGCGCCCAGTGGTTGACGGTGATGCTGGGCCCGGCCACGGTGGCGCTGGCGGTGCCGCTGTGCCTGAACCTGCGGCGTATCCGTGAGCTGTTCGCGCCGATCCTGCTGACGCTGGTTATCGCCGGTGTCGCGGCGACGGCGCTGGGCATGCTGCTGGCCTGGCTGTTCGGCATCGACCGGATGATCCTGATGACCCTGGCGCCCAAGTCGGTGACTTCGCCCATCGCCATGCTGGTGGCCGAACAGCTTGGCGGCGTGGTGGCGCTGGCGGCGGTGTTCGTGATGATCACCGGCATCCTCGGGGCGATCTTCGGTCCACAATTGCTGAGCCTGTTCGGTGTACGCAGTGCTGCGGCGCGGGGCATGGCGCTGGGGCTGACCGCCCACGCAGTGGGCACGGCCCAGGCGTTGCAAGAAAGTGAGGAATGCGGTGCTTTCGCGGCCCTGGCCATGAGCCTGATGGGCGTGATGACCGCCGTGCTGCTGCCGTTGGCGATCGGCCTGCTGGCGCTCTAGTGCCGCCACGAGCGTAGGGTGCGCCGCGCGCACCGAGCGATCACGCGTTTCAGGTGCGCGTGGCGCACCCTGCGGTGCACAACGGAATACCTGTATTCGCTGCGCTGCGATGCTACACGGGCCTCGAACTTGCTGCTCGAGGCTTGAATCCGCGTCAATCATCCTCATCTAGTCTTCATCACGCGGGGCTATGCTGAATCGAGTGCTGCTCCGCTCTACTCGTTGAGGATGACCCCATGCGCATAGACCGTTTGACCAGCAAGTTGCAGCTTGCCCTTTCGGACGCCCAGTCCATCGCAGTCGGCCTCGATCACGCATCGATCGAGCCATTGCACCTGATGCAGGCCCTGCTGGAGCAACAGGGCGGCTCGATCAAGCCGCTGCTGATGCAGGTGGGTTTCGAGATCAACTCCTTGCGCCAAGCGCTGACCAAGGAGCTTGAGCAACTGCCGAAGCTACAGAACCCCACGGGCGACATGAGCATGTCGCCTGACCTGGCGCGCCTGCTCAACCAGGCGGACCGGCTGGCCCAACAGAAGGGCGACCAATACATCTCCAGCGAACTGGTGCTGCTCGCCGCGCTGGATACCAACACCCGCCTGGGCAAACTGCTGCTGGGCCAGGGCGTGAGCAAGAAGGCGCTGGAGAATGCCGTCGCCAACCTGAGGGGTGGCGATGCGGTCAACGACCCCAATGCCGAAGAGTCGCGCCAGGCGCTGGACAAGTACACGGTCGACATGACCAAGCGGGCCGAGGACGGCAAGCTCGATCCGGTGATCGGTCGTGACGATGAAATCCGCCGCACCATCCAGGTGTTGCAGCGCCGGACCAAGAACAACCCGGTGTTGATCGGCGAGCCGGGCGTGGGCAAGACCGCCATCGTCGAAGGGCTGGCCCAGCGTATCGTCAACGGTGAAGTGCCCGATGGCCTGAAGGACAAGCGCCTGCTGGCGCTGGACATGGGCGCGCTGATCGCCGGTGCCAAGTTCCGTGGCGAGTTCGAGGAACGCCTGAAGGCGGTGCTGAACGAACTGGGCAAGCAGGAAGGGCGGGTGATCCTGTTCATCGACGAGCTGCACACCATGGTCGGCGCCGGCAAGGCTGAAGGCGCGATGGATGCCGGCAACATGCTCAAGCCGGCCCTGGCGCGCGGCGAACTGCATTGCGTGGGCGCCACGACGCTGGACGAGTATCGCCAGTACATCGAGAAGGATGCCGCGCTGGAGCGCCGCTTCCAGAAGGTCCAGGTGGACGAGCCGAGCGAGGAGGACACCATCGCCATCCTGCGTGGCCTCAAGGAGCGCTACGAGGTGCACCACGGCGTGACCATCACCGACGGTGCGATCATCGCCGCCGCCAAGCTGTCGCACCGCTACATCACTGACCGCCAGTTGCCGGACAAGGCCATCGACCTGATCGACGAGGCCGCCAGCCGCATCCGCATGGAGATCGACTCCAAGCCGGAGGAGCTGGATCGCCTCGACCGTCGCCTGATCCAGTTGAAAATCGAGCGCGAGGCGCTCAAGCGTGAAGACGACGAAGCCACCCGTAAGCGTTTCGCCAAGCTGGAAGAAGAAATCGCCAAGTTGGAGAAGGAATACGCCGACCTGGAGGAAATCTGGAAGTCCGAGAAAGCCGAAGTGCAGGGCTCGGCACAGATCCAGCAGAAGATCGAGCAGGCACGGGCCGAGCTGGAAGCGGCACGGCGCAAGGGTGATCTGTCGCGCATGGCCGAGTTGCAGTACGGCATCATTCCCGACTTCGAGCGCAGCCTGCAGATGGTCGACCAGCACGGAAAGTCCGAGAACCAGTTGCTGCGTAACAAGGTCACCGACGAGGAAATCGCCGAAGTGGTCTCCAAGTGGACCGGCATTCCGGTGGCCAAGATGCTCGAAGGCGAGCGCGACAAGCTGCTGCGCATGGAGGATGAGCTGCACCAGCGGGTCATCGGCCAGCACGATGCGGTGGTCGCCGTGGCCAATGCGGTGCGCCGTTCGCGGGCAGGCCTGGCCGACCCGAATCGTCCCAGTGGTTCCTTCCTGTTCCTCGGCCCGACCGGGGTCGGCAAGACCGAGCTGTGCAAGGCGCTGGCGGAGTTCCTCTTCGACACCGACGAGGCGATGATCCGTATCGACATGTCCGAGTTCATGGAGAAGCACTCGGTCGCGCGCCTGATCGGTGCGCCGCCCGGATATGTCGGTTATGAAGAGGGCGGTTACCTGACTGAGGCGGTACGGCGCAAGCCTTACTCGGTGGTGCTGCTGGATGAGGTGGAGAAGGCGCACCCGGATGTCTTCAATATCCTGCTGCAAGTGCTCGAGGATGGCCGCCTGACCGACAGTCACGGGCGTACCGTGGACTTCCGCAACACGGTGGTGGTAATGACCTCCAACCTCGGCTCGGCACAGATCCAGGAGCTGGTCGGCGACCCGGATGCCCAGCGTGCGGCGGTAATGGATGCGGTGAGCACTCACTTCCGTCCGGAGTTCATCAACCGTATCGACGAAGTGGTGGTGTTCGATCCGCTGGGCAAGGAACAGATCGGCGGTATCGCGCGTATCCAGTTGGCGCGCCTGCGCCAGCGTCTGGCGGAGCGCGAGCTGGGCCTGGAGTTGAGCGACGAGGCGCTGGAGAAACTGATCGCCGTCGGTTACGACCCGGTCTATGGTGCGCGCCCACTCAAGCGTGCCATCCAGCGCTGGATCGAGAACCCGTTGGCGCAGCGTATCCTCGCCGGCGACTTCGCGCCGGGGCAGACGATCACCGCCACGGTCGAGGGCGACGAAATCGCCTTCAAGTGAGTCGATGCAGCCTGCTGCTATAAAGGTGTCGGAGGCTGGACGAAAGACAGCGGGCGATCTTTTCGCCAAGTGTCCAGCCGCTGGCGCTCTTTTCGGCTTTTGTCGTGGGCCTGTTCACGGAAATCGCAAGTCCCTGTCATAAATCGTGTTTTTGGGCTTGACAGGGGAGCGAGGAAACGTAAAATGGCGCGCCTCTGAAGGGCGCTTTGCAAAGCGTCACGAAGAGATGGAAGACCGAAGTTCCGCGATAGCTCAGTCGGTAGAGCAAATGACTGTTAATCATTGGGTCCCTGGTTCGAGTCCAGGTCGCGGAGCCAACTTCCTTGTCGGGGTATAGCGCAGTCCGGTAGCGCGCCTGCTTTGGGAGCAGGATGTCGGGAGTTCGAATCCCCCTACCCCGACCATTTTGGGTCGTTAGCTCAGTGGTAGAGCAGTTGGCTTTTAACCAATTGGTCGTAGGTTCGACCCCTACACGACCCACCACTACATAAAACCCGAAGCATGAAAATGCTTCGGGTTTTTTTATGCGCCGAATCCGGCCTGCCCCTCCCAAGGTCTGCCCGCGTGCGGGGCGCCCGGGAGAGGCGTGTGCCGTATACTCGCGCCAATCATCGGTGCGAACTGTCGTGGAGCCCGCCATGCCGAACCTTATCCTTGCCGACCTCTCCAGTGAAATCGAGGCGAATGTCCGCCGAGCCCTGGCAGAGGACGTTGGCCAGGGCGATATCACTGCCCAGCTCATTCCGGCCAATCGCCTGGCGCATGCGACAGTGATTACCCGCGAGCCTGCGGTGATCAGCGGTACGCGCTGGGTCGATGCGGTCTTTCGCCAGCTCGATGGGCGCGTTGCCGTGCACTGGCTGGTGGCGGACGGTGAGCGGGTGGCGGCGGACAAGGCGCTGTTCCACCTCGAAGGGCCGGCCCGTGCCCTGCTGACAGGGGAGCGTAGCGCGCTGAATTTCCTGCAGATGCTGTCGGGCGTGGCGACACGTTGCCGGCATTACGCCGACCAGGTGGAGGGAACGGGCGTCAGGTTGCTGGATACACGCAAGACCATCCCGGGCCTGCGCCTGGCGCAGAAATACGCTGTGACCTGCGGCGGTTGCCATAACCATCGCATCGGGCTGTATGACGCCTTTCTGATCAAGGAAAACCATATCGCGGCCTGCGGCGGAATCGCAGCGGCAATCGAGGCGGCGCATCGCATCGCGCCGGGCAAGCCGGTGGAGGTCGAGGTGGAAAGCCTGGATGAACTGGAGCAGGCGCTGAAGGCCGGGGCGGATATCGTCATGCTCGACGAGTTGAGTCTGGAGGACATGCGCACCGCTGTCGCGCTGACGGCGGGGCGGGCGAAGCTGGAGGCTTCCGGCGGGGTCAGCGACGAGACACTGCGCCGTGTGGCCGAAACCGGTGTGGACTATATCTCCATCGGCGCACTGACCAAGCATGTGCAGGCCATCGATCTGTCCATGCGTCTGCGTGACTAGATCGTAGGGGCTGTAGCCGTTCAGGTGCGCGTGGCGCACCTGAACGGTGGCAGAGCGGCATCAGCCGCTCCTGGGGTGTTTACGGACGGCTTTTCAGGCCGAAGTTCTCGTGCAGGGTGCCGGTCGCATCGGCGCTTTTGGGCGCATAGTCCTTTGGTGGCTCGGTGGTCGTGGCGCTCAGGCGCTCGCGGGGTGCATGGCTTTCGCTGCTGTGCAGCGCGGTCAGCAGGCGCTGGCGGGTCTGTTCGTCGAGGGCCAGGCGGTCGGCGCCTTCGGACAGGTGGTTCTGGATGTCCTGCTGGGTATTGGTCAGCTTGCGCAGCAGGCTTGCGGTGGTGTTGAAGTGCGTGACCACTTCGCTCTGGTAGGTATCGAAGCGTTCCTGCAGGTCGTCGACTTTGCGCTGGGCGCCGCTGGGGGCCGCGTAGCGGGCCAGCAGGTAGCCGATGGCGATGCCGACGATCAGGCCGATGATGGGGAGCAACCAGGTCGCGAGAGTCTGTTCCACGAGTCCTTCCTCTTATATAAAACGGCTGTGTTGACAGGCCGGCAGTGGTCTTTCGGTGGCCTGTTACGTTAACGTCTCGTTCCTGCTCTGTATACCGCGACGAAGGCCTGTGTTGCAGGCTGCCCGTCCGTTCCAGTTCATGTGCCGAGACGGCAATCCGAGTTCAAGACGAGTCGACCGGCCCCAAGGTCACGGAGTTCCAAGTTGCTCAAGCGAGAAACCCCCATTTCGATCGACGGCCCCAGCGGTGTGCTGGAAGGCCTTTATTACGAGGAGCCGGCCGCGCGCGGCCTGGCGCTGATCTGCCACCCCAATCCGGTCAAGGGTGGCACCATGCTCAACAAGGTCGTCTCGACCTTGCAGCGCACGGCCCGTGACGCGGGCTACAGCACCCTGCGCTTCAATTACCGTGGCGTCGGTGCCAGTACCGGCGAGCATGACATGCGTTTCGGCGAGGTGGATGACGCCGAGGCAGCGCTGGGCTGGCTGCGTGCACAGGCGCCCGATCTGCCGGTGGTGTTGCTCGGCTTCTCCTTCGGAGGCTTTGTTGCCGGCGCGCTGTCCGGCCGCGAGCAGGCCCGGGGCGGTGAGATCGAGCGACTGCTGCTGGTCGCGCCGGCTGCCGCACGCCTGGAGGGCGTGGCGCTGCATGATGGCAGCCAGCTGTCGATCATCCAGCCGGCGCAGGACGAAGTGGTCGAGCCGGAAAGTGTCTATGCCTTCTCTGCCGGCCTGTCGCGCCCCCATGATTTGTTGAAAGTGGCAGAATGCGGCCACTTTTTTCACGGCAAGCTGGTCGAGCTCAAGGAACTGGTCGCACCGCGACTGGCCTGAACACGGTTTGCGCCGGAGCCGCCAGTGCCGCCCCGGTAACCGGTTTGCCCTTTCTTTGCTTCCCCGGACAGAACTCCCATGACCACGCGAATCCTCACCGGCATCACCACCACCGGTACTCCCCACCTTGGCAACTATGCGGGCGCCATTCGCCCGGCGGTGCGCGCCAGTCGTGATGTCAATGCCGATTCCTTCTACTTCCTGGCCGATTACCACGCACTGATCAAGTGTGACGACCCGCAGCGCATCCAGCGTTCGCGCCTGGAGATCGCCGCGACCTGGCTGGCCAGCGGCCTCGATCCCGAGCGCGTGACCTTCTACCGCCAGTCGGACATCCCCGAGATTCCCGAACTGACCTGGCTGCTGACCTGTGTCGCCGGCAAGGGCCTGCTCAACCGTGCCCACGCCTACAAGGCGTCGGTGGACAAGAATGTCGAAGCCGGCGAAGACCCGGACGCGGGTATCAGCATGGGGCTGTTCAGTTACCCGGTGCTGATGGCGGCGGACATCCTCATGTTCAACGCCCACAAGATCCCGGTGGGGCGCGACCAGATCCAGCACGTGGAAATGGCGCGGGACATCGCCCAGCGTTTCAACCACCTGTTCGGCAATGGCAAGACGCTGTTCGCCTTGCCCGAGGCTCTGATCGAGGAAAGTGTCTCGACCCTGCCCGGGCTGGACGGGCGCAAGATGTCCAAGAGCTACGACAACACCATCGCCCTGTTCGGCACGGCGAAGCAGCTCAAGGACGAGGTGGCGCGTATCGTCACCGACTCCCGCCTGCCCGGCGAGCCGAAGGACCCCGACAGTGCCCACCTGTTCGAGCTGTACCAGGCGTTCGCCACGCCGGAGCGCAGTGCGGCGTTCCGTGCCGAACTGGTCGACGGACTGGGCTGGGGCGATGCCAAGCAGCGCCTGTTCCAGTTGCTCGACGAGGAGCTGGCCGAGAAGCGCGAGCACTACCAGGCACTGATTGCCCGTCCGGCCGATCTGGAGGACATCCTGCTGGCTGGCGCGGCCAAGGCGCGTCGTATCGCCACACCCTTCCTCGGTGAGTTGCGCGAGGCGGTCGGCTTGCGCAGCTTCCGCAGCGAAGCCGCGAGCGAGAAAAAAGCGGCACCGAAGAAGAGCGGCAAGCGTGCACGCTTCGCCAGTTTCCGCGAGGCCGATGGTGGCTTCCGTTTCCGTTTCTTCTCCGCCGCCGGCGAGGAGTTGCTGCTGTCGCGGCCGTTCAGCGATCCGAAGACGATTGGCGCACTCGGCCAGCGTCTGATCGAGCTGGGCGGTGCATCCCTGGATGTGCGTGCTGGCGAGGCGGGTGTCTTCGCCTTGTGGCTGGACGGCGAGGTGCTTGCCGAGAGCCCGCAACAGGCTGACTCGGTTGCGCTGGAGGCCGCGATACAGAGCCTGCGCGATGCGATCGACGGGCTTGCCGAATAGCCGGCGGAGCGGATTGGACGAGCTTCAGGGGGTATGCATGAACGACTTGAGTGAATTGCCAGGGGCTGGAAGCGCGGAATTGCTAAGCATCGTAGGTGCGGATAAAGTATCGGCCCCTTTTTCCAGTCCAGGCCCCGGCATGACACCCCTTGAGCGCTATCAGGCTGACCTGAAACGTCCCGAATTCTTCCATGACGCCGCGCAGGAAAACGCAGTGCGGCACCTGCAGCGTCTGTACGACGACCTGCTGGCCGATGACCGTGGCGGCAAGGGTTTGTTCGGCAAGCTGTTCTCGAGCAAGCGCCAGGGACCGGTCAAAGGCCTGTACTTCTGGGGTGGCGTGGGGCGTGGCAAGACCTACCTGGTCGATACCTTCTTCGATGCGCTGCCGTTCGAGCAGAAGATGCGCACGCACTTCCACCGCTTCATGAAGCGGGTGCACGAGGAAATGAAGACCCTCACCGATGTGAAGAACCCGCTGACCATCATCGGCAAGCGCTTTGCCGACGAGGCGCGGGTGATCTGCTTCGATGAGTTCTTCGTGTCCGACATCACCGACGCGATGATCCTGGCGACCCTGCTGGAAGAGCTGTTCAAGAACGGTGTCAGCCTGGTGGCGACCTCCAACATCGTGCCTGACGGCCTCTACAAGGATGGCCTGCAACGGGCGCGCTTCCTGCCGGCCATCGAGTTGCTCAAGGTGCACACCGAGATCGTCAACGTCGACAGCGGCATCGACTATCGCCTGCGTGCGCTGGAGCAGGCCGAACTGTACTACAGCCCGCTCGGCCCGGAGGCCGATGCCAGCCTGGAGAAGAGCTTCCGCAGCCTGCTGACGGAAAACTGCGCGATCCGCGAGAACGAAGCGTTGATCGTCGAGAAGCGCGAAATCCTTGCGCGCAAGGTCGCCAACGATGTGGCTTGGTTCGATTTCCGCGCTTTGTGCGACGGGCCGCGCAGCCAGAACGACTACATCGAGCTGGGCAAGGTCTACGAAGCGGTGCTGGTGTCCAATGTCGAACAGATGGGGGTGGCCAAGGACGACATGGCGCGCCGCTTCATCAACATGGTCGACGAATTCTACGACCGCCAGGTCAAGCTGATCCTGTCCGCCGAAGTCGAACTCAAGGACCTGTATGCCGGTGGCCGACTGGAATTCGAATTCCAGCGCACCCTCAGCCGCCTGTTGGAAATGCAGTCCCACGAATACCTGACGCGCCCGCACAAACCCTGACGGAGCCGGCACGCACGGCTGATTCCGGTGGAACAACAGGTTTCACATTCGCGGTTTCAGCAGGCGATGTCAGGTATTTTGACGACTGGATACTGGCACTCTGCCTTCGCTCAAGGCATGCTAGGCACCATTCGATGGTCTGCCGTGCTGTAGGGCGGACCGGTTCATATGCAGCAAGGTGTGTGTTTGTGACCGGTGCACGTGGGCAGCGGACTCGAGGCGGCACAGGGATATGTGCGGATTCTCGGGCCATGACGAAGCCCCGCTGCCCCTGCTGAGCATTTCGACGCCATTGTTCAGGGACCCGTCGCGTGGCCGATAACAATATCTCTTCCCAGCCGACAAACGCCCGCTCCTGGGTCATGCGCATGCGTGACTGCGGGTTGGCGGTGATTGCCTGGCTGCCCGCGCCCAGGCGGGCGATCTGGCATCGTCGGACGCTGGGGTTCGCTGCCAGTGCCCTGGGGGCCATCGAGGAATTGGTGTTGATCAGCGGCCTCGACGGGCGCCTGCGCTACCTCAATCCGCCTGCCCAGGAAATGTTCGGTCTGGACAACGCCGATGCGGGTCTCTACCTGTTGCAGGAGCTGCTGCCGGGGCTGGACCCGCGTGCGCTGGATGTCGGCCAGCGCAGCCGCGACCTGGCCCTGGAGCCGCTGCGCACTTTGCAGGGGGGCGATGTGCGCTTCTACTCGGTGACGCGGCGGGCGCTGCGCATCGATGACGAGCAGCAGCCTTCAGGCTTCGTCTGGGTGTTGCGCGACATCAGCCAGCAACGCAGCGCCGAAAAGGCCCTGCGCATGGCTGCGACGGTGTTCGAGCATTCCACCGCGGCGATCCTGGTGACGGACCCGGGCGGTTCCATCGTGCAGGTCAACGATGCCTTCAACCGCATCACCGGTTATCGCGATGAGGAAGTCGTCGGCCAGTTGCCGACCTTCCTCAGTGCCGACAGTCAGCAAGCCAACCAGATGCACTATGTGCTCATGCAGATCCGTGAGCGCGGCAGTTGGGAGGGCGAGTTCTGGCTCAAGCGCAAGAACGGCGAGGCCTATCCGTGCTGGGTGGGTATCACCGCTGTGCGGGGCGAAGCGCAGGAGCTGGTCAGCTATGTGTGTTTCTTCAATGACATGAGCGAGCGCAAGGCCAGTGAGCAGCGTATTCACCGGCTGGCCTACTACGACGCCCTGACCCAACTGCCCAACCGTACCCTGTTCCAGGACCGTCTCTACAACAGCCTGCAGCAGGCTGGGCGCCGCGGGGACTGGGTGGTGCTGATGTTCCTCGACCTCGACCGTTTCAAACCCATCAACGACTCCCTGGGGCATGCCGCCGGCGACAGCATGCTCAAGGATGTGGCGGTCCGGCTGGCGGCCTGTGTCGACGACGATGACACGGTGGCGCGCATGGGCGGGGATGAGTTCACCTTTCTGCTGCGGCCCTGCAGTCAACGTGACGATGCGTTGCGGCGGGCGATCCGGGTGGCCGAGGATATTCTGTCCTCGATGACCGAGCCTTTCGTGCTGTCCGAGCGTGAGTTCTTCGTTACGGCCAGTATCGGTATTGCGTTGAGTCCGCAGGACGGCGCCGAGTCCAGTCAGTTGATGAAGAACGCCGATACGGCGATGTATCACGCCAAGGAGCGGGGCAAGAACAACTTCCAGTTCTACCAGGCTGAAATGAACGCCAGCGCCCTGGAGCGGCTGGAGCTGGAAAGCGACCTGCGCCATGCCCTGGAGCAGCGTCAGTTCGTGCTGCACTACCAGCCACAGTTCACCAGCGATGGCCAGCGACTGACCGGTGCCGAGGCCCTGCTGCGCTGGAACCATCCTCGCCGTGGTCTGGTGCCGCCGGCGGAGTTCATCCCGGCTCTGGAAGAACTGGGGCTGGTGGTGGACGTGGGCGACTGGGTGCTCGCCGAGGCCTGCCGGCAGATCGGCAGTTGGCGCGAGATGGGGCTGCAAGTGCCCAAGGTGGCGGTCAACCTTTCCGCCCGCCAGTTCGCATCGGGCCAGCTCGGGCAGCGTATCGCCACCATCCTCGCCGAAACCGGTTCGGATTCCTTGAGCCTGGAGCTGGAACTGACCGAAAGCATCCTGATGCAGGATGTCGCGCAGGCCATGCGCTCCTTGACCGAACTCAAGCAGCTTGGCCTTTCGATTGCCGTGGATGACTTCGGCACCGGCTATTCATCGCTCAACTACCTCAAGCAGTTTCCCATCGACGTGCTGAAGATCGACGGCAGTTTCGTCGACGGCTTGCCCGAGGGCGAGCAGGATGCACAGATCGCCCGCGCCATCATCGCCATGGCCCACAGCCTGAACATGTCGGTGATCGCCGAAGGCGTGGAAAGCCAGGCACAGCTGGATTTCCTGCGTTGCCACGGCTGCAATGAGGTGCAGGGCTTCTTCCTCGCGCGGCCGATGTCGGCCGAATGCTTCCAGGCGCTGCTGGGCTGAAAGGGGAGGCGTCTCCAGCGTGAAGTCGCTTCTACTTGTCCATGATCACCGTTCAATATCCGCATCAGGGTGAATCAGGTAGAATCCGCAGCTTATTTTCCAATGCCGCTGATTTCCTAGGGGACCACCATGTTCAGCCGTGATTTGACCCTCGCTCGCTACGACGCCGAACTTTTCGCTGCCATGCAGCAGGAAGCCAAGCGTCAGGAAGACCACATTGAACTGATCGCCTCGGAGAACTATGCCAGCCCCGCGGTAATGGAAGCCCAGGGCAGCGTGCTGACCAACAAGTACGCCGAAGGCTATCCGGGCAAGCGCTACTACGGTGGTTGCGAGTACGTCGACATCGTCGAGCAACTGGCCATCGACCGCGCCAAGCAACTGTTCGGCGCCGACTATGCCAACGTCCAGCCGCACGCCGGCTCGCAAGCCAACAGCGCCGTCTACCTGGCGCTGCTCAATGCCGGTGACACCATCCTCGGCATGAGCCTGGCCCACGGTGGTCACCTGACCCACGGTGCATCCGTGTCGTCCTCCGGCAAGCTGTACAACGCCGTGCAGTACGGCATCACCGATGCCGGCCTGATCGACTACGACGAAGTCGAGCGCCTGGCCGTCGAGCACAAGCCGAAGATGATCGTCGCCGGCTTCTCCGCCTATTCCCAGGTACTGGATTTCGCCCGTTTCCGCGAGATCGCCGACAAGGTCGGTGCCTACCTGTTCGTCGATATGGCCCACGTTGCAGGGCTGGTCGCCGCAGGCGTCTACCCGAACCCGGTGCCGTTCGCCGACGTGGTCACCACCACCACCCACAAGACCCTGCGCGGTCCGCGTGGCGGCCTGATCCTGGCACGCGCCAACGCCGAGATCGAGAAGAAGCTCAACTCCGCCGTCTTCCCGGGTGGCCAGGGTGGCCCGCTGGAGCACGTCATCGCTGCCAAGGCGGTGTGCTTCAAGGAAGCCCTGCAGCCTGAGTTCAAGACTTACCAGCAGCAGGTGGTGAAGAACGCCCAGGCCATGGCCCAGGTGTTCATCGAGCGCGGTTTCGACGTGGTTTCCGGTGGTACGCAGAACCACCTGTTCCTGCTCAGCCTGATCAAGCAGGACATCACCGGCAAGGATGCGGACGCCGCCCTGGGTCGCGCCCACATCACCGTCAACAAGAACGCGGTACCGAACGACCCGAAATCGCCGTTCGTCACTTCGGGCCTGCGCATCGGTACACCGGCCGTGACCACCCGTGGCTTCAAGGAAGCCGAGTGCCGCGAGCTGGCCGGCTGGATCTGCGACATCCTCGCCGACCTGAGCAACGATGCCGTGATCGACGAAGTTCGTGGCAAGGTCTCCGCCATCTGCGCCAAACTGCCGGTCTACGGCAACTGAGCGTAGCCTGAGCTGAAATGAAAAACCCGGCCTTCGCGCCGGGTTTTTCATGCCTGTCATTCACGCTGGTCGGTGCATTGGCCGTTATTCGAACAGCGCATCCAGCGCCTGTTCCAGGCGTGTCACCGGGATGATGCGCAAACCCGCCGGAGCTTCCTTGGGAGCGTTGCCCTTGGGGATGATGGCGCGCTTGAAGCCGTGCTTGGCGGCTTCCTTGAGGCGTTCCTGGCCGCTGGGCACCGGGCGGATCTCGCCGGACAGGCCGACTTCGCCGAACACCAGCAGGTCGTTGTCCAGCGGGCGGTTGCGCAGGCTGGAGATGACTGCCGCCATCAGCGCCAGGTCGGCAGCGGTTTCCAGCACCTTGACCCCGCCAACCACGTTGAGGAACACGTCCTGATCATAGGTCGGAATGCCGCCATGGCGGTGCAGCACGGCCAGCAGCATGGCCAGGCGGTTCTGATCCAGGCCCAGGGTGACGCGACGCGGGTTGGCCAGGTGGCTGGTGTCCACCAGTGCCTGCACTTCCACCAGCATCGGCCGGGTGCCTTCCCAGGTGGCCATCACCACGCTGCCGGGTACCGCTTCCTGGGCGCGGGTGAGGAAGATCGCCGAGGGGTTGGTGACCTCCTTGAGGCCCTTGTCGGTCATGCCGAACACGCCCAGCTCGTTGACCGCGCCGAAGCGGTTCTTCACCGCCCGCAGCAGGCGCAGGCGGCCGTCCGACTCGCCCTCGAAATACAGCACGGTGTCGACCATGTGCTCCAGCACCCGTGGCCCGGCCAGGGCGCCTTCCTTGGTGACGTGGCCGACCAGGAAGATCGCTGTACCGCTCTGCTTGGCGAAGCGCACCAGCAGCGCCGCGCTCTCGCGCACCTGGGCGACGCCGCCGGGGGCCGACTGGAGTTGTTCGGTGAAGATGGTCTGGATCGAGTCGATCACCATCACCTTGGGTTTTTCCTGGCGGGCGGTGGCGATGATCGACTCGATGCAGGTTTCGGTCATCACCTTGAGCTTGTCCTGCGGCAGGTCCAGGCGCCGGGCGCGCATCGCCACCTGCTGCTGGGATTCCTCGCCGGTGACGTAGAGCGCCGGGAAGCGCTGGGCGATATTGCACAGCGTCTGCAGCAGGATGGTCGACTTGCCGATGCCGGGGTCGCCGCCGATCAGTACCACCGAGCCGTCCACCAGGCCGCCGCCGAGCACGCGGTCGAGCTCGCCGGAGGCGGTGGAGAAACGGGGGATTTCCTCGACGCTGACTTCGGCCAGGGTCTTGATATTGGCCTTGTCGCCAGTCCAGCTGCTACGTCCGGAGGAGGGTGCGGCACCGTCTATGACGGTTTCCACCAGGGTGTTCCAGGCGCCGCAATCGGCGCATTGCCCGGCCCATTTGGGGAAGGTGGAGCCGCACTCGGTGCAGCCGTACATGCGCTTGGCCTTGGCCATGGTGACGCCTCGTCGGTGGAGGAGGCGGCATGATAACGGCCATGGCGGCGCTTGGCCAAAGCGGCGCGCTCGTGCTTGGGCGTGTCGGCGTTCTCAGCCGCCGCACTTGCCGCAGCAGGAGCCGGACGCACGCTTGAGCTGACGGGCGATGTCGTCCTTGAGGGCGACGCGCTCGTTCTTCAGCGCTTGCAGGGCGCCGTCGTCGAGCAGTTCGATGCCGTCCTCGATGCGGCAGATGCGCTTGTCCAGCTCTTCGTATTGCTGGGCCTGTTGGGCGAAGTGCGCATCGCTCTGGCGCAGCTCGCTCAGCAGTTCGCGGCGCTCGGGGAAGTCCTTGGTCAACGGGTGGTGTTCAACGTGCATGAGCGGTGCTCCGGATGAGTGGGGTTGAGAGCAACACTAGCCGTGGCGAGCAAGGGCGACCTTGACGATGGTCAACGTGCCCTGCGATTGGGAATGTTTCCTTTCTGGCTGGACGGCTCTGGCTTCGGCGCCGCCCTGCCCCTTATGCTTGGGGCGCCGCGCTGCGGGCAGCCAAGACGGCGGACCTTCCCAACCGAACAGGAATTTCATCTATGAGTTTTATCAGCGAGTTCAAGACATTTGCCGTACGCGGCAATGTGATCGACATGGCGGTCGGTATCATCATCGGCGCCGCGTTCGGCAAGATCGTCTCGGCGTTCGTCGATGGCGTGATCATGCCGCCGCTGGGGCTGCTGATCGGTGGCGTGGACTTCTCGGACCTGGCGATCGTGTTGAAGGAAGCGGCGGGTGATACCCCTGCCGTACTGCTCAGCTATGGTGCGTTCATCCAGACGGTGGTGGACTTCGCCATCGTGGCCTTTGCCATCTTCCTGGCGATCAAGGCGATCAATCACCTCAAGCGCGAAGAGGCCGCCGCGCCTTCCGAGCCGGCAGCGCCTTCAGCCGAAGAAGTGCTGTTGACGGAAATCCGTGACCTGCTCAGGTCGCAGAACAAATCCGACTGATCGCTCAGCCGCGAAGACAGAGACGAAAACGCCCCGATTCCGGGGCGTTTTCCTTTCTCTGCCGGGTTATTCCGGCTTCGGTGTGGTAGCCGTGCTGGCGGGCAGGACCGGGTAGGCCACTTGCGGCTGTTCGCCGGTCAGGCTGTGCAGGAAGGCCGTGATGGAGGCGACCTCGTTCGGCTTCAGCGTGCGTCCCAGCTGGCTGTCGCCCATGATGGCAACGGCCTGCTCCAGGTCCCAGACCTCGCCGCTATGGAAGTAGGGCGGTGTCAGGGCGACGTTGCGCAATGGCGCGGCACGGAACACGTACTCGTCGTTGGCCGTGTTGGTGACCGCGAAGCGGCCCTTGTCGCCTTCGGGCAGGATGTCGGCGCCCGGTTTCTTGATCACGCCGAACGGGAAGTAACCCTGGCCGCCCAGGTTGACGCCGTTGTGGCAGGCGATGCAGCCGGCGTCCATGAACAACGCCAGGCCTTGTTTCTGCTGGGCGTCCAGGGCCTTGTCCTCACCCTTGAGGTAGCGGTCGAAGGGCGAGTTCGGTGTGGTCAGGCTGACTTCGAAGGCTTCCAGTGCGTAGGCCATGTTGTCGAAGCTGACCGGGTCCTTGTCTTTTGGGAAGGCTTTCTGGAAGTCCCCTACGTACTCGGGAATGCTCTTGAGCGTGGCCACCACCCGGTCGGGCGTGTTGTTCATTTCCACGCTTGCCTGCACCGGGCCCTTGGCCTGCTCTTGCAGGTCCTTGGCGCGGCCGTCCCAGAACTGTGCGGCATTGAGCACCGCGTTGAGGACGGTCGGCGAGTTGCGTGGGCCTTTCTGCCAGCCGTGGCCGATGGACGTGGTGACGTTGTCGCCGCCGCCAAGGCTGAGGTTGTGGCAGGTGTTGCAACTGATGATATGGCTGCGCGACAGGCGCGGGTCGAACCACAGCTTGTGGCCGAGAATGGCCTGGTCTTCGCTGACCTGCTTGCCGCGTACTTCGGTGATCTTCGCCGGGATCGGCTTGAATATGGCGTTGGCGCGGTCGCGCAACTCGTCTGCGCTGGAGGTGCCTGCCATCAAGAGCAGGCTGCCTAACAGCAAGGGTGTGGTTCTGTTCATTATGACCTCATCACGGTGCTGGCTGATCTGTCCCTAGCAGGCTCTAAATCCGGGGTGGCGAGCTTGACCTGAATCAAGTCCGGGAGGGGGCTGGCCGAAATAAGTGTCACAACTTGTAAGGTCTTTCGATGTGTCGGAAGGCGTCTGCGCAGCCTTGCGGCCTGGCAGTGGCAGCGCCAGAATGGCGCATCGTTCATGGTCTTACGGCCTCTTGGTCATGTGCATGCATGGCCATCCACTCAAGGATTCCCGATGTCTGATCCCCTCGCCGCAAGCCTGCGTCTGGCGCCCGATGCGCTGACCCGTCCCTTTCAGTCCGATCAATTCGCCTTTGTCACCACCGATGAGCTGGAGCCCTTCTTCGGCGTGCTCGGGCAGGAGCGTGCCGTCGAAGCCTTGCAGTTCGGCGTGGCGATGCCGCGTCCGGGGTACAACGTGTTCGTCATGGGCGAGTCCGGCACTGGGCGTTTCTCCTTCACGCGCCGCTACCTGAGGGCCGAGGCCAAGCGCCTGGAGACACCGTCCGACTGGGTCTACGTCAACAATTTCGACGAGCAGCGCGAGCCACGGGCGCTGGAGCTGCCGCAAGGCAGCGCGAGTGCGCTGATCGAGGATATGGGGCAATTGATCGGCAACCTGCTGTCGACCTTTCCCGCCGTGTTCGAGCACCCGAGCTATCAGCAGAAGAAGAGCGCCATCGACCGTGTCTTCAATCAGCGCTACGACAAGGCGCTGGATGTGATCGAGAAGCTGGCGCTGGAAAAAGAGATCGCCCTGTACCGCGACAGCAGCAATATCGCCTTCACGCCGATGAAGGATGGCAAGTCGATGGACGAGGCCGACTTCGCGCAATTGCCGGATGCCGAGCGCGAGCGTTACCACGCCGATATCGCGGCGCTGGAGGTTCGCCTCAACGAGGAACTGGCCAGCCTGCCGCAGTGGAAGCGTGAGTCGGTCAACCAGGTGCGCCAGTTGAACGATGAAACCATCAGCCAGGCGCTGGAGCCGCTGCTCGCGCCATTGTCCGAGAAGTACGCGGAGAACGCCGGCGTGCAGGCCTACTTGCAGGCGGTGCAGGTCAACCTGCTGAAAACGGTGGTCGAGCAACTGGTGGACGAGAACCGCTCTGAAGCCCAGGGCCGGCAACTGCTGGAAGACCAGTACAGCCCGAGCCTGATGGTCGGCCATCCACTCGACGGCGGTGCGCCGGTGGTGTTCGAGCCGCATCCGACCTACGACAATCTGTTCGGTCGTATCGAATACGGCACCGACCAGGGCGCGCTCTATACCAGCTACCGGCAGTTGCGCCCGGGCGCGCTGCATCGGGCCAATGGCGGTTTCCTGCTGCTGGAGGCGGAGAAGCTGCTGAGCGAGCCGTTCGTCTGGGAAGCCCTCAAGCGAGCTTTGCAGTCGCGCAAGCTGAAAATGGAGTCACCTCTGGCCGAGATCGGCCGCTTGGCCACGGTCACCCTGACGCCGGAGTTCATCCCGCTGCAGGTCAAGGTGGTGATCATCGGTTCGCGGCAGCTCTACTACACGCTGCAGGACCTGGATCCCGACTTCCAGGAGATGTTCCGTGTGCTGGTGGATTTCGACGAGGACATTCCGCTGGCCGAAGACAGCCTGGAGCAGTTCGCCCAGTTGCTGAAGACGCGTACCCATGAGGAAGGCATGGCGCCCTTGACCGCCGCCGCCGTGGCGCGCCTGGCGACCTACAGCGCACGCCTGGCCGAGCACCAGGGGCGTTTGTCCGCCTGCATCGGCGATATCTTCCAACTGGTCAGCGAGGCGGACTTCATGCGCCAGTTGGCCCAGGACACGGTGACCGACGTCGGGCATATCGAGCGGGCGCTCAGGGCCAAGGCGACCCGGACCGGGCGCGTCTCGGCGCGGATTCTCGATGACATCCTGGCGGGCGTGATCCTGATCGACAGCGAAGGCGCGGCCATCGGCAAGTGCAACGGGCTGACGGTGCTGGAGGTCGGTGATTCTGCCTTCGGTATGCCGGCGCGTATTTCCGCTTCCGTCTATCCGGGCGGCTCCGGCATCGTCGACATCGAGCGTGAGGTCAACCTGGGGCAGCCGATCCACTCCAAGGGGGTGATGATCCTCACCGGCTACCTGGGCGGTCGTTACGCGCAGGAATTCCCGCTGGAAATCTCCGCCAGCATCGCGCTGGAGCAATCTTACGGCTACGTGGACGGCGACAGCGCCTCGCTGGGCGAGTGCTGTGCGCTGATCTCGGCGCTGTCGCGCACACCGCTCAAGCAATGCTTCGCCATTACCGGTTCGATCAACCAGTTCGGCGAGGTGCAGGCGGTCGGTGGGGTCAACGAGAAGATCGAGGGCTTCTTCCGTCTTTGCGAGGCGCGCGGCCTGAGTGGCGAACAGGGAGTGATCATTCCCTCTGCCAACGTCGCGACCCTGATGCTCGACGAGCGGGTACTCGAAGCGGTGCGCCAGGAGCGTTTCCATGTCTATGCCGTGCGCCAGGTCGACGAGGCGCTTTCGCTGCTGGCCGGAGAGGCCGTTGGCGGTGCCGATGCGTCGGGGGCGTTCCCGGAGGGCAGTGTGAATGCGCGGGTCGTCGCACGCTTGCGCGACATCGCGCAGATCGGCATGGCAGAGGAGGTCAAGGAGGACGCACGGGAAGAAAGCACTCCGTCGGCGAGCGACACGGACACGTGAGGCGCTGGGAACGATAGCCCGCGCGGGCGGGTCTGCTGGATAGGTTTCGATGATTCCTTCGTGCCTGGAGGACCCGCCCATGCATCACTCTTTTTGCCTGACCCGGCGCTGCCTGGGCACGGATGCCAGGATCGAGTGCGAAGTCTTCCCGCTCGGCAGCGGACAGGGCTTGTGGGTGTTGCTGTGCGTCGCGGGAATGTTGGGCGCGCAGCCATCCGAACTCCGTGTCCAGGGGCCGTTCCGTGGAGAAAGCGTGGCACGTTCGGTGCTGGATGCGATCAGGGGTAGCTTGCGTGAGCAGGGTTATGACGAGGTCGACGGCCCGTTGACCTGGCAGTTGCACATGCGCTCCGAGCTGCGCAAGGTGAATGCCGACCAGGCCCGTCTGTTGCGGGGCTGGGAGAGCCATTGACCCGGCGAATGGGCCTGCGAAAAATCCGCTGACAATGTCACCCATGCAGCGCTTGTGCAGGGCTCGGCGCGGCGTATACTCGCCCGCCCGTTTCCCTACGACATGAGTGAACCATGGAGCGTTTCATCGAGAATGCCATGTATGCCTCGCGCTGGCTGCTGGCCCCTATCTACTTCGGCCTGGCCTTCGCATTGCTGGCGCTGGCCATCAAGTTCTTCCAGGAAGTCGTCCATATCCTTCCGGCGATATTGACGCTGAGCGAAGCCGATCTGATCCTCCGGTTGCTGTCGTTGATCGACATGGCGCTGGTCGGCGGCCTGCTGGTGATGGTGATGATCTCCGGCTATGAGAACTTCGTTTCCCAGTTGGATATCGACGAGAGCAAGGAAAAGCTCGACTGGCTTGGCAAGATGGACTCCGGCTCGCTGAAAATGAAAGTCGCGGCCTCCATCGTGGCGATCTCGTCGATCCATCTGCTGCGGGTGTTCATGGATGCCCAGCAGATCGATAACGAGAAGCTGCTCTGGTACGTGATCCTGCACCTGACCTTCGTCCTCTCGGCGTTCGCCATGGGCTATCTGGACAAGCTGTCCAAGCACTGATCCGTCGACTGTCCCCGGTAGACGCCATATGGCGTGCCGGGGTCGTTGTGCTAGTCTGCCCGCCCTTTGAAATGACTGGAGCCGGGTATGAGCGACCTTGATCTTTCCACCGATGAGTCCCGCGTAAGTTATGGGATAGGCCGTCAACTGGGCGACCAGTTGCGTGACAATCCGCCGCCGGGCGTCGATCTCGAAGCAGTGGTCGTCGGCATCCGCGATGCGTTCGCCGCATTGGAAAGCCGCGTCAGCGCGCAGGACCTCAATGCCAGTTTCGCCGTGATCCGCGAGCGGATGCAGGCCAAGGCCCAGGCCGAAGCAGAAGCCGCCGCTGCCGAGGGGCGTGCCTACCTGGAAGAGAATGCCAAGCGCGAAGGCGTTACCGTGCTGGCTTCCGGTCTGCAATACGAAGTGCTGAGCAGCGGGGAGGGCGCCAAGCCATCCCGTGATGACAGTGTCCGCACCCATTACCACGGTACGCTGATCAACGGCACGGTCTTCGACAGCTCCTACCAGCGTGGCCAGCCGGCCGAGTTTCCGGTGTCGGGTGTGATTGCGGGTTGGACAGAGGCACTGCAACTGATGAATGCCGGCAGCAAATGGCGTCTGCATGTGCCGAGCGAGCTGGCCTATGGTGCCCAGAACGTCGGTAGCATTCCTGCGCACAGCGTGCTGGTGTTCGACGTGGAGTTGCTGGACGTTCTCTGAATACCTTCAGTGAACTTCGTGCACCATCCTGGCGTTGCCGGGATGGTGGCGGTTCGTCAGCATGGAGATGCTCAAGGGCGCAAGGCCCGGGCGTAGCTGAAGAGAAAAAGGTTGCGGATCTGCTCTTTGAGTACGCAGGGTTCGCTGGTGCCCAGCTCGTGCATGTCGAGTTCGCCCTGCTCGCGCAGCTCTTCCAGGGCATCACCCTCGAGCGAGACGCAGATATTGCCGGTGTTGCGATCCAGGATGCGCAGATAGGGTTGCGGGCGATCCAGCCAGGCGTCGATCAAGTAAGTCATGACGTGTCCTCCAGTAAAAAATCCCTAATGAGAATAATTACTGTTAGCGAAAAATCAAGTCATGAATTGTGAAGAATATGAAACGCCCGACGACTGTCATGCCTGTTCGCCGGGCGACTCCTCAGTGAGTGCGGGCCACGGCAAAACGGCTCAATTCTTCCAGGGCATCCCGGTAGGGGGATGCGGGAAGTTCTTGCAGGCACTCGATCGCCCGCTCGGCATACTGACGGGCCAGGTTGGCGGTGTAGTCCAGCGCACCTGAGGACTCGACGGCTTCGCGAATCTGCTCCAGGTCATCCAGGCCACCCTTCTGGATGGCGCGGCGAACCAGTGCGGCCTGTTCGGCGCTGCCTTCGCGCATGGCGTAGATCAGAGGCAGGGTCGGTTTACCTTCGGCCAGGTCGTCACCGACATTCTTGCCCAGCGTTTCGCTGTCGCCCCGGTAGTCGAGCAGGTCGTCGACCAGTTGGAAGGCGATGCCCAGGTGATCACCGAAGGTGCGCAGCGCGGTGCACTGCACCTCGGTGGCGCCGGCCAGGGCCGCGGCGCTGTGGGTGGAGGCTTCGAACAGCATCGCCGTCTTGGCGCGGACCACTTCCATGTAGATTTCTTCGGTGGTGCTGGCGTCGCGTACCTTCGACAGTTGCAGGACTTCGCCTTCGGCGATCACACAGGTCGCGTGGGAGATGATACGCATGACCTGCATCGAGCCGAGCCGGACCATCATTTCGAAGGAGCGGGCATAGAGGAAGTCGCCGACCAGTACGCTGGGCGCGTTGCCCCAGAGTGCGTTGGCGGTGGAGCGGCCACGGCGCATGCCGGACATGTCCACCACGTCGTCGTGCAGCAGGGTCGAGGTGTGCAGGAATTCGATGGTGGCTGCCAGCAGGCGCAGTTGCTCGTCCTGGTAGCCCAGGGCTTTGCCTGTGAGCAGTACCAGCAGCGGACGCAGGCGTTTTCCACCGGCCGAGGAGATGTAGTCGCCGATCTTTTCCACCAGTGGAACACGGGAGGTCAGTTGGCTGCGGATGATACCGTCGACAGCGGTAAAATCGTCCGCCACTACTGTATAGAAGGACTGGGGCTGCATCGGGTGCTCCTCGGGGGTTGCGCGGCATGCTAGGGATGGGGGGGTAGGCTGTCAAGGCAAGCACCGGTGCTCGGCGGCGATGTGAGACCCATGTCATCAAGGCGACGGGACACCGTTGCGGTACGCTGTTTTCAGCTTGAAGCTTGCCGATGCCACGCGTACAATCGCGGACCCTGAACTTTTACTGGGCATTTCCCTGCCTTACGCAATTGCACTGGCGCCTCTCCCGGCACCACGCAGCCATGCCAGCCACCAACCATTCTTACAAAGCGCTGGGTGAGCAGGATCAACGGAGATACACAGATGTACGCAGTCATCGTAACCGGCGGCAAGCAATATAAAGTTGCCGAAGGCGAATACCTGAAAATCGAAAAACTCGAAGCCGCTACCGGCGAAGCGATCACCTTCGATCGCGTTCTGCTGATCGGCAACGGCGAAGATCTGAAGATCGGCGCGCCTGTCGTCGACGGTGCCAAGGTTACCGCTGAAGTGGTTGCCCAGGGCCGCCATGACAAAGTGACCATCATCAAGTTCCGTCGCCGCAAGCACCACATGAAGCGTCAGGGCCACCGCCAGTGGTTCACTGAGGTCAAAATCACCGGTATTCAGGGCTGATCCAGGCCTGAATCCCCCAACAGGAGTATTGAACTCATGGCACACAAAAAAGCTGGCGGTTCTACCCGCAACGGTCGCGATTCCGAAAGTAAACGCCTTGGCGTGAAACTGTTCGGTGGTCAGGTCATCAAGGCCGGCAACATCATCGTCCGTCAACGTGGCACTCAGTTCCACCCCGGCGTTGGCGTTGGCATCGGCAAGGATCACACCCTGTTCGCGAAAGTGGAAGGCGTGGTCAAGTTCGAAGTCAAAGGCGCTTTCGGCCGTCGCTATGTGAGCGTCGTCGCAGCCTGATTGCGACTGTGCTTGAAAAGCCCCGTCATGCGACGGGGCTTTTTTGTTTCTCGCGGTCCTGGATGATTGTTTTTCCGATCGTCTCTGACGCAGTTCGAAGGGTTGCCATGGGCGGCTCTTGGTTTTTATATCGTGTGAGGCTCTTGCAAAACGGCCTGGCGCTCATCTGTCGGAGTCGCATGTGCCCTGGGGTATCCGGGGTGGACATGCCGGGGTTTGCAAGATCCTTATGTTTCCTGTTTCTTTCGGCCCGTCCTTTGGCGGGAGGCGCTTTCCATGAAATTCGTCGATGAAGTATCCATTTTTGTAAAGGCCGGTGACGGCGGTAACGGCATGATGAGCTTCCGGCGCGAGAAGTTCATCGAGAAGGGTGGCCCCAACGGTGGTGACGGCGGTGATGGCGGCTCGGTGTACCTGGTCGCTGACGAGAACCTCAATACCCTGGTCGATTATCGCTACACACGCCGCTTCATGGCGCGTAACGGCGAGAAGGGTGGCAGCACCGAGTGCACGGGGGCGAAAGGCGATGACCTGTTGCTGCCGGTGCCCGTCGGCACCACGGTGATCGATGCTGCGACCCAGGACGTGATTGGTGATCTCACGGTAGCCGGGCAGAAGCTGCTGGTCGCGCAGGGTGGTTGGCACGGCCTGGGCAACACCCGCTTCAAGTCCAGCACCAACCGCGCTCCGCGCCAGACGACGCCAGGCAAGCCGGGCGATGCGCGCGACCTGAAGCTGGAGCTGAAGGTGTTGGCCGATGTCGGTCTGCTGGGCCTGCCGAATGCCGGCAAGAGCACCTTTATCCGTTCTGTGTCGGCGGCCAAGCCGAAGGTCGCGGATTATCCGTTCACGACGCTGGTGCCGAACCTTGGCGTGGTCAGTGTCGGGCGCTACAAGAGCTTCGTCATCGCCGACATCCCGGGGTTGATCGAGGGTGCCGCCGAGGGTGCTGGCCTCGGTATTCGTTTCCTCAAGCACCTGGCGCGTACCCGCCTGCTGCTGCACCTCGTGGACATGGCGCCGCTGGATGAGAGCGATCCGGCCGATGCGGCGGAAGTGATCCTGCGCGAGCTGGAGAAGTTCAGTCCGGCACTGGCCCAGCGCGAGCGCTGGCTGGTGTTGAACAAGGCCGACCAGATACTCGACGAGGAGCGCGAGGAGCGCCTGCGGCATGTCGTCGAGCGCCTGGAGTGGACGGGGCCGGTGTTCGTCATCTCTGCCCTGGAGAGCGAGGGCACCGAGGCGCTGAGCCAGGCGATCATGCGCTATCTTGACGAGCGTCAGGAGCGTATCGCCGAGGAGCCTGCCTATGCCGAGTCGCTGGCCGAACTCGACCAGCAGATCGAGGATGAGGCCAGGGCGCGCTTGCAGGAACTCGATGACCAGCGTGCGTTGCGTCGCACCGGCGTCAAGGCCGTGGGTGATGCGTTCGAGGATGACGATGATTTCGATGACGACGACGATGAGGGCGGCGCGGAGATTTTCTACGTCCGCTGATATCGTGGGTCGGGGCCGGCCCTCGCGGGGCCGTTCGTTGAGTTGCCGGATATAAGGCTGGGGCGATGCGGGACAAGGTGAGTGGTGCGCGGCGCTGGGTGGTGAAGATCGGCAGCGCTTTGCTGACGGCGGATGGGCGTGGCCTGGACCAGGCTGCGATGGCAGTCTGGGTCGAGCAGATGGTGGCCTTGCGTGCCGCCGGTGTCGAACTGGTGCTGGTGTCTTCCGGGGCGGTTGCCGCCGGCATGAGCCGTCTCGGCTGGGCCGAGCGACCGAAGGCAGTGCATGAGTTGCAGGCCGCTGCCGCCGTCGGGCAGATGGGGCTGGTGCAGGCCTGGGAGGCCAGCTTTGGCCGTTGTGCCCAGCAGACTGCGCAGATCCTCCTGACCCACGATGACCTTTCCGACCGCAAGCGTTATCTCAATGCCCGCAGCACCCTGCGCACCCTGGTCGACCTCGGTGTGGTGCCGGTGATCAACGAGAACGACACCGTGGTCACCGATGAGATCCGCTTTGGTGACAACGATACGCTGGCGGCGCTGGTGGCCAACCTGGTGGAGGCGGACCTGCTGGTCATCCTTACCGACCGTGACGGCATGTTCGATGCCGACCCCAGGCACAACCCGGATGCGACGCTTATCAGCGAAGCACGTGCCGATGATTCGGCGCTCGACGCGGTGGCGGGCGGTACCGGTGGTGCGCTGGGCCGTGGTGGGATGCAGACCAAGCTGCGCGCGGCACGCCTTGCCGCCCGTTCCGGGGCGCATACGATCATTGTCGGTGGGCGTATCGAGCAGGTGCTGGCCCGGCTCAAGGCGGGAGAGCGCCTGGGCACGCTGCTGACGCCTGAGCGCGAGCGGCATGCCGCCCGCAAGCAATGGTTGGCCGGTCACCTGCAGACGCGCGGCACGCTGGTGCTGGACGCAGGTGCGGTGAGCGCGCTACGGCAGGGGCACCGCAGCCTGCTGGCGGTGGGCGTCAAGGCCGTCGAGGGATCGTTCCGGCGCGGGGAGATGGTGGTCTGCGTGGGGCCGGACGGTACCGAAGTTGCGCATGGCCTGGCCAACTACAGTGCTGCCGAGGCGCGCCGCATCAGTGGGCATTCCTCCGACGAGATCGAAGCCCTGTTGGGTTATGTCGACGACCCGGAGCTTATTCATCGCGACAATATGGTCATCATCTGAGGTGAACATGGGACGCTGCCTGTTTGGGTTGTTGCTGGCGCTGGGTGTTTCGCAGGGGGCCTGGGCCGAGCGGATCGGCGAGGTCTCCACCGTGTTCAAGTGGCTGGGGCCGAACGACAAGATCGTGGTCGAGGCCTTCGATGATCCCAAGGTCGAAGGTGTCACCTGTTACCTCTCGCGAGCGAAGACCGGCGGCATCAAGGGTGGTGTCGGCCTGGCCGAGGATCGTGCCGAGGTGTCCGTTGCCTGCCGGCAGGTCGGCCCCATTCGTTTCAAGGCGCCGCTGAAAGAGGGTGAGGAAGTGTTCAAGGAGCGCACCTCACTGGTCTTCAAGAGCCTGCAAGTGGTGCGTTTCCATGACCAGGCGCGCAATACGCTGGTCTACCTGGCCTATAGCGACCGTGTCATCGAAGGTAGCCCGCAGAATGCGGTGACGGCCATTCCAATCCTGCCCTGGGACTGATCCGCTCGCACAGGGCTATTGCCACCTCCATCTCGTTCTGTGCATCGCTGAAATGCCTTGGCAGACCGCCTGCCGCATGTGTTGTCATCCCGAAGTCGTGTAATGCCTGGGTATGTCCATTGCGCTGAAGGAATTCAGTGGGACATGGCGGTGCTTGATCTGCGCGAGAAATGCTTCCAATCTACGCGACTTGGATTTATTTGGCCGTTGGAACGGTCGAGCAGGGTGACGTTGCCGGAGCAGGAACCGATGGCAGGCGAGGGAGTCGTTCACGTAGAAGATGCCGGCAGGCGGTCAGCGCCTTCGTTCACTCGCGCCCTGGTTTCCAGTGTCGCCGGGTTGGTGACTGCGCTCGGGCTGATACTGCTGGTGGCCATGCTCTGGCAGGGGACTGCCAGCACCGAAGAAGCGGCTCGCCAGGTGATCGGCGAAACGCTGCACAAGACGATGGGGCGGTTGCAGATTCTGATACGCGCCGCGGAAATGACGGTCGAGACAACGGAGCGCATTGCTCGAACGACTCCCGTGAGCGTGGAAACCCTGCGGCCGACCCTGGAAAATGCCCTGGCCGCGTTCGAGCAGCGGCCGGAGTTGAGCTATCTCGGCGTCGTCCTGCCGGGAGACGGAGACTACGGCACCCTGGAGCGCACGGCTGCGGGTGAGGTGTTTCTCTGGTTGTTTCCCGGTGCCCGTACCGAAGGCGCGGTCGTTCGCACCTTTATCCTGCAGGGTGAGGGGTTCGTCGCACGCGATACCTATCCCACCGACGGCTATGACCCTCGCACGCGCCCTTTCTACCAGGCTGCCTTGTCCGGCTCGACCGAGGGACTCTGGATGCCTGTCTACCCATGGATCATTCACTCCAACAGTACGGGGGAGCGCTGGGGCTTCAGTTATGTAAAGCCGTTGTATGACGATGCTGGCGGATTGCTCGGCGTGCTCGACAGCGACTTCGACATAGCGGCCCTCAACAGCTTCCTGCGGACGCTCTCGTCCGAGTACAGCACCCGGTTGCAGATCGTAGAGCTGGGGGCGGAGCCTCGTTCCATCGGTGGTCCGGGTGTCGCGCTGAAGCCTTTGCCGCTTTCCCCAGAGCTTGCTGCTCTGGCCAGCCGTGCTTCGGAAGGTGCCTTCGTCGATCGCATGGAGCTGGATGGCGAGCAGCGCTGGGTCGCGGCCCGACGCATGGAACTCAAGGGCGGGGTTTCCTGGTTGGTGGTCGCTTCGCGCACGGCGCCTTTTATCGAGGCGCCGTTGCGGCAGCAGTTGTATCAGGTGCTGGGCATGGGTGTGGCGCTCGTGCTGGGGCTGGTGCTGGTTTCGATCCGGGTGACGCGCCGTTTCGGGCGTCCGCTGGTCGAGCTGGGGCGGCGGGTAGGGCGTATCGCCAATAACGATCCGGGCCCTCTGGCGACGGCTGGGGCGCGCGTCGATGGCTTCCGTGAGACCCAGTTGCTTGGCGACGCGCTCGATCATATGGCCGTGGCCGTGCGTCAGGAGGCTCAGGTCAGGGAGCAGCAACTGGCATCGCTGGCCTTGAAGGGGGCGTTGTTCGATTTCACCTCGGCAGCGATCTTCAGCCTGGATGAACAGCGCCGGATCATCGAGTGGAACCGTGCGGCCGAACAATTGTTCGGCCTGTCGCGTGACGAGGTGCTGGAGCAGCCTGTCGATGCCCTGTTGCGTTCGCCCGAGGGGGCGGCCGACTGGGCGGCCATCCTGGCGACGACGGAGACGGGCACTTTTCGGTTTGTCGGGGCGCAGGGCGCGTTCGATGCCGAGCTGCGGCTCGTCACATTCACACAGGATGCGCGGACGGTTCGGACCTTTGTCCTCAATGACATCACCGAGCGCGAGCAGGCCCAGGCTCGCCTGCTGGCCTTCAATGCTGAACTCGAGCGCCGGGTGGTCGAGCGTACGGCAGAGCTGCGGGCCATCAATCAGGAGCTGGAGTCCTTCTGCCATGCGGTGTCGCACGATTTGCGCGCGCCCTTGCGCGGGATCGCCGGCTTTTCCGAGATTCTGGTCAATAACTACGCCAGTAGCCTCGACGAGAAGGCGCGCAACTACCTTGGGCGAGTGCAGGCCGCTACCCATCGCATGGGCGAGTTGATCGACGACCTGCTCAAGCTCTCGCGGGTTTCCCGCGACGAGATGCATCGCCAGAGGGTCAACCTGAGTGCCTTGGCGCAGGATGTCATTGCCAGCCTCAGGGAGAGTGCGCCCGAGCGGCAGGTCGAGGTGACCATCGAGGACGACCTGTATGTCGAGGGTGATACCCGGCTGCTGCGGGTGATGCTGGAGAATCTGCTGGGCAATGCCTGGAAGTTCACCTCGAAGACGCCGGGCGCCCGCATTGCCTTCGTTTCCATGGTCGATGACAACGGTCTGCCCGTGCTGGTCGTGCGCGACAATGGCGCCGGATTCGACATGCGCTACGCCGGCAAGCTCTTCGGGGCATTCCAGCGGCTGCACCGTGACGCGGAGTTTCCGGGTACCGGTATCGGCCTGGCCACGGTCAAGCGCATCATCAACCGCCACGGTGGCTATATCCAGGCCCATGCCGAACTGGGCAAGGGGGCGACCTTTCAGTTTTCTCTTGAGCGACCCGAGCCATGAACACCAAGACCATCCTCCTCGTCGAAGACAATCCGGACGACGAAGAGCTGACCCTGCTCGCGTTCGAGCAGAACCATATTTCCAATGCCATTACTGTCGCGCGCGATGGTGTCGAGGCGCTCGACCTGCTGTTCGGACCGGATGATCAGGGTGGCAGCATCGATCCCGCGGTCATCCTGCTCGATCTCAAGCTGCCGAAAGTGGATGGGTTGGAGGTGCTGCGACGCATCCGTACCGACGAGCGCACGAAATTCCTGCCGGTGGTGATCCTGACATCCTCGCGCGAGGAGCAGGATCTGATCGACAGCTACAGCCTGGGCTGCAACAGTTATGTGCGCAAACCGGTCAATTTCGCCGAGTTCCTCGGTGCGGTGCGTCAGCTGGGGTTGTACTGGTTGCTGCTCAACGAAAAGCCCTCTGGAAGGTAAACCGCCATGGCCCCCATCCTTCGTGCACTCATGGTCGAAGACAGCGAGGACGATGCGCTCCTCGTGCAGGAAGTATTGAGGGCGGGCGGTTACGATCTGCATGCCCTGCGCGTCGATACCGAGGATGACCTGCTGCAGGCGCTGCATGGCGATGCGTGGGATATCGTGCTGGCCGATTATTGCCTGCCGGCGTTCAGCGCCGAGGGTACGTTGCGGGTCTTGAGGGAGTCGGGGCGGGATATTCCGGCCATCGTCGTCTCGGGCACCGTGGGGGAGGATGTCGCGGTCGAGACGATCAAGCTCGGCGCGGACGACTACCTGCTCAAGCAGAACCTGACGCGCCTTGTCTCGGCGGTGCGGCATACCCTCGACGTCGCCGAGGGCCGCCGCCAGCAGCGCCGGCTGGAGCGTATGAAGACGATCATCCTGGACAGCTCACCGGACCTGATCTGCATGCTGGATGCCCAGGGTTTCTTCCTGGAGGTCAGTGCGGCGTCCCAGGCGATGCTGGGGTACGCGCCCGGCGAGCTGGAGGGGCAGCATTTCGAGGCGGTGGTGCATCCGGGTGATCTGGGGCGTGCCCAGGATGAGGTCGACTCGATACTGGGCGGGCGTCCGGCGCGCAATTTCGAGAACCGTCTGCTGCATCGCTCCGGCGCGATTGTGCACCTGCTCTGGTCGGCGGCTTTTTCCAGCATCGACGGGGTGATCGTCGCGGTTGGCCATGATATCTCCGAGCGCAAGCAGAGCGAGCAGCGCATTCGCTATCTGGCCATGCATGATGAGCTGACCGGCTTGCCGAATCGCAACCTGATCCAGGATCGCATTGCCCAGGCCATTGCGCATTCACGGCGCAATGGTGGTGTGCTGGCGCTGCTTTACCTCGATCTCGACCGTTTCAAGATCATCAACGATGGCTATGGCCACCTGTTCGGCGATGCCGTGCTGAAGGCTTCCGGCGAGCGGCTGGTGCGGCTGGTGCGCGAGTGCGACACCGTTGCCCGGCTGGGGGGCGACGAGTTTCTGATCCTGCTGACCGACCTGCACCAGCCAAGCGATGCCGATGTCGTGGCACGCAAGGTCGTCGATACGCTCGACCGGCCGCTGCTCGTCCAGGGGCGGGACATCCACCTGTCAGGCAGCGTGGGCGTCAGCCTGTTCCCGTTCGACGGGGATACCGCTGCGGAACTGATCGACAACGCCGACATGGCCATGTATCGCTCCAAGGAGTTGGGGCGCAGCACCTATCAGTTCTTCACCCATGAAATGAGCCAGAAGACCCTGCGCCGGGTCGAGCTGGAAACCTGCCTGAGGGGTGCGGCGGCGGCGGGGCAGCTGCAACTGGTCTACCAGCCCAAGGTGAGCCTTGAGCATGGTCGGATCATTGGCTGCGAGGCGCTGCTGCGCTGGCATCACCCGGAACTTGGCTTGGTGTCGCCGGGGCACTTCATTCCGATTGCCGAGGATTCCGGGTTGATCGTGCCGATTGGCGACTGGGTCCTGAGGGCCGCCTGCCGTCAGGCCAGGGCGTGGATGGATGCCGGCTTGCCGCCCGTCTGCGTTGCGGTGAACGTCTCGGCGCGGCAATTCCTGCAGCAGGATGTGGTGGCCTGGGTCACGCGGATACTCGAGGAGAGTGGTATTCCGCCGGACTGGCTGGAGCTTGAGTTGACCGAGAGCCTGATCGCGCAGGATATCGAGAAGGTGACCGTCACCATCGACCGGCTCAAGGACATTGGAGTGAAGCTGTCCATCGATGACTTCGGCATCGGCTATTCGAGCCTGAGCTACCTCAAGCGCTTTCGCGTGGACACCTTGAAGATCGACCAGTCCTTCGTGCGCAACATGCTGGTCGAGGCCGAGGATTCGACGATCGTTCGTGCGGTCATTTCCCTGGCGCACAACCTGAATTTCAAGGTGATCGCCGAGGGCGTGGAGACCGAGCAGCACTGCCACTTCCTGCGCTCGAATGGTTGCGACGAGATCCAGGGTTATTACTTCAGCAAGCCCGTGACAGCGCTGGAGTTCGAGGCGATGCACCGCGATGGCAAGCAGTTGAGTGCTTGAGGTGGTTCCTTGGATTGGTGTTCCCTGAAACGAAAAAAACCGGCCTTGGCCGGTTTTTTCACATCACGATCACTCAGGCTGCAGCGGCTTCGCCGAGTGCCTTGATGTGGCCGTTCAGGCGGCTCTTGTGACGAGCAGCTTTGTTCTTGTGAATGATGCCTTTGTCGGCCATGCGGTCGATGACCGGTACGGCGGCAGTGTAGGCGGCCTGGGCTTTTTCCAGGTCTTTGGCATCAATGGCCTTGACTACATTCTTGATGTAGGTGCGGACCATGGAACGCAGGCTGGCATTGTGGCTGCGACGCTTCTCAGCCTGAATGGCGCGTTTTTTGGCGGAAGGGCTGTTGGCCACCGTCGGACTCCTCGAAAACGTAGGATTACAGAGTAAATAAGGCCGCGAATCATGCCGAGTCGGACTGCCGCTGTCAAGCACAAGAGCGGCTTTACATGCACTATTTGTATGGCTGGCCGATGTTGGAAAAGTCCAGCGTTCCCCGTTCGACGAAATGACGCGTTCCGAACAATCCGCCCGCCAGTTTGCCGCGCAGGACGTAGGGCATGCGGTCCAGGCTGGAGGCGTTGGCCAGCCCGATGGCCTGGCGGGCCGCCGAGAACGCTGACAGCGTGACCGGTACGGTCAGCACCTGTTCGCCGAAGCGCGGAATCTGTCCCTGCTGGTCGCTGACCCCACTGGCCAGGCGCTTGCCGTTGACCTCCAGCTCCAGCGCCACGCCGTTGTAGCTGACGGCTTGTTCATTGGGGTTCTGCAGCCGGAGCTTGACCGCCAGGCGCAGCTCCAGCCCTTCGCCGGGCAGCGGTTGGATGCCGGCAACTTGCACGTTCAGCGGCGAACGTGGTGCGAGGCTGGAGCAGGCACCGAGGGCCAGGGCCAGCAGGGCGATGCAGATAAGTCGGACAAAGGGCTGGAGAGTGGTCATGGCGGGCTCCTGGGCTGTGTCCTGTTCAGACGCCGGCAGGTGGGCAACAGTTCGCCGGAAAGCGGCGGGGATACGCCTGCTGGCCTCGTCGAGAGTGGCTGTGTCACGGTCTGCGATGGCATCATGCCCGCCTTTCGTGCTGCTGGAACCATAATCAATGCTCTTTCGCCGCCTGTTGACCCTGTCCGCCCTGGGGGTGTTGTCGCCATCCCTGTTCGCTGCCTCGCTGGAGCTGGACTCCGTGAAAGTCGCCGAACAGGCACTGGATAGCGCGGCGCAGGCACGCGAAAGCCTGCGCCAGGTACCGGGAGGCACCAACCTGGTCACGCGCGAGGACATCCAGTCGGGGCGCGCCGCGAACCTGCAGGACGTGCTGGCCTACCAGCCTGGCGTGCAGGCGCAGTCGGCGGGCAACGAAGGCGTCAAGCTGTCGATCCGCGGCTCAGGGATCAACCGGGGCACGGGCGGCCATGGCTCCGGGGTGTTCGTGTTGCTGGACGGTTTGGCGCTGAGCGGCCCCGGCGGTACGCCCTACGAGTTGCAGGAGCCGTTGTGGATCGAGCGGGCCGAGGTCCTGCGCGGCGCCAATGGTTTCGACAAGGGCGCGCTGGCGCTCGGTGGCGCCATCGACCTGATCAGCCCCACCGGCTACACGGCGGCACCGCTGACCCTACGCTACGAGGCCGGCAGCCATGGTTTTCGCAAGCGCCACGTCAGCAGTGGCGGGCATGCCGGCGGTGCGGATTACTTCCTGGCACTGACCGACTCCGACTACGACGGCTACCAGGCGCAGAGCGCCGGCAGCAGCAAGGGTGTGATGTTCAATGTCGGCTACCGATTCAACCCGAAGCTGGATACCCGCTTCTACTTCCGCTACCGCGAGACCGAGCATGAAACACCGGGGCGCCTGACCTGGGCACAGATCAAGCATCACCCGCGTCAGGCCAACCCGACGTTCCTGGCGAGGGATTCGCACCGCCCGCAACCGGGCAGCACCTGGGTGGCGAACAAGACCACCTGGCGTTTCGATGACGGTGGCGTGCTGGAAGGCGGGCTGGCCTACCACGACTACCCGATGGACCTGCACGAGACCACCAACCGGGTGAAGCTGGAGTACAGCGATGCCAGCGCCTCACTGCGTTACAGCAAGCCGCACCAGTTGTTCGGGCGCGACAGCCAGAGCGCCGTGGCCTGGCGTGCCACGGTCTTCCTGCCCCACAGCGGCGCGTCGGAGTACGTGCGCATCGCCGGCAGCTACCCGGTTGGTACCAAGACCCGCAACTACGAGCACAACGGCTCCGATTCGGTGCTGCAATTCTCCAACGAGCTGGAGCTGGCGCCCGACCTCTGGCTGTCCAGCGGCCTGGCCCTCATTTACACCCGTCGCGAAGTGCAAGTGACCTATCCGCAGGAAGGCACGGCGGTGAGCCTGAGCACCTGGGACTACGCGCCACGCCTGGGCTTGCGTTACCAGATGACGCCGGCGGTGCAGGTGTTCGGTAACCTCAGCCGCTCGGTCGAGGCGCCGCACGCCTGGTCGATGCTCTGGGGTTCCAACGATAAATTCCCCGCTGGCAGCGGTGCAGCGAGCGGGATGATCCGTAACCCGGTGGAACTGGAGAACCAGACGGCCACTACCCTGGAGGTTGGCGGCCGTGGCGATTCCACCCTGGGCGCCTGGGAGCTGGCCTACTACCACTCGCGGGTGCGCCACGAGTTGCTGACCGTCGAACTGGCTAATGGCCCGACCCTCTATAACGCCGAGTCGAACGCCAGCCCGACCATCCACCAGGGCGTCGAAGCCGGGCTGGACTCGGAGCTGCTGCGCTTCGAGCAAGGGCAGTTGCGTTTGCGCCAGGCCTATACCTACAGCAACTTCCGCTACCGCGACGACGACCTGTTCGGCGACAACCGCCTGCCGGGACTGCCCGAGCACTTCTACCAGAGCGAACTGCGCTACCAGCACAACAGCGGCTGGCACCTGGCGCTCAATGCGCAACTGGCTTCGCGCGCCGCAGCGGACTATTCCAACAGCCACTATGCCGGCAGCTACAAGGTGTTCGGCGCTCGCGCTGGCTACCAGGCACCGCGCCAGGACTGGCTTGGCTGGCTGGAGCTGCGCAACCTGACCGACGAGCGCTATGCCAGCAGTGTCACGCCAGCATTCAATGACGGCGGCAACGATGCGGCTCGCTTCACCCCCGGCGAAGGCTTCGGTGTCTACGCCGGGGTCAGCTACAGCTGGCGTTGATCGACCGGGCGGTCAGGTGCGGGTGCTGTCCTTGGGCAGTTCCGCCCGACCACCCCATTCCGCCCAGGAGCCGTCGTAGAGCGCGCCTGGGGCGAAACCGGCAAGTCTCAGACCGAGGCTGAGGATGGCGGCGGTCATGCCGCTGCCGCAGGTGGTGACCACCGGGCGGCTGCCATCTACTCCGGCGGCGATGAACCGGCGGCGCATCTCCTCGGCGGGCTTGAAGGTGGCATCGGCATTCAGCAGTTCGCCGAACGGCAGGTTCGCGCTGCCGGGGATATGCCCGCTGGCCAGGCCGGGGCGCGGCTCTGCCACTTCGCCGGAAAAGCGTCCGGCGGCGCGGGCATCCAGCACCTGTTCGGCCTGGCTGTCGAGGTTGGCGCGCACGTCGCCGACACCGCGCAGCAGCCCGGCGCGCAGGTTGGCGTGGAAGCTGGCAGGCACCGCTGCCGGCGCTGCGCCGCTCTCCAGTGCGCGGCCCTCGTTGCGCCATTTGGGCAGCCCGCCGTCGAGCACCGCCACCCGCTCATGACCGAACAACTGGAACAGCCACCAGGCGCGGGCGGCGGAGAACAAGCCCTTCTGGTCGTAGACCACCACCCGGTCATCGTTGCCGATACCCAGCTCGCCCGCCAGCCGGGCGAAGCGCCCGGCGCTGGGGACCATGTGCGGCAGGTCGGTGTCCGGGTCGGAGAAGTGTTCGATGTCGAAGAAGCGCGCGCCGGGGATATGCCCGGCGTGGAACTCGGCCTGGGCGTCGCGGTTTTCGTTGGGCAGGTAGGCGCTGGCATCCAGCACCCGCAGGCCGGGTTCGCCAAGGTGTTCGGCCAGCCACTGGCTGTCGATCAGGGGTCCGAAGGACATGAGGTTGCTCCTGTGTCATCCAAGGGGGCGGGCCTGCTGCATCCGGCCCTGAAAGACCCTGTTTGTCATGGCCGGAGGTGTCTGGCAAGCAGTCTCTGCGCATTGCCCGAGCGGATCGCGTTTGTGACAGGGGATGTGAGTCGGACACTGCTATTGCAGTGGTTGTGTCTGCTACGGCCTTGTATCCCTTGATGTTCGAAGGCTCCTGGCTTGGCATCGTTGGCATGATGGTGTGCCTGATTTTATGATAATGGTTATTATGTAGATTGATTCGCTGCCTGCTTCATCATGTATTGCTGGTGCATCGTGCGCCGTTGATGGCCACCTCCAGCAAGCCGAGAGGAGTCTCTTGTGGGAATAACCGACAATCATGGGCTGGCTCCCAAGCCTTGCCGTTCACAGGCTTCGCACCTTTCACAGAACTGGATCTTGCGTCCTGGCCTGAGTTTTCACTTCGGTTGCGAGGCCGAGAGCGAGGATTCCACCCAGGACGGCTTGGTGGACGACCACCTGCGCCTCGTGATGGTGCTGGAGGGGGCGCTCGATGTGGCCTATGGCGACAGTCGGGTCCGGCTCGAGGCGCCGACGGGGTGTGCGAAGCGGTCATGCCTGTCGAATGCGGCGATGGTGGCGATGTCGGAGCCGGAGGCCTTCCGCCGGGTGGTGCGCAAGGGCAACGTCTCGCGGCGTATCAGCATCGGGCTGGATCGCCAGTGGCTCGAACAGTCGCTGTACGGCGACGGGCGGGTGTGCCTGGAGGACTCCGAGCGTTTCACCCTCCACCATCTTTCGACCGCCTGCTGGAGCGCA
The DNA here is from genome assembly GCF_013395055.1 of Pseudomonas sp. ABC1. Lineage (NCBI taxonomy): Bacteria > Pseudomonadati > Pseudomonadota > Gammaproteobacteria > Pseudomonadales > Pseudomonadaceae > Pseudomonas > Pseudomonas sp. ABC1. The sequence goes on from NZ_CP058349.1 coordinate 2,966,039, forward strand.
TCGTCGCACGCGCGGGCGATTGCCGAGCAGATGCTCAATCCACCGCAACTGTTGCCGCAACTGCTGGGCATGTACCTGGAAAGCCGGGCAATCGAGCTGATCATCGAGGCCTGGTCTCATCACGGCATGGCCGGGGAGCGGGCACCGATACGCCCGGCGCTGCGTCCGGCGATACAACGGCGCATGGACGAACTGAAGGCCTGGCTGCGCGAGCACACGGCGCAGTCGTTGACTATCGACCAGCTCGCCCGGCAGTTGAACACCACGCCGGCCACCTTGCAGCGGCACTTTCGCCTGGCACACGGCATCAGCGTGTTCGAATTCCTCCAGCAGGAGCGCCTGCAACAGGCCCGCCACGCGCTTGAACAGGAGGGGGTGAGCGTGAGCCAGGCGGCAGCGATTGCCGGCTACGCCAATCCGGCGAACTTCTCCACGGCGTTCAAGCGCTGCTATGGGCTGTCGCCGAAGCAGGTTCGTGTGCGCTTCTGAAAAAGCCTGTGACGGTCAGGATGATTCCCGCTCGAAGATTTCTGCCGTTCAGGCAAAGGACTGGCGGCGGGTGAAGTGAGAAAATGCAGGTAGTAAAGCGACTTATTCTCAAAGGAGAAAGCTTGTGTCTGCCACTCGTCCGCTATCCTGCTCGACCCGACGCCCGCCCGCCGGCCTGTCGTTGTTGTCCGTCGCCCTGCTGTCCGCGTTGGGCAGCGCCCAGGCCGAGGAGGCTGTGCTGGAGATCGACGCTGTCCACCTGAATGCCTACCGCTCCGCGCAGTCGGTCGGCGCCTCGACCAAGACCGATACGCCGCTGATCGAGACGCCGCAGTCAGTGTCGGTGGTGGAGCGCGACGAGATGGATGCGCGTGGTGTGCAAAACCTGAACGAGGCGGTGCGCTATAACGCCGGGGTGCTGCCCGAGAGTTCGGGTATCGATAACCGCGTCGACGACATTTATATCCGTGGCTTCGATGCCGGCAGTTGGGGCAGCAACGTCATGCTCGACGGCATGCGCGGACCTTCGGATGGGGTCAACAGCTGGAACCGCACCAACTTCAACAGCTGGAACCTGGAGCGTGTCGAGGTGCTGAAGGGGCCGTCCAGCGTGCTCTATGGCCAACTGGCGCCGGGCGGCATGGTCAACCAGGTGAGCAAGACGCCGACCCTGGACCAGGAGCAGGTGCTGCAGTTGCAGATGGACGCCCATGGTCGCCACCAGACGGCCTTCGACACCGGTGGCGCGAACGATGGACAGAATGTCCTGTGGCGCCTGGTCGGCCTCTATGGCGACGGCGACACGCAGGTCGACCACACCGAGCATGAGCAGTGGTTCCTGGCGCCCAGTGCGACCTTCCTGTTCAACGGCGACGCCAGCCGGTTGACCCTGCTGGGCCTGTACCAGAAGGACAACGGTGGCAGCACCTTCCAGTTCCTGCCCTACCAGGGCACGGTGATTCCGGGAGCCGATGGCTACATCGATAACGACACCCTGCTCGGCGAGCCGGACTGGAATGTCTACGACCGCACCGTGTGGACCGCCGGCTGGGCGTTCGAGCACAGCTTGAACGATGACTGGAAACTGTCCCAGAGTGCGCGTTATACCCATGTCGACTCGCTCTACCGGGTGGCGCTGACCCAAGGCGTGCGTGGTGCCACCGGCCTCAACCCGATCATCATGGCCGATGGGCGCACGTTGCAGCGCCGCGCCGTGCAGGGTGCCGGTGAGTCCGATTCGCAGACCCTCGACACTCGCCTGGAAGGGCGCTTCGACACCGGCGTGCTGGAGCACCGGTTGCTGAGCGGGGTGGACTGGCAGCGCACCGAATGGGAGCTGCTGCGCAAGGGCGCCTCGGTCTCGCCAGCGGCGATCGCCATCGACATCTACCAGCCGGTCTACAGCTACTACGATTTCGGCTCGGTGCTGGTCGACCAGATGTCCACGGACGAGACGGACCGCCAGACCGGCGTCTACCTGCAGGACCAGATTGCCCTGGGCAATTGGCACTTCACCCTCGGCGGGCGCTACGACTGGGCCGATATCAGCTCGCTGGACCGCCTGACCTCGCGGCGCACCACGACCCGCAACGAGGCCTTCAGCGGCCGCGCGGGCGTCACCTATCTGTTCGACAACGGCCTGGCGCCCTACCTGAGCTATGCCGAGTCCTTCCAGCCGGCGATCGGCAGCCGCCGTGGCGGTGGCACCTTCGATCCGGTCACCGGCAAGCAGTGGGAAGTCGGCATCAAGTACGAGCCACGCAGCATCGACGGCATGCTCACCCTGGCCGCCTATGACCTGCGCCAGCAGAACGTGCTGACCGCCGACCCGCAGAACCAGGCCGGTGAGAGCTTCCAGGTGCAGTCCGGCGAGGTCCAGGTGCGTGGCGTCGAGCTGGAGGGACGGATCACGCCGCTGGAGGGGTTCAGTGTCATCGGCGCGCTGACCCGTTTCGACTCCGAGGTGCTGCGCAACAACGACGGCCATGAGGGCAACCAGATGATCCGCGTGCCGGACTGGATGGGCTCGCTGTGGCTGGACTACAGCTTCCGTGGCGGCCTGCTGGATGGCCTTGGCCTGGCGGTTGGTGCGCGGCATGTCGACGAGACCTACGGCGACCTGGCCAATACCCTGGCCATTCCTTCCTATACCTTGCTGGACGCGGCGGTCCGCTATGACCTGGGGCGCATCGGCGACAGCCGGGTGCAGGTCGCGCTGAACGGCAGCAACCTGGAAGACAAGCGCTACGTGGCCACCTGTACCTCGGTGACCACCTGCGGCTATGGCACCGGGCGTACGCTGGCGGCAACCCTGCGCATGAGTTGGTGACGGCGATGCGAGCGAAGGGATACGCCCTGTTGCTGGCCCTGTTACTGACAAGCCTGCCGGTTTGGGCCGAAGAGGGCTGGCCGCGCCGCTTTGATAACGCAGATGGCAGCGTGACCGAGATCGTCCGCCAGCCCGCCCGCATCCTGTCCACTTCGGTCACGGTCAGCGGTACGCTGCTGGCCATGGACGCACCTGTGGTTGCCAGCGCTTCGGCGGCCAATGGGCGTTTCTTCACCCACTGGCAGGCCGTGGCCCAGGCGCGCGGTGTGGAGAATGTCTGGCCCGCCGCCAGCATCGACCTGGAGGCTGCCTATGCGGTCCAGCCGGACCTGATCGTGGTGTCCGCCAGCGGCGCCGATTCGGCGCTGGAGCAACTGGCCGAGCTGCGCGCCATCGCGCCGACCATCATCGTCGACTACGGCGGCCAGGACTGGCAGGCGCTGGCCACCCTTCTCGGGCGAGCCACCGGCATGGAACGGCAGGCGCAGGCGCGGATCGAGTCGTTCGACCGCTATGTCGCCGAGGTGCGTGGCGAACTTCGCCTGCCGTCGGGCGAGGTCAATATCATCAGCTTCAACGGGCCGGGCACCAACAACCCGGTCGCCACCGCCACGGGCGTGCATGCACGGCTGTTCAGCGCGCTGGGCATGCACATCGAGTCTCCCGCTGCGGCCTGGCATGCTGGTGCCGGCAAGCCGGGTGACTTCGTCTGGGCACCGTACGAGCATCTGTTGCAACTGCGCGCGCCGACCACCTTTCTGCTGCGCGGCGGCGAGGAGCGGGTGGCGGCGTTTCTCGGCGACCCCATGCTGGCGAACCTGCCGTCGGTGCGCAGCGGACAGGTCTATGCGCTTGGCGAGAGTTCGTTCCGTATCGACTACTACAGCGCCCGCGAACTGGTCGAGCGTATCCGCGAGCGTTTCGGCGAATGAGCGCAAGACTTGCCATGGCACAGACTATGGGCCGCTGGCGTGCCGTCGGCCTGGTGCCGTGGCTGGCACTGTTGATCGTGCTGATACCGCTCAGTGTCTGCATCGGCACCCGCTGGATTGCACCGGGGGTGGCCTGGGAAGCACTGGTCGCCTTCGACCCTGGCAACGATGAGCACCTGCTGGTGCGCCACCTGCGTCTGCCGCGCACGCTGCTGGCGCTGCTGGTCGGCTGCGCCCTGGGCGTGGCCGGGGTGGTCATGCAGGCGCTGACGCGCAACCCGCTGGCCGACCCTGGCCTGCTTGGGGTGAATGCCGGCGCCGCGCTCGGTGTGGTCGTGGCGGTGGCGTTCTTCGGTGTGCTCGACGTGGCCGGCCATCTGTTCTTCGGCATGTCCGGCGCTGCGTTGGCTGGGGTGGCGGTCTACCTGCTCGGCGGCCTGCGCCAGAGCATCGACCCGGTGCGCGTGGTGCTGGCCGGCGCGGCGCTGTCGGTGGTGCTGCTGGCGCTGACCCAGATCATTACCCTGAACAGCGACGAGGCGGTGTTCGACCAGTTCCGCCATTGGGCCGTCGGTTCTCTACAGGGGCGTGGTCATGCCGTGTTGGTGCCCGTTTCGTTGTTGGTGGTGGCCGGCCTGTTATTGGCGCTGGGGTTGGCCAGGGTGCTGGATACCCTGGCCCTCGGCGATGACCTGGGCAAGGCCCTGGGTGCCAATCCTCCGCTGGTCTGGGCACTGGCCGCGCTGGTTATCGTCGGCCTGGCCGGTACTGCCACAGCGGCGGCCGGGCCGATCAGCTTCGTCGGCCTGACGGCGCCGCACCTGGCGCGTTTTCTCTGCGGCGCCAACCATCGCCGGGTGTTGCCCTGCGCGATGTTGCTGTCAGCGACGCTGTTGCTGCTGGCCGACTGCCTTGGCCGGGTGGTGGCGCCGCCGGGCGAGGTCGGTGTGGGTATCATGGTGGCGCTGCTCGGCGGGCCGTTCTTCGTCGTGCTGGTGCGCCGGCGCCGGATCGTGCAGCTATGAACGGGCCTGGGCGCGACTCGATCGTCTGGCGCCGGGGTGGCCTGTCCCTCCTGCTGCGGCCGAGGCCATTGCTGGTGGGGACGCTGCTGCTGTTGGTGACGCTGGTCTGCGCACTGCTGGCGCTGAGCCAGGGACGCAGTGGGTTGACCCTGTGGCAGGTGCTCGATGCGCTGTTCGGGCAGGGTGGCGGCGTCGAACAGCGGCTGGTGCTGAACATTCGCCTGCCGCGGGTGCTGACGGCGATTTTCGTTGGTGCGGCGTTGGGCGCTTCGGGTGCCATCTTCCAGTCGATTTCGCGCAATCCGCTGGGCTCGCCGGACATCATCGGCTTCACCACGGGGGCGGCGAGCGGGGCGATCATGCAGATCGTGCTGTTCGGCCAGGGCGGGCTGGCCGTGGCCCTGGCTGCTATTGGCGGTGGGTTGCTGACGGCTGTGCTGGTCTACCTGCTGTCGTTGCGTGGCGGTACGGTCGGTGGCTACCGCCTGGTGCTGGTCGGTATCGGCGTCGGCTCGGTGCTCACGGCGCTGAACGGGCTGCTGTTGGTGCGTGGCAACCTGGACAACGCGGTGATGGCCAACCTGTGGTTGGCCGGCTCGCTGAACGCCAGGAGCTGGCTGCACGTCTGGCCGGTGTTGGGCGGCACGTTGCTGCTGGTGCCCCTGGCAGCGCTGTCGGCGCGACGCCTGAGCATGATCGAGATGGGCGACGACCTGGCGCACCAGCTTGGTATCGCCGTCGAGCGCACCCGCCTGCTGATGGTTGCCTACGCCGTGCTGCTGGCGGCGCTGGCCACCGCCGCCGCCGGGCCGATTGCCTTCGTTGCCCTGGCTGCGCCGCAACTGGCGGCACGCCTGAACGGTTCGCGCAGCCTGCCGCTGCTCGGTGCGGCGCTGATGGGGGCCTGCCTGCTGGTGACGGCGGACCTGATCATCCAGATGCTGCCCCTGCACATGACCCTGCCGATCGGGCGGGTGACCGGCATGCTCGGCGGCCTTTATCTGCTCTGGCTGTTGGGCCGGGGCCGACGTACGCGATGACTGGCGGGAGATGCCATGCATGAATTGAACAAGCCGCTGCCTCCGGTAACGGCTACCGATGACCTCCCGCAGGCGGCCCTGAGTGCGCAGGCACTGTGCCTGGCCTACGAGGGGCGGCGCATCGCCAGTGACCTGAGCCTGGATATCCCGCGTGGGCGGATCACGGTGATCGTCGGGCCGAACGCCTGTGGCAAGTCGACCCTGTTACGGGCCCTGTCCCGCCTGCTGGTGCCGGAGTCCGGCCAGGTACTGCTCGACGGGCGCGACATCCACCGCTATGGCTCTCGGGAAGTGGCACGGCGCCTCGGCCTGTTGCCGCAGTCAGCGCTGGCGCCCCATGGCATCTGCGTGGCCGACCTGGTCGCGCGCGGACGCTTCGCCCACCAGAGTCTGCTGCGCCAGTGGTCGCGCGAGGATGAGCGGGCGGTGCGCGAAGCCATGCAACAGGCCCAGGTCGAGTCACTGGCCGAGCGGCCGGTGGACGAGCTGTCCGGCGGCCAGCGACAGCGGGTCTGGCTGGCCATGGCGCTGGCCCAGGAAACCCCGCTGATGCTGCTCGACGAGCCGACCACCTACCTGGATATCGCGCACCAGTTGGAAGTGCTGGAGCTGTGCCGGCGCCTCAACCGCGACAGCGGGCGAACCCTGGTGATGGTGTTGCATGACCTCAACCAGGCGGCGCGCTACGCCGACCATATCATCGCCATGCGCGATGGCCGGGTGCTTGCCAGCGGCCCGCCGCGGACGGTGCTCACCCCGCAACTGATCGAACGGGTGTTCGCCATTCGTTGCCTGGTCATCGACGACCCGATCACCGCGACGCCCATGCTGGTGCCGATCGCCAGCAGCCGGACACTGGACGCACAGGAGTAAACCCCCATGACGCAACTCTGCATCGGCCTGTCGCTGGCCACCACCTGGCTGAGCGGCAATGGCTGGCGCCTCCCCGACAGCCGGGTCGAGTCTATCCACGACAGCGATTTCTACATCGACATCGCGAAGCGCGCCGAGCGGGCGAAACTGGATTTCCTGTTCCGTCCGGATTCGCTGTTCATCGATTCGGCGGCACTGGAGCACTCGCCAGGCTTCAGCAGCCTCGACCCGACCCTGCTGCTGGCCGCCATCGCTCGCGAGACCTCGCACATCGGGCTGGTCTCGACGGCATCGACCACCTTCAACGCACCCTATGCGGTGGCCCGCCAGATCCAGTCGCTGAACTGGCTCAGCCGAGGGCGCGCGGGTTGGAATATCGTCACCGCGCTGGATGGCAATCGCAATTTCGGCGAGCACCACATGCCCTCGTCCGAGCAGCGCTATGCCAAGGCCCGGGAATTCACCGAGGTGGTGCAACGGCTATGGGACAGCTACCCCCATGCCTCGTTGCTGCATGATCGCGAAACCGGGCGCTATGCCGACGCTGCCCAGGTGCGGCCGATCGACCATCAGGGACAGTTCTTCGATGTACAGGGGCCGCTGGGCCTGCCGGCCCATCCAGCACGCATCCCGTTGCTGCAGGCGGGCGCCTCGGATGTTGGGCGTGATTTCTCGGCGCGGGTCGCTGACGCGGTATTTGCCGCCACGCCGGATATCGCGGCGGGGGTCGAGCTGCGCCAGGACCTGCGCCAGCGTGCCCAGCGCCATGGCCGTCAGCCGGGCGATATCCGCGTACTGCCCGGGCTGAGCCTGTTCCTCGGCGAGACTGCCGCGCAGGCCCGCGAACTCTACCGGCAGACCCATGCGCAGCAAAATCTGGGGCGCCGCTATGACTTTATCCAGGAGGCGCTGGGGCTGGACGTCCGGCAATTGCCACAGGACCTGCGCCTGACCGCACAGATGCTGCCCGATCCACCGCGCCAGGTGCGCAGCCGCACCCATGCCGACCTGCTGCGGCGCCTGGTCATCCGCGAGCAACCGAGCGTGGCCGAGCTGCTGGCGCGTCCGGAAGTCGCCGGCTCCGCGCACTGGATCGTCGTCGGCACGGCGGCGGATGCCGTCGAGGAGATCGTCCAGCGCCACCAGGCGGGCGCCATCGACGGCTTCGTCGCCTTGCCGGGGGGCGCCTTGCAGTCGCTGCACTTGTGCCTCGACGAACTGGTGCCGGCGCTGGTGGAGCGCGGGCTGTTCCGTCGCGACTACAGCGGCTCGACGTTCGCCGAGCATTTGGGATTGGGGGCAGTGCGCTAGGCGTTTATCCCAAGGGCGCGCGGTTCGGTACGACAAGCAGTTCTCCCTGCAATCGCCAGAAATGCGGGGCGCATCACAGCAGCGAAATCGCGAAGCTGCCAGCATCCCAGCCTGTGCACATCGCCCAGGACCAGGGACATGGCCCAGTATCACGACGTCGGCTACAAGCTGCTGTTTTCCAACCCAGAGTTCGTTCGCGACCTGCTACTCGGTTTCGTGCCCCATGAGTGGGTCGGCCAGGTGGATTTCTCCACCCTGGAAATGCTCAACGGGCATTACGTCAGCGAGGATATGCAGGGCCGCCATGAGGACATGGTGTGGCGACTGCGGTTGGGGCGTGAAGACTGGGTCTATCTGTACCTGCTGCTGGAGTTCCAGTCCACACCGGACCGCTTCATGGCGCTGCGTCTGCTGAGCTATGTCGGGTTGTTCTGGCAGCAACTGGAGAAACAGGGACAACTGACCCGTGACGGACGGTTGCCGCCGGTGTTGCCGCTGGTGCTCTACAACGGCCTGCGTCCCTGGCCCCATTCCACTCGCCTTGGCGATCTGTGCCATCCCGCTCCCGCCGGACTGCAGGCGTTCCAGCCGCGCTTCGAGTACCTGCTGATCGATGAAAACCGCTACCCGGACAGCGAGCTGAGTGGACGGCAGAATCTGGTGGCCATGCTGATGCGGCTGGAGCAGGCACAGACACCACAGGTGATGAAAGCCGCCATCGACGAGCTGCGTGGCTGGCTGGTACTCGATGACCAGACGTCCTTGCGCCGCAATATCATCCGATGGATCATCGGACTGGTCCGCCGCCGGACGTCGAGCGGGCGTATTCCACCCCTGAGCAACTTGCTGGAGGTAAGCACCATGTTGGCGGAACGTACGGAAACCTGGAGCGAGCGCTGGCTGCAGGAAGGCATGGAGAAGGGCCAGGCGGTGTTGTTGCAACACCTGCTGAACAAGCGTTTCGGACCATTGCCGGAGTGGGCGGTGCGGCGGGTCGAGGAAGCCAATGTGGAGCAGATTGGCGTGTGGGCCGAAGCGATCTTCGATGCGCAGAGCCTGGACGAGTTGTTGGGGGCGGGCGAAGCGTAGCGCGTCACACAAAGAAAAGAGACTGCGCAGCCCAGCGTGGGCGAGGGAGCTACTCCCCCAGCGCCCTCAGCAGGCCGCTGCGTCTTTCCACCGCCCGGCGGGTGGCCTGGTCGAAGACGCTTTCGCGCTGTTCGATCAGGCTGAAGTGCGTACGGGCGCGGGTGATGGCGGTGTAGAGCAATTCCTTGGTCAGTACCGGGTTGAGGCGTTCCGGCAATAGCAGCGCGGTGTGCTGGAATTCCGAGCCCTGGGATTTGTGTACGGTCATGGCGAACACGGTGTCCACCGCGTTCAGGCGGCTGGGCAGGATATAGCGCAGACCGGCCTCGCCGTCGTTGCGTGGGAAGGCCACGCGCAGCACCTGGCGTGGCGCCTGGCCGGGCTGGGGATCGGCCTCGGGCAGGCGCAGGGCGATGCCGATGTCGCCGTTCATCAGGCCCAGGCCGTAGTCGTTGTGGGTCATCAGTACCGGGCGGCCTTCGTACCAGGGTGTGCTGGCGTCGAGCAGGCCGCGCCGGCTCAGGGCCTGGGCGATGCGCAGGTTGAGTCCTTCCACGCCCCAATCGCCACGGCGGATGGCGCACAGCAGGCGGAACCCATCGAAGGCTTGCAGCACGCCGCTGGCCCAGCGCTGCCAGGCCGGGTCGTCCGCCGTCAGGGTCGGCTCCGGTCGCGTCTCATGCAGCACCTGTAGATAGTGGGCGTAGCCCTTGGCCTGGCCGTGGCCGTCCAGCAGCAGGCGCTCCAGGGCTGGGTCCTGGGCGCTGCGCAGGCGCAGGCGGTGCAGGTCGTCGTGGCGTTCGCGCAGGATGGCGCGGGCCTGTTCGGCATCGCGGCGGTTGACCGCCCTGGCCAGTTGGCCGATACCTGAGTCTTCGCCGAAGCGCCGCGAGTGGCGCAGCATCACCGTGTGTTGTGCCAGCGGGTAGTGCTGAACGTCGCCAGGCAGCAGGTCGTCGGCGTCCAGTGGCGCGCCGCCCTGGGCTTCCAGCCAGGCCTGGGTCGACGGGGCGTAGCGGCCCTGTTCGGCGTCGCGGCAGAGGTCGCCGAGCAGGGCGCCGGCTTCCACCGAGGCCAACTGGTCCTTGTCGCCCAGCAGGATCAGCCGCGCCCGGGTCGGCAGCGCCGCCAGCAGGCGGTCCATCATTTCCAGGTCGATCATCGAGGCTTCGTCCACCACCAGCACATCCAGCGCCAGCGGGTTGCCGGCATGGTGGCGGAAGTGACGGCTGCCCGGCAGGCTGCCGAGCAGGCGGTGCAGGGTGGTGACCTGGGTGGGAATGGCCTGGCGCACCGCCGTGTCGACTGCCAGCCCGGCGACCTGGCCGCCGATGGATTCGGTCAGCCGCGCCGCCGCCTTGCCGGTCGGTGCGGCCAGGGCGATGCGCAGCGGCTGGCCGAGGTCCAGCGCGCTTTCCTGCAGCAAGGCCAGCAGGCGTACTACGGTGGTGGTCTTGCCGGTGCCGGGGCCGCCGGTGACCAGTGTGAAACTGCCACGGGTGGCCAGGGCGCAAGCGAGCTTCTGCCAGTCGCTGTGGTGTGCGCCAGGGGCTTGCGGGAACAGCCGTTGCAGGCGTTGCGGCAAGTCCTGCGGGATCGGCTGTGCGGTCGCCAGCCGGGCGCTGATGGCGCGGGCCACTCTCTGTTCGTAGGTCCAGTAGCGGCGCAGGTAGAGGCTGTGGCCGTCGAGTACCAGCGGGGTGTCGGGCGGGCCATCCGCTGGGGCGACCAGTGGGCTGGCAGCCAGTGCCTGGCGCCAGTGTTCCACGTCCAGGTCGGCCAGTTGCCGCGAGGGCAGCAGGGCGCCGCCCTGTTCGCCTTCGGGGGGCAGCGCCAGGGCGAAATCCGGGTCGGCCAGGGTGGCGCGTAAATCCAGGCAGACGTGCCCGTGGCCGAGCTGGTGGCTGGCCAGCGCCGCCGCCAACAACAGCAGCGGCGAGGCGTCCGCCTGCAGCTCGGCGAGCAGCGCTGCCAGGGCGCGGTCCAGTTCGCGCAGCCAGCCGCTGGCGACCCAGGCGTCGAGCAGCGCGAGCAGTTCGCCAGTGTCGTCCAGGGCGCTCGGTTCCAGGTCCAGGCGGGTCTGTTTCATGGCTCGTACTCCACCGGCTGGCCCTGGAACAGGCGGTCCAGGTGTTCGATCAATTGACGTGGCGGCCGTGCCAGCAGCACGCCATGGCTGGCTGATTGGCTGCCCCGCAGAAACAGATAGAGTGCCCCGCCGATGTGCCGGTCGTAGTCGTAATCGGCCAGGCGCAGGCGTAACTGACGGTGCAGTGCCAGCAGGTAGAGGGCGTATTGCAGGTCGTAGCGGTGCTCCGCCACGGCCAATTGCATGTTGTGCAGATCGTAGGCGCTGTCGTCGTCGCCCAGCCAGTTGGATTTGTAGTCGGCGACGTAGTAGCGGCCCTGGTGTTCGAAGACCAGGTCGATAAAGCCCTTGAACATGCCGTTCAGGGTGTCCGCGCGCAGTGCCGGGCGCGGCAGCTCGGGCAATTCGTACTGGCGCACAAGGCGATCGAGCCGCTGTGCATCGACCTGCCGCGCCTCGAACCAGAACTCCATTTCGGCCTGGTAATGGCCAAGCTGACACAGGCTGGCGCTGTCGTCGTCCGCCAGGGGCAGCGGGCAGGCCAGCAGGTGCAGCAGCCAGCTGTGCAGCGGGGCGATCCATTCGGTCAAGCCACGCAACTGGCAGCGCCGGGCGATCAGATCGCGCAGCCGTTCCGGGCGTTCGACCAGACGTGCGAAGCCTTCCTGGGCGGCCATTTCCAGCAGCCCATGGAGGAAGGTGCCCGGCCCCGGCCCGCGAGGGAACGGATGCAGGCCATCGCCCTGGGGATTGGCTTGCTGCAGCGGGACGCTGCGGTCGTCGTCGCTGGCCTTTTGCTCGGCGGGGTTGTCCGGGGCGCTGTCGAGATAATCCGGCGCTTCGCTGGCACTGTCGGCCTGGCGCAGGGCGCTGTAGGAGGCGATCCACCAGTGTTCGCGGGCAGTGCGTCGGGGCGTGGGCCAGGACGGTGGCTGCCACGTCTGGCTTGGCGCCTGATAGCGCTGCGGGCTGGCATCGGGCGCCGCTTGCAACTGGATCGCTGGTGGCTGTTGCAGGGCTTCGAGGTGCGTAGCCAACGGATCGAGGGGTTCGCCGCCGCCGAGCAGGTAGCCGAACGCCGAGCGCGGCAGGCTGGACTCCTTGCGGCGACCGTCGCGCAGTTCGGCGATGCCCAGCCAGCAGGCGTGGCGTGCACGGGTCAGGGCGACGTAGAGCAGGCGCAGGTCTTCGCCCAGGCGCTCGTGTTCGGCTTGTTGCAGCTGGGCTTCATCGGGGTGCAGCAGCAGGCGTCGGCGCTCGCCGTCCTGCACCTGGAGCGGCTTGCTGGCATCCACCGGGCGGAAGGCGCAGATGAACGGCAGGAACACCAGGGGGTATTCCAGCCCCTTGGATTTGTGGATGGTCACCACCCGCACCAAGGCGTCGTCGCTTTCCAGTCGCAGGACCTGCTCATCGGCGGCCTGCCCGGTGCCGGCGAGGGATTCCGCCAGGTGACGGATCAGCGCCTGTTCGCCGTCCAGTTCGCCGGCGGCCTGTTGCAGCAGTTCGGCCAGGTGCAGCAGGTTGGTCAGCACCCGTTCGCCGTCGCTGCGCGCCATCAATCGGTGCGGCAGTTCGAAGTCCTGCAACAGGCCGCGCAGCATCGGCAGCACGCCCTGGCGCTGCCAGCGCTGGCGGTAATCGCGGAACTGCATGACGCGCTGTTCCCAGAAGCGTTCGTCGAGGTTGAGGCGTTCCAGCTCTTCCAGCGGTAGGGCCAGGGTGCGGCTGGCCAGGGCGGCGCGCAGCGGACGGTCCTGCTCGGGCTCGGCGCAGGCGCGCAGCCACAGCAGCAGGTCGCGGGCTTCCTGGCTGGCCAGTACCGAGTCCTTGTCCGACAGGTAGACGCTGCGCACACCGCGTTCGGCCAGGTGCTGGCGGATCGCCTGGGCCTCGCCGAAATCCCGCACCAGGATGGCGATATCGCTGGGGCGCAATGGCGTCAACCGGTCAGCGCCGAGGAAGCCGGCGCGGCCCTCGGCGGCGAGGTTGAGCAGGCGCACGATTTCGCTGGCGCTGGCGGCGGCCATGGCTTCGCGGTAGGCACCCTTGCCCAGCGGTTCATCGGCGGGCAGGTGCCAGAGGGTCATGGCCGGCTGCGCCCGGCCTTCCACGCTCCAGTGTTCCGAGCGGCCACGGGCCTTGATCGAGAGGAACGGCAGCGGGTTGTGCGTGCCGTCGCGGAACAGGAAGGCACCCTGGCCGCTGGCGCGCTGCTCCGCTTGTTCGAACAAGCGGTTGACCGCCGCGACCATCGGCTGGCTGGAGCGGAAGTTGGTGTCCAGGTTGTAGTGCCGGCCCTGGGTGGCGTGGCGCGCCCGCAGGTAGGTGTGGATGTCGGCGCCACGGAAGGCGTAGATCGCCTGCTTGGGGTCGCCGATCATGAACAGCCCGCTGTCCGGGCTGTTGGCCTCGACCCGGTAGATACGGTCGAAGATGCGGTATTGCAGCGGGTCGGTGTCCTGGAATTCATCGATCAGCGCCACCGGGAACTGGCGGCGGATGACCTCCGCCAGGCGCTCGCCGGATTCGCTGCGCAGCGCATCGTCGAGGCGGCTGAGCATATCGTCGAAGCCCATTTCCGCACGCTGGCGTTTTTCCTCGTCGAAGCGCCGGGCGACCTGCACGGCGGCATGGCGCAACGCTGCCTCTGCCGGATCGGCCAGGCTGGCGAGGCGCTGCGGCAGTTCGGCCATGGCGTCCAGCGCCGGATGACTGGGCGCATCGCCTTTCCAGGCTTCGGCCAGGCCGTCCGGGGTCAGGCGCTGGAAGCCGGTGCCGAGGTCGAGTTCGCTGTCGTCGCCCGAGGCCCAGGCGCGCAGTTTTTCCAGCCAGGGTTGGTAGTAACGCGCCTGCAACTTGCGTCCGTCCACCTGTTTGGCCGCGACGGCCTGCTCCAGCAAGCGCTCCAGTTCATCCGCCCAGGCCGGCCAGGGCGCCTTGAGCTGGGCCAGTTGCCGTGCCCGTTCGGCCAGGGCGTTTTCCAGTAACTGGCCCAACGGCGGTTGCGCGCCGTCGTCACGCTCGCCCAGCAGTGGACGCAGGCGCGGCAGCAGCAGGGCCGGTTGCTGCCAGTGGCCGATCACCCAGTCCAGTGCCTGGCCCTGCAACGGGTAGCAGTGCTGGCGCCAGTAGTCGCGGGTCACTTCGGCCAGCAGCTCGCTGTGGTCGGTTTCCAGGCTCTGGGTGAACAGGCTGCCGCTGTCGAAGGCGTGTTCGCGCAGCATGCGCTGGCACCAGCCGTGGATGGTGGAGATGGCGGCTTCGTCCATCCATTGCGCGGCAATCTCCAGGTTGCGCGCACAGCCGGGCCAATCCGCTTCGATGAAGTCGTCGCGCAGCTGCCGCAGCAGTGGATCGAGGTTGTCGCCGGCATCGTTGCGGAAGGCGCGGGCGGCTTCCACCAGGCGGCTGCGGATACGTTCGCGCAGTTCGCGGGTGGCGGCGTCGGTGAAGGTCACCACGAGGATTTCCGGCGGCGGCAGCGGGCGCGTGAAGGCCTGTTCGCCGCCATGACCGAGCACCAGCCGCAGGTATAGCGCGGAGATGGTGTAGGTCTTGCCGGTGCCGGCGCTGGCTTCGATCAGGCGACTGCCGTGCAGCGGGAAGCGCAGGGCCAGGGGCCGTTCGGCAGGCTGGTTCATGACGCTTCCTCCGTCTCGGCCAGGCGCTCGGGGGCGAACTCCAGCAGCGGCAGGTAGAGCCGCTGGCTCAACTCGGCGAAGCGGCCATCGGCGGCGAGGCTGGCGAAGTCCGGGTACTGGCGCGCCAGGCTGGCATCGCCGGCGACCTCGCCCTCGACCTGGAAGCCGCCTTCGTAGCATTGGCGGGCGGCGTCATCGGCCTTGTCCGGGTCTTCCTGGCCGAGCCAGGCGAAGGCGCTTTTCAGCGCCACCGGCAAGGGTTGGCACATACCCTGGCGCCAGGCCTGCAGCCAAGTGGCGAGCAGACTGCAGGCCTCGTCCACAGGCAACGGTGCGAAGCGCAGGCTGATGTCTTCCGCCACCAGGGTGGTGGTCAGCGGCAGTGCGCTGGCGCTGCCGGCGACATGGGCGACCCAGGTGCGCAGCAGCCGGTGCCATTTCAGTTGCTTGCCCTTGGCCAGGCTGCCCGGCAGCAGTTCGATGCGCTGCAGCGCGCCCTGTGCGTCCTGGCGCAGGCCGGAGAGCCAGCCGCTCAGTTGCAGGCCGTCCTGTTCGAATGACACGGGCGTGGGTGTTTCCAGCGGTGCCGACAGGCCTTCGCACAGGGCCTGGTAGCGCCGTAACTGGCCGGGCAGGGGTTGCAGCAAGTGTTCGCGCAGACGGCTGCCGAAGCCGGCCAGAGGCAGTTGCCCGCTGCGTTGCAGTTGCTCGGCCTGTGCCTCCAGCGCCTGCTGGTGATCGGGCGCGAGGCTGGCGGCTTCCAGCAACTGCTGTTGCATCTGGTAGCGTTGCAGGCCGTCGAGGGCGAAGGGCTCGCTGTCCAGTTCGGCCTGCTGCGCCTCGTCCAGATAAGCCTTGAGCCGACGGCTGAAGAAGAAGCGCACTGGCGCACGCAGGAAGCTTTGCAGGCTCTCCAGCTCCAGCGGCTGGCCCTGCGGGTAGTCGGCCAGGGGCGCGTCGAGCGGTTGCTGGGTGCCGGGCTGGTGTACGGCGGCCCATTCGTGGGCGTAGCTGAACAAAGCGCCGTCCTGTCCGAAGTAACGCCGGCTGAAGGGTTGCAGCGGGTGCTCGGTGGTCAGCGCGGCCAGCAGGTCGCTGTTGTCGGCCAGGCGCCAGCCGTTGCCCAGGTGGTCGCGCAACTGGCCGATCAGTACCGAGGGTGGACGTTCGCTGTTGTCGCGAATGCTGCGCGCGACCCAACTGACATACAGCCGGTCGCGGGCCGAGAGCAGCGCTTCCAGCAGCAGGTAGCGGTCGTCTTCACGGCGCGAACGGTCGCCGGGGCGGTAGTCGCCGGCCATCAGGTCGAAGTCCAGCGGTGCCTGGCTGCGTGGGTAGTCGCCGTCGTTCATGCCGAGCAGGCAGACCTGGCGGAAGGGGATGGCGCGCATAGGCATCAGGGTGCAGAAGTTCACCGCGCCGGCCAGGAAGCGCTGGCTCAGGCGGCTTTCGTCGAGGCTGGCGAGCCAGGCTTCACGCACCACGGTCAGTGGCAGGGGCTGCTCCAGCCGCGCCTGTTCGCAGAGTCGCAGCCAGTCGTCGAGGGCTTCCTGCAATTGCCCGAGAAGGATGTCTTCGCGCTCGTCCCGCGCCTGGAAGAAGCGCGCCAGCAACTGCCGCAGGCGCTCGCCCCAGGCCGCAGGCGTGGCCGCCTGGCGCAAGCTCTGCAGGGTGGCCTGCAACTCGTCGAGCAGGCGCACCAGCGGGCCGATCAGTGCCGCTTCCAGGCCGCCGATCTCGTCGTAGGGCTGGATGCCGGCGCAGGCACCGCTGTCGCCCATGGCATAGCCAAGCAGCATTCGCCGCAGGCCGAAGTGCCAGGTGTTCTGTTCCAGGCCGTCGCTCTGGCCGAGGCTGGCGCGGTGCCCGGCATCCAGCCCCCAGCGCACCCCGGCGCCTTCGATCCAGCGTTGCAGGGTGGGCAGGTCGCCGGCGCCGATGGCGAAGCGCTCGCGCAGCGCGGCGACGTCGAGCAGGTCGAGCACCTCGCTGACGTTCAGCCGTGTATCGGGCAGCTTGAGCAGGTGTTCCAGGGCGATCAGCAACGGATCGCGGCCACGGCGCCCCTGGTCGGCCAGGGTGAAGGGGATATGCCGTGGATCGTCGCGCCCGTACTGGCCGAACACCGCCTGGATATGCGGCGCGTAGGCGTTGATGTCGGGCACCATGACGATGATGTCGCGCGGGCGCAGCGTCGGTTCCTCGTCGAAGCGCCGCAGCAACTGGTCATGCAGGATTTCCACTTCGCGCTGGGCGCTGTGGGCCAGGTGGAAGCGCAGCGAGTGGTCCTGTCGCGGGTCGACCGGCGCCCAGTGTTCACGCGTTTCCGCCAGCGGGCGCAGGTCGAGGATGTCGCTCTGCAACTGGCCGAGCAGGTGCAGGCCGTCCGCCTCGCCGAACAGGTCGATGCGCCCGCCGAGGGCATCGAAGCGTTGCTGGTAGCTGTGCGGCTGGTCGTGCTGGTCGAGCAGGTTCATGTAGTCGCGGCCCTGCTTGCCCCAGGCTGCCAGCAGCGGGTGGGCGTGCTGGTGCAACTGGTTGTCGTCGAGTACAGCGTTCAGGCCCGGCTTGCGCTGCTGGCGACGGTATTCATGGCGCAGCAGGTCCTTGTCTTCGACGATGTCGCCCCAGTGGTGCTGGCAGGGGTTGTGCACGCACAGCAGCACCTGGCTGAAACGCGCCAGCGCCGCCAGGGCTTCGAGGGTCTGTGCTGGCAGCGAGGAAATGCCGAATACGGTGATACGCCGTGGCAGGCCTGCCGGCGCCGTTTCCAGTTCGGCCAGGCGTTCGAGGAAGCGTGGATGCACCCCGGCACGGCTGCCGGCCAGGTGTTCGGGGCCGACGTCCGCCAGCAGCGCGCGCCACAGTTCGGCCTGCCAGTGCTCGTTCGCTTGCAACGGGCGGGTGCCCTGGCGCGAGGTGCGCAACTGGTCGCGGCCTTCGGCCCAGTCGGCCAGCCAGTCGGCGCGGTAGACCTGGTACTGGTCGAACAGGTCGGCCAGGCGCTCGGCCAGTTGGTGGCGTTTGCGCAGGTCGCGGTCATCGGCGAGGAAGCGTTGCAGCGGCGCGAAGGCGGGGGCTTGCAGGAGTTCGGGCAGCAGGCGCATCAGGCGCCAGGTCAGCGGTTGCTTGTCCAGCGGCGAGTGTTCCGGCGTCTGTTCGTCGCCCAGCACACTACGGTAGGCCTGCCAGAGAAAGCGCGCCGGCAGTTCCACCTGGATCGCCGCCGCGATACCCAGGCCGTCCTCGGCGGCCAGCGCCAGTTTCAGCCACTGCGCGATGCCGTTGCTCTGCACCAGCAGCACTTCGTTTTCCAGTGGTTGCAACGGGTGGCGACGCATCCATTGCAGGGCCAGCTCGCGCAGGTCTTCCAGGTGGTTGCCGTGCACCACCATGAATCCGGGCGTCAGCGCCTGCTGCATCGGTGAAACTCCGTTTTGATCGAGTGCCGTGGCCTGAGCGGGCGAGCCCGCGCCTAGGGCGTCAACTGTCCGAGGCGTGGGCGGCGAGAATGCTGGCGACCTGCTTGGCCTCGCAATTGAGGTACAGCGAGGATTGCAGCCATTGCTGGTCCGGGTACCAGGAGAACATGAATTGCCCGCCCTTGAGGCTATCGACCACCATGCGCGCCACCTCCGGGCGTACCGCCGGGCAACCCTGGCTGCGGCCGATGCGGCCCTGGCTGGCGATCCAGGCCGGGTTCACGTAGTCGGCGGCGTGCACGACGATGGCGCGCTCGCGGGCACGGTCGTTGATGCCCGGCTCCAGGCCGTCCATGCGCAGCGAGTAGCCGTGCTTGCCGCTGTAGCTTTCGGCGGTGCGGAACAGGCCGATGCTCGACTGGTGGCTACCGACACGGTTGGAGAAGCGCGTGGCCAGGTTGTCACCGGACTTCTGCCCGTGGGCGACCAGGTCTTTCAGCAGCAGCTTTTTCTTCTGCAGGTCGAAGATCCACAGGCGGCGTTCGGAGGAGGGCAGCGAAAAGTCGATCACCGCCAGCCGCCGGGCGGGCGTGGCGCCATTGTTGACGGCGCATTGCATGGCAGCCACGGCATGGGTCAGCACCTGGCGATTCAGGGTGGGTGCCGTCTTGGCGAGGGTATCGACCAGGGGCTTGTAAGCAGGTTGGGCAGCGAAAACGGACGACGACAGGATAAGAAGCCCCGCACCGAGGCAGAGCCGTTTGAACAGGTTCGACATATATGGACCTCATAGTCCCGGGCTGGCGTTTTTCTTCTGCACAGGACCGCATGGCGAACTTACCGAGTCGGGCAAGGCGCCGTGCATTGAATAGGCAGACAAAATGAGTGGGTGGGAGTCTAGGTGCAGGATGGGTGATCCCGCAAGCCTGGCCGTCGGCCAATGGCTTGACGGCAATCAAGCCGGCGGCGGGTGATACCTCTATCGGGGAATGGGCGCGGGCGGTGGCCGGGGCCAGCCTACAGGTCGCTATCCCTTGGAGACACACCCATGCATCTAGTCTGTCCCGCAGGCAGCCTGCCTGCGCTCAAGGCGGCGCTCCGACAGGGTGCCGATGCCGTTTATGTCGGGTTTCGCGATGACACCAACGCCCGTCACTTCTCTGGGTTGAACCTGGACGAACGGCAACTGGAGACGGGCCTGCAATTGGTTCGCCAACAGGGCCGACAGCTTTATGTCGCGGTCAATACCTATGCCCAGCCCGACGGTTGGGCGCGCTGGCAGAGGGCGGTGGACCATGCCGCCGAACTGGGCGTGGATGCGCTGATCGCCGCCGACCCCGGTGTACTGGCCTATGCCAGTCGACGCCACCCCGCGCTGAACTTGCACCTGTCGGTCCAGGGCTCGGTGACCAATGCCGCGGCCCTGGCGTTCTACCAGCAGCGTTATGGCATTCGCCGGGCTGTATTGCCCCGCGTATTGTCGCTGGCTCAGGTTCGCCAGGTGGCGAACAGCAGCACCGTGCCGCTCGAAGTGTTCGCCTTCGGCAGCCTGTGCATCATGGCCGAGGGGCGCTGCCACCTGTCTTCCTACGTGACCGGCGAGTCACCCAATCTGTGCGGTGTCTGTTCGCCCGCCAGTGCGGTGCGCTGGCAGGAGGAACCGGAGGGCTTGAGTTCGCGGCTGGGCGGCGTGCTGATCGACCGTTATGCGGCAGACGAGCCGGCCGGCTATCCGACGTTGTGCAAAGGCCGCTTCATGGTCGATGGGCAGCGCTTCCACGCACTGGAGGAACCCACCAGCCTGAATACCCTGGACCTTATCGTGCAGTTGTCCGAGATCGGCATCGTCGCAGTGAAGATCGAGGGGCGGCAGCGCAGCCCGGCCTATGTCGAGCAGGTGACGAGGGTCTGGCGTGAGGCGTTGAACGCCCATGCCCAGTGGGGCGATGCCTTTGCCGTCGAGGAAAGCTGGCGCAGGGCGCTGGACGGGCTCTCGGAAGGGAGCCAGACGACCCTGGGGGCTTACCACCGGTCCTGGCAGTGAGGTGCCTATGAAACTGAGTCTTGGACCGGTCCTGTTCTACTGGAGCCGGAGAAAACTGCTGGATTTCTATGCCGAGATGGCCGAACAGCCGCTCGATATCATTTACCTGGGTGAAACCGTCTGTTCCAAGCGCCGGGCCATGCAACTGGGCGACTGGTTGGGTCTGGCGCGTGAGTTGGGTAGCTGTAGCCAGGCCGAGCGGGTGCTGTCGGGGCTGGCGCTGGTGGAGGCCGCGTCCGAGTTGTCGAGTCTCAAGCGCCTGTGCGAGAACGGCGAATTGCGGGTGGAAGCCAATGATATGGCAGCCGTGCAACTCCTCAGTGAGCGCCGTTGCCCCTTCGTCGCCGGGCCTGCGCTCAATCTGTATAACGCCTACGCCTTGCGCGAGCTGATCGACTGTGGCTTGCAGCGCTGGGTTCCGCCTGTGGAGTGCTCCGGGGCGTTACTGCGGAGTTGTCTGCGCCAGCTCGACGGGTTGGGTGTGCCGCGGCCGGAGGTCGAGCTGTTTGCCTATGGTCATCTGCCCCTGGCTTATTCCGCGCGCTGCTTCACGGCGCGTGCCGAGAATCGCCCCAAGGATGACTGCCAGTTCTGCTGCCAGCACTATGCCGAGGGCATGTCGATGTCGAGCCAGGAGGGTGAGCCGCTGTTCACCCTCAATGGCATCCAGACCATGTCGGCGGGTATCAGCAACCTGCTTGCCGACTATCCCTCCATCGCGGACTGCGGTGTGGATGTGCTGCGCCTGAGTCCGCGCAGCGAGGGCATGGCCGAGGTGATCCGCGATTATGCGGCCGTGTGCGCTGGCGCGTTGCCGCCGATGGCGGTCAGTGGCTGCAATGGCTACTGGCATGGGCGTCCGGGCATGGCCACGGTGGAGGCGATGGGATCATGACGGTGGCGTACTGGATATTGAAACTGGGTGGCGCGGTATTGCCGCTGGGGCGGCATGTGCCGTTCGCTTGCCAGCGCACGCTTATCGAGTCGGTGGTGGCACGGGTGTTCGCCGAGCCTGTAGCCGAGGGTGCTTTCGATCTTCTGCAGGGGCGCTGGCTGCGGCTGGAGGTCAGCGATCTCGGTCTGGCCTGGTGCCTGGGCTTCGATGGCGCGCGGCTGCGTCTGGTCGCTCATGCCGCAGAGGATGCCTGCATCCGTGGGTGCTGGCAGGACTTTCTGTTGTTGGCCAGTCGCCAGGAAGACCCGGACACGCTCTTCTTCCGGCGGCGCCTGGTGATAGAAGGCGATACCGAACTGGGGCTCGGCATGAAGAATCTGCTCGACAGCCTCGATCCGGAGCGGTTGCCGGTTTGGCTATGGCGGTTGCTACGGGCGGTGGGTGAGCAGGCGAAGTCGTGAGCAGGTTCTCAGTCGTCAGCGACCAGTCGCGGTAGAGGGAAGGGCGCCTGCATGCGGTCGCTGGCCAATAGCGTCACGACTTCCTGGTAAACCTGCTCGACCGTTTCGCCGGAGAAATCTTCGCCGTAGCGTTTCTTCAAGCCGAGTTCACTGAGAATCATGTGCTGGCTGGCCTTGACGCCATGCTGGTCGAGGCAGCCGCGCACGCACTGCAGGCGGCAGCCGTCTATGGCCAAGATGGCCCTGCCACTGGAGGCCTTGTTGACCAGCGAGGCCACGCGGCCACCGACCCCGGCGATGCAGGACATCTCTGCCAGTCCGGCGCGGTCCAGGCGCACAGCCAGGCTATTGGCCAGTTGGGCCACGTTGGAGCATCCGGAGCAGGAATAGACCAGTGGAAGTTTCGGGTTGTGCATGGAGCGCTCCTGTATGGCGAGGCCATGAGCGAGGGGGAAGGTTCGACACACCGGGTGTCTGGACGGGGCGCGCGACCCGGTCAGGGCGGGTGCTCCCGCGCCCATAGCGCGGCTTCCACCCGTGAGCGCAGGCCGAGCTTGTGCATCAGGTTCTTCATATGGACTTTCACCGTTCCCTCGGTGATGCCCAGCCGGTTGCCGACCATCTTGTTGCTCAGGCCTGCCGACACCATCTTCAGCACTTGTCGCTCACGCCCGGTCAACCTGGCCGGACTACCCGGCGGCCTGCGCAGGGCCTCGGCCAGCAAGACGAGCAGCGAAGGGGCGATCACCGGTTTGCCCCGCAGCAATTCATGTATGCGGGCGATCAGTTGTTCCGGCTCCTGGTCCTTCAGCAGGATGCCATCCGCGCCAAGTCGCATGGCATCCTGGACGTCATGCCCGCTGGCCGACCCGCTGAACAGCAGGATCTTGCCGGCGAAGGCCTGGTCGCGCAGCTTGCCGAGTGTCTCCAGGCCAGGGTGGTGGGGTGGGTCGCTGCCCAGCACGATCAGGTCGGGTGCCAGCCTCATGGCCAGTGCACAGGCTTGCATGCCGGGACAGGCTTCGCCCACGACCCGGAAGCCGACCTTCTGCTCGACGAGCTGACGCAGCCCCAGCCGCATCATCGGTTGCTCGTCGACCAGCAGAAGGTTGTGCACGTGCGTGCCTTTCATGTGCATGCCTCACGGCGTGGTGAACACTGAAAGTCCGGTTAGGACCACTACCGGATGCTATGGAGGCGAGTGGCTGCTCTCCCATGATCAGGGTCAAGAAACCACGGCGGAGGCGGTTTGCGGAAGATCGCGGGCAGGCTTTCGGGGACGCATCATGACGGCAGCAAGCCCGAAGGATCGAGGGACTGCCGGGCGGCGTCGTGTGAATGTGGGGAGGGAGCAGGAGGCGGGGGAAGCGGGGTGTTGCGAGGGTGAAGAAGGTGGCGGCCATGGGCCGCCACCGACAGCTTACTTCTGGTAGGCCGCGACGGCCTTGGTGATGGCTGCGCGGGCTTCGTCGGCACCGCCCCAGCCTTCTACCTTGACCCACTTGCCTTTTTCGAGGTCCTTGTAGTTCTCGAAGAAGTGCTTGATCTGTTCGATCAGCAGCGGCGGCAGGTCGGTGTACTCCTGCACGTCCTTGTAGATGGTGGTCAGCTTGTCATGCGGGACCGCGACCAGCTTGGCGTCGCCGCCGGCTTCGTCGGTCATGTGCAGGATGCCGACCGGACGGGCGCGGACGACCGAACCAGGGGCTACCGGGTAAGGCGTGACGACCAGAACGTCGAGCGGGTCGCCGTCATCGGCCAGGGTGTGGGGGATGAAGCCGTAGTTGGCCGGGTAGAACATCGGGGTCGCCATGAAACGGTCGACGAACAGCGAGTCGGTGTCGTGATCGATTTCATATTTAATCGGCGCGTGGTTGGCCGGGATCTCGATGGCGACGTAGATGTCGTTTGGCAGGTCTTTACCCGCCGGGATCTTGCTGTAGCTCATGGGGTTGCTCCGTGTTCGGCCAGTGGCCGGGGGCGAAAATTCGGGCGCGATTATAGGTCGAATCCGCTGCCTTTTCCATGACGGCAGTGGCCGCCTGGGCGGCTGCAAGGCCGGCGTGAGGTATACGAACTGTGGGCGTCGCGCTTTAACCCGCGTTGTCGGCGTACGCCGGATGACGCTGGCGCAGGTGATTCAGGCGCGCCAGCGGGTCCTGCCGGTAGAAACCGCGAAGCTGAGCGTAGACCTCGGGAAACGCCTGCTCCAGCAGGTCGGGCGCACAGAAGAAATACTCGCTGGTGACGGCGAAGAACTCCGCCGGGTTTTCCGCCGCGTAAGGGTCGATCGGGGTGTGGGCATGGGGGTTGTGGTCCAGCGTGGCATTCATCGCGTCATAGGCGGCCTGCATCACCCGGGCCCATTCCTCTATATGCATATCGCCGTGCAAGGGCGGCAAGCCATTGGCGTCACCGTTGAGCATGTCCAGCTTGTGCGCCAGTTCGTGGATCACCAGGTTGTATCCCTCCCAGCCACCGCTCTCCTGCACGCCGGGCCAGGCCAGTATCACCGGCCCCTGCAGCCAGGCCTCGCCGCTGTGCTCCGCATCCCATTCGTGCTCGACGCCGCTTGGGTCCCGGTATTTCTGCGGGCTGAGAAAGTCCTCCGGGTAGATCAGTACTTCATGGAAACCCTGGTACCACTCCAGCGCTTCCGACAGCGCCAGTAACGGCAGCTCGGCCATGACCGCCAGGCGCAGCCGGTCCAGCGGCTCCAGGGTGACGTCGGGCAATGGGGTCAGGCGCTTGGCGTGCAGGAAGAGCACGGCGCGTTCCCGCAACAGTTGCAGGTCCTGCTCATCCAGGCCATCCAGTATCGGCAGGCTATCGAATACTTGGTTCCACAGTTCGGGAGCGATAGGGTAGCGCTTCAACAAACGCTGGCGCCGCCAGGCACGAAATGACCACATGGAAATGCACTGCCACAGAATCGGATCGCGGATTGTAAGCCAGTAGACGTGCCTGTTTCACATCGACCGCCAGGGCCGGCGCCGCAATGGCGTCGGCTACGCCACGGATCGGCTTGAACACTGGGCCTGGCATCCATCTGAGTCCCTGGGCAGTGCGCTTGAAGCAGCCTTGCGCCCATCAGGTCGAGTCAATGTCGCGGGTGGGCTGGCTGGGCCTTTGGTGCCCTGAAAACACCGCGCGACTGCCCGTATTTCCTGAGCGTATGATCATCATGGCCATTTGCCGTGCTCCAGCGCGAGGCGCTGGGTACACGTTCGGATTACTTCCCGCGGAGCACCTTCCCAGACCGCTGGTGCGTGACCTGGGTATGCCGGACGGGCATGGCGTCCTGATAACGAGAATCGCGGTGGATAGCGCTGCTGCAATGGCGGGGTTGAAGGCAGTCGACGTGATTCAATCGGTTGACGGCCAGGTGTTCGACCAGACCAATCAACTGATGAGCTACCTGACGTCGCGCAAGGCTGGTGCGGTGGTTGAGCTGAAGGTATGGCGCGGCCAGAGGAGCATCCCTCTGACGGCCACTTTAAAAGGCACTGCCGCCGCCCTTGCGGCTCCCGCACCCGGTAGCGAGATCTACTGCTATGCCACCGCGTTCCCGCAGTTTCCTGCAATAGGCGGTAGCGTCTATTGGCAAAGTACCCCTTTCGCGCTGCCCGGTGCGACCCGCAACAACGCCAACGAGCAGGGGAAAATCGTTGGTCAGCAGTTCAAGCAGTATCTGATCAGCCAAGGCATGGGTGCCAAGACGGTTGAAGCCGCCTTCGGCATTTGTGCCAATGGGCTCGCGAACGCTGCAAACAGCCTTCAAGCAACCGAGTCCGCTCGCACCCTCAGCGCGTTCACATCGACAGGCTCGGCTGGCGTCACGATCAACTGGGCTCCCTGATTACCTGCCCACGATCTCGCGAGCAGGTAATCAATGAGCGCCCGCGAGCAGGTTGTTAGAAGAACCGCACCACCTGCGCCCACACCCGCGGGCTGCGGTCGACGTCGCTCTGCGGGTCATCGTTACCCAGCTTCCACGCCGCTACGGCGTTGACCTGCCAGCCGTACGCGGCCCAGCGTGCGCCTACGCCCGCCGCCGACAGACTGCGGTGGTTCTCGCCCGTGCTCCAGGTGTCCTTGTTCAGGCGCACCTCGCCGTGGTCGGCGAAGGTGCTGAGTTGCCAGGCATCGGTCAGCGCGTAGCGCAGTTCCAGGTTGGCTAGCCAACCCTGGTCGCCGCTCGCCTCGCCCTGCGGATAGGCCCGCACGCCATAGGCGCCACCGAGGCTGATCTTCTCCGAGCTGTCCAGGTTGCCGTCGGCCCACTGGCCTTGCAGTTGGGTGTACAGGCTGAAGCGGTCGCTCAGGCGTTGCAGGCGCACCAGGCTCGGGTTGATCTTGTGGAAGCGGCCCTGGGTGCCGGCCGTCTGCTTATCGATGGTCTGATTCTGCGTCCCGTCGATATTCAGGCTGCCCTGGCTCCAGGCCAGGGCGAAGCTGTTCACACCGCCGCCGAACAGGTTGTCGCGGCTGTTGCCGTTGAGGGTGGCGATGACCACGCGTGAGCGCTTGTCGCTCTTGCTGGTGAACAGGTCGATGTCGTCCTTCAGGCGCTTGTCGTCGAATTGCAGTTGCGCATAGAGGGAGAAATCCCGGCTGCGCAGCAGCGGCTGGCTCGCGAACAGGCTGGTGATGCGCGCATTGCCGTGGGCCTTGAGGTCATCGAAGTCCTTGGCCAGTTCGTAGTCCATGTCCGAGTACGCCACGCCGACCTGGGTGGCCCAGGGGCCAATCGGCAACTGGTAGGCGATGCGGCCGTACTTCTGGTCTTCATCCGAGCCCATGGCGCGTATGGACAGGCGATCGCCGAGGCCCAGCGGGCTGTTGAGGTTGAGCGTGCCGCCCAGGCGGTACTCGCCGGTGAAGCGGTTGCCGTAGTTGTCGGCGTCGACCGAGCCGGACAGCAGCGGGCCGGGCTGCACGTTTACCAGCAGGTCGGTGGCGCCGACCGATGCACCTGGCTTGAGGGTGGATTTAACTTCCACCCCGGGCGTGTCGGACAGCAACAGCAGGCTGCGTTCCAGCGACTCGGCGCGTACCGCATCGCCCGGCTTGAGCGCCGCGAGCGGTGCCAGGGCCGCACCTGAAACCCGCGAAGTGTTGTTCAGGCCAACCTCGCCGTAGCGACCTTCCATCACGGCGATCTGCACCACGCCACCGTCGATTTCCTGCGCGGGGATATAGGCCCGTGCCAGTGGGTAGCCGAGTTCGCGGTAGGCACGGGTGATGCGGTTGGCGCCGGCCTGCAATTCGCCGAGGGAAACCGTACGGCCTTGCAGGTCGCCCAGCAGGGACAACAGCGCGTCGCTGGCGATGACGCTGTTGCCTTGCAGGGTGAAGCTGTTGACCTGCAGGCTCGGCCCGCCAGCTTTCGCCTCGGTCGAGGGCGCATCGGGCAGGTTCAGTTCCAGGCGCTGCTTGCCTGGCAATTGCAGCGGACGTTGGTCGATGGTCTGTTGCGACTGGCCGGCGTCCGGCAGGGTAGCCGCCATTATCGACAGCGACAGCAGGGAAAGGGTGCCGCCAATCAAGGGATAAACGAAACGCATGGATCAGATTCCTTCAGGCAGGCGGATGCCGTGGTTGATGACTTGCAGGTTCAGGCGATCATCGAGCGGGTTGGTGATCAGCATGTCCTGGCTCAGGGCTTCTGACTCTTGTGCCTGTTGCCTGGCGCCGGTCGAGCCGGTCTGGCCGTTCGAGGTTTGTGCGCCGATATAGGGCTGGCTGCTGAGGATGTTGCTGTCGACCGTCAGCGTGCCATCGGTGTAAGTGATGATGTAGTTGTCCAGGCCTATGCCTTGGGCACCACTGACCACGATTGAGTAATCACCGGCTGGGGCCGTGGCAGCCTCACCACCACTGCTGAGGCTGACCGAGGTGATGCTGTCGCCGAGTATCAGGCCGAGGCTGCTGTAGCCGCTCAACGTGATGCTTTGCCCGGCGACCTTGCTGGCGTTGTCGGGATTGATGAACAGCGAGGCCTTGTCGATATCGGCGCTCAGCCCGGTGGGCTGGGTGAGGGTGTAGTTGTCGGCGTCAGTGCCGGTGAGGCCGTAGCCCGTCACGGTAACGGCCTTGCCGATACCTGCGTTCTTGTCGGCGAAGCTACCGGTGGCGGTTCCGGTGAGCGAGACGTCATCGCCGCTGATGGCGTTGATGCCAGCGCTGCCATTGAGGGTGGCGGCGTCGGACCCGTCGTAGGTCTTGTTGCCGGCGGTGATGCCGTTGACCGTGAGATCGGCCCGGGCGATGTCGGCCGTCAGTCCGGTCGGCTGGACGAGGGTGTAGTTGTCGGCGTCAGTGCCGGTGAGGCTGTAGCCCGTCACGGTAACGGCCTTGCCGATACTTGCGTTCTTGTCGGCGAAGCTGCCGGTGGCAGCCCCGGTGAGCGAGACGTCATCGCCGCTGATGGCATTGATACCCGCAGTGCCGTTGAGGGTGGCGGCGTTGGAGCCGTCGTAGGTCTTGTTGCCGGCGGTGATGCCGGTGACCGTGAGATCGGCCCGGGCGATGTCGGCCGTCAGTCCGGTCGGCTGGACGAGGGTGTAGTTGTCGGCGTCAGTGCCGGTGAGGCTGTAGCCCGTCACGGTAACGGCCTTGCCGATACCTGCGTTCTTGTCGGCGAAGCTGCCGGTGGCAGCCCCGGTGAGCGAGACGTCATCGCCGCTGATGGCATTGATACCCGCAGTGCCGTTGAGGGTGGCGGCGTTGGAGCCGTCGTAGGTCTTGTTGCCGGCGGTGATGCCGGTGACCGTGAGATCGGCCCGGGCGATGCCGGCCGTCAGGCCGGTTGGCTGGACGAGGGTGTAGTTGTCGGCGTCGCTGCCGGTGAGACTGTAGCCGGTCACGGTGACGGCCTTGCCGGTACCCGCATGCTTGTCGGCGAAGGTGCTGGTAGCGCTGCCCGTGAGCGAGATGTCATCGCCGCTGATGGCATTGATACCCGCAGTGCCGTTGAGGGTGGCGGCGTTGGAGCCGTCGTAGGTTTTGTTGCCGGCGGTGATACCGGTGACCGCGAGGTCGGCCCGGGCGATATCGGCCGTCAGTCCGGTCGGCTGGATAAGGGTGTAGTTGTCGGCGTCGCTGCCGGTGAGACTGTAGCCGGTCACGGTGACGGCCTTGCCGGTACCCGCATGCTTGTCGGCGAAGGTGCTGGTAGCGCTGCCCGTGAGCGAGATGTCATCGCCGCTGATGGCATTGATACCCGCAGTGCCGTTGAGGGTGGCGGCGTTGGAGCCGTCGTAGGTTTTGTTGCCGGCGGTGATACCGGTGACCGCGAGGTCGGCCCGGGCGATGTCGGCCGTCAGGCCGGTTGGCTGGACGAGGGTGTAGTTGTCGGCGTCGCTGCCGGTGAGACTGTAGCCGGTCACGGTGACGGCCTTGCCGGTACCCGCATGCTTGTCGGCGAAGGTGCTGGTAGCGCTGCCCGTGAGCGAGATGTCATCGCCGCTGATGGCATTGATACCCGCAGTGCCGTTGAGGGTGGCGGCGTTGGAGCCGTCGTAGGTCTTGTTGCCGGCGGTGATACCGGTGACCGTGAGATCGGCCCGGGCGATATCGGCCGTCAGTCCGGTCGGCTGGACGAGGGTGTAGTTGTCGGCGTCGCTGCCGGTGAGGCTGTAGCCCGTCACGGTAACGGCCTTGCCAGTCCCCGCATGCTTGTCGGCGAAGGTGCTGGTAGCGCTGCCCGTGAGCGAGACGTCATCGCCGCTGAAGGCATTGATGCCAGCGCTGCCGTTGAGCGCAGCGGCATCGGAGCCGTCGTAGGTCTTGCCGCTGGCGGTGAGGCCGGTGACCGTGAGATCGGCCCGGGCGATATCGGCTGTCAGTCCGGTCGGCTGGACGAGGGTGTAGTTGTCCGCATCGCTGCCGGTCAGGGTCAGGCCGGTGACGGTGACCGCCTTGCCAGTGCCCGCGTTCTTGTCGTCGAACGTGCCGACACCGGTATTGGCCAGGGTGACGGCATCCTGGCCGAAGACCGTGCCCGTCAACGCGCCATTCCCGGTCAGGGTGGCGGTGCGGGTGCCATCGTAGGTCTTGTCGGCGGCGGAGATACCGCTGACGGCAAGATCGGCCTTGGCGATGGTCAGGCTGCCGCTGCCGAAGGTGATGTCATAGCCCAGTTGAACCGAGTGCAGGCCGCTGAGAAGCAGCGTGCCATCCGTGGTGCTGTAGGTGCCGGCGTTCTTGCTGTTGCTCGTGTAGACCAGGTTGCCGGAGAGCTTGCTGGTGTCGAGGGCGTTGCCCAGGCTGCTGGTGTAGGTGGCGGTACCTGCGGAGACGCTGCCGTCATAGGTCTTGTTGCCGCCATCGGCGTTGATCGTCAGGCGGGTGAGGAGGGCGCGCAGCAGCGGGCCGCTGTAGCCGTCGTAGATACGCCAGGCATTGGCGGTGCCGCCGGCGTCATCGATGTCCCAGCCGGCGAAGGTGGACAGCCGGGTCAGTTCCAGCGCGGTCTTGGCGGTACCGTTGGTGTTCCCCACGAACGTAATGGAGGTATTCCCGCCATTGTTGATGACGTTACCCTGGGCATCGGTGGTGGCGTAGAAGCTCGCGGTGACATAGCCGCCGGACGTGACCCCGAGCAGCCCGCCGACATCGAAGGTGCCCGCAACGCTGCCCGTGGTGTAGCTGTTGCCGACGCTGCCTTCGTTGGTCCCGACCAGGCCGCCGATGCTGGCGGTGCCACCCACGTTGCCCGTCGTATAGGTATTGCTGATGGTGCCGCTGTTGGCGCCGACCAGCCCGCCAACATCACGGAAGCCCGCAACGTTTCCGCTGACATAGGCATTGCTGATGGTGCCCGCGAGGTTGGCCCCGGCCAGCCCGCCGATAACGTTTCCTTCGCCCGAGACAGTACTGGTGACATAGACATTGTTGACGGTGCCGGCACCGAGGTAGCCGACCAGCCCGCCCACATGGCTATTGCCAAAAACGCTGCCGCCCACCAGGCCGAGGTTGCGGATCGCGCTGCCGGAGCCGGCATAGCCGAACAGGCCGATATATTCCTCCCCGGGGCGGTTGATGGTCAGCCCCGAGATGACATGGCCGCCGCCATCCAGTTGCCCATTGAACAGGCTCAGGTCGTCACCCACCGACATGAAGCCTTTCGTGCTCCACATCCCGGCGGCATTGGTGCCGACGGTGGCGCTGGCGTCGATATCGTTCGCCAGGGTGTAGCTGGCCGAACGGTCGTAGGCCATCAACTGCAACTGATGGGCATTGCGGATCGTGGTGCTGTACTCGCTGGCGAGGAAGGGCCGGGTCTGGCCTTCGATCATGATCCATTGCGCGCCGTTGAAGCCGTTGACGGCGTAGACATCGTGGGTACCTGCGACCAGGTTCCAGGTCCCCAGGCTGGCGTAGGCGCTGTGGTTGTAGCGCGTGCTGCTGTCGACACTGCTGACGTTTACGTTGGTGCTGGTACCTGAACCGACGGCCTGGCCCCTGCCGGTGTTGGTGGCGTCCCAGGAGGCATTGACGATGGCGCCCTGGTAGCTGTAGCCAACCAGCCCTCCCACGCTGGTGCTGCCGCTGCCGCTGCCGCTGCCGCTGCCGCTGCCGCTGACGTTGCCGGTGGCGTAGGCGTTGCTGATTCCACCCAGGGAGTTGGTGCCAACCAGTCCGCCGATGCCGGCGTAGCCGCTGACGTTGCCGGTGGCATAGGCGGTGTCGATGGTGCCTGAGTTGGAACCGATCAGCCCGCCTACATAGTTGAATTGGCCGCTCACACGACCCGTCGCGTAGGCGTTCCTGACGGTACCCCCGTTATCACCGACCAGCCCGCCGACACCGAAATAGCCACTGACGCTGCCGGTGTTCCAGACGTTGCTGAGCGTGCCCTGGTTTATACCGACCAGTCCGCCGACCTGATTGGTGTAAGCGTCACTGTTCAGGTTCACGCTGCCGCCCAGCAAGCCGACGTCGCGGATCACGCTGTTGGGGCCTGTGTAGCCGAACAGGCCTAGAGAGAGTTTGGCGCTGGAGTCGATGACCAGCCCGCTGATGTAGTGGCCCAGCCCTGCAAAGGTTCCGGTGAACGGGTTGCTGCCATTGACCCCGACCAGCGCCTGGTTGTACGTGGTGTTACTGGCGTCCAGGTCCTGCGCTAGCGCATAGCGTCCGCCCAGGCCGGAGGTGTCGATGGCATCGAGTTCGGCCATCGAGTGGATCAGGGTGTAGGCATTGCCGTTGATGTTCAGGGTGGCGTTGGCGCCACTCAGGGTCACGGGGGCCTTGACCTGGTAGTCGTTGCCGGCGTAGTTGAGCACCAGACCGGCTGCGTTGCCGCTGGCAGTGATGCCCGCGTTCAGATTGATGTTGCGCTCGGCGGTCAGGGTCAGGACGGTGTCGCTGCTCCACTTCACTTCGGCATTGACGTGGATATCGCCGTTGCCGCCGGCGGTACCCATGGTGGCCGTCTGGATCTCAAAGTTGTTGTTCTGCAACGCCGCCGACACGGCTGTGCCGGTCATGTCACCGCCGCTGGCGGCGATGGTGAAGTCGTTGGGGTCGATCAGCCAGGTGCCGGTCTTGCCGTCCGTCGCCTTGGTGGTGACTTTGGCGCTGTCGGCCACCTTGACGTGGGCGCCGGAGGTTTCGATAAAGCCGCCATCGCCGCCGTTGGGCGCGCTGGCATCCAGGGTGCCGGCCACCTGCACGGTGCCGCCGTCGAAGCTGCCGAGCAGGACGATCTTGCCGTCCTTCTCACCGAGGGTTTGCGCCTCGATCACACCGGTGTTGTTGATCACGGTCTTGAGCAGCGCGTCGCCGGCGTTGGCGGTGAGCAGCACCTGGCCGCCATCGGCCTTGATCAACTGGTGGTTTTCCACCAGGGCATCGACCACGGCTTCATCGACCTGCACGTTGAGCAGGCCGTCGCCAGCGAAGTCCAGCGTCACTGCGTTGCCCGCTGCGAGGGCCACCGTGCCCTGGTTGGCGACGATCACGCCGTTGTTGCTCACCGTGCCGCCGAGCAGGGCGATGCTGCCGCCGTCCGCCGCACGGATGCTGCCGTTGTTGGTCACGCTGGCGTTGCCGCCGTTGCCCTTGAACTGGTGGTTGCCGGCCTCGAAGTCGTCGTTGGCGATATCCAGCGTGGAGGCCACCAGGCCGCCGACATTGACGCTGGCCCCCTGGCCGAACAGCACGCCGTTGGGGTTGACCAGGAACACCTGGCCGTTGGCCTCCAGGGTGCCCATGATCTTCGAACCGTCGGCGCCGAGCACGCGGTTGAGGGCGATCGAATCACTGCCTGGCTGGTTGAAGGTCACCTTGTTTCCGGTGCCGATATCGAAGGACTGCCAGTCGATGGCGAGCTTGTTGCTGCCCTGGTCGATGACCATCTGGTTGGCATTCGGCGTACCGATCTGGCCGCTGCCGGAGACCACCGTACCGCCGGTGGGCAGGTCGGCGGCGAACGCCATGGTCGGCAGCAGAAGGGCTGCCGCCAATACCGCGCCGGCCCCCTTGCCACGCCGCCGTGCGTGTTCATCGGCCACACTCCAGCTACCGAGACTTGGATTCCAGACGAGGGCGTAGGTACGGTTCATGGAAACTCTCCAGAGCAATCAAAATCGACCGGCTGCCGACGTGTTGGGCGACAGGGTGAGTCGGAAGCAAATAGGTGACAGCACTTCTTTGTAGGCAGGTATTGGACGTGAAGGTATTGGCAAATGGCTATCACCGAAAATAGGTAATTTCGGTTGAATTTTTGCGGGCGGATGAGGGCTGTCACGGCAATCCGTGGCTGGCCAGATCCCTGGTTCTGGTGATAGGCGAATGCCACTATTGCGTGCCACACTCGTCGCTCTTCATTCACCCTCATGGGGTTTCATTCGCTGATGCTGAGCGCCAACCTCCCTTCCGATGATTCTGTGTTGCCGGCGCCGGTGCTGGTCGTCGAGGACGATCCATTGATGCGCCAGCGGCTGTCGCGGGTGCTCGGCGAAATTGGCTACACCGATGAAACGGTGGCTTTCTCGGTGAACCTGGCCGAGGCGCGTGCGCATGTCAGCAGCCAGCCCGTGGCGATGGTGCTGGTGGATCTGGGATTGCCGGATGGCAATGGCATCGAGCTGATCCATGAGTTGCGCGCGCAGGACCCGACTTTGTGGATTCTGGTGATCTCGGCCTGGAGCACCGAGGAGGCCATCCTCGGTGCGTTGCAGGCGGGCGCCACGGGCTATCTGCTCAAGGAGCGCGATGACCTGGAGGTGAGTCTGTCGATTCGCAGCGTGCTGCGCGGCGGTGCACCGATCGACCCTTTCATCGCACGGCGTATCCTGACCCTGCTGCCGACAGTGCCGCTGCACAAGCAGCCTAGCGACACGAGCGAAGCAGAAGCGCTCAGTGCCCGCGAGAGCGAGATTCTAGAATGGGTTTCCCGCGGGCTGAGCAACCGGGAAATCGCCGAACAGTTGACCATTTCCCGCCATACCGTCGAATGTCATATCAAACGGATTTACCGCAAGCTGGCCGTTTCCTCGCGTATCCGCGCGGTGAGCGAGGCTCGGCACCGCGGCTTGTTGTCCTGACGCTGCTGTTTGTCCTGTTGCCTTGGCTTCTTCCGAGCCTGGCGCAGGCGAGCTGCCAGCCAATCATTACCCATGTAATGGCCGCACCGGAGCGAGCTGGCGATGGTGCGCGCCCGCTGGACGGCTGGCAGCCCGTAAGCCTGCCTGATCTTTGGCAGCGTCACTGGCCCGGATTTCTGGGGCCGGTGTGGTATCGGCTGGACTGGCAGGCCGACTGCCCTGATGAGCTGCTCGCACTGAACGTCAACCGTATGGTCATGGCCGGTGAGGTGTGGCTTAACGACGATCTGCTCTGGCGAGACGAGAGCCTGGTTGAACCGCTGTCGCGTAGTTGGAATATGCCGCGCTACTGGTTATTGCCGATCTCCGCGTTGCGCGATGCCAACACGCTGTGGGTTCGTCTTGTAGGTTCGGAGCATGCGGCGCCTGGGCTGGGTACTGTGCGGTTGGGCATTGTCGAGCAGATCCGGGCTGAGTACCGCCATCAGCTCTGGTTGCAGCGTGATCTCATCTTTTTCAGCCTGCTGATTTCCCTGGTGATGAGCGTGATGTTTCTGACGTTCTGGTTGCTGCGTCGACAGGAGCGCACGTTCGGCTGGTTTGCCCTGGCTGCCCTTCTGTGGTCGATTGGCTTCAGTAACATGCTGGTGACGTCATCCTGGCCATTCACTCATGGCGAGGTCTGGGATCGCCTGAGTCAGGTGGCGTTGGCGCTGTATTGCCCCGCGTTCTGCATGTTCGTCTGGTCGTTCGGTGGTATGCGCTTTGTACGCATGGAAAGGAGCATCTGGGCGGCGGCGATTCTGTTTTGCCTGGCCGTGGTGCTGGTGCCGGATGCGCACATCTGGCGGCTGCAACTGCTGTCTACCTTTACGCTCCGGTTGGTCTTGTTCGTTGTAGGCACGCAGTTCCTGTGGCATGCCTGCCGTACGCGGGACATCTACCCGATAGTGTTCGGGGTCTGCATGTTGACGCTGTCGATCTATGAGTTTCTGGCTCTTGTCGGTGTGCTTGAGGTGGAAGGGGTGTACGCCACGCTGTCGGCACCCATCATGTCTTTCCTGATGTTCCTGATCCTGGCCCTGCGCTTTTCCAACAGCCTGCGCCGCATCGAACGCTTCAACGATGAACTGCAGGCAACCGTCGGCAGTACACGCACGGAACTGACCGAGACGCTGCAGCGCGAGCATCGACTGGAGTCCGACAATATTCGTCTTAACGAACGCTTGCGGCTGACGCATGACCTGCATGACAGCCTGGGCAGTTCGCTGATGCGTTCGATTACCCGAATGGAGCATGGGGATGGATTGAAAAGTGTTCAGTTCCTGTCCGTGCTGAAGACACTGCGCAGCGACCTGCGTGACGTGATCGACGGCTCGTCCGCCGTGCCCGCCTGGCAATCGCCGCAGGAATGGCTGGCACCGCTGCGGCGCCGGTTCATCGACCTGTTCGATGACTTGGGCATCGAATCGCACTGGAACTTGCCGGAGCACTGGCCGAGTGCGTTCACCCCGCCACAACTCCTAGCCCTTACGCGCTTTCTCGAAGAAGCCCTGACCAATGTGCTCAAGCACGCCGGCGCCACACGGCTGGAAATTGGCGCCCGAGCCGAAGCAGCGCACGGGCTGAGCCTCTGGGTCCGTGACAATGGCCGTGGCTTCGACGTGGACGACGTACTGTCCGCCGGAACAGGCGTCGGCATGAGCAGCATGCGGATGCGCATCGAGCGCATGGGAGGACAACTGCGAATCGAATCCCACCCTGGTGAAACACTGCTGACGGCAACTATTCACGGCGAGCCGATCGTTGTGTAGAGACAGGCTGTTTGCATGGGGAGCGTATGACTGTGCCGAGGGTGTTTTGGTATTTCAGGAGTTAGCAGCGGCAGGGATTGGCGTGCCATCTGGAGCATGGCTTGTGCTGGGGCAGGAACAAAAAAGACGTCCGTGGACGTCTTTGTTTGATCATTTGGTGGAGCCGGGGGGATTTGAACCCTTCCCAGTGCCTTGCTGTGATCCGCAACACTTTGCTTTCGAGGCTTACCGCCTGTCCCAAGCTGCTTTCTTCGGCTCTCCCCGGCTGTGATTTCGACACTTTTCCGACATCAATCCAGGCTGTTGGCAAGGAGTTTTTAGCCCACATTGATAGTGCCATATTTACGTATATGTGGTTTTTCTCTCTTGGGTTTCCGTATTTTATAGCGCTAATGAGTTTTAGGTTTTTAAGTTAATTGTATATAAGCTAAGCTGGTGTCTGGTTTGATTTTTTGTATTTTTTGTATTCTTTGTATTTTTCTGCAGGGCTGTCATGCTTTGATGTTTTGTATATTTTCATGAAGTTATTTATATTTGTGTCTTCTTTGAAGTCGTCATCGAATCTCAGGGATAAGTTTATGAAATTAATGACTGTTTCGCCAGTTGATGTTATGTGGTCTGGTGACATTGTATATGTGGATTCGCTCAATATGTCATGTTCAGTATTTATGATTGTGCCGTCTTTATTTATATGTGTCAGAGACTTTTTTATTCCCATTGTATTTGCTGCTGCAA
Source organism: Pseudomonas sp. ABC1 (assembly GCF_013395055.1). Taxonomy (NCBI): domain Bacteria; kingdom Pseudomonadati; phylum Pseudomonadota; class Gammaproteobacteria; order Pseudomonadales; family Pseudomonadaceae; genus Pseudomonas; species Pseudomonas sp. ABC1. Next base: position 3,002,788 of record NZ_CP058349.1, read on the forward strand.
TTATCTCTTGCTTTAGGGATTGTGCTGCTTTTTGGTATTTTTCGGTGTTGTCATTTAGTGGGCCGTTTGTTTTTTCACTGATTTTATCTAAATCAGATAGTATTTTACGCTGTGCAGATATATTGTCGTCTATTAGGGATTCTATTTCATTATCTGTCTGATCTTTTTGAGGCGATTCTTTTGTTTGGCTGTTTTGCTGCCTGTGGCTATTTAATTTTTTGTTAAGTTCGATTATTTCTTCTTTTAAGTTATCCATTTGTTTCGATAGCTTATATTTTTCTCCTGAATTTTTGGCTTCTATTTCTTCCCTTTTTTTAATGACTTCCTCTTGTACGTCATTAAGTATCTCTATTTTTTTTAGAATAAACTTTGCTTTTCCATGCAGCAATTCAGATGCTCCATAATCTCCATTTCTTGCGTTTGGGAAGGATGTTTTATGTAGGTCTCGGAGGCTTTTTATTTTTATTTCATTATCGTCATGGTGTTTTTCTATGTATACTTCGAATTCGGATATGTGCTTGTGGTAGTTTGTGAAATTGTTGTTTGATGAGGCTATTCTTATTGTTTCTCTCGTTTGTTCTGACTTATGGTTTGCTGCTAATAGTGCAATTATTGGTATCGCTGCGGCTAGTATGCCTAGCGGAAATTTAAATATTGTTATTGCGTGATTGAAGCCGTTGTATGAAAGGTCGCACTGTAAGTCTGAAAACACTATTATTAGGCATGTGGCGATTGCTGCTAACCCGAAAAAAAAACCTATCGTGACCCTGAATATGGGTAGTCCGAAGAAGTTTCTTTTCGGTTCAAAAGAGAACAATTTTTTAAAAAAATCAGTTATTTTCTCTTTGAAAGTTTTTTCGTTTAGCGTTGACACGTCTGCATTGTCCTTGCTTTAGCAATAACTGCCGGATTCTTCGGATCATGTTCCCACCAGAATTTGCAGGCCCTGGAGTTCCACACTTCGTCATATTTGGTTTTTTTGGCTGCGTCGGCCTGTTGGTGTTTCTGCTTTATGTGGGCTTGGTGGCGGGCTTGTGCTTGGCGCTGGATGGCTTGAAGGCGTCGTTGTTGCTCTAGTCTGGCTTTGCGCTCGGCGATCTTTTGCTTTTGGGCCAGTTCTTTCATGGCTTGTTCTAGGCGCCATTCCTGGAACAGGTCATAGGCGATCTTCCCTCCCCAGAATCCGCCTACGCCTATGATGGTTGCTAGAACGATAGCGGGGCCTATGTTGTTGCTCTGCTGCTGTGCCATATGAATCCTTCCAAGGCATACCTTGCATTGCTGTTGCGTCCTGTCGCATAGGTCCTATGCGGTTTACACGTCTTGGCTAGTTGGTGCTCCGGGGCGGTTGAACCAGCGTTGTGCTGCTTCTTTTGTAAGAGCTATCCCACGCCGGGTGCGGCCAATTTTGCATTGGCTTCATCATATTCCGGGCTGGTCTGTCCAGCCTCGGGGAGTATCTGTCCGCTGGCCAGCCACAGGGCGTATTGCGGGTAGATTTTTACTAAAACTTCAACCTCTTCTGTACTCATCCTGATGTTTTTGAAACGCACGCTATGCCAGCGATTCATGGGGATATCGCTGCTTTTGATCAGGATGTCGAAGCCAGCCTTAGCAATTAAGGCTCTAGCTCTGGTCTGGATTGATTCCATAAAGTTCTAATAAATTCCAGTGAAACAGTTTCACTAATGATGCTGGTTTGCTATCTTTTATTCACTGAAATTATTTCACTGAACATTGCTGAGTAGAGCAGAACACAGCGGAGCTAGAGGGATGCTACCACCAGACGGGTTTGACCCACAAAAGCTGCACGGTGCCCCACCGATGATGCCGTGGCAGGCATTCGCCGATTGGATCGGTATGGGTGAGGAACCGATTGTGGTCCGCACCTGGGTAGAGCGGGGCTACCTGCCAAGCCTGAAGGTGGGGCGGCGGCTGATGGTCAACGTGGCACTGCTGACAAAAGAGCTTTTGGAACGGGAGTAAATGGAATGAACAAGCCCGACCTTTCTATCGAGGTACCCACCAATGAATCTCAGCAAGTACCTGCATCAACCACATCGACCGGACTGCGACTGCTCTGTCTGCTGGTCGAAACGCGAACTGGCGAAACACGCTCTCTCCCGGTCCACACCGTGCAACCAGTGCCGCCGTGCAACCGCATCCAGGGTAAATGGCCGGACGGTCGTTACGCCTGCTTCGTACTGCGAGAAACACACGCCAAGCGAGCGTCCGCCGAAGTGGTGGCACGTTGTGCACGACAGTGGCAAACCCACACCTTTCGTGCCAATCCACGAACCCTTCGAGCTTGAGGGCTGACGGTATGACTGCTCCAGTTCGTGGTTGGGGATTTCCAGCTTTGGCTCGTAAAGCTCACTACTTCGTTAACGGCACATCCCTCTGCGGCGCATGGTGGTTCACCGGGGAATTGATCGACCGAGGCCATGCACTACCTGAAAACTGTGCAACCTGCATGCGTCTCCGGATGCGGAATCAGCAGGAAGTTGAAAAGGAAAGCTGACCATGTCTACAGCCATCGTCCTGACTCCCGCGCAAGCCTTCGAACTGTTGCCCTTGGCCAGTGCCCGGCTTGAACACCTGAAACGCCAGCAGACCGCTGCTGACGTGGCAGGCCGTCGCGAGAACTGGGGCGTGACGCTGTGGACCGAGATCGTCCAAGCCCTGCGCGGCGACGGATCGGAAAGGGCGACAGCATGAAGTCTGCTCTCGCTTCTGCTTTCAAGGATCAACTATTGATCCGCTTTGTACTGGGGCCGAGTGGGGCCCCGCTCGCGGGGTCGAGGCCTGATACATATCCACGGGCAAAGCCGGTGGGTATGTGTCCCAGTCAACGCGGTGACTGCACCGAAGTAAACAACGCAAGTACGGGATTAAGGAAACCCAAAGCAGCGCCTAATTAACCGACTCACAAGCAATACGACGCACTGCGTGAAGTTGGCGCACCGGGGCTGCTTTGTCTTTGAAACGCGCACAAGCGCAACTAAGTGAGGTAACAACAGATGGCACGTTCGACTATGGAAGTTGCATTCCTGGGTACTCAAAAGACCGAAATGGAAGGGGCCAAGTATGTAAAGGTCTTCTACGCTGACGAACCGGACGGCAAGACCGAACACGGCTTTTCCATCATCGGCATGTCCGCTGCGGATGAAGTCGCGGATGAAGTCTTCGCCGCTGGTTCCCAGTTCGAACCCCTGGAACTGGTCCGCATCACCTTCGACGTGGCGCGTGGTGGCCAGAACAAGGGCAAGAACCTCGCCCTGCATATCGAGGCCGTCAATCCCAAGAAACCGACCAGCCAGGGCACTACGGCTGCTCCTGCTGGCCAACAACAGTCTGCCGCCAAACCCGGCGACGCTGCCAAGTCCTGATTCAGGGGCCTGACTGATGAATCTGATAACTATCCATGATCTGCTGGTGGCGGCTTTTATCCTTTCCAGCGCTTATTTAATTTTGGAAGTTGTTATCTACGTCGATCCGGTCCTGCAATGAATTTGATTGCTTGCGACGGCCAGTTGGCGACCGACAGCGACGGCTATATCCGTTGCACCGGGACGCTGCACGTTGTCGCGAGTGATCAGATAGCCGGTACTGCCGGTTTAACTCCTGATGATTCAGCGCAACTGTATGACGCGATGCTTCAACTGTTTGCGACTGTTTTCATCTTCCTCGTTCTCAAACGGTTAATAAGGTGACTCTTATGAAACTCCGCAATGTTGCTCAAAAGTACGGTCGCAAAGTTGCTGCCGTTTCCATCCTGGGCGTTGCCACTACTGGCCAAGCTTTCGCCGATGCGACTGCGGCTGCTGCGACCATCTCCGGCGGTGCCGCTGACGTGAATACCATCGGCTGGGCTGGCATCGGCCTGCTGGCTGCTGCTGTTCTGTTCAAGTACATCCGTCGCGCTTTCTAAGCGTCGACGCTGGCTGTTTTCTTCGACTGAGTCTGCAAGGACGTTGAAAACAGCCTGTGGCCTCGCTTAGTCGGGGCCTTTTTTTTGAGGGGTGTTTATGTATATCGATCCTAATTCATTTGCACTGGCCTGCTTACTTGTTGCGTTTGCTGCTTTGTTCTTTGGGCGGGTTTGATATGCGGTTTTTACTTCTGGTATTTGCATTTTTATATTCATCGCTATCTCTTGCTGCCGATGGTTATTGGAAGACCGGGGACTACGTTGGGTCCTCCGTTGATGCGGTTTGCTCAGCTTCTATTTATGGCGGCTACTCTAACGTTAAGGAGATTTACTTAAACGGGAAGTATTGTGATGCTTATGTCCTTCAAGGTGGGGATGGCCGGCGTATTGGTTGGTGGCCTGAGTATGTTTTGTGTTCTAAAACCAAGCCTGAAAATAAGGAGGTTGTAGTAGCTGCTGATGAGTTCGGATTTCCAACTGAAACACCGGCTAATTCTCCTTCTGAAAATGGCGCCTGTGCTATGGCTCCAGACACCTATCCGGACGGCTCTCCTAAGCCCGAGAACTGCGTTAGCAATGGCGATGGTACGGCCACCTGTTCATGGCCTCATTCGCCCACTGGTGACACTGATCCCTGCATAGACGGCTGTGAACCTCCAGAGCCTGAACCTGAGCCAGAGCCTGAACCAACTGATCCTGATGAGCCTGATGAACCAGACAACCCGGATCAGCCGGGCGGTAACGGTGGCAATACTGGGGGTAACAATGGCGGCAATACTGGCGGTGGTAACGATAATTCTGGTGGTAATACTGGTGGCAATAATTCGGGCGGTGGGTCGAGCGGCGGTGGTTCCGACAATGGCGGCGGTAGTGGTAGTTGCACTGGTGACAATAGTTGCAATGACAACGGGGGCGAAGATCCAAAAGGTGATGGCGGATCGGCATCGGGCATGGGCTGCGATCAGCCATTAAGGTGCGAAGGTGATGCGATCCAGTGCGCCGTTCTTCAGCAGCAGAAAGCTGCACGTTGTGAAGCCAAAGACTTTTTCGATCTTGATAAGAATAAAGGCGAGATCAATAGCTTTCTGGATAATGAAAAATTTAAGCCGGGTGATGTGGCTAAAGGGGATTCAATCCAGATTCCTGACTTCATATCGAATAACACAAGGTTTTTGCCCTCTAGTTGCCCGCCACCTATTGCCATAAATCTATCTGGGCGCTCCTTGAGCTTCTCATATGAGCCGCTTTGTTATATCGCGAATTTACTTTCTCCATTAATTGTGATGCTGGCTACGGTGGCTGCGACCATGTATGTCGGTCGTTCTTTCGGGGGTAATTGATATGCCAGTCATCGTTACGGTTATCTTTATGATTGTTGGTCCTATGATCTGGTATGTATTCAGAATCATAGGTCTTGGCTTCGTGACTTACCTTGGTTTCAACATGGTTGTCGATCAAGCTTTGCAGTATGCAATGAGTAATGCGGGGGCGTTGGCTCCTGCTCTGCAAAACTTGCTAGGCATAGCCAAGTTTGATGTGGCGGTCAGTATTTATTTCTCCGCTATTACTACTCGCATGATTATCGCGGGTATCAATAGGGCGCAGGACCTGAAACGGGCGCAGGTGTGGAAGCCCTGGAAAGGCGGGATGGAGATGTAAGCCATGCTCTATATACGCACTGGATTGCAGGGGCACGGTAAAACCCTGAACACCATCAAGGAGGTTGATCAGGCGGCAAAAACCCAGGACCGCCCGGTCTACTTCCATAATGTGACCGACCTCGATCCGGCCAAATTGCAGGCGTCCTGGTATCCATTCGATGACCCTTTGCTCTGGTACGAACTGCCAGACAATTGCATGGTGGTGATCGATGAGGCCCAGGGCTGGTTCGGTTTGCGGGATCCTCGCCAGCCTGTCCCGCTGCACATTTCCCGCTTTGAGGTTATGCGCAAGCAAGGTCATGAAGTGCATCTGATTACCCAGGACCCGCGCTTTATTGATGTGCATGCTCGAAGGTTGTGCAACAAGCATATCCATTACTGGCGTCTTTTCGGTTCTGCCAAGTTGGCGCGTTATGAGTCTGAGCGGTGTGTCAATGAGGTCGAAAAGCTGGCTCATAACAAGGATGTGGACAAGAAGGTTATCAGCCTCGATAAGCGATATTTCGGAGTGTATACCAGCGCCAAAGCTGGGCACCACTTCAAGTTCAATCCTTCTAAAAAGCTGATCCTGGCTATCTGTGCTGTTCCTGTGGTCGGGTACCTCGTCTATGACGTTTACGCGCTGATCAATAAGCCGGCTGCTGAGGCACAAGCGGCTACCAGTACGCCAGCGGCAAGTTCTGGAAGTGTTGTGAGTGATGCTGTTGAGGCGGCCACTTCTGCCTTTCCGTCATCGGCCTTGAAGAAAAAGGGCGATAAGGGTGATGTGCTATCGACGGATGACTACCTTGCACTGCGGGTGCCTCGTATCCCGCTTGTCCCGTCTTCTGCGCCAATCTTTGATGAGGTGGCCAAGCCCGTCGCTTATCCGCGCCTGACGTGTATATCTCGAACTGGAGCAGCTCAAGGCGGGCGCGATCCGTCTGCCAGCATGCGGCTCAATGGCAGACCCTTGTCGTGTAGTTGCTACTCCCAGCAGGGCACACGGTATGAAACTACCCTGCGTTTCTGCCTGGACACGGCACGTAATGGGGTATTCGATCCTGGGCAACAGCCCGGCTCCTTCATGGGGCAATCCAGCCTTCCTAGTGTAAATCAAACGCCTGATATCTCCGCTGCAATGCCCTCGGCATCTTCTGTTGTGACTGTTGTTTCCGACTCTGAATATTCCGCCAGGCCATGGCGCAAGTGAGTGTTGCGATGAAAAAGTCTCTTGCCCTAGTCGTTGCGCTGTTCTGTGCAACGGCTGCTGCTGAAAGCCCCCGCGTCACGTTGAACAATCAAGATATTGATATCCGTGTTGCCATCCCGCTCCTGGCTGACTTCTGCGGTCGTAGCATTTTGCTCGGGCCATCCGTCCAGGGCGCGGTCTCAATGAACTTTCAGGATGTGGATTGCGATACGGCTATCCGCATGTTGCTGAGTAGCAATGGTCTGGCTGGCCGCTATTTCGGTGATGTGTTCGTTGTTACGGCAATGAACGATGTCATTTCGACGGGAAAGGATGAAGCGTCTTACCGCATCCACAATGAGCTATCCGGTGAGGTCGTGCGCGAAGTGCTGCCGGTTGTGCATGCACGCGCTGCCGCTGTTGCTGAGCTGTTCCGCGCTTCATATTTGGGCGCTGCCGATCTGCCCGGCCTCTCGATAGCCGTCGATGAGCGAACCAATGCGATCTTTGCCGCCTTGCCTGCGCCGTTCATCGATAGCCTGCGCGGGGTGATTGCTGCGGTTGATGTACCGGTTCGGCAAGTGGTGATCGAAGCGTCCATTGTTGAGGCCAATACTGACTGGTCCAAGAACCTCGGTGTGCGTTGGGCCAGCTCGGCCAATGTAGGCAACTGGAGTGGATCAGCTTCGACAACAGTAGCCGCTGCATCGGCTTCGACACTCGGTGGCTTTGGCTACCTGAGCAACAGCCTGTCTCTCGATATGCAACTGAGTGCGATGGAATCGAGCGGCCAGGGTGATGTTGTGTCCAGGCCGACCGTGCTGACTCTCGACCGGGAAACCGCAACGATCTTGCGCGGTACTGAGATCCCGTACCAGCAAAGTGCTGGGGATGGTGCGACCAGCGTTCAATTCAAGCGCGCGGCGCTGAGCCTTTCTGTGACGCCAGCCATCGCCCCCGATAACGCGGTGGTGATGCACGTTGCCATCAACCGCGATACACCAGATTACGGCGCGGCCATCAACGGTGTGCCTCCAGTCTCCACGAACCAGCTCGACGCGAAAATCCGGATAGCAGACGGGCAAACGGTTGTCCTGGGCGGGGTTTATACCGACAGCCGCCAGACTGGGGCGGATGGTGTGCCAGTGCTCTCGAAAATCCCGGGTATTGGACGGCTGTTCAAACGGCGCTCGGATAGCCGGGAGAAGTCTGAGCTGCTGATTTTCCTCACACCTCGGGTGATCGATCCGGGGATGGCCATGGGGCGTCCTATGGCGAGCGTAGACCCTCGTTTGGGGTTGTTCTGATGTTACTTGACCAGTCATGGCGCGATGCGGCGGCGCACCTATGCGAGGCACGAGCCAGGGCGCGCCGCTCGCGCCGGTGACGTCCCTGTAACACGTCTTATAAACCAATCTTCATTTCCGCAGTATTCAGCATTGGATGAGAAAATGAGCAAGGCAAAAGATCAAATTCGTTTGGATGTTGAGACAGCCCTGGAAGACCCGAAGGGGCGTCTGTTCATTTGCCCTGGTTCTCAGAAAATGACCGACCTGAGCCGGGTCCGGTTGCTCCGTTGCGGAGTGGATACGGTCCGCCAACTGTACCGGGGGATGCTCCGCCCTGAGGTCATGTGCCTGTTTGAGAAACCCGGCACCCTGGTCCAGTTCGCTGGCGAGACGTGGCATGCCGGTCGTGTCGGTCGCGACTCGGGCTACCAGTACAAGCTGCAAAACGCTGACCTTGGCATCATCCTGTTGATCAAGAACTTCAACGCCAAGCTTGAAAACGTCGGACCACACCTGAAGGTCGAAGTCTCGCCCCATGCCATCGACAGCCAGTCACCGGAAAGCCTCCAGGCGCGCCTGGATGAACTGGCCGGGGAGGTGATGACACATATCGAGCAGAACCAGTGCGCTGTCCACCTCGCGCTTGATCTGCAAGGCTGGGTGCCTCCTGTCGATCTGATTGCCCGGATGCATTGCCGTGCCCGCAACGTGCGGGATATCTCCGGCATCAATGAACTGCACTGGGACACAAAGAGCAGCGTCTACGGCCGCGGGGAAACCTTCATGTTCGGCTCGGCGGGTGGCGTCCAGTTGGCCATCTACAACAAGACCGCACAGGCCAGGGCGACCGATAAGCTCGACTACTGGGAAAGCGTCTGGAAACGTGGCGACAGCTTCGACGAAAGCGACCCGGCCAACTATGACCCGGAACAGGACGTGTGGCGTGTCGAGCTGCGTTACCACCACTCGATCATTCAGCAATTCGCCAGTGGCTCGGTGGATATCCATACCGGCGCAGTGATCGACACGCGCACCTTCTCGGCCTTCTCGGGGCATCTGGACGGCCTGTGGCGCTACGGGATGCTCCAGTTCAAGTTGCTGAGCCGTCCTGGGTACTTCGAACCGATCTGGACCTTGATCCGTGAAGACGTGAAGGTCGATCTACCGGTGTTCTCTCTGATCGACGACACGGCCTACAAGCGTTACTACAAGACCAGCAAAGGCTTCAGTGGCAAGAATGTCGAACTGTTCCTGGGAAACTTCATCAGCCTGCTGGCTCGCGAGCGTGTCCCGGCAAAAAAGGCCTATAGGTGCCTGAAGCAGTGGGAGTGCTGGCCAGTCATCCGCGACCACTACGCGGCCAAGGAAATGACCGAAGCCATGCTGTTCCACCATATCGAAATGCTCCTTGAGGAGCGGCATGTCAGGTGGGGACGGGCGGTCTGATGGCGATTGAACAACTGCCGGATGGTCGGTGGAAGGTTGATGTAGAGCCGATCAAGGGTCGGCGTTTTCGCAAGACGCTCAGGACCAAGGCTGAGGCTCTGCGTTTCGAGGCGTCCTGTCGAGCCAAGCTGATCGACAATTGTGACTGGTCCCCTCGGCCCAAGGATATGCGCAAGCTCTCCGAACTGGTCCAGCTCTGGTATGACCTGCATGGTCATTCTTTGCGTTATTCAGGTGGGCGGCTGAGAAAACTGCTCTATCTTGCCAAGCATCTGCGCGATCCGATTGCTATCAGGTTGGATGCTCATGCCTATGCCGAAGGTCGGCGTCTGAGGCTGGAAGCCGGTATCTCGGCCAAGACGCTCAACAATGAGTTGGGTTACCTGCGCTCTGTCTATAACGAGCTGCGGGGGCTGGGTGTGATTGATTACGCCAATCCTCTGGAGTTGGTTAAACCTCTGCGTCTCCAGGAGCGGGAATTGTCATGGCTGACCAATGAGCAAATTGCTGAGCTGCTGGAGTCAATCCGCTCCGGCTGTGATAACCCGCATGTCGAAATTGTTGTGCTGATCTGCTTGGCTACTGGGGCTCGATGGTCGGAAGCTGAAAAGCTCAAGCCGTCATCGGTGCGGAATCGTGTAATTACGTTTAGCGGGACAAAAAGCGGCAAGGTGCGGTCGGTACCGATCTCTGCCGATCTGGAGACCAAGCTAGTCAAGCACTGGCGAGAACATGGCCAACCTAATTCGGCCATCACTGCGTTTCGTCGGGCCTTGTCCCGGACTACGATCAAGCTGCCGAAAGGGCAGGCGGCTCATGCTTTGCGGCATACCTTCGCAAGCCACTTTATCCAGAACGGCGGAAACATCGTGACCTTGCAACGTATCCTGGGCCATTCAAGTCTGGCGATGACCATGCGCTATGCGCACCTGGCCCCAGACCATCTGCTCGATGCCCTTAGGTTAGGTCCGCTGGGGAGTTTCGACACTTTGTCGACAGTTGAGGTCTCTGAAAGCAAAAAGCCCCGAAATTCATAAGAAAATCAGGGCCTTAGCTTCGTCTTTTGGTGGGCCGGGGTAATCTGAACAGAAGTTATAACTTATTGATTATAAAACAAAATATCGGTTTGATTTTTTTGTTGGAATGCCATTTGGAATGCCGATAGGATTTGCTTGGTCCTTGGGGGGCTGACAGTGTGCTATTGCTAGATCGTTCCTTCACAACCGCTTACCTAGGGTACGTCCGCGAATGTAGCTGACGTCACCCAGGTCGCAGAGCTGCTGCATGCGACGAAAACGCGGTGTACGCGGACGCCGGATATACCGGTGTCGAGAAGCGCGAGGAGCACAAAAGTCGTAAGGTGATCTGGCAGATCGCTGCCCGGCGCGGCACCTATTCCAAGCTCAACAAGCGCGGTCTGATCTACAAGGCCAAGCGTAAAATCGAGTATCTCAAAGCCCAAACGCGCGCCAAGGTCAAGCACCCGTTTCGGATGATCAAGCGCCAGTTTGGATACGTGAAACTACGCTTTCGCGGGCTGATGAAAAACACGGCTCAGTTGACCACCCTGTTCGCTCTGTCGAACCTGCGGATGGCTCGAAAACACCTGATGAGTATGGGCGAGTCACGCGCTTAATACGGAGAACCGGGCAGAAAACGCCCTCGACGCACGCTGCGTCAGGCTGTTTTCAGCAAATAGCGCTGCTTGCCGAGCAGATTACGACTTGCCGTCACTGCGCAGCAAGTTGATCGAGGCATCCCGAGAGATCGGACTGGTTGATGTGCGCAATGAGCGAGAAATACTAGGTCACGGATTTTCTGGGGTGTCCGCCCGGCACACAACAGACAGGCCGAACAGCTTGTACAAGACTACGTGGATTGTGCTGCATATGATGCTTTCATCTTTGTTCGCACAGTAGAACTCTGCAGGGCGGATTGGTGGGATTTGATCTGGATCCTGTCCGAATTGCGTCTTCCGGCGGTCGAGTTTCTACGTGAGCTTCTCACCTATATGGAGCGAATCGGTTGCTATTTCCTTATTATCGCAAGCCGGATGAGTGCATGACAGCAACGACATTGAGTCGAGGACCCGAACGCATGGGTAAGGACCGCATCGGCTTTTCAGCCCATGACATTCGCGCCAGCGCCTGGACCATGCTCAACTAGATGGAATCTCGCTCGGACGTGATCGAGCGTGAATTGGCGCATGCCGAGAGGAGCAAAATCCGGACAAGTTATAATCAGGCTAGATATCTCACCTAGTTGTGTCAGGTGATGCAGTCTTAGGCTTACATGGCCGACGCTATGATCATGAGTTATAAAGCGTTATTGATTTTTTATTTTGGTTGCATAAGGATTTCCTTGGTGGTTGATAACTAAATCCCTAGCGGCAAGTTGGCTTTCGCCCGACTGTAATGAGCTGGTCATGCAATTAGTATAAAGTTTCTTGACGCTTGCGAGGATATGTTGAAGGGTCAGTTGCTACCCTGAGGGTACTTACTTTGCGAGGTATTAAGAATTTGTATCTTTCACTAGCTGCTACCTGGTGATGTTTTCGCCGGTCCAGCCGGCCAGGTGCTGGATCTTTTTTGGCTGAAGTGGCCAATCAATCAAGAGCAGGTTTGGAAAGCTTTGACCGAGTTTTAGCTTTTGAGTATTTTTGGTCGTCTATAGAAAGATAGTCTTTGAGGGTTTTGAAAGGAATAAAAGTCGGGTCTAAGTAGTGTTGCCGAGTTCGCGGATCTTACTCCAAGACTACCTAAAGTGACGGTGCAGTATCTCCCGTAACAGACCTGACGGAATACTTCTGAAAACTTGGTTGTGGCAGAGGTGCTTTCCAAGTATGGGTGTGATTTGGTACCAGTGGCCAGGCTAGAAAAGTCGGTCAGAAGGTGCTGGGTGACACGCTAAAGTTTGGTCTTAGTGATTCTCCAAGTCGTATCTTCAGACGTATGAAGCCTCGGTTTAGTAAGTAAAGAATATCTAAGGTTGCTGGTGTAATTGCATTGTTATGCCGAAAATTAAAATTCATAACCAGTTAGGTATCAGACGGAAATAGAATACTGAGCGCAGGACGCGGTTTATCTTCCGATGATTTTTCGGTTGCAGTACTGATTGGGTGATTTTTAGGAGCTATTCATTTCTCCAGCTCCTGCTCAAGGTGGTGGATTGTTGGTTGTATCTGCCTTTCGTGTATGCGTATGGCTTCTCTTTTGATGATTGAACTTGATTTCAAGAGTGTTGATTTTTTCTTTCTGAAAAGATTTTCGATCTGGTCCTTATGTGGGGTTGGAAGACTTTTCGGGGTGGGGGTTAATGCTTCGATTTGAAGGGTTAATTTGCAGTTTTCGGTTAGAGATTCGCTTAGTTTTTCAGTGAGAGTGATAGCCGCTATTTGATAATCGTCGAGTTGTTTGCGGTGGGACTTGTTTAGCTCGTTGAGTTGGTCGCGGTATTGATTTTTTATTTCAACTCCATTTTTAATTAACCACTCCAGTGTTTCGGTTATGGTGCTGTGTCTTGATTTGGCTAAATTTTCCAGACATTTCTTTGCTGAATTCGAAAGTATAAAGTTGCTGGGCTTTTTCCCATTTAGGCTTTCTCTCAGTTTCTTTTGGCGCCAGGCGCCTTTCATCTTTTTTAAGAGCTCTCGTATTTCACTGCCTTCAGGCCATTTCTCAGATTCCCTTATAAGCCCGTCGTAGGTGATTTGCTCGGGAATACTTGCTCTGTGATTGTTTAAATATCGAATGGCCCACTTCAGCATGTCTTGGTTGTCTTTTTTTATCCATCCAAGTCTGTTTTGTGCCTTTTCCAAGGAATCCCTCGCTAATGCGCTTATTAGAATTAAAGGTTATATAGGGTAATTTTTAATGCGTCGTTACGGAGTGACGTTACGTAGTAGCATAGACTATTCTACATGTGCTTGAAACAGGGTGTTATTCTACGATTTAATGGCTGCCTTCCTGAAGAAGTGAGGGTGGGTGATGCACTGCGTTCTGTTGGGTCTTGGATTGGCTGGGGTGAGCCCTGAGGCGAAGTTTGTCCTTGTAAGGTTCGTGCAGATGTACGGGTTGTGGGAGTCGATCACAATCGGGATTAAGGAGTTAGCCAAGGCCTCAGGTGCTACGGATCGTGTGGTATCTAGCGCTCTGGCTGAATTGGTGGCCGAAGATCTTTTGATACGCACACCTATCGTCTGCGGGCGGGGACGCCCCAAGAGTGGGTATCGGGCGTCAAGTAAGTTGTCTAGGTTGTTAGAAGACGAAAACAAAAAGCTCAATGTGATAAATAGACCGAGAATTGATCACGTACTGAACCCTTCTGCGGAATATTGTGAGGGTGGCTTGAGTGTTTGTAATCGGTTGCTACTGTCCACTCTGCTTCTATACGCCGATCAATTTGGGGTTGTACGGGGAATCGGAGTATCCAGGCTGTCCCAGGCTACTGGTCTGAATCGAGATCGAATAAAGGCCCAGGTGCACAAGCTGATCGCTCTGAGGGTCATGAGAGGGGTGATTCCGGGTGTTGCAACATCTGTTGTATTGGGCGTTTCAAAGTCAGTTTACTTTATTAATTTTCATCATGGTTTTTTTCAAAAAGGTACTTCGGGAGCGATCGTGCTAACTTTCGTCTCGAAATCCAGTGGGGATTCGGGGGAGATGAGTGAGGTTGCAGTCATCATTGGCTCTGCGGGGCTTGGCAAAGGGCTGGAATTCGAGAGGCATAAAAAGTTTTCTGGAATACTGCCTGATAGCGATAGATTTAATGCGCTGGCGGGGTTGTTTTCTTCTTTAGCCAAGGATAGAAGCTCGTCGAGGGCGCTTCAGGTTAGATTGGAGGAGTACGCGTCAGGGCTACTGTCCAAGCATTGGAAAGCCTTGGAACTAGGTCAGTTTAATTCTGATGATGAATTGCAGCTGCGAATCAAGAAAGATTTCAGTAAAGGAACGGGCACAGGGCGAGATTTCAAGGATGATGGCCTTCGAAGCGAGCTGTTTTTTGAGTTCGTTTATGTAGTTGCTGTTTTGATGGCTCGGCGTGTGCAGAGTTTGGTTTTAAGTGCTAAGGGTTTTGCGTACGAAATTGCCGGGTTGCAGATCCTGCCGAGTTTTGAGCCCGGCACATACTTTGGGCGGTTTGCTGTTGGCCGGTCTCTGTTGATTGTTCCTGGTAATAGTTTTCGAGCAGGAGAGTGCTATGTCATGAATGAGAGCAATCTTGGCGAGCCTACGTGTGAGAGGTTTTCAAGTGAGGAGGAGATGCCTGAGATTGACCGTTATCGTTTTGGCCTTCTTTTTCAGGTTCATACTCCCACGCGCTATCGGTATCGGGGGTAAATCGCTCTGTATGCCAGTAATGGTCAGTAACTCTTTACCGGCCTCCTAGATCCTGTGTACGGATTTGAGGAGTTGGTCATGCGCATACTTCGAATGAAAACGGTTATTGAAATTACTGGTCTGGCCCGATCTACGGTGTATAAGTACGTTGCTGAAGGGATATTTCCGAAGCCTATTTCGTTAGGCGGGCGCTCTGTTGGCTGGTTGGAGTCAGAGGTTCATTCCTGGATTCAGTCTAGGCTAGTTGAGAGAAATTAGTAGGTATTGATGGGGTTGTTCTTGGCAGCTGGTCTGCTTCTTGTTTGCTTTATTTTCTTTCAATGAAAACATCATGTCCGGTTGACTCCCGGACATGATGTTTTTTTGCCGGACCTTTTGGTGGCGTTGTTTTTCTGGCTCTGAACAGGAATGCTTAAACTTTCTCTAGGGTTTATGCTTTTGGAGCTTTCGGTGCGGGTAGTATGCTTTAGTGTTCTAAGCGCTACTGTTTAATAACTCCTGCCTGTCACTCATGCAGGGCCTGATATTGAATCATTAGGTTAAGGTCATAGATGTCCCTCTAGCGGGTATCTATCATGAATGTCTACTTTATACCTTGCGGTTGGCAGTATGGTTTAGGTGGTCGATATTGAACTTTGGTATCTGCGTGATGAGCTCGTTGAGGTCTAGCTCAATGGGTTGCGGTGAACGTGTAAATAACTACCAAGCCGACTGAAGATATGAACTTCAGTAGAGTAGGTAGTAACCATGCGTCGTTTTTCAGAGAACCGTAATCTTCGTTTGTACTCAGCAGATACTTTTCAGGGCCTGCCGATAATGGGTGAAAAAGGCCCTTTTATACTTGGATACCTTGAAGCCCTGAGTCGCACCATCAACCTTGCACTTGATCAGTATCCTAGGGTGATTGCGTTCAGGGTGGACCTGCGTCTTCCGCGTTTTGGGGGTATTCCGGATGATGCGTTGTCAAACCGTGTGATTAGTAGGTTCATCGAGTCGTTCAAAGCAAAAATTGAGCACAATCGTGAGAAAGCACGTGAGCAGAACAAGTACGCCCATGACTGCAGGGTGCGTTACGTCTGGGCGAGAGAGAGGAGCGAGGCAGGGCGACAGCATTACCACCTGCTGATCCTGCTCAACAGGGACGCCTACTACACAATCGGGCGGTTGCAGCCACAGAGGCCGAACATGATCAGCCGCATGCAGGAGGCTTGGGCCAGTGCGTTGAAGTGCGAGGTTGAGCAAGTGAGAGGCTTGGTACATATCCCGTCTAATGCGGAATACCGAGTAGACAGGGAGGTCCGGCCAGGGAATGTGGATTACTTACCTGATCTGTTTCATCGTGCCAGCTACCTTTGTAAAGCTGCGACGAAGCGTTATGGGGAGGGCGCTCATGGCTTCGGATTCAGCCGAGGATAGAGGGTAAGTAGCTTGTTCCCAGTCCAGCCCTCAGGTCAGTTTGCCTTCCTGAGGGCTTGGAGGGCTTTGTCACTGAGGACAAATTCGAGCCCCGAATTCAAATTCTTGTTGCGTTGACTTCCTACAGGCAAAGCATTCGCGCATATTCAAACGCGTGTGAACGCCTTCCACTCAGTGTAAGCAGCAAGCGGAATCACTTGGTTTTTCACCGGTCATCGCGGGATTGGAATGTGGTCTGCCTAAGCAACAACCGGATAACAAGCATCACCCCATAGCGTTTCCGGGTTATCCAACATCAGCAAAATAATCACAGGCACCAGCTTGCCGAGGAGGTTCGAGCAGTCACGCAGTTGATCCCGGTTCACACTGCTGTTCCAGGTTGCGCCCCCATGCATTACCTGGTTACGCAATGTATAGATTCGATTGAACAGAACACCGAGTACTGCTGGGGTATTGCGGTTGGCTAACGCTTGCTGCGCTGCTCGTCGACCGCTGGCAAACCGCTCGGTCCACTGTTGCTCGCTGATCTTGCCGTTCTGGTTGTCCCAGAAACTCTGAAATACGTAGGGGTTGTCCAGCAATGCGCGGATACTGCCTGAGAACTCGGACCAGACCAGGTTCTCGATCAGGTTGGCCGTGTCTAGCGCACAGAGTTTGTCCAGGAACGCCTTGAACGTGGACTGCTCGGAAAGTCGGAACTGCTCATCAATGTCCGTGGCATAGGCAGAGTTGAAGGCGATCCACAGAAAGATAAAGCGCCCATCAAGATCATCCGCCTGCTCGGCGCGATTCAGCCAGCTTAATGCGCGATGAACGCGCAAGGTGAGGTTGGGATGGTGGCCTTCACGTTCCTGGCGGTGACGGGCTTTGAGTGCTTGATGGTCCATGAAGTGCCGATCCTTGAAGTCGTGGGCGGTCGGTAAAGAGGTAGCGTGTGCCTGAAAACTTTACAGGTGGCCGGGCCAATCGCCGCTGGCGTTGAAAAGCGTCTATTCAGGGCATTAGAACCTGCTCAATTTGTTTACCTGTATGAACAGACAACGTGGACGTGGCCTGCCATTTTGCTTAGGGTATGGCCATTCGACATTGCCCGCAAGGCGGCTTGCATGAAGCGTGAACAGTTCCTGGCACAACCCGAAGTGGAATCTTTCGTTGCATGGCTGGCAGCCAACTTGCCGGCGCTCACGTTCAAGCTGCGCTTCAAGTCCAGCAAGTTTGTACCTGGCGGTTTGACGGTTGATGTCCAGGGGATTGAGCGGGTACTTGAGCACTATCGCTGGAAGGCAAGCTGGCACGACTCCAACCAGAGTGTGGTTGAGTCTGAAACCTGGGCTGAAACCCAACGCTCTTTGGGGCAACTGCGTGAGTGGCTGACGAGTGCGGTCAACGCAGGTGATGAGCAACAAGCGCTTCAGGCGTGTTTGCAGATTCTTCGTTGGGGCGGCGTGCGGGGCGCCATACCGTTCTTGCACCGGCTGGCGGCCAAAGGCGAGTTGTCGGGCTACCTGAATAAGATGGCCGGACTCATGACGCTCGAGGGTGACAATGACCTGGATGACCTCGACGCTAGCAGTGTCGAGCGTTTCGATTCTGGACTGACCAAGATTCACGCCTTGCTCGATTTGTCCGGTTCTCCAATCTATGACAGCCGTGTGGGCGCTGCGATTGCCATGTTGTATTCGCTGTTTCGCCAGCAGTGGGCGGGGCGTGGTAAACCCTTGCTGATGTTCCCGTCCGGCGGCGCGCGAGGCAGCCAGATCCGCAACCCGGGAGCGTTCCTGAACAGCGTGGCGGCGCCGCAGTTTTCGACGATCGACTATGCCGAGTGGGCGCGTTGGCAAGTGCGCTTGGGCTGGATTATTCGAGCGCTGCTCGAGCGTACCAATTGGTTTGCTGGGCAAGGGACTCTCCCCGCGCGTTGCCATGCCCTCGAGGCCAGCCTGTTCATGCTTGGCTATGACCTTCGCTGCTTTGGTCTGGCGCTGGCGTCTAATTCCATAGCGGGTAAGCCAGAAGTCGAGGCGCAGGACTGCGAGCGTGGAGGCAATAATTGGGTGCCCACGGGGCATCCTTTCAGCCAGGTTCTCAAGGATTATCTGGCCTTCCGCTACAGCGGTGCTCTCGATAACAAAGCCTCGTTTGTTGAATGGCTGGTGGCCCAGCCGCGTGACGAGAAGCCGCTCACGCGTACCACTGCACAGGGCTACTGTTTCCCGTTTTCCATTGAAGAGTTCGACTTGTTCGGCCGACCGCTTGCACAGCTTGAGCGCATCGTCGCCGGTGGTGAGGACGGATTGCGTGCGGCCCTGGCTACCGAGGCCCTCGAGCCGTTCACAGTCGGTGATGAGCGCGTCAGTGTCTGCTTGGTGGATGTGTTGATCACGGGCAACGCGTATGCGCGAGCGACGACCGACAAGGATCGTGTCGACTACATCGTGAGTGCCGGCTATGCCGGTACCGAGAACTCTGCAAGGACACTCATGGCCCTGGGGCGTAACGTGGGCAAGCACTTCGGCCTGCTTGATGCGCAGCACTCGCCAACGAGTCTGTTCGAGCAGTTTTACCAGGACTGCTCGCTCGACGCCTGAGCAACACACGCAACATTTGCGCAGCACCATGTGCCCCTTGGCCTTTCACAGGGTGGAATACAACCATGCAAACCCGGAACGGCGTTCAGTTGTATTCCGCCTCAGACATCTGTGGTTTTCTGGAGTGCCAGCACCTAACGGCACTGGACCTTCAGCATCTTGTTGCCCCTATGGAAAAAGCGCCGGCAAGCGAGCAGAACCGCCTGATCCAGGGCAAGGGGCTCGCTCATGAAGCGACGTTTCTTGAACGACTCAAACGCGAAAATGCTCACGTAGTCGACATTGCCGAGGGCAATCCGAGTTTCGCGCGGCGGGTGGAACTGACCATTGAGGCCATGAAGGCTGGTGCGGACATCATCTTCCAGGCTTCGCTCCAGGAAGGTGCCTTTATTGGGCATGCCGACTTCCTGCGTAAGGTGCCGCGGGCGTCGACGCTGGGCGATCATAGCTATGAGGTGATCGACACCAAGCTGGCCAAGTCTGCAAAGGCCAAGTTCCTTGTGCAGGTTGCGCTTTACTCGCGAATGCTGATTGCAATCCAGGGCATACAGCCGCAGTTCATGTATGTCGTACTGGGTGATTCTGCGCGTACGGAGCAGGCGTTTCGGGTCGCTGACTACGCCGATTATCTGGAGCAAGTGCTGCAGCGTTTCACGGCGTTCGTGAACGGTGACGGACAACCTGTGACGTACCCGGAGCCATGCGGGCATTGCGGGTTTTGTGTGTGGCGCGATCGCTGTGACGAACAACGGCTGCAAGACGATCACCTCTCGGCAGTCGCCGGCATCAGCCGCTCGCAAATCAAGAAATTGCAGGCTGGTGGAGTGACCACATTGCAGCAGTTGGCGAACAGTACCGATGACTTGCGCATCCCCAAGTTGCAAGTGGAGTCGCTGGGCAAGTTGCGCCATCAGGCGCGTTTGCAGTTCCAGGGGCGTTCCAGTGATGGCCCGTTGTTCGAGTTTCTGCCGGTCGTGGGGAAAAGGCGTGGTTTTAGCCGAATGCCCACGGCGGTTGAAGGCGATCTGTTTTTCGACATGGAGGGCAATCCGCTGGAGGAGGGCGGCCTGGAATATCTCTTCGGTCTGTATATCGACGAAGGTGGCCAACAATCCTTCAAACCCTTCTGGGCACATAGCCGAGAGGAAGAAAAGATCGCGTTCGAGCAGTTCATCGACTGGGTCATCGCCCACCTCAAGCGTTACCCCAGCGCACATGTCTACCACTATGCCAGCTATGAAGAGACGGCCATCAAGCGCCTGATGAGCCAGCACGGTACACGCGAGGCACAAGTGGACTGGTTGCTGCGCAACGGCAAGCTGGTCGACCTCTACAAGGTCGTGCGCGAAGCGATCCGGGTGTCTGAGCCCAGCTACTCGATCAAGAACATCGAGCATTTTTACATGGGGCAGCGCGACGGGGACGTTACCAATGCCGGTGCGAGCATCGTGTTTTATGAGCGTTGGAAAGAGACTGGCGAGTCGGCGTTGCTCGAGCAGATCGAGCGGTACAACGAAGACGACGTGCTATCCACCTATCTTCTGCGCAACTGGCTTTTGAGCATTAAACCTTCGGATGCGAGCACTCTTTCCGAGCCTGAAGCAGAAAGCGAGAAAGCTGTAGCGGAACAAAAGGAGATCGAGGTTCGTCTGGAAAGCTATCGCGATCGTTTGCTCGCTGGCTTGTCCGCCGCCGAATGTGCTCTGAGCGAAGCGGATCAAGTCAGGTTGCTCACCTTCCAACTGCTCGACTTCCACCGTCGGGCAGACAAGCCGACATGGTGGCAGTTGTTCAGTCGTCAGGACATGACCACTGAGGAGCTGCTGGAGGATATCGAGAGCCTGGCCGGTTTGCGGCGTACAAAAACGCCGCCCGAACCGATCAAGAAATCATTTCTGTTTGAATACAGTTTCGAACCTCAAGAAAGCAAGATGCGCACGGGTTCCCAAGGCGTCATCACCGAGTCCCTGGCCAATGTGCAGTTGGTTAACCTGGACAGTCACGCGTGTCTGGCGATGTTCAAAGCCACCGCGAACAAAGCGCCACCGGATGACTTCGACATGATTCCCGGCAGGCCGATTCCATCGACTTCGCTGCGCGAGGCACTGTTTCGCTATGCCGACAGCGTCTTGGCCGGTGAGCAGCGCTTCCAGGCGGTGGCGGACTTTCTCCATCGACGCGTTCCACGGGTGAAAGACGTCCAGCCGGGTGCGCCACTGCTGGATCCACGCCTGACGACGACGGATGCCATCAAGCAGGTGGTACGCAACCTCGAGAACAGCGTGCTGTTTATTCAGGGGCCACCGGGTGCCGGCAAGACCTACACGGGCTCGCACGTCATTGTTGACCTGCTCAAAGCAGGCAAGCGCATCGGTGTGACCTCCAATTCGCACCATGCCATCAACAACCTGTTGGCTGCTGTTGAGTCTCGTGCACAAGCAGAGGGCGTTGCATTCAAGGGGTTGAAAAAGTCATCGGAGGGAGATGGCACTGAGTTCACTGGTCGCTGCATTCGCTCCATCGAAGACAAAAAGGATTTCCTTGATGCCTGGGGGCCGGGAATTGACCTGACTGCGGGTACCGCCTGGCTATTTGCCGACGAGACCTTCACCGAGGCGTTGGATTACCTCTTCATCGACGAGGCCGGGCAAGTGAGCGTGGCGAACCTGGTCACCATGGGCATTGCGGCACGCAACATCGTCTTGATGGGAGACCAGATGCAATTGTCGCAACCCGTGCAAGGCGTGCACCCTGGCCGTTCCGGTGACTCTATCCTCGATTATCTGCTGGATGGCACGCCCACCATTGCGCCTGACCGTGGGGTGTTTCTGGCGCAAACCTGGCGGATGCATCCGCACGTTTGCTCATTCATTTCTCATGCGGTGTACGAAGGTCAGCTGTCGTCGGCACCAGGAGCCGAGCGGCAGGTGTTGCGACTGGATGGCCAGCGCCCGGACGTACCGGGCAGCGGACTGATGTTTTGCCCTGTTGAGCACGACGGCAACGGCCAGAGTTCCGATGAAGAAGCCGCGTACGTCAAAGCGCTGTACACGTACTTTCTGCAGCAGCGCTTTGTGGATAACACCGGCGAGGAGCACGCGGTGTCTCTCGAAAACATCCTTGTCGTGGCGCCCTACAATTTGCAGGTACAGCTGTTGAAGCAAGTGCTGCCGGCGGGTGCGCGCGTCGGCACTGTGGATAAGTTTCAGGGGCAAGAGGCAGAGATTGTCATCGTCTCGATGGCGACGTCGAATGAAGACTACCTGCCCAGGGACATCGGCTTCCTGTACTCGAAAAACCGTTTGAATGTAGCAGTCAGTCGGGCGAAGTCGCTGGCTTGTATCGTCGCCAGTCCTGATCTGATGGCCATTCGTTGCCAGACGCCGCAAGACATGAACCTGGTCAACGGCTTGTGCATGGCGGTCAGGTTCGGAACGGTCGACGAAACCCGTCAATCCCAAGAGGTTGTGCTATGAAAAATCTGTTCGCAATTATCGGTGTCATCGTCGTTGCCAAGAAGGGCTACGAGTTTGTCCGTGAATACATGGAGATGAAACAGGAGCTGGACCGACGTGCCTCTGATTCGGCCTGACAAACGCCGATAACGTCGACAACTCCGTCCTTTTTCTGCTTCCAACGGGTGTCTGCTTGGGCCAAGTTGGCGCGACCGTTCAGCTAAGGTCCCATTTCAACGCGAGGTTCGTGATGTGTAACGATCAAGAGGATGGTCACTCGGATGACCCAGCACCTGCGCAAGTTGAAACCGAGGGTGAGGTCGAATACAGCGAGGAATTCGCCGCCATGATCCTGGAGCAGGAGGCGAAGGGCTGCTTCCAGGAAATTGACGTCGATGACATGCTCGCTCTGCTCGACTGCATGATCATCGAGGCCCAAGGCATGGGGCGGAAGCTACAGTGACTGGGGACAGCCCTGACTGTTGATACAGATGTCGCCAGCCGGTATGGCTGAAATCCTCGACGGTTGGATCTCTTCTTGGCTGGCCGTGGGTGAGTCGTCCTCCGAATAGGGTTGAGCAGATACACCCGCGGCTGAACGAGCATTAGCTGGCCATCGACTCGGGACGTCATGCCCCTCGTCTCAGGGATTTGAGCGTCAGTCATTCATCAGCCACGGCCTCAGTTCCTTGAGGTTGCTCACCACAATTTGCTGGGCCTCAGGGCTCGTCGCCAGGTTGCGCGGGTCGATCCGATAACGCATCAACACATACTTCACCAAGGCCCTGCGGCTGGGCACCACCAATTGTCCTTGCGTCATTCCGAAGTCGGTTTCAATGATTGCCTTCTGTGCCTCGTTCAATCGCCCATCGGGCTCGAAGATAACCGGAATCTCGACATTCCAGTCTTCATCCAGCTCCCGTGTATTCGGCGATTCGTCGAGCAGGTCCGGCTGCCCGCGCAGGCGGCTGAGCACGAAGTCGCGGTACTGGCCATTCTTTTCGCAGTAAGCCCGCACATGCCAACGCATGCCGGTGTAGACCAGCGTGTGAGGGGCGATGAGGCGAACCTCTACGTTCGGGGTATTAAACGACACGTACTCGGTTTCCAGGCGCAGGCCTTCGCGGCAAGCCTTGAGCAAGGGGCGCAGGATCTCCGGCCGAATGGGGCGATCCGGCACTTCCAACACTTTGGTGTGCGCATAGGCCAGTGCCAGTCCGTCGATGTGCGGGGCACGCTCATTGTTCTGATAGAGCAGGTGCAAATAGGCACTGGCACTGTCGTCGATGAACAGGGGTTTGAACTGCTTGCTCGGCACATACCCTTTGAGCTGCTTGTCATATGTCAAGTTTTTGGGCGCATGCTCGCTGATGTAAGTATTGATGTCCTTGGACGCCTGCTGGCGGCTGATGCCAAAGCTCTGCATCAAGTGCCCCGTGGTCAGCCTGCCTTCCCACCAGGTAACGGTCTCGATCAAACGATAGCGAAGTGCCAGGTCCCAGCGTACCTGTTCAATGGATTGCTTGCGTTTCATACCCTCTCCATGTGCGCGAATACTTTACCTGTATAAGTCTACATTCTAGACCTGTCGTTAATCACTACATATCGTGTGTCTGTCTTCGAAATAAGTTGAAGTCACGAAAGGAAGTGGACATGACTATGTCTGAAGCGGTTTCGACAGGGGCGCTGGTGTTGATCGGGATGATCCTGACGGTGCTCCTGATGCAGTACCTGAGGTTGCGAGAAATCTGGCACGTGGCGCTCGCCTGTCGCAAGGACGCGCGTTGGGCGCGGATCTGGGAAATGGAAAACCGGGAGCTACGTTCGGCACTGCGTGCTGAGAAAAGGCACATCGAGCAGTTGCAAAGCAAGCTCATGATTTTGCAGAACTTGATCTGTGCAGAGCGATAAGAGAAGGGCATGAACAGACTTGAACGGATCAAAGGCTGCCTGCTAGGCGGTGCTGTCGGAGACGCGCTCGGCGCCCCCGTGGAGTTTCTTGAGTGGCCTGCCATCGAGGCCAGGTTCGGTCCGCAGGGCATCATTGATTTTGCCCCGGCTTACGGCATTACCGGTGCCATCAGCGACGACACGCAGATGATGTTGTTCACCGCAGAAGGTTTACTGCGCGCTTTTGTGTTTGGCAGTTCACGGCAGGCGTGCCATGTCCCGAGCGTTATTCACCACGCGTTGCTGCGCTGGCTGCTGACCCAGGATTACCCCTCGACGACACCGGTCGCCGCAGATGGCTGGCTGATCGAGCAGGTGGAGCTCTGGTCTCGTCGCGCCCCTGGCACAACCTGCCTGAGCGCACTCAAGGCCAGCGCGCAGCTGGGAGCGGTTGCCGAAAACAACAGCAAAGGCTGTGGCGCGTTGGTACGTGTTGCGCCCTGTGCATTCTTTGCCAATGCATTTGACTACGCAGCGCAATCTGGGCGCCTGACGCACGGGCATCCGACGGGCTACCTGGCGGCTGGGCTATTCGCAGACATTCTTCAGCGTGTTGTCGATCTACAAGACAGCCTGGAACACGCCGTGACTCAAAGTTTGGCCAAGTATGGGCAAGTGCCTGGTATGGAAGAAACGCGCAGCCTTATTGAACGGGTGCTGTTCTTCTTTTACGAGGGCTATAAGCCAACCCCGCAACGCATTTGCGATCTTGGCGGTGGTTGGGTCGCCGAACAGACGCTGGCGATTGGACTGTGGTGTGCGCTGACAGCACGATCACTCGAAGAAGGGGTGATCACGGCAGTGAATCACAGTGGCGATAGCAACAGCACAGGGCTTGTCGCCGGGCACTTGTTGGGTGCCCAGTATGGTGCTGCTGCCATTCCTGCCCGCTGGTTCGAACGCCTGGAACTGCGCCAGGTGATCGTGCAGGTAGCCGAGGATCTTGAGCGTGTTCCACGTGATTACTGCGGGGTTGGTGGCGCGTTCGACGAGCAGATCGAATTGGCTTATCCGGGCAGTTGAATGCACCGATGGCAATACATCAGCGAAGAGACCAAGGAGCTTTAGAATGCCCATCAAACCCAGGCCCTTCACCTTTGAATGTGAAGGATGCGGTTGGACAAAGACAGTGGCACCGCAAAGTGATGTGCTGATGCCCGGCGAGTGGTTTGACCAGTGCCCGAGGTGCGGGAGCAAGGCACTGAAGATGCGCACCGCCGGGTGGCTTGAAGGGGCGTTGGCGGAGTTGCTGGCGCGGCGGCGATTTTGAGCGCACAGGCCAGGGTTCAGCGCCCTGGCCAGCAACGGCCTGCCAGCAGGCAGGCCTGGGTTAGTAACACGCTGTGTGCCGGCGTTTAGCGGCGTATTCGAGTGCGAAGGAAGTCATCAGACTCGACAGAGGTTCTGGTGCGAACGAGTTCGCAAACCTCCAGGGCTTTTCGAGCGGCCAGCTTGAGCGTTCGACGAAGGCCTTCGCATTCATCAACGAGTTTTTCCAGCCCGGAAGAATCGAACATTTGCTCAGAGATGGGGAATGCTCGATCAATTCTGTCAAACAGCGCCGTTCCGCCTATTTCCAGTGCATCGAGCTTGAACGCATTGAACTCGCCCTTGCGGCCTTCCAGTTGCGCAATATCGGCCTGGATGGCCTGCTTGTAGGCATCGAATACGGTATCGAGCTTGCTGTTAACCTTGCCGACTACATCCACTTTACGGTTGATCGAGCGCAGGAACTGCTCGAACGTCAGGCCGCTGGAGGGGTAGTCTTTCTTGCGCGTGGACGAATAGGCGCACATGCCGGCGTACTCGATACCCGCGAAACTCAGGTCGTCGGCTACTTGCTCCATGATCTCGAGAATATCGTCCTGAGACTTCACATCCGCCTTGTTCAACACGATATACAGCGACTCTGCGCGGAACGGCGTGGACTCGATGAACTCGATGTCGGACTGGTCGATGGTCCCGGCCGGGTCAAGGCCGATGACCCAGACCAGCGCCGATGCCTGATTGACCAGGGAGGCTGCAGTGCTACGGTCGGAGGCCGCGGCCCCACCCGTGGTACCCGGGTTGTAGCCGGGCGTATCGATGATGCACAGGTTGCCGAACAGCTCCGGGTCCATGGGAACCTTGACGCTGATGAAGGGCAGGATGCGCCGCAGGTCGAAGCCGAAGGCCTGAACATATTCGTGGCACATCGACGCGTACAGGCTGGGCTCCAGGTCGATGGCCCCACCGTTATACGAATAACCCTTGATCCGGGTTTCTTCGGAGCACACCACGTAGCTGGGGACCACGGTCACCGGGTTGATGCCGGTCGCCAACTTCACGCTCGGGTTACGGATGAAGCTGTTGACGAACGCCGACTTTCCGCTGCTGAAACCACCCGCAATGCTCAGGATGGTTTTGCCGGCAATGCTCGGGAAGTTGTTCAGCATCTGCATCTCGGCGAGGATCGCCTGCATGTCGAGCACTGCTTGGGCTTCACCGGCCAACGACGATTCTCGGCTGGCGAATTCCATATAGTCGTGGTTGATCAGGTCGGCGAATTTGGCCAGCTCTTCATTACCGGGCGGTTGCTGGGCCAGGACTTTGCTCACCAGGGAAAATTTCTCGGTTAGCGACAGGTGCTGCTTGTTGATGTCGGCGTAGTTGTCTTCCAGGTGCTGCTGGGAGGCCTTCAGTTGTTCGGTCAGGCTTTCCAGTAGGTCGACGTTCTGCTCCGTGGAAATCAACTGGTTCTTATGTTCCTCCAGGTACGTCTCCAGCTCGGCAATTTGTGCCAGCGCCTGTGCCTTGCGTTCCTCTAGCTCGGCCGCATTGGCTCGCTCTGCCTGCAACTGTGTTGTTAGCGCTTCATTGTCCGACTCCAGCGAGTCGATCTGTACAGCCTGCCCGGTGCACTGTTCGGCCAACTGCTGTTTGGCGTCGTTCAGTGCTTCGATCTGCTGCTGCGCGTCCGAGAGGGTGTGCCCAAGTTCAGCGATGCGCTGTTCTTTTTCCGCCAGCGCCTGCTTGCGATCTGCTAGCTGCTGTTGAAGGGTGGCGATCTCGGCAAGCGCCTGGTCCTTGCGTGCTTCCAACTCTGCCGTATTGGCCTGTTCTGCCTGCAACTGGTCGCTGAGCGTCTCATTGCGCGACTCCAGCGTGCGGATCTGCTCAGTCTGCTCGGCGCACTGCTCGGTCAACCGCTGTTTGACGTTGTTCAGCGCTTCGATCTGCTGTCGAGTATCGGCCAGGGTGTGCTGGAGCTCCTGAATGCACCGCTCTTTGTCGACAAGCTCCTGTTTGTGGTCGGCAAGGTGCTCTTCGAGCCCTGCGATCTGGGTCATGGCCTGAGCCTGACGCTCTTCCAGATCCTTGGCGTACACCTTGGCCTGGGCCAGTGCGAGCATAGCCTTCTGGAGCTTGCCCTTCTCCTGCGCTAACGCTTCGGAGGTCGAGGCCAAATTGGCTGTTTCAAGCTGCAACGCATCGACTAGCGAGCCGTTGCGTGATTTTAGCTCGCCGATTTCGTCGTTCTGGCCCGCGCACAGCGCGGACAATTGCTGATTGGTGCTGAAAAACGTGTCGAGCTGGCACTGGGCATCATCCAGGTGGCCCTGAAGTTCAGCTGCCAGCTTCTTGCGTTTGAACTGCCAGAAGCGGGACAGCGACTCCAGCGTCGAGCGTGCCTGTTCATGAATGGCTGGCGGGTTGCTCACAGGGTGACCTCTTCGGCCTTGCGTGCCAGACGTTCAAGCCGGTCAATGGTTTGAGCCGCGTTGTCGACCTGATCCTTGAGCACATTGATCCGGCGTTGAATTTCATCGACGAAGGAGTTGGAGATGGTGGAAGGTGCGTTGCGTTCAACATCGTTGAAGAACGAACTGATCTTGCTTTTGACCTTGCTACCCAACGAGCCAATGAAGTCATCGGCGGCATCCTTGAAACGTTCGGCCTCGTAGCCCTTGAGTGTGCCGTTACTTTTCAGGGAGTCAGGCAACGGAATGCCCAAATCAAAGTCATCGTCAGGAATCGATTGAATGATCGAAAGAATCGCGAGCTTGATCATTTGCGCATTGGCATCCTGTTCAAGCACCTCACGGATCTTCGGCGTGAGGGTCCGGGCCAGTTCTTCGTTCAACCCGCGATGAGAGCTCTCCACCTTGGCGCCCAGCTCATCCTGGATGTCGTTCATGAACTCGTTGATGGTGGAGATGACCTGACTACTGATGATCTTGGAGCGGACGACCGTTTTCTCGGTAGTGCCGCCGCCCCAAAGCTTGCGGGCAAACCAGCTGCCAACCCCAGGGTTGTCGACGACAATGGTTTCACTGAAAGAGCCTTCCGCATCTTTGACAGTGGACTGCGTCTCGCGAAGCAATTGCGCAGCTGTCTTGCGCATGTCGTCACGCAACTTCTGGCGGTAGTCGGCCATGGTGTATTTGAAGCTGACATCCAGTTCCAGCGAGAGATCCAGTCGCTTCGATTCCAGCGAAGCCAGTTGTTCGTCCAGCTGATCGACGTTGGCGTTCTTGATCTGGATGACCTGGTTGCGTGCCAGGGTGATGATCAGCGCCTTGAATGCCTCAAGGTTCTTTTGTTTCCGAACCATCAGGTTGGCGATTTTTTCCCGTGTGATCTCCGTTTTCTTCTCGCGCACCTGGGCAAGCATGGCGTTGATCGCGTCAATGTTTGCCAAGCTGTCCAGGCTGCTCAACGACAGTGCCTGGTTGTCGCGAGTGAAGTAATCCGGGTAATCGGTGGACAGGTTGTCCCAGGTCACCTGCTCGTTCGAGTCCCAGGTTTCGGGCGTTTCGAAGCGGCGGTTGAGGCTGTGGCACAAGCCGGAGCTATGCAGCAGGTTACGGTGCACCGAACCGATCAGGTTGTCGAACACCGAGCCCACTTCCGGGCTGCTCATCTTGAGGTCTGCAAGGGTGCTCTGTGCCCGTGCCGACAGCTGGGCACGGATGGCTTCCACGGCATCGCTCAAGCGCGCGCGTTTTTCGCTGCCGTACAGTTGTGTGTCGATCTGGCTGGCCACCAGTACCAGTTCCTGAATGCCTTCCTTCTGGGTAATACGCCCCATCACCTCAAGGTCTTGCTCATTGAGGAACTGGCCGGCCGGGCTGACGATGAACACCACGTCGCAGGTTTTCAGCAATTCGACCGTGCGCTCTTCGCGCGACTGGACCGGATCGTTCATGCCGGGGGTATCGATGATGCAGATATCGCGTAGTGCCTCCAGCGGCATGGCGACATGAACCGTCTTGGTGAACGGCATGTACGTGCCGTCGGCACCGACATAGTTGTACAGACGAGCCGCCAGCTCTTTCGGGTTACCTGCCTGAATCTCGCTGTGCAAGTGCAGGGTGGCCGCATCGAGCCCTGACCTCTTCATGCGCTGGAACTGGTCGTATGCCGCGAACAAGCCTTCTTCGCGTTGCAGTTCGCTCAAGGCTTTTTTATCGGCCATGATCGTCAGCTGCGCCATATCGAGGGGCGCGCTATTGGCTTGGGCGTTACGACGCTTCACCAGCTCTTCCAGGCATTCGCGCTTGCGCGTGGCAAGGCGTTGCTCGAACTGGTCCGATTTGAAGCGGATCGCGGCGATGTCCGTTTCGCTGTAGAACTCAACCTTGGCCTGGAACACTTCGCCCCAGGTAATGGTGGTCAGTGCAGCGGTCATGGGTGTTGCGGCCTTGGGCAGGATCGGTTCGCCATTAAAAATCAGCGCATTGAGCAGCGATGACTTTCCGGCTTTCACACGACCAACAATACCGATGTTCATCAGCCGGTTCTGGTCCTGCAACGTCTGGCACGCTTGCGCGAGCTGTTGCGGTTGGTCGATGCCGTTCAGCCGCTTGAACTGCTCGATTTCGCGCTCAAACAGGTCCTGGTTGCTTGCTGCCAGCGTGTGCAGGCTTTCGCTAAAAGCGACGAGTGATTGGTAATCCATTAGGTCGTTCGCCTTACTTGTAGAGGTGTTCGTTTGCAGCGGCTTTTACTGCGGTGGCAAGGTTTTCCAGCACAGCAGTCTTCTCGCTGATCTGTGCTTCAAGCTGCAGGCTTTCCTGTGCAATTGAGTCGATCACATGCTTTTGCTTGGTGATCTGCTCTTCGAAACCGTCGCTGATCTTCTTCAGCATGGCGTTGAGCTGCTCGTCGATGATTGCAGGAATTTTTCCGCGCAGTTCCGCCTTGATGTTGGGGAACACTTCGCCGGTCAGTTTCTGGCGAAACTTCTCGCGCTCGTTACCGCCACCGTTAAACATCTTGAGAATTTCGGGCAAGAAGATGATCACCAGCTCTACCAGCGGATTGACCACGGTGGTGGTGACAGCGAGCACGGTAGAGAGGCTGCGGTAGAGCATGACGCCGCTGTTCTTGTCTTCCTCGGCACGATTGCTCAGGCGTGTCGACCAGTCGCTGAGCATTTCCGTGGTGCGCTCCAGCGAGAACTTGACTTTGCTGGAAAGCTCCTCGCTCCAGTTGCCGCTGATGTCCAGTACGGACATCTGGCTGCTGGTGGCACTGAGGTTGCTGGCAATCCGGTCGACCATGTTGGTGGAGATGTCCTGCACTTCAGATTTGATCGTGCTGGACAGGCTGCTGCGGATGATGTCGGAGAGTGCATTCGACAGGGCACTCGGGTTCTTACTGCTGCCCAAGGTGACCAGTTCGTCGAGGGAGTCGTTAAGGGCGTTGTCCAGGCCGCGCAGGCTACGGTCGAGCATTTTCCCCGAGTAGCGATCTTTCAGGTCCGACTCGACGTCTTTGCGTTGCTCCAGCAGCTTGGCCAAGGCCTGCTCGAGTGCGCGTGCGGTTTGCTCGCTCTCGGCCTTGTCCTTTTTCAGCATGCTCAGCGCCAGGTTGATCTGCGCCAGTACTTCGAAGTTCTGGTCCTTGAGGATGTCGATGAACAGGCGCGAGAACAGCACGTCAGGCTGCAATGCGGTCAGTGCATTTGTCAGTTCCTCACCACCACGGTTACCGATAGTGATGCTGCGGTAGTGCTCGCCGAAATACACCCCGAGCTGGTCGTCAATGTAGGCCTGCACGTCTTCAACCTGGTCGGCGGCGCGCAGGTTGCATTTGCTCAGCAGGAAGGTGAAATCGGTGTTGTAGGTTTTTAGCTCGTCGAGTTTGCGCAGCATCGACTGCGTAATGTTGCCGTCCTCGATGCTGGTCAGCACCACGAAGTGCACACCGCGCGGCAGGTAGTAAGCAATGGCCTTATTGTGGTTTTCCAGCGATGAGCCGAAGCCCGGCATGTCGACCAGCACCAGGGGCGCAATGGCTTTCAACGCCTCGCTGTCGAGGTACAGGCGCAAGTGAGAAAACTCGCTGGAACGACGGTTGATGGTACTCAGTGCTTCAACAGGCAAACGTTCCTGCACGCCGTCGGGCTTGATCGCCAGCAGATAAGGCTCGGAGGAATAACGAAGCTCGGTCGCCAGTTCAGTTTCTGGCGCAATCCCGACCGGCAAGATGTCCTTGCCCATCAGCGCGTTCAACAGCGAGCTCTTACCGGCACTGAAGGCCCCGATCACGGGCACTACAAGCTCGGTCTCCATCACTTTTGGAAGCAATGACTGATCGAATGAAAACGCTTGGTCATTGAGCAGCACCTGCATTTTCTTCAAGTAAGTGGCGAACTCTTTCTGGCTTTCGAGCATGGTGATATTCCTTTAAGTGTTGATGGTCTGCGCGAAGGCATGGCATAGGGTGCACAGAGGCTTATGCGCTGGGATATTCAAGTAATCGCTGGTCTTTTCTCGTCGTGCGAGAAGGGGGCCGGCCCGAGAAGGTTACAACCGCAGTTGCCGCGTTCGGGTCGCGTTCAGGGCCGTTCACGAGGTCAGTGCGTCACTGCTTGGCTCGTGGTCTTGTTACAGAAGCATTGAGTGCAATGGAAGGGGAGGGCAAAGGCATGCACACGTCCTTGTCTGTAGGGTGTTGATCGCGCATACCAAATAACTGATGGCATATCGCATCCCGGATGAGATTGCGTTGGGTGAAACCAATAGATCGGCGCAATCTGTTCTGCCTGTATGATGGCACTTTGATTCGGCATGGTAAACTGTCAACAAAACGCCCATATCCCGGGGTTTTTCTTCAGATGCAACGCGCATTTTCAAGGCCTTGCGCGGAGGTGCATGGTTGAAATATTTACCTGTATGCTTAACCAGTATTCAGGCGCTGCACGTGTAACTGCAAGCGGTAGGGATAGAACGAAAGCAAGTCAAGCTATTTTCTCGCCAATAAGCATTTGGCGAAGGCTTCATTTTTTAGTGGCGGCCTATTGGCATTATGCTGGTCGCGTTTTTGGTGATGGACCTCGCTTGGTTATCCAGCGAACTGGCAGGAGCAGCAATGAATGGTGTGGGTTATCGGTATCGTCGTCGCGTTGATCGGCTTTGCGATGATGTCTCGTCCTTTCAGGATTGGTTTCGCCCTCTATTTGGTCTTCCTGATTTACTACATCTACCTGTATGGCGGTAAAGGGGATCTGGCAGAGGCGTCCACCGCACTTTCACTCGTGTCCGGGGCGGTAGGCCTTTTGGTCCTCGGGGCAGTGCTGGGTGGCATACGGTCGAGTGCTGGCAGTGAGTCGGAGTACATAGCCAAACGTAAGCGAGTCTGGATTTTTCTGCTGAAGTTTGGTGGCGCATACGTTGTGTTTACCCAGCTGCTGACTGTGGCATTGTTTTTGGGCGGAGGGGGCGGTTCCTGGGAAGACTGGACAGCAGCAGGGTTCATGGTGAAATTACTGCCCTACAAGTGGGTTGGGTATTTGCTGATGTTGGCGGGGTACTACTGCTTGAAAGACAAATCCAAAACGCCCCGGCCCCTACGCACTTGATGCCTTTTTATCTCTTTTCAGAACTATCAAGCATTACCACCACTGTTGGACGTGCGCTGGCACTGTCGTCGATGAGCAGCGGCTTGAACTGCTTGCTTGGCATATAACCCTTGAGTTGCTTGTCATATGTCAAGTTTTTGGGCGCATGTTCGGTGATGTAGGTATTGATATCCTTGGACGCCTGCTGCCGACTAATGCCAAAGCTCTGTATCAAGTGTCCCGTGGTCAGCCGGCCCTCCCGCCAGGCTGCGGTTTCAATCAGGCGATAGCGAAGAGCTAGGTCCCAGCGAACCTGTTCGATGGATTGCTTGGCTTCATACCCTCTCCGTATGCTCGAATTCTTTACCTGTATAAGTCTACATTATAGACGTGTCACTTTGAGCTACATATCGTCTTGCTGTCTTCGGAATTATCAGGGTTTTGAAGGGGGCGAACATGGCTGCGTGGGATGGGGTTTCTATAGGCGCATTGCTGTTGATGGGGGCTACGCGAGCTCTGGAAAATGGCTCTCGACTTCAAAAGGTATGTGCGTTGGGCTCGCATTTGGGGGATGGAAATTCGGGAGCTGCGTTCAGCACTGCGGGCTGAGAAAGCGCACATTGAGCAGTTGCAAAGGAAACTGGTGATTCTGCAGGAGTTGATTCCGGCAGAGGGCTAAGGGGAGGGCATGGGCAGCGTTGGGCGTGTCAGCCTGATAGAAGGTGCTGTCACTGATGCGTCAGGTGCTTCAGTGGATTTCTTTAGTGCTCCTTAACAGGCTTGACCCAAATAAATCAGTCTTAACCCTAGCAAGTCAGCTAAAATCTTCGACTCTTAATCGATATGGATCTGGAAATGACCGATCGGTGGTTGAGTGTCGAGGAAATCGGTGAGCACTTGGGCGTGAGTAAGGACACTGTCTATGCATGGATCGCAAAGCGACACATGCCTGCGCACAAGGTGGGGCGGCTCTGGAAATTCCAGAAGGCTGAGGTCGATTCGTGGGTTAAAGCTGGTGGGGCAAGTGATGATGCGACTTTGGGGTCAGCATGAGTGCCGAGCGCTACCGTCTGTCATTCACCACGGGTGGTCTATTTCTGCAGGAAGCCCCGTTGGTTGCCGAGCGTTACCTGTCATTGCGCGACTGGTCGCAGACCCGTGCAGAGGTACGTAATGGCAACCTCCTGCAGGCGCGTACAGCCAGCTCTGCGAAGCGCATTAGCATCGAGTTGTTCGGGCGACTTGAACTGCTTGATATCGAAGAACTGGAGGCTCTGGTCGACGGTAACCGGCGAGAGCGCAGTTACTTGCTCTGGTCGGCGGTCTGTCGCCGTTATGGCTTCATCCGTGATTTTGCCATTGAGGTACTGCACGAGTACTACCTCAGCCGGCGTCACCGGATCATGACTACTGACTATGAGGCTTTCTACAACGCCAAGGCGCTTTGGCATAAGGAGCTGGATGAAATTGCAGTCTCCACCCAAAAGCGTTTGCGCCACAGTGTATTTCAGATGCTGCGCGAGTCCGACCTGCTCTCAGAGCAAGGTCAGATCCAGCCTGCACTGCTTACCCCGCATCTGGTCCGATTGATAGCCAAGCATGGGCGCGAACATCTGCTGGTTTTTCCAGCCACGGACAGTGAAATTCAAAGGTGGCTTCAATGAGCCGAAAAATCAGCCAGCAGCCCCTGGCCACGCGCTTCGAGCACCTGCTGGGCGTAATCAGCAGCCAGCGATTTCTGGAGATGAAAGGGCTGAACAACGACCTGCCGTTCTACATTTGCGAGTTCAAAGCCTCCGAGTCCTTCGAGATGCAGCGCATGCAGCGGCAGCTAGTCAACAACCTGGCCAGCATGAGTATCGGCTGCCTACAGGGACGTGGCGTGCGCGTCATGGAGATCAACCTTTACGATCTGTCCATTGAGCTGCTCAAGGCCCGCGATGGCAGTAGCGATGACAGCAGCCTCTGGGACGAGATACTCGCTGTTGAGTCCGAGGTAGAGAAAGATGCCCTGCTGGAGCTGCTGCAGAATGTCCTAGGCGTCGAAGAGTACCTGGTCCCGGCGATTGGCGAGCGCCTCGCTGGGGCGGAGTACGACGTTCTGTTTCTCTCCGGGATTGGCGAGGTGTTCCCCTACATTCGCTCGCACAACGTGCTCAACAACCTGCAGAGCACGGCCAAGGGAAAACCAACCGTGATGTTCTTCCCTGGCGAGTACCGTCATTCACTGCAGGAGGGGGCTTCGTTGGAGCTGTTCGGCCTGCTGCACGACGACAAGTACTACCGCGCATTCAATATTTTCGAGATTCAGGGCTGAGGAAGTAGTAGATGGAACTCAACGGTATTTTCCTGAACCCCGTCAGCCGCCCCATCGAGGGGGTGATCAAGGCCGACGATGAGACCAGCTTGTATGATGAACTGAGCGAGTACGTCCTTACCGACGAGGTTGCCAAGCGCTTGGAGCACTTCCTCGACGCCTACACCGATTACCACGGTGCCAACGGGGTATGGGTTTCGGGCTTCTTCGGTTCGGGTAAGTCGCACCTGCTCAAGATGCTGGCTCTGCTACTGGAAAATCGCTGCATCGATGGCACCTGTGCCCTGGAAATTTTTCTGCCCAAGATCCACGGGGACGATGCGTTGCTGCGCAGCAAGCTCAAACAGGCGGTCACCATCCCCTCGAAGAGCATCCTGTTCAACATCGATCAGAAGGCCGACATCATCAGCAAGACCCAGATCGACGCCTTGCTGTCGGTTTTCGTCAAGGTCTTCAACGAGATGTGCGGCTACTTCGGCAAGCAGGGCTACATTGCCCAGTTCGAGCGTGATCTCGACAGCCGCGAACAGTTCGAGGCCTTCAAGGACGCCTACCAGATCATCGCCAAAAAGCCCTGGGGGCGCGGACGTGAACAGGCCCTGCTTGAGTCCGGCAACATTGCCAAGGCCTATGCGCAGATCACCGGCGAAGATCCGGCTTTGGCCAAGGGCATCCTCGACAAGTACCGCACTCAGTACAGCGTTTCCATCGAAGACTTCGGCAACCAGGTCAAGGCCTGGCTGGACAAGCAGCCGGCCAACTTCCGCCTGAATTTCTTCGTTGACGAGGTGGGGCAATACGTCGCCGACAACACCAAGCTGATGACCAACCTGCAGACCGTCGCTGAAAGCCTGGCGACCAAGTGCCAGGGGCGAGCCTGGATCATCGTCACAGCTCAGGAGGACATGAACTCCGTGCTCGGCGATATGAGCAAGCAGCAGAGCAACGACTTCACCAAGATCCAGGCGCGCTTCGCCAACCGCCTCAAGCTGACCAGCGCCGATGTGGCCGAGGTGATCCAGAAGCGCCTGCTGACCAAGAACTCGGTGGGCACTGGACTGCTGGAAAGCGTCTACGGCCAGCAGTTCAACAACTTCAAAACGCTCTTCGAGTTCGCTGATGGCGGTCAGCACTACCAGAATTTCCGCGATCTTGAGCACTTCACCTACTGCTATCCATTCGTGCCCTACCAGTTCCCGCTGTTCCAGTCGGCCATCCGCGGCATTTCACTGCACAACGGCTTCGAGGGCAAGGCCAACTCGGTAGGTGAGCGCTCCATGCTCGGTGTGTTCCGCGAGGTGGCCATGGCCATCGACAATGAGCCGGTTGGCCAGCTGGCGACCTTCGACCGTATGTTCGAAGGCATTCGAGGCGCGCTGAAGAGCTCGATCCAGAGCGCGATCAACAACGCCGAACGTCACCTGGGTGATCCCTACGCCGTGCGCGTGCTCAAGGCGCTGTTCCTGGTCAAGTACGTCAAGGAGTTCAAGGCCACCTTGCGCAACCTCAGCGTACTGATGCTGGAACGCTTCGGCGAGGATGTACCAGCCCAGCGCAAGAAGCTGGAGGCCGCACTCAACCTGCTGGAGCTGCAGACCTACATCCAGCGCAATGGTGATCTCTACGAGTATCTGACCGACGAAGAGAAGGACATAGAGGAAGAGATCAAGAACACCGAGGTCGAGTCGGCCGACGTGATCAAGGAGCTGGAGGGGCTGCTGTTCGAGGGCGCAATCAAGCAGCGCAAGATCCGCTACGAGAACGGCCAGGATTACCCCTACGCGCGCAAGATGGATGACCGGGTGCTCAGCCGCGAGCATGAGCTGGCCATCCACGTCGTCACGCCGCTCAGCGACAACTTCGACAACCCCACGGTGCAGCGCATGCAGAGCATGGGGCGCGATGAGTTGCGTGTCGTGCTGCCCGCCGACGCGCGTTTCATGCAAGACCTGACTATGTACAAGCGCACCGAGAAGTACATCAGGCAGAACAGCAACACTCAGCAGGAGGCGGTCAAACGCATACTCGATGCAAAGGGCTTCCAGAACACCGAGCGTCTGGCCGAGTTGCAGGAGCGTGCCAAGTATCTTCTCGGCCACGCGCAACTGATTATCAATGCGGCCGATGTGGACGTGTCCAGCAACGATGGCCAGACCCGCATCCTCAAGGGTTTCTACCAGCTCATCGAAACCACCTATCCGAACCTGCGCATGCTACGCGATGTGGCGTTCAGCGAAAACGACGTCGGCAGATACCTGCGCCAGGGGCAGGATGGGCTGCTGGGCAACGACGTCACCAGCCTGAGCGAGCCGGAGCAGGAGCTGCTGGCCTTCATCCAGACCAATGCGCGCAGTGGCGTGCGGACCACGGTGAAGAGTCTGCTGGAGCGATTCGAGCGCAAGAGCTATGGCTGGTACTACGCCGCCATCCTCTGCAACCTCGCGCTGCTCTGCGCACGCGGCAAGGTCGAGGTGCGACAGGACAGCAACCCGCTGGAGGGGGACATCCTGGAGCGCAGCCTGCGCAATACCAACGCCCATTCCACGTTGGTGCTGGAGCCGCAGATCGAGTTCACTGCCTCCCAGGTGCGGACGCTCAAGGATTTCTTCGCCGACTTCTTCGATCGGCCGACCAGCAGCAACGAGGCCCGCGCCCTGGCCCGTGAAACCATCGATGCCATCAAGGATCTGGAGCTGGAGCTTGCCGAGCTGCACGGCCAGAAGACGCAATACCCCTTCCTGGTGACTCTAGACGGGGTGCTGGCGACCCTCAAGGAAATCGCCGCGAAAAACCCCAGCTGGTTCCTGACCGACCTGTCTCGTGCGGAAGACGCGCTGCTCGAAACCAAGGAGCAAATCATTGATCCGCTGCAGCGCTTCATGCGCAGCCCGCTGCGTGAGATCTACGATCAGGCCCGCCAACTGATGCAGGAGCAGCAAGACAACTTCACCTATGTGAACGTCGTCGAGGTTGAGGCTATCCGTGCCGTGCTGGCCGACAGCAGGCCCTGGCAGGGTAACCGCTTACAGCAGGTCAGGCCGCAGCTGGAGACGCTCCAGCTGGCCATTGCCAACCAACTGGCCAGCGAGCAGCAAGCCAGCGAGCAACTGCTCGACGAACTGGAGCAGCGCCTGTGTGGTGCTGACGGCTATGCAGGGCTAAGTGTGGGGCACAAGGAACAACTGGCATCCTCCTTTAGTGCTGCTCGCCAGGCACTGAATGGACAAAAACTGATTGCAGTACTGCGTGATCAGCGCCGGCGTTTCGAGGATGAGCGCTACCCGCAACTGTTGCTTAACCTCGAACTATTGGCCCGCCCACAACCTGTAAAGCCCGAGCAACCCGAGCCGTCACCGCAGCCCAGCAAGGAACTGACGGGGGGCGGCAATGTGCCGCCCGGCCAGCCGCCGCAGAGAGTTGCTGAGCCGCGCATCGTACAGGCGCGTCAGATCAAGGTCGGTTACGGCAAGCCGTGGCTCACCAGCGAGGCCGAGCTGGACGATTACCTGCAGAAGCAGCGCGAGGCCTGGCTGAGAGAGATCCAAGCCGGTAACCGCGTACAGATCTGATTTTGTAACGAATTCAAGTGGCCTGCCTGCTGCGGGCCACTCTAGGTTGAGACTGCCCGGTCGAGTGCCGGGAGCAGGAGAGTTGGAAAGATGGAAACCGCCAAGCTGAAGAAGTTTGCCCAGGCTGCCCGCACCGAGCTGCGCAAGCAGGTCGAAACCAAGTTGATCCAGGTGCTGCACGCCAGCAGTGCTGCGCGTCGCGAGAATCCGCAGGCTGTGGCTCAGTTGGAAAGGCAGATCCAGGAGTCCAGCAAGGAGCAGGTAATCGAGAGGGTCGCCTACACCTGGTTCAACCGCTTCTGCGCCTTGCGTTTCCTCGATGTGAACGGCTTCACCAATCCCCGTGTGCTGACGCCCATGGAGGGACAGATCACCCCGGAAATCCTCGCCGAGGCGAAGATGGCGCTCCTGGACGAGGAGCTAGTCACTGGCAAGACGCGAGAAAAGGTTCTGGATCTGTTGGCCGGCAAGGCACCCAGTTCCGATCCTCAAGGAGAGGCATATCGCCTGTTGCTGGTGTCGGTGTGCAACCACTGGTATGGGCAGATGCCCTTCCTCTTCGAGCAGATCGCCGACTATACCGAACTGCTGATGCCCGAAGACTTGCTGTCGCAAGGTTCCATAGTTACCAGTCTGCGTGAGGTGATGAATGAGGAAGTCTGTCAGGACGTTGAGGTCATCGGCTGGCTCTACCAATTCTATATCGCGGAGAAGAAGGATGAGGTCTTCGCCGGACTGAAGAAGAACATCAAGATCTCTGCGGAGAACATCCCCGCCGCGACGCAGCTGTTCACCCCGCACTGGATCGTCCGCTATCTGGTCGAGAACTCGCTGGGCCGCCTGTGGCTGCTCAACCGTCCGCAGTCGAAGCTGGCCGAGAGGATGGACTACTACATTGCGCCGGAAGAGTCGGAGACGGACTTCCTGCGCATCTCCAGACCGGAAGAAATCCGCATCTTCGACCCGGCCTGCGGGTCGGGGCATATGCTGACCTACGCCTTCGATCTGCTTTACGCAATCTACGAGGAAGAGGGCTATGACCCGACCGAGATCCCGGCGCTGATTCTGACCCATAACCTCTATGGAGTTGAGATCGACGACCGTGCCGGAGCGCTGGCGGCCTTTGCGCTTGTGATGAAGGCCGCCGCTCGGCTCGGGAGGCGTCGTTTCCTGCGCATGAAGGCACAGCCCAATATCTGCGTGCTCGAGAATGTGAGCTTCACCCAGGATGAGCTGCACGACGTGGTTGCCATCATGGGGCGTGACCTGTTCACGGATGAGCTGCGCGAGACACTCTTGCAGTTTGAGCAGGCTAAAAACTTTGGCTCGCTGATCGTACCTAAACTGCGGGATCCAGTGGAGACGGCTCGGCTGGTAGCGGCAAAGGACTTTGGTGGCGATCTGTTGCTGAAAGAAGTGCAGGGGCGCGTATTGGCTGTGCTACGTATGGCCGAGTTTCTCTCGAATAAATATCATGTTGTAGTTGCTAACCCGCCGTATATGGGCGGGAAAGGGATGAATGCAGATCTACAGGAGTTGGCGAAATCAAATTACGAAAGTGGAAAGTCTGACCTGTATTCGATGTTCATCCTCAGGGTCAGCGAAATGCTGCCACGCTTAGGTGTTACGGGTCTAATGACTCCCTTCACATGGATGTATCTTTCCTCGTTTGAGGAGCTTCGGTCAAAGCTTCTTGAGGTTGGTCAGCTTATTTCACTGGTCAAACCTCAATATCACACAATGTTTGATAGCGCAGCGGTCCCGATTTGCGCTTTCTGTTTTGAGGTCGGGAAAACAGAAAGTACGGGCGTGTTTTTCAACTTGGAGCAATTCAAGAGAAGGGAGCATCAGTCAGCAAAGTTGCTTGAGGCAATCAAAAACCCAGTTTCGCCCTGGCGCTACGAGATGAAGTCAAAGGTGTTTCGTTCGCTCCCAGGTACTCCAATCTCCTTCACTCTTCCAAAGCAAGTTATCAATATTTATCAGGTGGGTGGAACGGTAAAGGATCATTTTCCCCCGAGACAAGGCATTAAGACTGGAAGCAACGATAAATTTCTTAGGCTGTGGCATGAAGTAGAAAGAAATAATTCTGCTGTAGCGTCGGGAGATAGCGATATCCAAGCGCGACGTTGGTTCCCATGTTCGAAGGGTGGAAGCTTTCGTAGATGGTACGGTAATTATGAGCATTTGCTTGATTGGGAGAACGAAGGCGCGCGGATAAAGAACTTCAAAGATGATAGTGGGAAGCTATTATCGCGTCCTCAAAACATTCAGCATTTTTTCAAGGGTGGGCTAACTTGGTCGACCCTGACAATCGCGTCGATGTCGATGCGATTGCTTCCAAGTCACTTTGCTTTCGAGAGCAAGGGATCTGCAATACCGATCGAACATACTAGAGATCGGTGGCTGATGCTTGCGTATTTGAACTCATCCGTCGTCGACGCACTTATTGCAGCGACATCTCCTACTATGGATTACGGGGAGGGCGCAGTTGGAAGATTGCCATTTCCACCGAAAATCGAGAGAACAGTGGATCTTGCCCATGCGGCTTCAGAGTTGTCCCGCTCTGACTGGGATGCCTATGAAACCTCTTGGGATTTCACCAACCTCCCGCTCCTCTCGCCCGTTCATCGAGGGAAGACGCTGGAGGACAGCTACGCGTACCTACGCACCCTTTGGCAGAGCATGACTGACGACATGCAGCGGCTGGAGGAAGAAAACAACCGAATCTTCATCGATGCATATGGCCTACAGGACGATCTGACCCCCGAGGTGCCTATCGAGGAGGTCACCATCACCTGCAATCCTACATACCGCTACGGTGGCAAGGCCACGGCGCAGGAGAGAGAGGAGCGTCTGCGAGCAGACACCATCGCCGAGTACCTCAGCTATGCAGTGGGTTGCATGTTCGGCCGTTACAGCCTGGACAAGCCGGGCTTGGTGCTGGCCAACCAGGGCGAGTCGCTGGCGGATTACCTGCGACAGGTACCTGCGCCGCGCTTCATGCCGGATGAAGACAACGTGATCCCGCTGCTGGATGGTGAATGGTTCGCCGATGATGTGACCGAGCGCTTCCGCCAGTTCCTGCGCGTGACCTTTGGCGAGGAGCGCTACGAGGAAAACCTGGCCTTTATCGAAAAGGCGCTGGGCAAGGATGTGCGCAAGTACTTCCTCAAAGATTTCTACGCCGATCACGTCAAACGTTACAAGAAGCGCCCGATCTACTGGCTGTTCTCCAGCCCCAAGGGTACCTTCAGCGCCTTGGTCTACCAGCACCGCTACCGGCCGGACACCGTCAGCGTGGTGCTGCAGTACCTCCGTGACTTCCGTAAGAAGCTCGCTGCGCGACTGGACTACCTGCAGCAGGTGGCCATCAGCACCTCAGCCAGCCAGGGCGAAAAGACCAAGGCCAACAAGGAAGCGGAGAGCATCAAGAAGCAGCTGCTGGAGCTGGACGACTACGAGCGCGAAACCCTCTACCCGCTGGCCACCGAGCAGGTGCAGCTGGATCTTGACCT
Organism: Pseudomonas sp. ABC1; assembly: GCF_013395055.1. NCBI lineage: Bacteria > Pseudomonadati > Pseudomonadota > Gammaproteobacteria > Pseudomonadales > Pseudomonadaceae > Pseudomonas > Pseudomonas sp. ABC1. Next base: position 3,045,265 of record NZ_CP058349.1, read on the forward strand.
TGGGGTTAAGTCCAACTACCTCAAGCTGGGAGCAGCCCTGAAGAAAATTCCAGGACTGGAAGCCAAGGAAGACTGATATGGCAGGCCGATTCGAAAAGGCGATCACGATTCGCCAGGCAATACGCAACATCGATGACCGGACATTTTTGTTGCCGGCGATCCAGCGCAATTTCGTCTGGTCGACGCAGCAGATCTGCACGCTCTTTGACTCCCTGATGCGTGAGTACCCCATCAACACCTTCATGATGTGGGATGTGACGAGTCCGGAAATCAAGAACAAATACCGCTTCTACAGCTTCCTGACCGACTACTGCCAGCGCTTCAAGGAGTCCAACGACTATGTCCCGACTCAGGGGGACTTCAAGGACTTCAAGGCGGTCATAGATGGGCAGCAGCGGCTGACCTCAATCTACATCGGCCTGAAAGGAACTTATGCCTACAAGCAGCCTCGAGTCTGGTGGCCCAACACGCGAAACAATCAGGTTCTCCCGCCACGCCGGCTCTATCTCAACCTGAGCAAGGGCGTTGAAGGAGATGACAACGAGTCGATGGCCCAGTACGACTTCCGCTTCCTGACCGAAAAGCAGGCGGCATCGTATAAGAGCGATAGAACCTCGTATTGGTTCGAAGTGGGCAAGGTCTTGAGCCTGCCCGATGTGCGCTCTGATGATGAGATACTGATGGAGGTTGTGCTGCCCTACTTGGCGGAGCAAGGGCTGGCTAGCAACAGGTTTGCAGTCAAGACCCTGAATCGTCTGTACTACCTCGTCCGGCGGGAGGAGGTCATCCACTACTACAACGAGGAAAGTCAGGACATCGACCATGTCCTTGACGTGTTCATTCGCACCAATAGCGGGGGTACGCCGCTGGCGTTCTCCGACCTGTTGATGTCCATCGCCATTGCCAACTGGCAGGGCGATGCCCGTAAGGACATCGACGAGCTGGTCGCTGAGGTAAGGCAGAGCTCGGAGATGCAGTTCTCGATTGCCCGTGACTGGGTTCTGAAGACCTGTCTGATGCTGATCGGCGCCGATGTGCGGTTCAAGGTCAAGAATTTCGATACTGATCAGGTCAGTGTCATTCAGGCGCAGTGGCCGCAGATCCGATCCTGTATCGTCGCAACCTTCAAGCTACTGCGCCTATTCGGTCTGAATGACCATTCGCTGAGAGCAAAGAATGCTGTCATCCCGTTGGCCTTCTACCTGTATAAGCAGCTCTTCCAGGGCAAGCCGCTTTATCTGAGCATCAACAACATCAACCATTTGCGCGATGAGCGCCTGGCGCTATCGCGCTGGTTGCATATGGTGCTGCTGCGTGGGGTGTTTGGCGGTCAAGCCGATGGTGTGCTCACGAAAATGCAGCGCCTGCTTGCCAGGCATCTTGGCAAGAAGGGATTCCCTCTGGAGGAAATCATCGAAGCATTCACTGCGACCAACAAGGATCTGCGCTTCGACGAGGCCTACCTCAGAGGGCTGCTCGACATCGAGCATGGGGACTCGCGGTGCCGTTCGGTACTGAGTTTGTTGTACCCCGAGATCAACGAAAACCTGCAGCTGGACGTTGATCACCTGCATCCGCAGAGCGCCTTCACCAAGGCAGAGCTATCCAAGCAAGGCTTCCTCAATAATGATCCTGAGTTGATGGCGTTCTACCGGAACTCGCTCAACTGGAACTCGATTGCCAACCTGCACCTGCTGAATGCCTCGCAGAACCGCTCGAAGAAGGATATGCCGCTGATCGAATGGCTGGCCGACAAGGGCTGTGGCATCAAACCGGCCGATCTGCTGCTGGACGAGAGTGACAGCCTGCGTTTTGAGGACTTTCAGGCTTTCTGCCATGCACGGCGTGAAGCACTCCTGCAGCGCTTGCGCTGCAATGTGGTGGTCAGCGGTCCACTACCAGTACCTGAGGAGGTGCTGGATGAAGAGGAAGAAATCGAGGCTGTGGCATGAGCAACCCGAAGATCACCCAGGCGCTGACCAACCTGTTCGAGAAGCAGCGTATCGTCTTCTGGTACGACAACCGCCTGGAGTTCCGCTCTGATTTCAAGGCTCTGGAGCTGCCGGGGGTCGAGAAGATCGAGCTGGCCAACAACGAGTTTTGCGTGAAGTACCGCATCCTGCGCGAGCAGCCGGAGCAGAAATTTCTGCTCTACCGCGAGGGTGCAGAACCGCCACATCTGGAGAACTGGCTGCTCGACGTGCAGCTGGCCAGTGGCAATAGCTTCCGCACCGATCAGGTCGCCCTGTGGCTGGCTGAGCTGGAGTTGGGGCCAGATTGCTATCCGTTGCTGGAAGCCCATGCTGCGTTTTTTGAGTCCGCCAAGCGGCGCGAGGATCTGCGCAAGCTGCAGCAGCAGGTGGACTCGAACAACATGCTGCGTCTTAAGATGCTGGCGGTCTGTGCCGACGCTGAGCCGCGCTTGGATGTGATTTTGGAGGCACTGCTGGCTGAGCTGGCCAGTGCCGGCGATGCGCGAATCAAGCTGATCGAGAGCAGTGGCTTGAGTGGCTTCCTGTGGGAGCAGATGAGGCGTGCCTACGGTTATGTCTCGGACCAGCCGGGCCTCCATGACTTCGTCATCGAGCTGTTCAAGGCCTGTTTCCTGATGGGAACCGATCCGGAGCACAAGGCACGGCTGTCGGCCGAGTCGCTGGTGTTCCTTAAGCGCTGGAAGGACAGCCGCTCCCATCAGCAGAGCTTCGAGCTGCTCTCCGAGCAGTGCGCCGAAGTGCTGCAGATCAGTGATCGGCTGCATGGGCTCGATTACCGCAAGCTGATGGAGCTGGACTACTTCGAGCTGATCGACCGCAAGATCCTCAGTGAGCTGGTGCATGAGGTGGTGGCGAGGACGGTGACCTCGCAGGAGGTCGAGCAGTGGGTGCGCCAGCGCCGGCAGAGCCACTGGTTTACCCACTTCGAGGATGTCTACCTGGCAGTCGACCATGCCGCGCAGTTCCTGCAGTTACTGGATACGGCGCAGTTGGAGATGACATCGCTGAGCGATGGCGTGGAGAAGTATGCGCAGAGCTGGTATCGACTCGACCAGTTGTACCGCAAGTTCGTCTATCACGCCCGCGAATCGGGGCAGGCCTCGTTGCTGGAGGAGCTGAACACTCAGGTTGAAAACCATTACACCAACAATTTCCTGGTGCGCCTCAATGACCGCTGGCAGCAGCACGTCGATGCCGCGCATCGCTGGGAAGCCGCACCGATCATGCTGCAGCGGAATTTCTTTGGTCGCTATGTGAAGCCATTCGTCGAGCGCAAGACCAAGGTCTGCGTGGTAATCTCCGATGCATTCCGCTACGAGGTTGGCGAGGAGCTGCAAAGCCTGATTCGCCGCGAGGACCGCTTCGAGGCCGAGCTTGAGCCTGCACTGTCGATGCTGCCGAGCTACACCCAGCTGGGCATGGCAGCGCTATTGCCCAACCAGGCACTGCAGCTGGCTGAAAACGACAGTGGCGGTGCCATGGTGAACGGTCAGAGCGCTCAGGGGGCGGTCAATCGCGGCAAGATCCTCGCAGCAGCAGTGCCGAACTCTGAGGTAGTGCTGGCCAAGGATCTGCTGGCCATGAACCAGGTTGACTCACGGGCGCTGCTGCGTGACAACGATGTGGTCTACGTCTATCACAACTTGATCGACAAGACCGGTGATACCCGTGACACCGAGGAGCGAGTGTTTGCGGCGGCAGAGGAAACCCTGTCCGAGCTGGTCCGCCTGGTGAAGAAGCTGACCAATGCCAATGCCAGCAATCTGCTGATCACTGCGGACCACGGCTTCATCTACCAGAACCTTCCCCTGGAGGAGAGTGACTTCCTCAGCACTGAGCCGGATGGTGATGAGGTGCTGTATCGCGACCGGCGATTTGTCTTGGGGCGTGGCCTGTGCAGCCAAGCTGGCTTCAAGACCTTCAGCCCTAACCAGCTGGGCCTGGAAGGAACTCTGGAGGTGCAGATACCCAAGTCCATCAACCGTCTGCGTCTGAAAGGCTCCGGCAGCCGCTTCGTGCATGGCGGGGCGACGCTGCAGGAGGTGGTGATTCCGGTGGTCCGCATCAACAAGAAACGTCAGAGCGATGTGGGCCGTGTGGAAGTCGATTTCATCGGCGCTGGTGGCAAGACGATCACTACCGGGCAATTGGCCGTGGTGCTGTATCAGACCGAGGCGGTCACCGAGAAGAAGCAGCCACGCAGACTGCGCGCTGGCCTGTATACCCTAGACAGTGAGCTGATCTCGGATGCGCATGAGCTGACCTTCGACTTTGCGTCGGAAAATCCACGTGAACGCGAGCTGTCGGTACGCTTCATCCTCAGTCGCAAGGCCGATGAGGCGAACAACCAGCAGGTGGAGCTGCGGCTCGAAGAGCAGGTGGAAGGCACCTCGCATTTCACCCGGTACAAGGCTGCTCGGTATACGATTCGTCGTTCGTTCACCAGTGAATTCGATTTTTAAGCGGGAGCCTTCATGAGTCAGCTCGATGACAAGATCAACCAGTATTTCGCCGGTCTGGTCGTCCGCAAGGATCTGGTCAAGGCGGTAAAGGGCAACGCCATTGTGCCCTCCTATGTGCTGGAGTACCTGTTGGGCCAATACTGCGCCACCAACGACGAGGCCACGATCCAGGCCGGCATCGAGACGGTCAAGGAGATCCTGCGCAAGCACTATGTGCATCGCAATGAAGCTGGCCTGGTACGCTCTATCATCAAGGAGAAAGGCCGGCATAAGGTGATCGACCGCGTCAGCGTCTCCCTGAACGACAAGGATGACGTCTACGAGGCGGAATTCGCCAACCTCGGCATCAAGAAGGTGCTGATCGACTCCAGTACGGTGAAGTCCCACCAGAAGCTGCTGGTCGGCGGCGTGTGGTGCATCGCCGATCTGGAGTACGAGTACACCGAAGACAAGTCGGCCTCACCGTGGGTGCTTGCATCGCTCAAGCCGATTCAGATCTCCCGCTTCGACTTCGAGGGCTACTTGGATGCCCGCAAGCAGTTCACCACCGATGAGTGGATCGACTTGCTGATCCAGAGCGTCGGCTTTAACCCTCAGATGTTCGGCAAGCGCAATAAGCTGCTGCAGCTGATCCGTCTGATTCCGTTCTGCGAGCGCAACTACAACCTGATCGAGCTGGGGCCGAAGGGCACCGGCAAGTCGCATGTCTACTCGGAGTTCTCGCCTCACGGCATTCTGATCTCCGGTGGCGAGGTGACGGTGCCTAAGCTGTTCGTCCACAACGGCACGGGCAAGCTCGGTCTGGTGGGCTACTGGGATGTGGTGGCCTTCGACGAGTTCGCCGGCAAGCAGAAGCGCGTGGACAAGGCGCTGGTCGACATCATGAAGAACTACATGGCCAACAAGTCGTTTTCGCGGGGAGTGGAAACCCTTGGGGCCGAGGCCAGCATGGTATTCGTGGGCAACACCGATCACACAGTGCCGTATATGCTCAAGCACAGCGACCTGTTCGACCCTCTGCCGGAGAAGTTCCACGACTCCGCCTTCCTCGACCGTCTGCACAGCTACATTCCGGGCTGGGAGGTGGACGTGATCCGTGGGGAGATGTTCTCCGGCGGTTACGGCTTTGTGGTCGATTATCTGGCCGAGATCCTCCGTTCATTGCGCAGCCATGACTTCTCGGATCGCTACAAATGTCTGTTCACGTTGTCGGATGAAATCTCCACACGTGATCGTGACGGCATCAATAAAACTTTCTCCGGTCTGATGAAGATCCTCTTCCCACATGGTGAGGCGACTGAGTCGGAGGTCGAAGATGTGCTGCGCTGTGCCATCGAAGGGCGCAAGCGGGTCAAGGATCAGCTGCTGCGCATAGACACCACCTACCCAGCTGTGCGTTTTGCCTATCAAGGAAAAGATGGCGTGGAGAGGCTGGTCAGCGCCCTTGAGGAAGGGGAGTATCCGAACCAGTACCACCGGCGAGTGGCGAGTGACGTCTCGGAGTCGGATCTATTCGATATGGCTAAGGTCGTTCCCAGCGAGTCGGATAGCGATGCAGCCAGTCCTCTGCCTATTCAACAACTTGCTGTTTCGGCGAGCAGAGAGCAAGAGCTGAAGCCTCAGCATCTGGTTATTCAGGAGAATCAGCGCGGCGTTACCTTTGATAAATTGTTTGGGCCCTATTTAAAAGGGGCCAAGCGGATCATCGTTATAGATCCGTACCTGCGGATGTTCCATCAACTGCGCAATCTCATGGAGCTGCTGGAGACGATCAGCAAGCAGCTGATCTCAGGTGAGGAAGTGGCTGTACATGTAGTCACCGTGGAGGATGAGTTCAACGGTGATCGTCAAACCGAAAGCCTGCAGAAAATTGCCGACGCCTGTGCGGGGGTGGGTATTCAGTTCAGCTGGGCGTATGACACGACAGGGACTAAGCATGATCGTGACATTACTACTGACACTGGCTGGAAAATTATTCTTGGACGTGGGTTGGATATCTTCCAGCGCTTCGAGTTGAACGACGCGTTTAGCTTTGTGAATCGCTTACAGCAACATCGCCAATGCAAGGAGTTCAGCGCGACGTTCGTCAGGGTCGAGGATGCCGGAGAGTGAGAGGCTCTGGTTGCGTCTCCGTAGATCGGCAGCCCTTAGGGGCGTTGCGCGAGGTGATCATGCAGATTGTCGAGGATAATGTGATTCGGTATGACGGCAGTGTTGTCACATCAAGACAAAAAAATAAAAAACTTCCTGTTTGGAAGGTTTACCCCTGGGGATCTCCAGGGACAACCTTCATATGCGGCATTGGTTAGAGGTAACCTCGTTCGGCCAAGGATGCGCAACCTTCATGGCCCACCACCACATGATCCAATATCCGGGTGCCGACCATGTTCAGAGCGTTCTTGAGGATGGTGGTCAGGGTGCGATCAGCTTGACTGGGCTCTGGATCGCCGGAGGGATGATTGTGAACCATAATGACGGCCGCAGCGTTGTGTTCCAAGGCGATCTTGACCACTTCTCGTGGGTACACACTGGCCCCATCCAGCGTGCCTCTGAACAGTTCTCTAAAGCCTATAACTCGGTGTTTGGAATCGAGCAACAGCAAAGCGAAGACTTCGTACTCATGGTATTGCAACAGTGTTTGCAAGTGGTTGAACACCTGCTTCGGCTCAGTCAGTGCCCGGCCTTTAGACAGACGACTCATGGCCAGTTGCTGCGCCATCTGAAGGATGTCGGCTTCGGTGACTGGTGATTCCATGACGTAGGTGCCGGTCGTTTCACCGGCTTTGAGTTTGTGATATTTCATGACAATAGTCCTATACGAACGAGGGGCATGCTGTGGAGGAGGAGAGCGTTACTGGACCTATGGCCTAGTGCTGTTCTGAATAGCCTGAGCCTCCAGCTTCTGAGCCAGTGAGGGTTTTCCAAGTGCTACCGGTTGGGCTTGGGGCCCTCCAGGGCTGGGCTGATCTTCAATGTTGGGGAAGAACTCCTCGACGATGGCGCTGGTGTCCTCTTCGCTGTCTTCGAAAGCGCCATTGTTGAAGCCCTGACGGGCTGCGTGATCCAAAGCGCTCTGATGAAAGCCCGACGCTTGTCGAACTTCTTCCCGTTGTTTGGCTTCCAGCAATGCCTCTTCCAGGTTCATGCCGTGACGCACGGTGATGTCCACATAGAAGATCGGTGTCCCGTGGCTCTGCCGCGTAGACTTACCCCGCAGACGCAGTTCTAGTGGCAGGTATGCCAAGCGATTACCAGAGATGGCGCTGAAGTACTGCAGACGCGCCGCCAAGGTACGGATGCTGTTGAACCCCGTGGTGCGAAAGACAAAACTGCCCAGTGGATCATCTTCACCGATCACCACGTTCAGTCGGCCGTAGGGCTTGCAGGCATTGCCTTGGGCCAGTGGGCAGCCATCTGGCGAAGGGCAGGGCAGCGACTGGATGCCGTCCTTGGTCAAACGCTTGCAAGTTTCACCATTGCCGACGCACAACGGCCTGCCCGTAGTACGATCGAACAGGCTGTAGTCCGCGCGAAAGTTGAGGTCCGGTTCGTTGAACAACAAGCGGATCGGAATGCTGCGCAGCTTGCCATCCTGGCCATTGCGTAGTTCGTCATTGAGTGGGTGCAGTAACCAGCCGTCACGACTCTGGACTTGCGAGGTGATGGTGAACTGATCGTCTTTTTCGGGTAGACGCTTGCCGTTTTTCTCGACGACCTTGCCGATGGAAATGCGCCCGAGTACCGGCGGGGTGATGGCTAAGCCTTTGAGCATGGTGGTACTCCTTGATCTGCAAATAAAAAAGCCACCGGGACTTGAACGGTCCGGGTGGCCAGGATGAACAGGCTGCTTCAGGCGATCAGGAAGCGACGGCTTCCGGCTTTGGTCTTGGGATAGCGGGCCTGCAGGTAGGGTTTGTCTTTGAGCATCTGTTCGACATCCAGGCCAATGCTGTCCTTGGACTTCTTCCAGCTGACATAGCCCTCGGCAAACTCGGCACGGGTGGCTTCCCCCATGGCCTGTTGCAGAACCTGCTTGAGCTGCGCTTCACGTGTCTCCTGCTGGGCAATGGTTTGGCGAATAGACTTGAGTTCTAGAAAGGTGCTGGCCAGTTCCGTGTGCTGGCTGAAGTCCAGGGTCTGTCCGTTATCCTCGGGAAAGAGGCAGCGTAATGCCGCTTCCGCAGACGCTGTGCCGTCGGCCGGTGGCGAGGTGTCACTGACGACGTAATCCCAGAACAGCCGTTCCAGATCAATCAGCCGAGCAATCAGTGCCTCGTCGCGTGTGATGCGATGGATTTCCAGATGCTGGCCACCGAGCAGGACCGCCACATCAGCGGCCTGCTTACCAGTGACGGCGAGCTGGTGCATGACTTGCAATTGCACGTACTCGGGCACGCCTTCTTTCCAGAGGCGTGCCCCGTTTATGCCGGCAGTTTTGCATTCGAGGATTTGCACCTCTGGAGCGCCGATCACCTCGCGGTCGATATTGGCGAGCATCCAGGGCAGCGCCGGATCGGGATGCTGTAGCACCGCGTTGATCCGTCGAACCTTGTGTTGGCTGCGTTTGCTGTAGTCCCAAGCCACGATGGGCTCCAGCACATTGCCCCAGTACAGCGGGCTTTGCTCATCGTGAGGATCGGCCTTCGGTAGCCCAGCATCGCGACCGGTCTTCTCTAGCCACAGCTCCAACTGCGACTTGTAGGGATTCAGGCCCACCGCAGCGGCGGCATCCGAACTGCCGATGCCTTGCTTGCGGATCTGCAACCAGTCCTCGCGGGGCAGCTCCTTGGTGCTGACCAGGCGCAGGGCAGTGTGTTTCTTACGGGTGCTACTATTCAATGACGTTGCTTTCATCGTATTCACCGGCAGACATAAAAACGCCCGACCAGCACAAGGCTGACCGGGCGCAAGGGTTGATGTGAGTTAGAGTTAGGCGGCGAGTTGCAGAGCGGCATCCAGAGCGCGTTGCTTGATTTGCGCCCCTTGGCCGAACCAGGCTGAGTCCAGGCGGTACTCGTTGCTGCGCGCACGGCGTTCGTGGTCGACATATTCGGTCACGGCGTTGAGCAGACCCCAGGCGGTGCCGCGTGCCGAGTCAATCTGGCTACCCCGGCCACGCCCTTCGTACAGTTCCTGAACCTTGCGCAGGGCACGCTCATTGGGCAGCACCTCCGGCAGAGCACCGGTCGGAGTGGTTTCACAAAGCACGTTCATGAAGAAACCCAGTGCCTCATGCCACTGCACCTTGCGTTCAGCCAAAGCCCTCATGCGGTACATAAACTCGTCCCAGCCAGAGACGGCGATGCCTAGCTGCTTTTTCACCGTCGCCGGGTCAAAGCGAGTGTTGTGTGGCACCTTGATGGCGCGGCTGCTGCCATCCAAGGCGATGGTCAGGGTGTTGTTACACACCACCCGCACCGTGGTCGGTGTGGCGGTAGTGGCCAGAGTGCCGTCGCAGGAGGTGGCGAGCAGGAGGTAACCGTTGACCTGATCGTTACCCTTGAGCACTGCACCTTGCCCGGTACGTGCAAGCGCCCAGAACTTGCGCCCGCCTTTAAGCACGCCTGCGGTTTCCAACTCGTAGCCGGACACCTCGGTGAGGTCGCGGTAGAACTCCAATACCTCACGGGGTTGTACGGTGTGATAGCGCTTTGAGACCACCGACAACGGCGCCTTGGTATCTGAGCGGTAGAGTACTTTTTGTTCGGGGAAAGAATGGATGGTGCCCAGGTGGCCGACTGCGTCCGACTTGAAGTGCACCGGGCTTTCGAGAATCTGCCAGTCCATGCCGGCTTCGCTCTGCCAGACCTCAATAGGTTGTTTACGGGGCAGGTTGTTGCCCAGGCCATGCCAGGGAGTAGCGCCAGCGTAGGCCATGGTATCAACGAGATGAGCCATGAGAATGATTCCTTACAGATGAAGGGGAAAGAGCGTCGCTTCATCAACGAGCGACGCCTGTTCACAAAGGCTTAACGGCTGGCGCTGAAGCTGTAACCGCACTCCAGACATTGGTAATTGGCCAGCACGTTGTCGTCGATCTGCTCGCCCAGCGTGGCCCCGGCGATGCCGCCAGCGACCCCGCCAAACAGGCCACCCAAAATCGCCCCGGCGATGCTTCCGATAGCAATGCCCACCGGCCCACCGACTACACCCAGTACCGCGCCGGCTTCCGCACCTGACAGGGCACCGGCGGCGCCACTGGCTGCACCGCCTGCGGCACCAATTAAACCTCCCGTTTGTTTACCGATATTTTTAGTGATGACGCGTCCAGAGTTACAGCTTGGGCAAGGTGTATACATACGCAGATCCTCTCAAGTGATGGGCGTGCCGAGGTAGAAGCTGGCACGCCAAATCCCCCTGCAGCAGTCGATACTGCGGGGTGTTCAATGAGGTGATATAGGTTTGAAATATTTTTGGATCCAATTTCGATTAATCTAGCGCTGTAGACGTAACCGGAAAGGGGTCCCTCAGGCTTTGAGAAGGGCGAGGAAGGTCGATAATTAAATTATGAGGAACTGGGACGCTCGCGGTCCTGAGCGAAAACTGATCCAAGTGAACCACAGCACATGGGTCACCATCGGCAACCCTGTGAGGTAGCATCATGTCCGTAGCCCGCTTTGGGCTAGGGGCTGACGTTGGGTCAACGTATCGAGACGACTTTTTTATCTTGATTTTCTCTGATGGCTGACACCGACAGGTTGCCTGTAGCAGCTTCCTGAATGTGGTCGCTCCACCACGCCATCAGAGGGCGTCTGCGTTCTATGTAATCTGCTCGGTTGTACGCGCTACGTACCTCGTCTTTATCGACGTGGGCAAGCGCAACCTCGATCAATTCAGGATCCCAGCCGTGCTCGTTGAGGATGGTGCTCGCCATAGAGCGCATCCCATGGCTTACCAAGCGCCCTTCGAAGCCCATGCGCTTTAGCGCCATGTTGGCGGTTTGGCTATTGCAGTGGGTACGAGGGTTTCGGTCTGCGGGAAACACAAATTCCCGATGTCCACTGTAAGGCTTGATTGCTTCTAGGAGCGCAAGAGCCTGGTCGGTGAGTGGGACAATGTGCGCGCGGCGCTTCTTCATGCGCTCCGCAGGAATCGTCCAGATCTTCTTCTCGATGTCGATATCTGCCCAGCGGGTGGTTGCTGCCTCGACTGGCCGGGTCATGGTGTGGAGCTGCCACTCAATCAGGCAGCGGGTAGTTCTTTTTATGCTGGCATTGGCGATTGCCACCATGAGCTCTTTCAGCTCTTCGGGGGGTAGTGCCGCCATGTTTTTCTTTTTCGGTTTCTTGAAGACGGAGCGGATACCGCTGAGCGGGTTCGCGTGAATCAGTCCAGAGTTGACCCCGTAGGTCATGATCTCGTTGAGCCGCTGCGTCAGCCGCTTCACGGTTTCAAGGCTGCCCTTGGTTTCGAGTGGCCGGAGCAGGTTGATGACTTGAGGTGCGCTGATGGCTGAGATCGGTGTGGCGCCCAAGTCCGGGAATATGTGCAATGTTAGCGAGCGCCAGATGTCCTCAGCGTAGGCCGGCGTCACAGCATCCTTCTTCAGTTCATACCAGGACGTCGCCACATTCTGGAATGTGTGCTCAGTCGCAGCTTGTTTAGCTTGCAGCACAGCGGCCCGTTTCTCTTTAGGGTCGATGCCGTGGGCAAGGGCTTCCCTCGCTTCAACGGAACCCTTGCGTGCTTGCGCTAACGAAACTTCGGGGAAGGTTCCCAGTCCCATGTTGATCCGCTTCTTCGTCACAGGGTGTCGATAGTTGAAGTTCCATAGCTTAGAGCCATTGCTTCTCACTCGCATTTGAAGTCCGCCGCCATCAAATAGGACGTAGTCCTTTTCAGCAGGCTTGGCAGATTTGACTTTGAGTTCAGAGAGGCGGGTAGCTTGTGCGCACATTGGCATTCCAGACTTGATTTTGGCATTCCAAAAATTAGCACCTACGGGCTTGGAATGCCATTTGGAATGCCAAAAGGTGTAGCTTCTCATGGACGTGCGTGGACGCCGATAGCGTTGAAAGCCTCGTATTTACTGGCTTTCAGGCACAAAAAAAGACGTCCGTGGACGTCTTTAGATGTTAATTTGGTGGAGCCGGGGGGATTTGAACCCCCGTCCGCCAGCTCTCCGCTATCGGTTCTACATGCGTAGCCAGTTCTATTGAGTTAACTCCGCGCCGCCCGAATGGCAGGGTGCTTGGAGCGAGCTGTATGAGTTTTAGCCGTTACGTCTACAGCGAACTTGGCGGCGATCCTGTTCTATCTGACGATCACTTCGGGTTTACAGGCATCCCCTGGTGATCGCTGGCGCCGAAGCGACCAGATGAAGGTTAGGCGGCTAGCGCGTACCCTTCGTAGTTGTCGTCGTTGGCAACTATAGGTTTGCAACAGTGGATTTACGAGTTCTGTTACCAACTCGGCATGCCCCTCAAGTTTCGTTACCGGCGTCGAATCCTAATCGGCCCCATAACTGTCTTTGACAGGTAGGGCGCAGTCTACGCCAAAGGCCGGGCAGCGTCGACCACTCTTCCAGCCGTTTGGCGCTGCCTCAGTGATGCTCCTGGCCGCAGCATTCGCCCCAGCCGCGTTGTTTCGGGGTGTGGCCGATGCCGGGGTTGAAGGTGTTGGTCGGGTCCAGTTCGCGGTAGAAGCCGGCCAGGGCCGGCTTGGCGATGTAGAGGTGGCCGACGTTGTGCTCGGCCGGGTATTCGGCGCGGCGTTCGTCCAGCAGTGCCCACATGCGGTGCTCCATGTCCAGCGGGTCGACGCCTTTGCGCACGATGTAGTCCTGGTGGAAGACATGGCAGAAGAAGTGGCCGTAGTAGAGCTTGTGGATGATTTGCTCTTCCATGGCCTGCGGCAGCGTTTCCACCCAGTCTCGGTCGTTGCGGCGCAGGGCGATGTCCAGGGCGACGATGTCTTCCACGCTGTCGCGGTGGGCTTCACGGTAGCGGATCGCTGCGCCGGCAATGGCAAAGCGGTGCAGGAATGCCTTGCGGCCTTCCTCGGCGTCACATTCGAAGAAGGCGCCACTGGTGCTGTTGCCGAAGTATTCGCCGAGGAAAGCGCGGGTGGCTTCCAGGGTGTCGTTGGATACACGTACCAGAAGGTGGTGTTCGTAGCGATCGCGGTAGTCGCGCATGCGCTGTGGCAGGTGGCTGGGGAGCAGGTTCATCGTGGCCTGTATCACCCTGTCAGTTACGCCGCGCAGGCCGAAGCGCTCGAAGAAGCCGTCGATGCGGCTTTTCAGGGCGAAGGCGGCCGGTACCTTGGCGGTGCCGAAGCGGTCGATGACCAGGAAGGTGTCCTTGCCGTACTTCTCGCCGATATCGAAGGCAGTGCGGTGGATATATTCGCCGGCGATGGGGAGCCGTGGTAGGTCGGTCAGCAGGTGCCGGCGCACTTCGGTCAGGTCGTGCGGGTCGTTGCTGCCAATGTAGAACACCGAGCTGGGTTCTTTGGGAAAAGTGTCCAGGCGCACGGCGAACAGGCACAGCTTTCCGGCGGAGCCGGAGGCTTCGAACAGTCGCGACGGGTCGGCGTTGAAGCGTGCCGGGGTGTCGGCATCGACTTCGCGTACATGCTCGGCATAGCTGGCGTCCGAGGCTTTGCCCGGGCTGTCGTTGTGTACCTGTTGCGGGGTGTAGTCGCCTTTTTGCAGGCGAGTGAGGATGTCCTCGGGCGTGCTGCCCAGGTCGATGCCCAGGTGGTTGACCAGTTCCAGCGAGCCGTCTTCCTTCACCCGGGCATACAGCGCCAGTTCGGTATAGGCGGGGCCGCGCCGAACCAGTGCGCCGCCGGAGTTGTTGCAGATGCCGCCGAGCACCGAGGCGCCGATGCAGGAGGAGCCAATCACCGAGTGAGGCTCTCGGCCCAGTGGCGCGAGGGCCTGTTCCAGGCGGTCGAGGGTGGCGCCGGGCAGGCAGACCACTTGTTCACCGTCGTTGATCAGTTGCACTCCGGTGATGCGCAGGGTGCTGATCAGCACGATCTCGCGGTCGTACTCGTTGCCATCGGGGGTGGAGCCGCCCGTCAGGCCAGTGTTGGCAGCCTGCATGATGACGATGCGATCCGCCGCGACCGCTGCCTGCAGAACCTGCCACTGCTCCAGTAGCGTGCCAGGGCGCACCACGGCGAGTACGCCGCCTTCACCGGTGCGATGGCCTTTGCGGAAGCGTCGAGTGGCCTGCTCATCGGTGAGGACGTGAGATGGCCCGACCAGGTCGTGCAGGGTTGCCAGCAAGGTATCGCGGCTTGTTTCACTCATGGGTCAAAGCTCCTGCACCAGCGAGTCGGCGCTGATTTCGCTGATGGATTTGGCGCCGGTCAGGACCATGGCTACGCGCATTTCCTTCTCGATCAGGTCCAGCAGGTTGGTCACGCCCGCACCGCCGGCGGCAGCCAGTGCGTAGACGAAGGCGCGGCCGAGCATCACGGTATCGGCGCCCAGGGCGATCATGCGCACCACGTCCAGGCCGTTGCGGATGCCGGAGTCGGCGAGGATCTTCAGGTCGCCCTTGACCGCATCGGCGATCGCCGGCAGGGCTCGGGCGCTGGACAGTACGCCATCGAGCTGACGACCGCCGTGGTTGGAAACGACGATACCGTCGGCGCCAAACTTGACTGCATCCTTGGCATCTTCCGGGTCGAGGATGCCCTTGATCACCATCGGGCCGTCCCAGAATTCGCGAATCCACTCCAGGTCTTTCCAGGAGATCGACGGATCGAAGTTGGCGCCCAGCCAGCCAATGTAGTCCGCTAGCCCAGTGGGGTTGCCGCGGTAGGTGGAGATGTTGCCCAGGTCATGAGGCTTGCCCAGCAGGCCCACGTCCCAGGCCCAGGCCGGGTGCGTGACGGCTTGCAGGATGCGTCGCGCGGCGGCGTTCGGGCCGCTCATCCCCGAGTGAGCATCGCGGTAGCGGGCGCCTGGGGTGGGCATGTCTACGGTGAACACCAGGGTGGTCACACCGGCGGCCTTGGCGCGTTCCAGGGCGTTTTTCATGAAGCCGCGGTCTTTCAATACATACAGCTGGAACCACATCGGGCGGCTGATCGCCGGGGCGACTTCCTCGATCGGGCACACCGACACGGTGGACAGGGTGAAAGGCACGCCCTTGTCTGCCGCCGCCTTGGCCGCCTGCACTTCGCCGCGTCGCGCGTACATGCCGGTCAGGCCGACCGGCGCCAGGGCCACCGGCATCGACAGTTTTTCACCGAACAACTCGGTTTCCAGGCTCAGTTCGGACATGTTCCTCAGGACGCGCTGGCGCAGGGCGATGCTGGCCAGGTCTTCCACGTTGCGCTTGAGGGTGTACTCGGCGTAGGCACCGCCGTCGATGTAGTGGAAAAGAAAGGGCGGGAGCCTGCGCTGGGCGGCGGCGCGATAATCGGTGGAGGCGGAGATGATCATGTGGATTCCTGCCGTTGCGAAAGAGAAAAGAGAAACCACCTCGCGGTGGTTCCTCGTTCACAGGTTAGACGCGGACTGTCACTCAGTGCACCAGCATGCCGGTCAGCCAATAGGCTTGGACCAGGGTGATCAGGCCGACGAAGGTGGCGAAGATCAGGCTGTGCTTGAGGGTGAAGCGGAACAGGTCCGACTCCTTGCCGACCATGCCGGTTGCGGCGCAGGCGACGGCGATGGACTGCGGCGAGATCATCTTGCCGGTGACGCCACCGCTGGTGTTGGCCGCAACCAGCAGGGTGTCATTGACGCCGATCTGGTGCGCGGTGGTTGCCTGCAGTGAGCTGAACAGGGCATTGGACGAGGTGTCCGAGCCGGTCAGGAACACACCCAGCCAACCGAGGAACGGCGAGAAGAACGGGAAGGCCGCACCAGTGCCAGCCAGAACCAGCGCCAGGGTGGTGGACATGCCCGAGTAGTTGGTGACGAAGGCGAATGCCAGCACCATGCCGATGGAGAGGATTGGCCAGCGCAGTTCGAACAGGGTTTCCTTGAGCGTGGTCAGACCAGTTTTTACATTGATCCGCAGGACCAGCATCGACAGCAGTGCGGAGAAGAAGATCGCGGTGCCGGTGGCTGAGACAGGGTCAAGCTTGAAGACCGCTGCGATCGGTGTCGGGTTGGCGACGATCGGCGCGACCTTGATCACCATCTGGTCCAGGTAGGGAATGGCGATCAGGAACACCCAGCTCTCCAGTGCGCCACCTGCGGCGAACAGCGCCTTGAAGGGTTTGAGGGTCCAGATCGTGACCAGGGCGGTGAGGATCAGGAAGGGCGACCAGGCCTTGAGGATCTGTCCGAAGTTGTAGGGTGACGGAGGCAGGCTGGAGCGCCCGAAGCCACCCGCGCTGGCGACGGCGCCGCCGCCGGATACGCCTGCGATCTGAGTCTCCCCGGCGCGCTTGGGCTGCCAGATCTTCAGGAACAGGGTCAGGCAAACCAGGCTGACCAGTGCCGAGGTGATGTCCGGCAGCTCCGGCCCGATGTAGTTGGAGGTGTAGTACTGGGTGATGGCAAAGCTGACACCCGCGACCAGCGCGGCAGGCCAGGTTTCCCGGATGCCTTTCCAGCCATCCATCATGGCAACCAGCCAGAAGGGTACGATGACCGACAGGATCGGCAACTGACGACCGGTCATGGCGCCGATCTTGAACGCATCGATCCCCGTTACCTGCCCGGCGACGATGATCGGGATGCCGAGGGCACCGAAGGCGACTGGCGCGGTGTTGGCGATCAGGCACAGGCCTGCGGCGTAGAGCGGGTTGAAGCCGAGGCCGACCAGCAGGGCCGCCGTAATCGCCACTGGGGCACCGAAGCCCGCCGCGCCTTCCAGGAAGGCCCCGAAGGAGAAGCCGATCAGCAACACTTGCAGGCGCTGGTCATCGGTGATGGACAGGACCGAGCTGCGGATGACCTCGAACTGACCGCTCTTGACCGTCAGTTTATAGAGGAACACTGCCGCGACGATGATCCAGGCGATCGGCCACAGGCCGTAGGCAAAGCCATAGCCTGCTGCCGCCAGGGCCATGTCCGCCGGCATGCCGAACGCGGCGATGGCGATGATGATCGACAAGGCGAGGGTGATGCTGCCGGCGACATGGCCTTTGAGGCGGAAGACGGCCAGGGCCAGGAAGAAGAAGACAATCGGGACGACGGCGGCCAGTGCGGACAGGCCGAGACTGCCGAGCGGCGTGTAAAGCTGTTGCCATGTTTGCATGTCGAAAGCTCGCTTAAGCGGGTTGTTTTCGCTGTATCGGGGGAGGGGCGGCTGAATCCCGATTGTTTTGTATTATTGGTATTACCAATTTACCTTGGCGCTGACCAAGCATAAGATTCGAGTTGGGAGCCCGTCAATTTGACTCACTACAACTTTCGTCTTAAGGCGCGCTCGCCTCTTGTGGAAGCGGGGATGATTGTCGGGTTGTGTGACCCTGTCGTGCGTGGCCCGGGTGACGCAGAAAGGGTCCGCAGAAGGCCCATGAGCAGAAGGAAATTTCCCGGAACATCCGGGCCTGTGAACTGAGAGGAAAGGATGGCATTTGATCCGGTGCGCCAACGGCGCCTGTCAGACGATATCGTGGTGCGTCTGGAGTCAATGATTCTGGAAGGTACGCTGGCGGTCGGCGAACGGCTGCCGGCCGAGCGGGTTCTCGCCGAGCGCTTTGGCGTGTCGCGGCCATCCCTGCGCGAGGCGATCCAGAAGCTGGTTGCGCGCGGCCTGATCGTCAGTCGCCAGGGTGGTGGCAATTTCGTTTCCGAGGGGGTGGGTGCCACGTTCAGCGATCCGCTGGTGCAGTTGCTGGAGAGCAACGAGGCCGCGCAGCGGGATTTGCTGGAGCTGCGCCATACGCTGGAAGGTGCCTGCGCCTATTACGCGGCCCAGCGTGCAACCGCACCCGACCACCAGCGTCTGCTGGCAGCTTTCGAAACGTTGCAGCACTGCTATGCGCAGCATGACAACGTGAGCCGAGCCGAAGAGGGGGCGGCGGATGCGCGCTTCCACCTGGCTATTGCCGAGGCCAGTCACAACGTCGTGTTGCTGCATACAATCCGAGGTTTGTTCGATCTGCTCAAGCGTAATGTCGTGACCAACATCGGGGGCATGTATGCCCTGCGCGACGAGACACGCGACATGCTGATGAGGCAGCATCGGGAACTGCTTGATGCCATCCTGGCGCGCCGCGCCGACGATGCCCGTGATGTCGCGACACGGCATATCGACTACGTTCAGGAGGTGTTGGCAGAGGGGCAGCAGGAGCACCAGCGGATGGAGCGGGCGCAGCGACGTCTGGGAGGAGAGGGCAGCTACAAGTTGTAGCTGCGGCAAGCGACAGGTAGCAGGCCAGGGCAGAAAGACGCTTCAAAATTCTTGAGTGAAAGCGTCATTCTGCCGATCACGACTGTCAGTCGTCCTTGCCCTTGGAGCGAATGGCGCGCTGAATCTCGCGGTCGGAGTCGCGCTCCTTCTCCGTGTGGCGCTTGTCGAACTCTTTCTTGCCCTTGCCCAGGGCGATCTCGCACTTGATCATGTGCTTCTTCCAGTACAGCGACAGGGCGACGCAGGCGTAGCCTTTTTGCTGTACGGCGCCGAACAGCTTGCCCAGCTCGCGTTTGTTCAACAGCAGTTTACGGCTGCGGGTCGGGTCGGCGATCACGTGGGTGCTGGCGGTCGTCAGCGGCGTGATGTGGCTGCCGAGCAGCCAGGCTTCGCCGTCCTTGAGCAGGACATAGCTGTCGACCAGCTGTGCCTTGCCCGCGCGCAGGCTTTTCACTTCCCAGCCGGCCAGGACGAGGCCCGCCTCGAATTTCTGTTCGATGAAGTAGTCGTGTAGCGCTTTCTTGTTGAGCGCGATGGTCCCGGGGGACTGTTTCTTTTGCTTGGCCATAGCCGGCGATTATAGGCAGTCCGAGCCTTGCTGGCGATATGCAAGATGGCTTGCTGCTGGCCAACTTGAGGGGCGGGCGCTTATGTCTGACAATATGCCATCAGGCTGCGGCTGAAATCCCGATTGCAGAAGGTTTGAATGACGACGCATATCCAACGTTCGGCGTTACTGCCCTACCCGGCGCAGGCCCTGTTCGACATGGTCAATGATGTGGCCAGTTATCCCCGCTTCCTTCCCTGGTGTTCCGCGACCGAGGTCTTCTTCGCTGACGAGAGCGAGATGCGGGCCAGCATGACGGTCGCTAAGGCCGGCATGAGCCAGACGTTCAGGACTCACAATGAGCTTGAGCCGGGCAAGCGTATTGAAATGCGCCTTGAAGAAGGGCCTTTCAGTCAGTTGAACGGTGTGTGGGAGTTCAAGGCGCTGGGGGATAAGGCCTGCAAGATCAGCCTGGACCTGACGTTCGAGTATGCCGGGCCGCTGGTGCGTGCGACCCTCGGGCCGCTGTTCAACCAGGCTGCGAATACGTTGGTGGATGCGTTCTGCGAGCGGGCTAAAGCCTTGTATGGCTGAGCCGGGGATCGAGGTTGAAGTCGTTTATGCCCTGGCTGACCAGCAGCGGCTGGTCAGTATTCGCCTGCCGGAAGGGGCGAGCGTAAGGGATGCGGCTGTGCGAAGTGGGCTGGACGCCAGCTTTCCCGGGTTGGACTTGTTAAATGCGCCACTTGGGCTTTTTGGCAAGCGTGTGGCGGAACCCGAAAAGCGTCTGCTCAGCAAGGGCGACAGGGTGGAAATCTACAGGCCCTTGCTGGCCGATCCGAAGGAAGTGCGGAAACTGAGGGCGGCCAGGGCAAAAGAGCGCGCTGGCCAATCCTGATCAGGGGGTGTCGAGCGGTTCGGGAGTCGCCACTGGAGCGGCTTTGGCGGCGTCGACTTCCCGTTGGATGTCGTCTTCCAGCGAGCCGGGTACAGGGCGCGCCTCGATGACTGGAGCCTTGTCGCTTTCGCTGGGAACGACGCTCGTGGCGCGTTCTTCGCCGAGAATCGACTGGTCGCGGCTGACGCCCGGCATGAAGTCGCCTGCAAGGCCGATCAACTGATCGTTGTCACTGAACTCCAGGCTTACGCGTTCCTGCTGCCGTTGGCTGCCGCCCACCTGAATGCTGTAGAGATAATCCCAGCGGCTAGGGTGGAAGGTATCGGTTATCATGGGGTTACCCATGATAAACCTTACTTGCCTACGGGTCATTCCGGGGCGTAACTGGTCTATCATGTCCTGAGTGACGACATTGCCTTGCTGGATGTCGACCTTGTAAACCCCGGGAAATGAACAGCCGGCGAGTGCGAGTAGCCCGACGAAGGTTAGGCTTGTCAGCATGAGCTTGGTATTTTGCATCGGTGGGTGACTTCCACTATCTTGGCTGGGCAAACAACCGGATCATACCCGCATTGGAGGATGCTGCGAAACAGCAGCAGTGAGAAAGCCAACCATGGTAGAGAATAGCGAACTGCGTAAAGCTGGTTTAAAGGTGACCCTGCCTCGGGTCAAGATCTTGCAAATGCTCGACACTGCCGAGCAGCGTCACATGAGTGCCGAGGATGTCTACAAGGCGCTCATGGAGGCCGGCGAAGATGTCGGTCTGGCGACTGTCTATCGCGTTCTGACTCAGTTCGAAGCGGCTGGTCTGGTCGTGCGGCACAATTTCGATGGCGGCCATGCGGTATTCGAACTGGCTGACGGTGGTCATCACGACCATATGGTCTGCGTCGATACGGGCGATGTCATCGAGTTCTTCGATCCGGAGATCGAGAAACTGCAGAAGGACATCGTCAAGCGCCATGGCTACGAGTTGGTCGACCACAACCTGGTGTTGTACGTCCGCAAGAAAGACTGATCGACCGCTGCATGAAGAAAGCGAGCCTTGGCTCGCTTTTTTTCTGCCTGTCATCAGGCCGTTACCGTTTCGTCGTTCTTCCCTTGTTACCTTTCGTCCATATAACCATGCTGCTTGAGTGGTTGTTTATCGGGTATGGTTCATGAACCTGTTCGATTCAAGGGAGGAAAAGGAATGTCTTACGTAACTGCCTGTCTCGATACTTCGCCGTTTCTTCCGGCGGTCTGCGACTACGCCGCATGGTCATGCTGCAAGTTGTCTGCGCCATTGATGTTGCTGCATGTAGTCGATCGGCCTCGCTATCCGGGTTTCGTTTCCCTGAGTGGAACCATCGGCCTCGGAGGGCGCGAGCACTTCCTGGACGAGCTGGTGCGTCTGGATGCGGAGAAGAGCCGTGTTGCGCTCGAGCAGGGCCAGGCCTTGCTGGAGTCGGCCGCATCCTGGCTGGTGGCGTCAGGGGCGCCGGAAGCACAGTTGCGTTTGTGCGAAGGCAGCCTGCCGCGTGTGGCCAAGGAACAGGCGGCTGGTACGCGCTTGCTGGTGATCGGGCGCCAGGGGGAGGAGTCCTCGGAAGAGGATTATGTCGGCAGCCAGTTGGAGAGCGTCATCCGTGTCTTCGACAAGCCGATTCTGGTGGTGCCGGAGCACTTCATCGAGCCATCCAGCGTGCTGCTTGCCTTCGATGGCAGTGATACCGCACGCAGGGCGCTGGAGCTCTTGCTGGGCGGCACGCTATGCCAGGGCATGCAACTGCATGTGCTGCTGGTCGGTAGCGACAGTGAGGTGACACGTTTGCATCTGGCGTGGGTGCATGAGCGCCTCAAAGAGGCTGGTGTCGAAGGCTCGGTGTCGGTACGCGATGGTCTGGTCGAGCATGTGCTGGAAGCCTATATCGACGAGCACGGCGTGAACCTGTTGGTGATGGGGGCCTATGGGCACTCGCGAATACGCCGCTTTCTGGTGGGCAGCACCACGACCAATATGCTGCGTCGCATCAATCTTCCCTTCCTGCTGGTGCGCTGATCGGGCTGCTGCAAGCACGGTCGATGTGAGCGGGCTCTTGCGTCTTTAACCCTCTCCCGCAGGCGGGGGAGGGCAAAGGTGCACTCACTGCCCATGGGCACCATGAGCAAGCATGGCGATTTTTATACGATGGCCCTGAGCTTGCCGTCAAAGCCAGTGCGGATAGCGATCCAGTGATTCCAGCAGTTCGCCACTGGGGATGGGTTTGTCGAACAGGTAGCCCTGGCCGATATCGCAGTTGTGATGACGCAGGAAGTTGAGCTGGGCGACCGTCTCGACACCTTCGGCCACGACCTTCAGTTTGAGATTGCGCGCCATGGCGATCACTGCGGAGGTGATCTCCATATCGTTCTGGTTGTCGGGGATGTCCTTGATGAAGCTGCGGTCGATCTTGATCACGTCGATCGGGAACTTCTTCAGGTAGCTCAGGGATGAATAGCCAGTGCCGAAGTCGTCCATGGCCAGGGTCAGGCCGAGTGCCTTGAGCCCTTGTAGCTGTTTGCGGGTTTCGCCAGTGGCTTCCAGCAGCAGGCTTTCGGTCAGTTCCAGCTCCAGTTGGCTGGGTGGCAGGCCTTCTTCCTGAATAATGGCCTGCATGGCTTCGACCAGCTCCGGGTCGGAGAACTGCTTGGGCGACAGGTTGATGGCGATCTGCGGGGCGCCGCGTCCCAGTGCTGCCAGTTTCACGCCCATCCGACAAGCCTCACGGGCCACCCATTTGCCGATAGGAATGATCAGGCCGGTTTCTTCGGCAACGGTGATGAACTGGTCCGGGCGAATCATGCCCTTCTCGGGGTGGCGCCAGCGCAGCAAAGCCTCCAGGCCTTGCAGTTTGCCTGTACGCAGGCAGAGCTTGGGCTGGTAGAAGACTTCCAGCTCGTCTTGTACCAGCGCCCGGCGCAGGTTGTTCTCGACGAAGAGCTTGTAGTTGGTTTCGGCGTGCAGGGCGTCGGTGAAGACCTGCACCTGATTCTTGCCGTTCGCCTTGGCCTTGTGCAGCGCCTGGCCTGCATGCTTCATCAGGGTGGCCGGGTCCTTGCCATGCTGCGGGCTACAGGCGAGGCCGAGGGAGGCGCTGATGCTGATCAGTTGCTTATCGACGAACAGCGGCTTGTCGATGATGCTCAGCACCTGGTCGGCCATGACCTGGCCGTCTACCGCATTCATGTCATCGAACAGCAGGGCGAACTCGTTGCTGGCGAAGCGCGAGAGCAACGCCTCGCGACTCAGGCCGTTGCGCAAGCGCTGGGCGAGGCTGATCAGCAACTTGTCGCCGGTGTGGTGGCCGAGGCTGTCATTGATGCGCTTGAAGTTGTCGATGTCCACCAGCAACAGGCATTGCTGGGTATCCGGGTTCTTGGTGAAGCGCTTGCCGATCTCGCGGATGAAGCAAGGGCGATTGCCTAGGCCGGTCAGGTTGTCGGTGTAGGCCAGGCGCTCGATGTGCTCCTGGGCCAGCTTGGCCTGGGTGATGTCTTCATAGATGCCGATGTAGTGTGTCAGCTCGCCGTCTTCATCGAAAATCTTGGAAATCGAGAGTTGCCCCCAGTAGGGGTCGAGGTTCTTGCGGCGGCTGCGGAACTCGCCCTGCCAACTGTTGCTGCCCGCCATGACCGAGGAGGTGTCGAACAGCAGCGTGCTGAGGTTTTCCATGGCCGTGAGTTCGGTCAGGTGGCGCCCTTGCACTTCTTCGCTGGAGAACTCGGTGATGGTGGTGAAGCTGGGGTTGACGTACTCCACGATGCCTTTGCGATCGACTAGGATGAACGCACTGGCGCTCTGTTCGATGGCGCGTTGGAACAGGTGCAGGGTATGGGTCAGGCTCAGGCGCTGCTGGTTGGCGATGACCTGTGCGTACTGGTCCGCCAGCTCGCCGGCAAAGGCTATCTCGTCCGGATGCCAGTTGCGCGGTTCACCCTTGTGTTCCAGGCAAAGCACGCCGACGACATCGCCGCCTATGCGGATGCTGGCATCGAGGATCGAGCGCACGCCGAAGGGCTGGAACAGGGTGCCGAACAGCTCCCGTGTACGCGGGTCTTCCTCGACATCCTTGGCGTCTATCGCGCGATCGCTGTGCAGCGCTTGCAGGTAGGCGGGGAAGCCACTTATGTCGAGTTCCGACGGGTATTCGCCGCTCTGCGCGTCGGTGATGTAGGACGCAATGGGGAACAGCTTGTCGTTATCCAGTCGCCAGATCGCCGCGCGGCTGAGGCCGTAGGCTTCGCAGGCGGCCTGGGTGATCAGTTGGGCCGCTTCCTGGTGTGGGTCGGCGGCTTTGTAGCGCTGCCTGGCCAGCTTGACGATCAGGTTCTGTTGCGCTCGCGAGCGCAACAGGTGTTCGGGCTGATCGGCATACTGCGGCTCCTGTCTCGCCTCGCCGGCGTCTTCCTGCAGGTCCGCCAACAGATAGCCACTGAGCAGTTCCTTGCCAAAGCGCTGCTGGACCTCGCCCGTTTCGATCAGGCGGATCAGCCCGTGTGGCGTATTCAGGTGGTAGCGCACGAAATAATGGCCCGTCTGGGCCAGTTGTCGCTGAATGGTTTCGTGCAGGGGTTGATGGATGTTCGGTTCCATCAACCTGGCGTAAGGGGTGTCGATCAACGCGCAGAGGTTGCTGGCGGCGATACCGAATTGTTGTTCGCAGTTCGGGTCGAGGTAGAGCAGTGTCCAGCCGGGCTCGTTGAGCCGTTCGAAATGCAGCATGCCAAGCCGCGCGGGCTCGGGTGATGGCGCCACAACCTCACTCGCCATACGGCTGGCGGCATCGGGATGTCTTTTCATCGAATGGCTGCTTCGCAGTGGGCTGGTTGGCGTGGTCGGAGCGTTTTTCGCACGATTCAAGGCGAGTCTTCGCGATCCTTTTGGCAAGGTTGCACCAAGCTCTATCGTGCTGACAAGAGAGCTTTCCAACTTATTGTTAATGAAACGCTTTTTCTTGTATGAGCGACGTTTCCGGTCAGGTATTCCGGAGTTTTGAGAAGCGTCCCCCGCCAGTAGGCGGGGGACGCTGGGGGTCAGAGCAGCAGGGTGCGTATATCCGCCAGAAGCTCGGAGAGCCGCTTGGTGAAGCGTGCAGCGGCTGCGCCGTTGATCACGCGGTGATCGTAGGACAGGGACAGGGGCAACATCAACCTCGGTTGGAAGTCCTTACCGTCCCATACAGGCTGCATGGCGGCTTTGGAGACACCGAGGATCGCCACTTCCGGCGCATTGACGATCGGCGTGAAGCCGGTGCCGCCGATGTGCCCGAGGCTGGAGATGGTGAAGCAGGCGCCCTGCATGGCGTCCGGCGAGAGCTTCTTGCTGCGTGCCTTTTCCGCCAGTTCGGCCGCTTCGCCCGCCAGTTGCAGCAGGCTCTTGCGGTCGACGTCGCGGATGACGGGCACCAGCAGGCCGTCCGGCGTGTCCACGGCGAAACCGATGTGCACGTACTTCTTGCGAATCAGCGCCTGGCCGCTGGGGGCCAGCGAACTGTTGAAGTCCGGCAACTCCTTGAGCAGGTGGGCGCAGGCCTTGAGCAGCAGCGGCAGCACGGTCAGCTTGACGCCGGCCTTCTCGGCGACCGCCTTCTGGGCGACACGGAAGGCCTCCAGTTCGGTGATGTCGGCCGACTCGAACTGGGTCACGTGGGGCACGTTGAGCCAGCTGCGGTGCAGGTTGGCGGCACCGACCTGCATCAGGCGCGTCATCGCCACTTCTTCGATTTCGCCGAACTTGGCGAAATCGACCGCCGGGATCGGCGGGATACCCGCGCCAGCCGAGGCCGGAGCAGTGCCTGTCTTGCTCTGTTGCAGCACGCTCTTGACGTAGTCCTGTACGTCTTCCTTGAGCACGCGGCCTTTCGGGCCGGTGCCGTTGACGGCGGACAGTTCCACGCCGAACTCGCGGGCCAGCAGGCGTACGGCCGGTCCTGCGTGCACCTTGGCACCGTCGCGGCTGGGGGCGCCGACCGGCTTGGAGGCTGGCTCGGCTTTCGCCGTCGGTTGCTGCGGGGCTGCCGGAGCCGACGCGACTGGCTTGGCCTCATCCTTCGGTGCCGCCTTGGCGGGAGCGGCGCCCTTGACCTTGAGGGTCAGGATCAGGTCGCCGGTGCCGACTTCGTCATTCAGCTTGATGCTCAGGCTTTCCACTTCACCGGCGCCCGGCGAGGGGATTTCCATGCTGGCCTTGTCCGACTCCAAGGTGATCAGCGATTGCTCGGCCTCGACCGTGTCGCCAGCCTTGACGAACACTTCGATGACCCGGGCCTTGCCCGCCGAGCCGATATCCGGCACACGGATTTCCTGGCTGCCGGCCTCGCCCTTGTCGGCGCTGTCGTCGGCCTGTGGGGCCTCGTCCTGTGCGGGTTCCGGCTTGGCTTGCGCTTCTGCGGCAGGCGCTTGCGCCGGAGCATCGCTGGCGCCTTGCGCGTCTTCGGCCTCCAGCTCCAGCAGTTCGTCGCCTTCCTTCAGGCGGTCGCCCAGCTTGATCTTCAGGCTCTTGATGATCCCGGCCTTGGGCGCCGGGATTTCCATGCTGGCCTTGTCCGATTCCAGGGTCAGCAGGCTCTGGTCGGCTTCGATACGGTCGCCGACCTTGACGAACAGTTCGATGACCTCACCTTCGCCGCTGCCGATGTCGGGTACGCGAATCAATTCACTCATGGCTTCGCTCCTCAGCAGTCCAGCGGGTTGGGTTTGGCAGGGTCGATGCCGAACTTGGCGATGGCATCGGCGACCACCTGCGCTTCCAGCTCGCCTTCGGCGACCAGGGCTTCCAGGGCGGCGATGACCACCCAGTTACGGTCCACTTCGAAGTGGTGGCGCAACTGCTTGCGGCTGTCGCTGCGGCCGAAACCGTCGGTGCCGAGGACTTTGTAGGCCTTGCCGTCGGGGATCCACTGACGGATCTGGTCGGCGAACAGCTTCATGTAGTCGGTGGAAGCAACCACCGGCCCCTTGCGATCGGACAGGCTTTGCTCGACATAGGTGCGGCGCGGCGCTTCGGTCGGGTGCAGGCGGTTGTGGCGGTCGACGTCCAGGCCTTCGCGGCGTAGTTCGTTGAAGCTGGTGACGCTCCAGACGTCGGCGCCGATGCCGTATTCCTCGCGCAGGATCTTCGCCGCTTCGCGCACTTCGCGCAGGATGGTACCGGAGCCGAGCAATTGCACATGGCGGCCCTTGTCGGCCTGGTCCTCTTCCAGCAGGTACATGCCCTTGATGATGCCTTCTTCGACACCCTCGCCCTGGGGCAGTGCCGGCTGCTGGTAGGCCTCGTTCATCACGGTGATGTAATAGAAGATGCTCAGTTGCTCTTCGGTCATCTGGCGAATGCCTTCGCGGATGATCACGGCCAGTTCATAGCCGTAGGCCGGGTCGTAGGTGCGGCAGTTGGGGATGGTCGAGGCCAGGATGTGGCTGTGGCCGTCCTCGTGCTGCAGGCCTTCGCCGTTGAGCGTGGTGCGTCCGGCGGTGCCGCCGACGAGGAAGCCACGCGCGCGGATGTCACCGGCCGCCCAGGCCAGGTCGCCGATACGCTGGAAGCCGAACATCGAATAGAACACGTAGAACGGCAGCATCGGCTGGTTATGGTTGCTGTAGGCGGTGCCTGCGGCGATCCAGCTCGACATGGCGCCGGCTTCGTTGATGCCTTCCTCGAGGATCTGGCCCTTCTTGTCCTCGCGGTAGAACATCACCTGGTCCTTGTCCACCGGCTCGTAGAGCTGGCCGACCGAGGAGTAGATGCCCAGTTGGCGGAACATGCCTTCCATGCCGAAGGTGCGCGCTTCGTCAGGGATGATCGGCACGATGCGCGAACCGAGGTCCTTGTCCTTGACCAGTTGCGCGAGGATGCGCACGAACGCCATGGTGGTGGAGATTTCGCGGTCGCCCGAACCGTCGAGGATCGCCTTGAGGGTTTCCAGCGGTGGTGTCGGGATGCTGAAGCTCTTCTGCCGGCGTTGCGGCACAAAGCCGCCCAGCGCCTCGCGCTTCTTCAGCAGGTACTTGGCTTCCGGGCTGTCGGGCTCGGGCTTGTAGAACGGCAGGTTTTCCAGGTCTTCGTCGCGCACCGGGATGCTGAAGTTGTCGCGGAATTTCTTCAGGCTCTCGACATCGACCTTCTTGGTGTTGTGCGCGGTGTTGGCCGCTTCGCCAGCGCCGGTGCCGTAGCCCTTGATGGTCTTGGCCAGGATGACGGTAGGCTGGCCCTTGTGGTTGACCGCCTGGTGGTAGGCCGCGTAGACCTTGTAGGGGTCGTGGCCACCACGGTTGAGCTTCCAGACTTCCGCATCGGACAGGTCTTCGACCATCTTCAGCAGTTCCGGGCGGGCGCCGAAGAAATGCTTGCGCACGAAAGCGCCGTCCTTCGCCTTGTAGTTCTGGTAGTCGCCGTCGACCACTTCGTCCATGCGCGCTTGCAGCAGGCCGGCTTCGTCCTTGGCGAACAGCGGGTCCCACAGGCGGCCCCAGATGACTTTGTTGACGTTCCAGTTGGCGCCACGGAACACGCCTTCCAGCTCCTGGATGATCTTGCCGTTGCCGCGCACCGGGCCGTCGAGGCGTTGCAGGTTGCAGTTGATGACGAAGATCAGGTTATCCAGCTTCTCGCGGCCGGCCAGGGAGATGGCGCCGAGGGATTCCGGCTCGTCGCACTCGCCGTCGCCGAGGAAGCACCAGACCTTCTGCTTGCCGGCGGGGATGAAGCCACGGTCTTCCAGGTACTTCATGAAGCGTGCCTGATAGATCGCCTGGATCGGGCCGAGGCCCATGGACACTGTCGGGAACTGCCAGAAGTCCGGCATCAGCCAGGGGTGCGGGTAGGACGACAGGCCGTTGCCATCGACTTCGCGGCGGAAATTGTTCAGCTGGTCTTCGCTGATGCGCCCTTCGAGGAAGGCGCGGGCGTAGACGCCGGGAGAGGCGTGGCCCTGGAAGTAGATCAGGTCGCCGCCGTGTTCTTCGGTCGGGGCCTGGAAGAAGTAGTTGAAGCCGATGTCGTAGAGCGTCGCGCTGGAGGCGAATGTGGAAATATGCCCACCCAGATCAGGGTCCGCCATGTTGGTGCGCATTACCATGGCCAGTGCGTTCCAGCGGACCAGGGAGCGGATACGGCGCTCCATGAACAGGTCGCCGGGCATGCGCGCTTCATGGGTAACCGGGATGGTGTTGCGGTACGGCGTGGTGATCGCATAAGGCAGTTGTGTGCCGCTGCGGGTAGCCAACTCGCCCAGGCGGGTCATCAGATAGTTGGCTCTGTCCTGCCCTTCGTTCTCCAGTACGGATTCGAGGGCGTCCAGCCATTCCTGGGTTTCGATTGGATCGAGATCTTGCATGGCTTGCTCCATGGCGGAAAGGCTTCCAGAATCGGTCGCCTGCTGCACGATCGGCTTCGTGAGCCGATGCGGTATATGTTCTTGGATTATGGGCCGGGGGTAAGAACCGGGCTGTGTAGTTTTACTACAAAAGCCGCAAATGATCAGCCCCCCGCCAATAACTTTAGTCGTGAAACCCTTGCGATGACTCCCGTGCGCGGTCCCGGGACAAGGGGTTCACCGCCCGGATTATCGCGATAAGGATACTTATGAGCCTGCCATCGCTGGTCAGTTTGCCCGTTTCACTTGAACCTTTTGTCCAGCGTGCGAAGGATGCGTTCCTTGCCGCGGGTGGCGACTGGACGAACTGGCCTGATGCGCGACGCGAGGCTTTCGCGCACGTCTGTGCCGCCAGCGACTTCGTTGCCGAACAGGTCGGGCGGGATGCGCAATTGCTGGTGCAACTGGCCGACGAGGGTTTGCTGGAGCGCCCCCTGGCAGTCGGTGAGCTACGAGCCCAACTGGCCGAGCGCATCGCCGACTGTACGGACGAGAACGCGCTGGCGGTGCTGCTGCGCCGCTATCGCAACCGTCATCAGGTGCGCATCATCTGGCGCGACCTGACGCGCCAGGCGGACCTTGCGCAAACCTGCCGCGACCTCTCCGACATGGCTGATGCCTGTATCGACCTGGCCTACCACTGGCTCTACGAGCGCCAGTGCCAGCAGTACGGCACGCCGATCGGCTACCGCACCGGCAAGCCTCAGCATCTGGTGATCCTCGGCATGGGCAAGCTGGGTGCCCATGAGCTCAACCTGTCCTCGGACATCGACCTGATCTTCGGCTACCCGGAGAGCGGCGAGACCGAGGGCGCCAAGCGTTCGCTGGACAACCAGGAGTTCTTCGTTCGCCTGGGGCAGAAGCTGATCAAGGCGCTGGATGCGATCACCGTCGACGGTTTCGTCTTCCGTGTCGACATGCGCCTGCGTCCCTACGGCTCGGCCGGGCCGCTGGTCTACAGCTTCAATGCGCTGGAACTGTATTACCAGGACCAGGGGCGCGACTGGGAGCGCTACGCGATGATCAAGGCGCGGGTGGTCGGCGGCGACCAGCAGGCCGGCAAGGAGTTGCTGAAAATGCTGCAGCCCTTCGTCTACCGGCGCTACCTGGACTTTTCCGCCATCGAAGCGCTGCGCAGCATGAAGCAACTGATCCAGCAGGAAGTGCGGCGCAAGGGCATGGCGGCCAATATCAAGCTGGGCGCTGGCGGTATCCGCGAGGTGGAGTTCATCGCCCAGGCCTTCCAGTTGATCCACGGCGGGCGCGATCTGAGCCTGCAGCAGCGGCCGCTGCTCAAGGTGCTGGCGACCCTGGAAGGGCAGGGCTATATGCCGGGTGAGGCGGTGACGGAGCTACGCGAGGGTTATGAGTTTCTGCGTTATGTCGAGCATGGCTTGCAGGCCATCGCCGACCGCCAGACGCAGATGCTGCCGGACAACGACACCGATTGCGCGCGCCTGGCCTTCATGCTCGGTTTCGAGAACTGGACGGCGTTCCACGAGCAACTGCTGTACTGGCGCGGCCGGGTCGACTGGCACTTCCGCCAGGTGATCGCCGACCCGGATGAAGACGAGGATGCCGACGGCGAACTGCTGGGGGCCGGTGAATGGTCGCCGCTGTGGGAGGACGCCTGGGACGAGGAGTCCGCCAGCCGTCAGTTGCAGGACGCCGGCTTCGTCGATGGCCTGGCAGCCTGCCGGCGCCTGGCCGACCTGCGCAAGGCCAGCCAGGTGCGCACCATGCAGCGCATCGGCCGCGAGCGGCTGGATGCCTTTATTCCACGCCTGCTGGCGCAGGTGGTCGAGCAGGACAATCCGGACCTGGTGCTGGAGCGCGTGTTGCCGCTGGTGGAGGCCGTGGCGCGTCGCTCCGCCTATCTGCTGCTGCTGACGGAAAACCCTCGGGCCTTGCAGCGTTTGCTGGAGCTGTGCGCGGCCAGTCCGTGGATCGCCGAGCAGATCGCCCGCTACCCGCTGCTGCTTGACGAACTGCTGAACGCCGGGCGTCTCTACACGCCGCCGCAGGCACCGGAGCTGGCTTCCGAATTGCGTGAGCGGCTGGCACGCATTCCCGAGGATGACCTGGAACAACAGATGGAGGCGCTGCGTCACTTCAAGCTGGCGCACCGCCTGCGCGGCGCGGCGTCCGAGATCGCCGGCACCTTGCCGCTGATGAAGGTCAGCGACTACCTGACCTGGCTGGCCGAGGCGATTCTCGAACAGGTGCTGGCGTTGGCCTGGCGGCATACCGTGGCACGGCATGGCCAGCCGAAGCGGGCCGACGGCAGTCTGTGCGATCCGGCCTTTATCATCGTCGGCTATGGCAAGGTCGGTGGCATCGAGCTGGGGCACGGCTCCGACCTCGACCTTGTGTTCCTCCACGATGGCGACCCGAATGCCGAGACCGATGGCCTCAAGCCCATCGACGGCGCGCAGTTCTTCACCCGGCTGGGGCAGCGCATCATCCATATGCTGACCACCCAGACCACCTCCGGGCAGCTCTACGAAGTCGATATGCGCCTGCGCCCATCCGGTGCGTCGGGGCTGCTGGTCTGCTCGCTGGCGGCGTTCGAACGCTATCAGGGCGACGAGGCCTGGACCTGGGAGCACCAGGCGCTGGTGCGTGCGCGGGTGCTGGTCGGTTGCCTGCAGGTCGGGGCGGCATTCGAGCGCATTCGCGGGCAAGTGCTCGGGCGCGAGCGTGACCTGGCGGTGCTGCGCCAGGAAGTCAGCGAGATGCGCGCGAAGATGCGCGACAACCTCGGTACGCGCAGCAGCCATGCCGGCACGGGTGAGAACGCCTTCGATCCCGCCGTGCCCTTCAACCTCAAGCAGGATGCTGGAGGTATCGTGGATATCGAATTTATGGTGCAATACGCGGCCCTGGCGTGGTCGCACCGGCATCCGGAGCTGCTGCGCTACACCGATAACATCCGCATTCTCGATGGGTTGGAGCAGGCCGGGCTGATGACTGGCGATGAGGTGCGGCTGCTGCAGGATGCCTACAAGGCCTACCGCGCGGCGGCGCACCGGCAATCACTGCAGAAACTGCCCGGAGTGGTGAGTGGGGAGCAATTCCATGACGAACGCCTGGCGGTGATGCGCCTGTGGCGTCACCTGGGGCTCGACTGATGAAGCTCGTGGCCTGCGTCTGGACTCAACCAAAAGCGAATTCTTGAGGAGCTGGCAACGATGTCGATGTCCGATCGTGATGGCGTGATCTGGTATGACGGCGAACTGGTGCAGTGGCGCGATGCGACCACCCATGTACTGACCCATACCCTGCACTACGGCATGGGCGTGTTCGAAGGCGTGCGCGCCTACCAGACCCCGACCGGCACCGCCGTGTTCCGTCTGCAGGCGCACACCGACCGCCTGTTCGACTCTGCCCACATCATGGGCATGAAGATTCCCTACACCAAGGAAGAGATCAACGAGGCGACCCGTGCCGCCGTGCGCGAGAACGGCCTGGACAGCGCCTATATCCGCCCGATGGCGTTCTACGGTTCCGAAGGCATGGGCATCCGCGCCGACAGCCTGAAGGTGCACGTGATCGTCGCCGCCTGGCACTGGGGCGCCTACATGGGCGACGAAGCGCTGCAGAACGGCATCAAGGTGCGCACCAGCTCCTTCACTCGCCACCACGTCAACATCGCCATGACCCGCGCCAAGGCCAACGGCAACTACATCAACTCGATGCTGGCGTTGCAGGAAGCGGTATCCGGCGGCGCCGACGAAGCCATGTTGCTGGACCCGGAGGGCTACGTTGCCGAGGGTTCGGGCGAGAACATCTTCCTGGTCAAGAACGGCGTGGTCTACACCCCGGAAGTGACCTCCTGCCTGAACGGCATCACCCGCGCCACCGTGCTGACCCTGGCCAAAGAGCTGGGCATCGACGTGGTCGAGAAGCGCATCACCCGCGACGAGGTGTATATCGCCGACGAGGCCTTCTTCACTGGCACCGCCGCTGAGGTCACGCCGATTCGAGAAGTCGATGGCCGCCAGATCGGCATCGGCCGCCGTGGTCCGGTCACCGAGAAGCTGCAAAAAGCCTATTTCGACCTGGTCACCGGCAAGACCGATGTCCATGGCGATTGGCGTACGCCGGTGAAATAAGCGGCAAGCGCCAAGCGGCAGGTTGCAAGTGGTTCGCACCGCTTCTGCTTGCCGCTTGAGGCTTGCAGCTTGTAGCTGCTCTATGAATATTCTGATTATCGGCCCCAGCTGGGTAGGCGACATGGTGATGGCGCAGACGCTGTTCGTCTGCCTCAAGCAGCGCCACCCCGACTGCCAGATCGACGTGCTGGCACCCGAGTGGAGTCGACCCATTCTCGAACGCATGCCGGAAGTACGGCAGGCGCTGAGCTTTCCCCTCGGCCATGGCGTGCTGGACCTGGCCACCCGGCGCAAGGTCGGCCGGGGGCTGCGTGGCCAGTACGACCAGGCGATCCTGTTGCCCAACTCGCTGAAGTCGGCGCTGGTGCCGTTCTTTGCCCGTATTCCGCTGCGTACCGGCTGGAAGGGCGAGATGCGCTACGGCCTGCTGAACGACCTGCGCACGCTCGACAAACAGCGCTATCCGCTGATGATCGAGCGCTTCATGGCGCTGGCCTTCGAGCCAGGTGCCGAGCTGCCGAAGCCTTACCCGAACCCGCATCTGCGGATCGAGCCAGCCAGTCGCGAAGCGGCGCTGGCACGGTTTGGCCTGACGCTGGATCGTCCGGTGCTGGCGCTGTGCCCGGGCGCCGAGTTCGGCGAGTCCAAGCGCTGGCCGGCCGAGTATTTCGCCGAGGTCGCCGAAGGGCGCGTGCGTGAAGGCTGGCAGGTCTGGTTGTTCGGCTCGAAGAACGACCATCCGGTGGGTGAGTCGATTCGCGAGCGGCTGATTCCGGGCTTGCGCGAAGAGGTGACCAACCTGGCCGGGGAGACCTCTCTGGCCGAGGCCATCGACCTCTTGTCCTGTGCTGCCGCCGTGGTTTCCAACGACTCCGGGTTGATGCATGTCGCCGCGGCCCTGCAACGGCCACTGGTGGCCGTCTATGGTTCGACCTCGCCGGCTTTCACGCCGCCGCTGGCGGAAGAGGTGGAAGTGGTGCGCCTGGGGCTGGAGTGCAGCCCCTGTTTCGAGCGCACCTGTCGCTATGGCCATAACAACTGCATGCGCGAGTTGAAACCGCAGGCGGTGGCGCAGGCGCTGGACCGCCTCGGGCCGCAAACGGTCGAGGGCTGAACATGCGCGTACTGCTGGTCAAGACGTCCTCCCTGGGGGACGTCGTCCATACCTTGCCGGCGTTGACCGACGCCCAGCGCGCCATTCCCGGTATCCGTTTCGACTGGGTGGTGGAAGAGGGCTTCGCCGAGATTCCCGCCTGGCATCCCGCCGTCGGCGAGGTGATCCCGGTGGCGATCCGCCGCTGGCGCAAACACCCCTTCGATACCTGGCGCAACGGCGAGTGGCGAGCCTTCAAGGCGCGCCTGCGGGCGCAGCGCTACGACCTGGTGATCGATGCCCAGGGCTTGCTCAAGAGTGCCTGGTTGACCCGTTATATCCAGGCGCCGGTGGCCGGGCTGGACGCCGCTTCGGCGCGCGAGCCGCTGGCGGCACGCTTCTATGACCGACGCTACAACGTTCCCCGCGAGCAGCATGCGCTGGAGCGCGTGCGCCAGTTGTTCGCCCAGGCTCTCGGTTATGTGCTGCCGACGACCCAGGCCGACTACGGGTTGGACCGAGATCGCCTGGAGATTCCCACTGGCGAGCCTTATCTGTTGTTTCTGCACGGCACGACCTGGGCCAGCAAGCATTGGCCGGAGGCCGACTGGCGCGCCCTGGCCGAGCGCATGGCGCAGCAGGGCTGGGCGGTACGCCTACCCTGGGGCAACGCGGCCGAGAAAGCCCGTGCCGAACGGATCGCCGCCGGCCTGGAACGGGTCGAGGTGTTGCCCAGGCTGAACCTGGCCGGAGTGGCCGGGGTGATCGCCGGCGCGCGCGCCTGTGTCGCGGTGGATACTGGCCTGGGGCACTTGGCGGCGGCGCTGGATGTCCCGTCCATTTCCCTCTATGGCCCGACCCTGCCGGGTAGGGTCGGTGCTTATGGCCGCGGGCAAGTGCACCTGTGTGCCAGTGGGCCGAACGCAGGCAGCGGCGATCGGAAGAAACCTTGCTTCGATGGCCTGGGCGTGGAGCAGGTCGCTACGGCGTTGCAGTCATTGTTGGCCGATGAGGCAGTGCGATGAACGCCGGCTTCATTACTTTCTTTCCCCCCTACAGGCGCGGGCTTGCCCGTGAAGGGTATCTGGCCCCATGACCCTGGCGTTCGTCCTCTACAAATATTTTCCCTTCGGCGGCTTGCAGCGGGATTTCCTGCGCATCGCCCTGGAGTGCCAGGCACGCGGGCATGCCATTCGCGTCTACACGCCGATCTGGGAAGGCGAGGTGCCGGCTGGGTTCGACGTGCGGGTGGCGCCGGTGAAGGCGCTGTTCAACCACTGGCGCAACGAGAAATTCACCACCTGGGTGCAGGCCGATCTGGCGCGTGACCCGGTGGAGCGGGTGGTCGGTTTCAACAAGATGCCGGGCCTGGATGTCTACTACGCCGCCGATGGCTGCTACGAGGACAAGGCGCAAACCCTGCGTAACCCGCTCTACAAGCGCTGGGGGCGCTACAAACATTTTGCCGAGTACGAGCGCGCGGTGTTTTCGCCGGCATCCGGCACCGAGATCCTGATGATCTCCGAGGTGCAGCAGCCGCTGTTCATCAAGCATTACGGGACGCCGCTGGAGCGCTTCCACCTGCTGCCGCCGGGCATCGCGCCGGATCGGCGTGCGCCGGCCAATGCGGCCGAGATCCGCACCGCGTTCCGCCAGGAGTTCGGCCTGGCAGACGACGACCTGCTGCTGGTGCAGATTGGTTCCGGCTTCAAGACCAAGGGCCTGGATCGCAGCCTGAAGGCCTTGGCCGCGCTGCCTCGTGAGTTGAAAGTGCGTACCCGGTTGATCGCCATCGGTCAGGATGATCCGCGCGCCTTCCTGTTGCAGACCAAGGCACTGGGGCTGTCCGAGCAGGTCAGCATCCTCAAGGGGCGCAGCGACATTCCGCGCTTCCTGCTCGGCGCCGACCTGCTGATCCATCCGGCTTACAACGAAAACACCGGTACCGTGCTGCTGGAGGCGCTGGTGTCGGGGCTGCCGGTGCTGGTCACCGAAGTCTGTGGCTACGCCCACTATATCGAGGATGCCGACGCCGGCCGGGTGTTGCACGGCCCCTTCGAACAGGCAGGTCTCGATGGGCTGCTGGCAGAGATGCTGGCCGACGACGCGGCCCGTGCCCGCTGGAGCGCCAATGGCCTGGCGTTCGCCGAGCAGGCGGACCTGTACTCGATGCCGCAGCGCGCGGCAGACGTGATCCTGGCAGAGCGGGGGTGACGATGAAATTGATACTGGCCGAGCCATTCAAGCGCCTGTGGGCGGGACGTGATGCCTTCGAGGCGGTCGAGGCGCTGCAGGGGCAGGTCTATCGCGAACTGGAGGGGCGGCGCACCCTGCGCACCGAGGTCGATGGGCGGGGTTACTTCGTCAAGATCCACCGTGGCATCGGTTGGGGCGAGATCGTCAAGAACCTGGCCAGCGCACGCTTTCCGGTACTGGGTGCAGGCCAGGAATGGCGGGCCATCCAGCGCCTGCATGAAGTCGGCGTACCGACCATGACCGCGGTGGCCTATGGCGAGCGTGGCAACAATCCGGCGGCGCAGCATTCCTTTATCGTCACCGAGGAGCTGGCGCCGACCGTCGACCTGGAGCAGTTCTCCCAGGATTGGCTGGCGAACCCTCCTGAGCCTCGCCTGAAATGGGCGCTGATCGAGCGCGTGGCGCAGATGCTGGGGGCGATGCACCGGGCAGGCGTCAATCACCGTGACTGCTATATCTGCCACTTTCTGTTGCATACGGACAGGCCCGTCAGCGCCGATGAGTTGCACCTGTCTGTGATCGACCTGCACCGGGCGCAGGTGCGTGCTCGTGTGCCGCGTCGCTGGCGCGACAAGGACCTGGCCGGGCTGTATTTTTCGGCCCTGGGCATCGGCCTGACACGGCGGGACAAGCTGCGTTTTCTCCGGA
Organism: Pseudomonas sp. ABC1; assembly: GCF_013395055.1. Lineage (NCBI taxonomy): Bacteria > Pseudomonadati > Pseudomonadota > Gammaproteobacteria > Pseudomonadales > Pseudomonadaceae > Pseudomonas > Pseudomonas sp. ABC1. The sequence continues at coordinate 3,082,946 of NZ_CP058349.1, forward strand.
CCTATTTCCAGCGACCGTTGCGCGAGGCATTGCGCGACGAGGCCCGCCTGCTGGGCTGGATGGACGCGAAAGCGCAGCGCCTGCTGGCCCGTTACGAACGCAAGTACGCACCGGGTGCGCGTCCATGACCCACTGGCGTGTGGTGACTGGTAATGCCCAGGCCGCAGAAGCGTTTTCCAGCTTGGAAGCGGTATTCGCGCTGGAAGGCGAGCGCATCACCAGCGATCCGCTGTCGGAAGTGATCCGTGTCACCCTTGGCGGCCAGCGTTTCTACGTCAAACGCTACTGGGGCGGTGGCAAAGGCTTGCGGCGCTACTTCGGGCGTCCACGGGTCAAGGCCGAGTGGCAGAATCTGCAACATTTCGCACGCTGGGGTATCGCCGTGGCGCCCGTGGTGGCCTGGGGGATGGAGCGCTGCCTGGGCTTCTTCCGGCGTGGCGCGATGATCACCCTGGAGGTGCCGGACACCATCGACCTGGCCGAGATTGCCAGCCGTCGCGACGAGCGCCTGGCCGACCCGGCCTGGGTGCGCCGTGTCAGCCAGCAATTGGCGCGTGCGACACGTATCCTGCACGGTCATCACTTCGTCCATAACGACCTGAAGTGGCGCAACCTGCTGGTCAATGGTGCGGGCGAGTTGTTTCTTATCGACTGCCCGTCCGGTGGCTTCTGGTATGGCCCGTTTCTGCGCCACCGGATCGTCAAGGACCTGGCCTGCCTGGACAAGGTGGCCAAGTACCGGCTGTCCCGTACCCAACGCCTGGCTTTCTATCTGGACTATTGTGAACGTCAGCGCCTGTCGGGCGATGACAAGGCCTTGATCCGCAAGGTCCTGGGTTATTTCGAGGGGAGAGAATGAGAGATTTCGTGGCGCCGGAGGATGCCCCACTGCTTCATGAACAGGGATTGGACAGTTTTGACGCGTTGTGGAACCTGGCTCTGGTTCCTGTCGATGAACCCAATGTGCGCGGTGACGGTATCAGTACGGTCTATCGTGTGTGCATTGGCGAGCGCAGCTACTTTCTGAAGCGGCAGACCAACTACCTGACACGAACGTTGCACCACCCGCTGAAGGGGGAGGCGACACTGGCCCGTGAGTTCCGGAATATCCAGCTGTATCGACGACGTGGTATTCCCACGTTGCACGCGGCCTTTTTCGGCGAGCGCAAGGTACGGGGAGAGCGGCAGGCCATGCTGCTGACCGCCGCGCTGGATGGCTGGCAGGACTTGCACCATTACCTGCTCGATTGGCCGACACTGGCCGAAGACGAGCGCGCCTCGATCATCGAAGCCTGCGGTCGACTGCTGCGCACCCTGCATGCTCAGGGGCAGAAGCATTCCTGCATTTATCCCAAGCATATCTTTCTGCAGGCGAGCGATGCGGGCATGCAGGCCTGCCTGATCGACCTCGAGAAAACCCGGCCTCTGTTGCCCATTCGTCTGGAGCGGGTCGCGGATATCGAAACGCTGGTGCGCCGCGCAGAGGTCTGGGATGAGGCTTGCGTTCGACAATTGCTGGCCACCTACCTGGATGTCGCTGCTGGCGATGCCCGTATCGACGATTGGCTGATACGCCTGGCCAGGCGCCAGGCCGACAAAGGGAACCGCTGATGAAGCTTTCCGCGCTCTGCCAGGCCGGGCGCTCGCCGTCCTTGCCGCTGACCATCGACCTGGGGAGCCACACCCTGCAACTGCAACGCTGGCTGCGGGTCTTGCCAGGGCAGCGCTATGTCGGACTGGCTCAATGGCAGGGGCGGGCGGTGCTGGCCAAGCTGATGGTGGGCGGGCGTGCCGAGCGGCATTTCGCCCGTGAGCGTGACGGTGCGCTGGCCTTGGCGCGGCAGGCACTGGTCACGCCTGAGCTGTTGGCTGATGGCTACCAGGCGGGCGAAGGCGGTTGGTTGCTGTTCGACTACCTCGACGGCGCCGAAAGCCTGTGGGACGCCTGGTGCGCGGTGGCCGATGCGCCGCTGCTGTCGGACGCGCAGCAGGCGGTGCTGGGGGCTGCGCTGGAGCAGATGGCCAGGATGCATGCGCGTGGGCTCTGGCAATCCGACCTGCATCTGGACAACTTGCTGCGTCATGAGGGGCAGTTGTTCCTCATCGATGGTGGTGGCGTACAGGTCGAGCATGCCGGCGAGCCGCTTTCCCGGGAGCGCGTACTGGAGAACCTGGGGCTGTTCTTCGCCCAGTTGCCGTCGTCCCTCGACCCCTTCATCGAAGAACTGCTGGTGCATTACATCCTGGTCAACAGCGCCCATGCGCTACCGATGGAGGCCCTGGAGGGACGGATCGCCCAGGCACGCGCCAGGCGCCTACGGGATTACCTGGGCAAACTGGGCCGTGATTGCAGCCTGTTCAGCGCCGAGCGCAGCCACTCGCGTCTGCGTGTCGTGAGGCGTGAGGAGGAGCCGTCGCTGGCGGCCCTGCTGGAGGCCCCCGACACCTTCGTCGACAATGGTCGCCCGCTCAAACGGGGAGGCAGCTCCACCGTGGCCCGTGTCGAGTCGGCCGGACGAGCGCTGGTGATCAAACGCTACAACATCAAGGGTTTCGCCCATTGGCTGAAGCGCTTCTGGCGCCCGACACGGGCCTGGCACAGCTGGGTCGAGGGCAATCGACTCAACTTTCTCGGTATCGCCACGCCGAGGCCACTGGCTCTGCTGGAAAAACGCACCCTGGGCCTGCGCGGGCGCAGCTATCTGATTACCGAATATGCCGGCGGCGAGGATATAATCACGCGCTTCGAGCCTTACCTCGACGGCAGTCCGCCCGAAGCGGAACTGCAAGCGCTGGAGCGGTTGCTGCAGGCCATGCTGCGCGAGCGCATCAGCCATGGCGACCTGAAAGGTACCAACCTGTTGTGGGGCAATGGCGAATGGTTGCTGATCGATCTGGACGCTGCCCGCCAGCACCGGGACGAACGCAGTTTCCAGCAGGCATTCGCGCGCGACCGCGCCCGCCTGCTGCGCAACTGGCCGGACGATTCGGCATTGCACCTGTTGCTCGATCGACGATTACCGAACAGCAGCTTCAAGCCACAGGCTTGAGGCTGGAAGTACGAAGCCCCAGGGCTGACTGAACGAACACGATCGCTGTCGCTTGAAGCTTGCCGCTTGAAGCCTGCAGCCGCTTTTTAAGAGGCTTTACCCGTGTCATTGACCATCCTCGGCCTATCCGGCGCCCTCAGCCACGACCCCTCCGCAGCCCTGTACATCGACGGCAAACTGATCGCCGCCGCTGAAGAGGAGCGTTTCGTGCGCGACAAGCATGCCAAGAACCGCATGCCCTACGAGTCCGCCAAATTCTGTCTGGAACAGGCCGGCATCAAGCCGTCGGATGTCGACGTGGTGACGATTCCCTTCGCCCCCATCAGCATTTTCGAGAAGGCGCGCTGGCACTATGCCAAGCGCTACTGGTACGCACCGGACCGTGCGCTGGACGCTATCCTGTTCGGCAACCGCCGCTATAACCGCTACAAGAAACGCATCCAGTGGTGCCTGCAACAACTGGGCTTCGACCTGAAGAAGGTCAAGATCGAATCGGTCGAACACCACCTGGCCCATGCCGCCAGCGCCTACCACTGCTCGGGCTTCAAGGAAAAGACGGCGATCCTCGGCATCGACGGCAAGGGCGAGTATGCCACCACATTCTTCGGCTACGGCGAGAACGGCAAGATCCACAAGATCAAGGAGTTCTACGACCCTGACTCCCTCGGTGGCCTCTACGGCGCCATCACCGAGTACCTCGGTTTCGAGATGCTCGATGGCGAGTTCAAGGTCATGGGCATGGCGCCCTATGGCGATGCGGCCAAGTATGACTTCGCGCGTCTGGCCACCTTCGAGAACGGCGAGCTGACCATCAACACCGACTACGCCAACGTCATCGGCTTCCGTCGCTACAAGGAAAAGGGCAAGGGCTACTACTTCTCGCCGAAGCTGATCGAGTGGCTGGGGCCGAAGCGCGAAGGCGATATCGCCGACGACCCCTATATCCACTATGCGGCCAGCATGCAGGCGCTGTTCGAAAAGCTGGCGCTGCAGATGATGGATTACTACCTCGGTGACATCATCAAGGAAACCGGCAAGATCGCCTTCGCTGGCGGCTGTGCGCTGAACGTCAAGCTCAACCAGAAAATCATCGCCCGGCCGGAGGTGAAGGAACTGTTCGTGCAGCCGGCTTCCGGCGATGCTGGTACCGCCGTCGGTGCAGCGGCCTACGTCTCTCACCAGCGCGGCGTGCCGGTGGAGAAGATGGAGCACGTCTACCTCGGTCCGAGCTACAGCAACGAGGATGTGATCGCCGCCTGTGCCCGCCATCCGAACCAGCCACAGTGGCAGAAGGTCGACGACGTACCGCAGCGCATCGCGCAGATCATGGTCGACGGCAACCCGGTGGCCTGGTTCCAGGGCCGCATGGAGTTCGGGCCGCGTGCCCTCGGCGGTCGCTCCATCATTGGTTGCCCGAGCGTGCCGGGCGTGGCCAACCGCATCAACGAGCAGATCAAGTTCCGAGAGCGCTGGAGGCCTTTCTGCCCGTCGATGCTCGACACCGTGGCGGCGCAGATGCTCAAGGTCGATCACCCGAGCCCGTTCATGACCTTCACCTTCGAGGTCAACGATGAGTGGAAGGCCCGCGTCAGCGAAGTCGTCCACGAAGATGGCACCTCCCGCGCCCAGGTGCTGGAGCGCCAGTACAATCCGCGCTGGTACGACCTGATGCTGGAGCTGGAGAAGCTCACCGGCAACGGCGTGTCCCTCAACACCTCCCTGAACCGTCGCGGCGAACCGATGATCTGCTCGCCCACCGATGCGCTGGATATGTTCTACGGTTCGGACCTGCAGTATCTGATCATGGAGGATGTGTTGGTGGTGAAGGACGCAGCGTCCGATACCCTGGTGTAGAAACCGGTTGCCTGTGACCGTAGCCCTGCCAGGGCTGCGGTCTGTGTCCAGTTCCTCGTTATGGAAAGCCCGATGAGCGATTCGCAAGTGCCGCAACAGCCCCTGATCACCGTGGTGATTCCAGCCTATAACTATGCGTCGACACTGGCGCGCGCGGCACAGTCGGTGCTGGGGCAGCTCGACGAAAACAGCGAGCTGTTGATCATCGATGACGGTTCCAGCGATGCAACACCCGATGTGATTGATGCGCTGAAGCTCGGCTATCCAGAGCGTTTTCGTTCGATCCGCAAGGAGAATGGCGGACTCGCTTCCGTGCGCAACCTTGGTATCGCCGAGGCGCGCGGAGAGTGGCTGGTGTTTCTCGACGCCGATGACCAGATGGCCGGTGGTGCCCTGCAAGCCTTACAGGTGCATATCGCGGCGCATCCCGAGACCAGGATGGTTATTGGCGGGCACGTATCTGTCTTCGAGGATGGTCGACGTCGATCCCATGCCGCGGATCCGGTTCCAGATGAACCGATGGCGCGTGTCCGGGCTTATCTGCTGGACAAGCGCCTGGCGATTTCCAACGGCGCCTGCGCCATGCACCGGGACGTATTCAGCAGCGGCAATTACCCGGAGCACTTTCGCAACTCGGAGGACATCCCCGTGTTCGCACAAGTGCTGGCGCGTTATCCGGTTTCTCGCATCGATGCGGTGCTGGCACTGATCTACAAGCACGGTGACAGCTTGCGCCATCACACCGGGCATGGTCGTGCAGTGGGGACGCAACTGGTCGATGAAGTGTTTCGGCGTTTGCCCGATAGTTTGCAGGGATTGCGCCAAGCGTTTCATGTGCAGCGTTGTCTTTCGTTGTTTCGTTCGGCTTATTTGATGGGGGATACCGAGCAGGCTAGGCAGTATTTTTGCGCAGCCATCACCAGTGACTGGAGTGTGCTCTTCAATTTTTCTTATTCACGCAAGGCTCTGCGTTTGTTTACGTGGAGGCGATAATGAAGCTTCTTGTGCTTGGTTCGGCTGAGCGGCAACCAGATTTTTCGTATGTCTATGAGTCTCTTGGTAAGCAATTTGATTTGGATTTGGTTCTGCTCGATAAGCTGAAGCAGAAAAATCTGTATAAATCAATTGGTCATATTGATTTCTCTATTTATGATCGTGTTTTGTTCGATTTGAATTTCAAGCATATCTGCCGGCAAACTCGTTTCTTGAGGAGGCTTTCTGGCGTTCTGATATATGAAGAGGATGCATGCCAGAATTACTTGGGGAGCTCTAGGTGGTGTGGGCGCTTTAGCCGGTTTTATAAAGCTTTACCTCATGTGCGAATAGTTGTGACTGGTCATCACGTAGCTGAACGTTTGAGCACGGAAGGATTCAATGTTCACTTTATTCCAAAGGGCTATGATCCTAGAACTATTTTTCCCGATGGTTTTGGTCGGGATATTGAACTTGGATTTATTGGGCGTATTGCAAGCTCGGCATATGCTGAGCGAAAAAAACTTCTGGAGACGCTGGCCGCAGAAGACTCGCTGCAGCTTTTACGTACTTTGCCTGGTGAGCCTTATCGAAAGATGTTGAGCCGTATTCGTTACTTCATCAGTGCCGATATCGGATTCAATGAGTATATGGCAAAGAACTTCGAAGCGATGGCCTGTGGGTGTGTGCTTCTGGCATGGCGCCAAGGGAGAGAGGAGGCGGCAATTGGTCTTGAGGATGGGCGTCATCTTCTTCTTTATTCTTCTCTGATTGAGCTGCGCGAGCAATTGGCGCGCCTTCGAAATGATTCGGAATTGGAGCTGCGACTGGCAACAGAAGGTAGGCGTTTCGTTTCTGAAAATCTTAGCCATGAGCATTTGGCGAAGCGCTTGGCAGGCCTTCTGCAAGAGCCTTGGCCCGTTTCTACTGTGCCGATCCGTGGTGGATGGTTGCGTTCATTGTTTGGTATGAGGAAAAGTTAGTGCCGCAAGCAAGCAAAGAGCCTTTGGTTACGGTGATTATCGCCTCCTATAATCATGCTGCCTATATTGAACAGAGCATAGAAAGCGTTCTGGCGCAAAGTTATCCGTATGTCGAATTATTGGTAATTGATGATGGCTCTACCGACGATAGTGTCGAGCGTATCCGCCAATTACAATCTCGGCACGATTTCGATTTTCGTGTGCAGAGCAACCAGGGATTATCTTGCACCCTGAATGAGGCACTCGCTCGCGCCAGAGGCGATTTTATCGCTCCTTTTGGTTCTGACGACATTATGCGACCAGATCGCCTGAAACGGCAGGTGGCTTATCTGCAGGATAAGCCAGAAGTAGGTATTTGTGCTGGTAATGTTCGTAATATAGATGCTCATGGGATGCCGATGGCTAGGCAGTCCCTCCATCCAGCCAGGCGACTAGACTTTGAAGATGTCTTTCTTAATCGGAAAGCGGGGGCGCCAGCTCCAACGTTATTGTTTCGTCGGGAAGCGTTGGAGACTGTGGGAGGATTTGACCCGGCTATTCGCTTGGAAGATGTATATATTGAGTTGAAAATAACTCATCACGGTTACAGTATCGATGTTTTGGAGGATGTTTTTGCCGATTACCGTATGCATGACTTTAATACTTATAAGAATTATGAGTTCATGGTTGAGGCCATGCTGGCAACATTAGCGTGTTTTTCTTCTCATTCAACATACGCTAAGGCGAGAAGTCAATATTTAAACTCTATGCTGCTGAAGGTGGCAGGGCGAAATAATGAATTGGCTGCTCGTCTCTTGCGTCAGCTGCCTGTTTCTGAGTGGAATCTCAAGACACTTCGAGCACTGTGGCGTTTATTGGTCCGTAGGGGTAAGGCATGAGTCAGCAACCACTGGTTTCGGTAATTGTGGCATCCTATAATCACGGAGCTTATATAGAAGATTGCTTGAACAGTGTTCTTGATCAAACTTACCCTTCCGTAGAGTTATTGGTCATCGATGATGGTTCTAGCGACGATAGCGTCGAGCGCATTGAACGTCTGTGCCAGGCTCGCCCGTTCGATTTCATTCGCCAAGCTAACCAAGGGTTGCCGCGAACCCTGAATGCGGCCATTGCGCGTAGCAAAGGAGCATTGATCGCACCTTTCGGCTCAGATGACATCATGCTGCCAGAGCGCTTGGCAAAGCAGGTGGCTTATATGCAAGGCAAGCCTGAAGTGGGTATTTGTGCTGGCAATGTCGAGGTAATCAATTCGCGGGGAGAGCTTGCTCCAAAGCAGCGACGGGCACCTGCAGATAGAATGGACTTTGAGAAAGCCTTGATGGAGTCTCCGCCCTTTGCGCCGACCCTTTTGTTTCGGCGAGAAGCTCTGGCAACTGTAGGTGGATTTGATCCTGAAATCCCACTGGAAGATCTTTTGGTTGCGCTGAAAATTGCCCAGGCAGGCTATTACATCGACACCATTGATGATGTGTTGGTGCGTTATCGTATGCATGATACTAATACCAGCAAAAATAAGCGATTTATGGTCGAAAATGTCTTGAGGACTTATAGCGAGTTCTCTGATCACCCTTTATATGAAAAAGCTCGTGCACGCTATATTAACTCCACGTTGCTGAAACTCGCTCGGGCGGATAAAGCGCTTTATTGGAGCACTCTCGGAAGACTGCCGCTCTCGGCTTGGAACTCGAAGACGCTGCGCTCGTTGCTGCGCTTCGGCTTTTCTTGGGGAGTTGGGAAGGGTGCATGATTTCTATTGGGCACCTCTAAAAACCAGGTTTTCCTTCGATACTGCGCGACGCAACGAGGCTCAATCCACTGAACCAGCGGCCAGCCTTCGTTTCACATGAGGGCTATGGGGGCACGAAGCGTGCCTCTGGGCCTGGAATCAGGCCATTCCTATTGCGACCTCCGGAAACACATGGCTACTTCAGACCATCCTTAACGGGGGCCACTGGAGGTGGGCAAGATCAATTCGTCTACCGTGCACCTGTTTTTAGGGGGCAGGTCGCTTCCGCTTTCTGGGACTACTGGATATGAGTACTTTGAATCTTCTGTTGAGAAATTTGAAGCTGGTTTGAAAACGCTTGGCCGGTGCGCCTTGCATGAATGCTTCCAGAGCATCTTTCGCTGCTTGGCAGGCAATGGGGTCTATCCAACTGGTCTTTATGATCAATTGATAAGCCAGGGCACTGGCAAGGGATGCTTCGCCGAAGTAGCGGCGATCCGCGTCCTTGAGTATCTCGACCAGTTCCAGCGTTGCAGACACCTCATCCGCTGGCGACAGGATCGGACGCTCGAAGATGCTTTCCAGAGACCATTGCTGGGCCATGTTGACGATCACGGAGACGGTTTCGCAACGTGCAGCAAAGGTTGGGCCCTTGGAGTCCGAGATGCTTAGATTCTGTCCATGGACGCGGTACTCGGTCAGTACTTCATCTAGTTTAGCGAGTTCGCCTCGTAGCAGTAAGCGCCCCCAGAGGTCGTAGTCTTGTACATATTTAAGCAGGGGCGAGCTTCCGCCGGATTCGATCAGGTCTTTTCTGCGCAGCAGCGCGGATGGAGCGTTCAGGAAGTTACCCTTCAGAAGATGTTGGCGCAGATGGGTGATCGGTTGATTGAAACTGTTCTCCAAATACTTGGCATCCGTTGACCGTTTACCCTCGCCGTCGATAATCGCAACACTCGAAAATACAACGATATGCCCTGGGTGTTCTTGTAGGAAGCTGACTTGGCGGCTGATTCTGCCCGGTAGCATACGATCATCGGAGCCTAGAAAGGCAATGTATTCGCCCCTGGCGGCTGCGTATGCCCTATTGCCTGCTCGTGATGGCCCTTCGTTTTCCTTCAGCAGGGTTGCCCTGATCCGCTCTGGGTGACGTGTGGAGTATTCTTGGACAATTGCTGCTGTGTTGTCAGGGGAGGCGTCGTCTACGATGACCAACTCAATGTTCGGATAGTCTTGTGCCAGCACTGAGTCGATGGCCTCGCTGACATAGCGTTCGTGCTTGTAGGAGTTCATGCATACGCTGACCAGAGGGTATGCCGATGTATTGCGGTTGCTTTCGGAGTCAAACATTGGAAGTATCCGGTTAGAGGCTGCTCGCATGTGCAGGAGGGGCGCGGTTCTGAATGGCTACCTGTCGATGCCTTTCATGAAGTCCCCGTAGTCACGATAGTAGTCGTCCTCGCTGAAATGCTCCGAGGCAAGGACCATGCACACCGATCCACTCGAGAAGTTGTCGATTTCTCGCCAGATCATCGACGGGATATACAACCCGTAATAAGAGCGGTTCATGTGGTACTTGACCTTCTCCTTTCCGTCGTCCAGCAGAATATCGAAGCTCCCTGACATCGCGATAAGCAACTGATGCAGTTCCTTGTGCGCATGTCCTCCGCGATGGGAGCCGCCGGGTACATCGTAGAGGTAGTAGATACGTTTGATATCGAACGGTATGTGCTGGCCTCCTTCTATGAAAGTGAGGCTGCCCCTAGGGTCTTCTATCTTGGGGAGGTCTACGATGCGGCAGTTTTGCAAAGACATCTTATGACTCCGTGCAGGTCAGTCGTTCATTCAGCCGGAAAATGCATTACAGGCTGCAATGATGGAATCACAGTCGTTGGGGGACAGCCCCGGGTATATTGGCAGGCTCAATACGCTTTCGCTCAGGGCTTCCGTGATGGGAAGTTCGAGGGACGAAAGTGTTTCATAGGCAGGCTGTCGGTGAATGGGTAGAGGGTAGTGGATCAGGGTTTCGATACCATTCGCTAATAAATGATCGCGCAGACGATCACGTTGTTCGCAACGGATGACGAACAGGTGCCAGGCGTGTGTTTCGCCGCTCTGCGGTAATGAAGGGAGTTGCAGGCGAGGATTGCGGATTTCCTCGCAATAGCGTCGGGCGATCACATCACGCTCGCTGTTATCAGTGTCCAGTGCACGCAGCTTTATCCTGAGAAAAGCCGCCTGTAGTTCGTCGAGTCGTGAGTTCACTCCAACGCGCTCGTGCAGGTATTTGACCCGCGAGCCATAGTTGCGCAAAGAGCGCAGGCATTCGGCCAGTTCGTCATCGTCGGTTGTGATGATACCGGCATCTCCCAATGCGCCCAGGGGCTTGCCAGGAAACAGGCTGAAAGCGGCTGCGACTCCCCAGTTTCCGGCTTTTCTGCCATTTAGGCTGGCACCGTGTGCCTGGGCGGCATCTTCGATGAGCAACAGCTCGTGCCTGCGGGCAATCTCACGCAGTCGCTCCATATCTGCGAGACGTCCGTACAGATGAACGGCAAGAATGGCGCGTGTATGCGGCCCTATGGCGCGTTCCACCGCATCAGGATCAAGGTTGAAACGCTCCGTTTCAGGCTCGACCAGTTTCAATGCCAGTCCGGTTCCAGTGACGGCCAGTGCGGTCGCAATGAAAGTATTGCCTGGGACGAGCACTTCATCGCCGGGGGCGAGGCGTTGTAGTTCGAGCAGGCTCCGCAAGACGAGTGCAATGGCATCCAGGCCATTACCTACGCCAATACCATGGCGTGTACCGCAGTAGTCGGCGAACTCCTGCTCGAAGAGACGAACCTCTTCACCCTGGATGAACCAGCCGCGCTCCAACACGCGAGAAGTGGCTGCGAGGAAGTCATCTTTGAAGCGACCGTTCAGTGCCTTGAGATCAAGAAAAGGAATATTGGACACTTGTCGCACCTTGGTTCCGGAAAGCGTATCTATATGTGGTGTTGTCGCCAGGAATTGGCTTTACCGCACAGGTTCGTGGGTAGGAATGAAGAACATGACGGTCTCGTAAATGGATTCGGTGTAGTGTCTCAGATAGACCTTGTAGGATGAACTGATCGACAGGATTTCTTCAGGGATTTTCCAGAAGTCGCCAGCCCTGTGATAGACACTCACTGCCAGTCGGGGAGCATGAGTGCGGATAGTCTTCCTGGCACCGTTGAGTGCCTGGAGTTCGGCCCCTTCGGTATCGATCTTTATGAGGGTGGGGTGTATATGCGCCGGCAGCATGTCATCGAGTCTTTCAACTCGGATGCTGGTGCTGCCTGTGTTCGAAATGGCAGATCCCGATCCAGCGACATCCATGCTCAGCGTTTCTGCTGTATCCGATAGGCCGAATGGAAATACTTCTGCCTGCCGGAGTCCGGAGAATGCCTGACGGCAGACGGCGTAGTTCTCCGGCTCGGGTTCAAACGCAAGAATCCCGGCGTATTGTGGGCAGCGCCGGGCAAACTCCAGGCTGGTGAATCCATCGAACGAGCCTACGTCCAGAAAAGTCTCCCCGGCCTGTTTAAGCGCCAGGAAATCTTCGAAGTACTGCTGATCCTGTTTGTCACGCAGGCCTTCAAGAAATTGCAGGTCTTGGGTCAGTCTGAAGTTGACCAGGCGTTCGAAAAGGTCTTTCGACTCCTCATCCTCCAGCTTTTCATAGATGGCTTCGAAGCGCTTTCGGTTGGTGTAGAGTTCCTTCTCGTAGCCTTCGTTGAAGACCAACTCCGGGAGATCAGGTGCCGCATGCTTCTGGAAGGCAAAGTAGTCCAGTTGGATTGCACCGCTTTTCTCAACGATGGCCCTTGCAGTGAAAGGTTTGCCACCGGATGCGACCAGTACGATATCACCTGCCTCCAGACTGTCGCTGCGGACGACAGGAATGCCATGGTAGGAGGTCTCTTGAGTGTAATCATCGATGATACCGTCGATGGAAAACCTCTTCAGGACAGCATTTGCATACAAGTTCCGGCCGAAGATGTATGACTTTGCCGTCCCTTTGGCGCAGAGCAGTTCATGGAACTGAATCGCCCTCCGCCTCAAGGGCTCCGGGTCGTAATCGTCTATGGCCATGTTCATGGTAGGTCGACCCAGCGCTGTTCTTGAGCGGAGGTTTGAACGGCTTCAAATAGCAGGAGTCCTTCGCTGGCTTCATCTATTCCGAATACATAGGGATTGGGCTGACCTTGCTGCTTGATATGGTCTCCCAGTGCGTCCGCGACATCTTGATAGTAGTTGGCAAACGCTTCGATGAAGCCGGCAGGGTGGCCTGCCTTGAAGCGGGTATAACGATCTTCGTTCGCTTCCTCGATATTCCCGCTGGCTCTATCGAGAATGCACCGATTACCGCGATTGTCTGCGGTAATGAGCATTTCGGGAGTTTCCTGCAGCCACTCGGCAGAGCCTTTCTCGCCGAAGACCCGCACTTTCAGTCCATTACGCTGGCCAAGCGCAGCTTTGCTGTACCAGAACGTACAGTCGATATCAGCCGAGTAGCGGATCAGGCAGGACACGGTATCGATGACTTGCGAGAAGTTGCCCAGGCTGCTGGATTGGGCGACGACTCGTAAGGGATGCTGCGCCGTAAGAAAGTACACAAGGGAGTGCAGGTGTGTTCCCAGATCAAGGGACACTGTCGGAATTTTCCCGTCATGCAGTCGCCAGGCCTGAGGAGTCTTTGGGGCCCCTGCAGCATCCAGGCTGATGAACGATTCCTGAGGCATTTCACACTGTATCTGCAGGATTCGACCTAGTTCGCCTGATGCGATTTTCTGCCTGAGCTCACGAACCATCGGGTATCCCGAGTAGTTGTAAGTGACGGCCAGGAAGCCGTTGTGCTTTTCCTGGGCTAGCCTGATCGCATTGGCGTCGGCAGTAGAGGTGGCCAGGGACTTTTCGCAAATAACGGGCAATCCTGCGGCGAAGCAGGCGAGTACGTCGTCCTTGTGCTGGTCCGTAGGGGTCAGGATCAAAACGGCATCGATTCGACCTTTCTCGCTTTCCAGCATCTGTGCGAGGGAGGGGTACAGGCGCGAGGTGTCGATTCCATAGGCATCTGCGCTCTCGCTGTTGCGTTCGGCGCTGCGGCTGAAGCAGCCTGCTACCAGCTTGAAACGATGATCCATCTCGATGGCGATACGGTGTGTCCTGCCGATCGCAGACCGATAGCTGCCACCTAGAAAAGCGACTTGGAAGGTTTTTTCCAGATGCTTGATGGGAGGATAAGGGTGAGAGGCCATGATGGATTTCTTCAGGAAAGGATTTTCGTGAGTGCTGCAAGGTGCGGTGTCGTCTCTTCCAGGGTGCTCTGGTCGGGAAACTCGGCGAACAATATGCCGATTTTGTCAGACGGTGCTTGCTCCAGAGCATGGCCGCTGGTCTTGAGAGGGACGATACTGATCTTGTCGCTGGGAATACTGCAGGAAAAAGAAAGAAAACCGGTCGGCTTGTCGCTGCTGATCGTGTGTCTGGCCATGTAGCGATTGGTCGTAGGCGCGCAAGGTTGGGAGGGCACCTGAAGGAAACCGTTCAGGTAATACTCGCTGTAGTCTATGCCTGTCGATTCTTCGACAAGAAGGTTGTACATGTCTCCAGGGCAGCGGCGCATGCACTCGATAATCCAGTGTTGCTCGCCATCCTGCATGAACTGGGTATGCAATAGGCCGTCTGCCAGCCCCAGCTTGGAAATGATGTCCTCCATGCTCTGCCTGACATCCTCTCGGATTTTTTTCGTGATGCGCGAAGGATGGTTGGAGCAGTTGACCTGATAGGGATAAACGGTACAGAACTCATCGACAAAAAAGTCCAGCGCTATGGCGCCATCCTTGATGAAGGCCGAATGGCTGTGCAACGAGCCTGTTACATACTCTTCTATAAGTACCTGATCATGGCGCGTTGCAAGGAAAGCACGTTCCAACGCTGCTGAGAGTTCCTCTGCACGATTGACCAGCGATATGCCATTGCCACTGAAGTTGTCGACGGGTTTTATCAGCGCAGGGTAATGTATTTCACTTGCTGCGGGTGTTGTCGTGCGTGAACAGTAGATTGCTCGCGGTGCGGATACAGAGTGCTCTGCCGTGAATTTTCGGAACTCGCTCTTTAGATGCAGGATATTCGTGACTGCCAGTGAGTCATATCCAGGCAATCCAAGTTTGCTTGCGGTGTAGGCGCCGGAGAAATAAGAGGCGTCATTACAACTCGGAATAACATATTTGAAGTTGCCTTGTCTCGCGATGGAGAGGACAGCTTCCGGGTCCGAGTAATCTATATGGAATGAGCCATCGGCATGTTGATGGCAAGGATCGTCGGCATGTTTTCCGCAGACGAATACATCAAAATTTCTTTTCTTCAGGCGTGTGAGGAATGGCATTGCGCTGAAGCTGCTGCCGAGTAGTAGAACCTTTTCATTCATTGTTTTGTTCTCTGTGCTTGCCTTGGACTGTTACAGCGAGGGCTCTCTTTTACCTGGAGAATTTATAATGAATAGCAGAGGCTCTTGGTATGTGATGCATATTTCTTGTGTGGATTTTGTCTTGTTTATATGTGCTTGATTTATGTGATTTTTTCAGTTCTTTATTATTGACGATGCCGTTGTGCTTATCAAGAGCGGTCCCCCATGGCATGGAATTCTTGACATTGCCGTGGGCGCTTCTGCTTCTCATTTTTAGGAGAGCCAATGACGGCTATGAGACGTCATCGGGAGGTTCGAGAGTCCGGCTGGTTGGCAGGCCTATGCTAGAATCGCTCTCCCGCCCGTGGATGAAAAAACATGTCTCAGCCTGCTGCCCAGCTGTCCAGCTTCAAACTCTACATGCGCTTGCTTTCCTACGTAAGGCGTTTCAGTGGCATGTTCGCCCTGAGCATGGTTGGGTACATCATCTTCGCCTCGACCCAGCCAATGATGGCCGGATTGCTCAAGTATTTTGTCGATGGGCTGGCCAGCCCCGACTCTGGTACGGTTGATCTGCCGCTGCTGGGATCAATGCAACTGCTGTACGGGGTGCCCGTTGCCTTGTTGCTGATTACCGTCTGGCAAGGTATCGGTTCGTTTCTCGGTGGCTACTACCTGGCGCGGGTGTCGCTGGGGCTGGTGCAGGATTTGCGGGTGCAGCTGTTCAACAACCTGCTGACACTGCCCAATCGCTATTTTGACAACCACTCCACGGGCTATCTGATTTCTCGCATCACCTACAACACGGGGTCGGTCACGGGGGCCGCGACCGATGCGCTGAAGGTGATGGTGCGCGAAGGGCTGACCGTCGTATTCCTGTTCGGCTACCTGCTCTGGATGAATTGGCAACTGACCATGGTGATGGTCGCTATCCTGCCGCTCATCGCACTGATGGTGAAAAGTGCCAGCAAGAAATTCCGTAGTCAGAGCCGCAAGATTCAGAACGCGATGGGTGAACTGACCCATGTTTCCTCCGAGACTATCCAGAACTATCGCGTGGTACGCAGCTTCGGCGGTGAACGCTATGAGCGCGAGCGATTCCTGGAGGCCAGTGAGGACAGTACGCGCAAGCAGCTGCGCATGACGCGTACCAGCGCGATCTACACACCAACCCTGCAACTGGTCAATTATGCAGCCATGGCATTCCTGATGTTTCTGGTCCTGCTGCTGCGTGGTGATGCTTCCGTAGGGGATCTGGTGGCCTATATCACTGCGGCTGGGCTGCTACCCAAGCCGATCCGGCAATTGTCGGAAGTCAGCTCCACGATCCAGAAAGGCCTGGCGGGTGCCGAGAGCATCTTCAGTCAATTGGATGAGCAGCCTGAGCCGGACCAAGGGACCCTTGAACTGGAGCGTGTGCGCGGTGCGTTGAGTGTGGAGCATCTCAGTTTCGTCTACCCGGGCACTGAGAAACGGGTACTGGACGATATCAGCTTCAGTGTCGAGCCAGGTCAGATGGTTGCCTTGGTAGGGCGCTCTGGTAGTGGAAAATCGACCCTGGCCAACCTGATTCCGCGTTTTTACCAGCACCAGGATGGGCAGGTGTTACTCGATGGTCGTCCTATCGAAGATTACCGTCTGGCCAATCTGCGTAGCCATATCGCGCTCGTGACCCAGCAGGTAACGTTGTTCAACGACACTGTCCTGGGAAATATCGCCTATGGCGACTTGCAAGGTCTTCCCCGTGAGGCGGTCGAGCAGGCTGCCGAGGCCGCTTATGCCAAAGAGTTCATCGAGCAATTGCCTCAGGGATTCGACACTGTGGTGGGCGAGAATGGCGTCATGCTCTCTGGCGGACAACGCCAGCGTCTGGCCATCGCGCGCGCCTTGCTCAAGGATGCGCCTCTACTGATTCTCGATGAAGCCACTTCGGCGCTCGATACCGAGTCAGAAAGGCATATTCAGGCGGCTCTGGACCGCCTGATGGAGGGCAGAACCACTTTCGTCATCGCACATCGTCTCTCCACTATCGAGAAGGCAGACCTGATTTTGGTTATGGATAAGGGACGCATCGTAGAACGTGGTACTCATCAGTACTTACTGGCCCTCAATGGCTCTTACGCCCGTCTGCATGCTATGGGCCTGGATGAGAAAAATAATAAAGAAGCAGAGTGAACCTGACCAGAATATGGGTGCCTGAGTGAGGCCCTGATCACATCAGTTGCCGCTTATTACCATGTCAAAGATTGTCTAGCTCTGGGTTTTTCATTCCTGATCTGGTTTTTACCGAGGGTAGAAGGGGGACTGGTGCTTTCAGCTGTGATAATAGGGCTAAGTCATCCCCACGCGCTCCGGTGCAGATAGCGCAAGTCCATTCATGCCCTCTTATATATGAAAAGCGTTGATGATATGGCTGAGTCTCAAGGATCGATAACGAAATACAAGGTCCTGCAGATACAGAATCGCTATAACGTGAGCGCCTCTGACCTTGCCGAGCAAATTATCCAGGGGCTTCCCGAGGAGCGGTTTGAGATCACCGCCGCTTTTTTGCGAGGGGCGCCTGAAAAGGGCGAGTCGCCGAGCCGTGCTGCGCGTACGATTTATTTCGGCTTCAACAAGGCTGCTACCAAGGGTCTTCGTCTTCGTGTGTTGTGGACTCTTTATCGACACTGTCGGAAGGAGCGTTATGACGTGGTTATCGCGCATCGCTTCAAGCCAATCAGTGCTTTTATGATCTTGAACATCTTGCTTCGAGTGAAGGCCTGCATTGGTGTTCTTCATGGGCTGGGGGAGTACGATCGTCGTTATCGCCGCTGGTCGCTGCATGGCCTGCTGACCGAGTGCTGGCGATTTGTCGGTGTATCGCGTGCTGTTTGTGAAGACTTGCGTAGCGAGCAGGGGGCTGGGCTTTCCACGCAGAGTGTCCGTCAAATCAACAACGCTATTGATATCGACTATGCCGAGTCATTGCAGCTTCCCAGAGCGGAGGCGCGTCACCGATTGGCACTTCCTGAAGATGTTTTCGTTTTCGGCTCCATCGGCCGTCTGGTTCCTGTCAAAGGGCATCTCTGTCTATTGAGGGCGTTTGCGCGTGTTGCCTTGCAGGCACCGCAGGTGCATTTGGCGATTATCGGTGAAGGGCGGAGCCGCGATGAACTCGAGGCTTTTATCAACGAAAATGGTTTGTGTGGACGTGTCCATCTGCTAGGGGCTAGAGATGATGCGTTGCAGTATGTCCGCGCCTTCGATGCTTTCGTGATGCCCTCCTTGAGCGAAGGGTTGCCGCTGGCTCTGCTGGAGGGTATGAGTGGTCGGTTGCCGGTGGTCGGTTCAGATATCGATAGTTTGAGATCGATTTTGCGCGGCTGTGGTGGGCGTATTTACAGTGCTACGGAGCCTGAAGAGTTGGCTGAATGCCTGTCGGCGCTGCTGGCCCTTTCCCCAGAGGCGCGGCAGCGTGAGGGTGAAGCTGCCTATGCCTACTTGAGGCGTGAGCATGGAATCGAAGACTTTCGCCGACAATACCGTGAGTTGGTTGAGGAGCTTGTTGTTGAACACTGATTTGAACAGGGCGAGGACTCATTGGGGAGTCATCGTGCTTCTGCTACTCGGCTTCGCCTGTCTGTTACTCGGCATTGCCTTGCCCAGCAGCAAGTTCTATCACCAGTTACTCATTCCCTTTCTTTGGCTGCCGACGCTTTATCTGATGGTGCGGCGGTATGGGCACTGGCGTGAGCGGCTCTCGCCGGTCTTTCTGTTTTCCTTGGCGTTCCTGGCCTGGTCGGCGATGTCCCTGGCCTGGGGACAGGCTGAGGACCCTGGACAGGAATCGAAGCACATGCTGCTGATCTTCCTGACACTGGTGGCAGGCCTGTTCTTGTACCAAGTGCCCACGGGTGGTTTGGAGGCCGTTCTACGACTGGCCAGCTATGTCATGGCGGCATTGGCCGTAGTCTGCATGGTGACGGCTTATATTCTGTATGAGCTGCCTTTCAGCTTCAGATTGACCAGTTTCTGGCAGTTGAACCACCCGATCCTGGCGTCTCACGTCTTCGGTTTCTTTGCCGTGGCGCTGTACCAGATGCGCCCGCATGGGCAAAGGCACCGGCTGTTCTGGCTGCTGGCACTGGCGGCATTGGGTGGTTTTCTACTGTTTGCACAGAGCCGCGGCGTCTGGTTGGCCCTGGTCGCGAGCGTTCTGCTGGCGCCGTTATGGCAGAAGGCTGTGTTCTATAGATGGATAGCGCTTCTCGCGGTGGCGCTGACGGTACTGGTTTTCTGGTTACAGCCGGACATGCTGGTTGATCGAGGGCTTTCCTACCGTCCGGAACTGGCCCAGTTGGGGCTGGAACTTTTTACGGCAGCGCCCTGGATCGGGATTGGTGCAGGCAGTGACTACACACTGACCGTTGCCGGCATTGGGCAGTCGTTCGATCACCCGCACAATTTCTTTATTGGCCTCGCAATCGAGTTGGGCGCGGTTGGCTCGATCATCTGGGGTTGTGTATGGGGGGCCACACTGCTGGCCGGGTGGCGCTGCCGGGCTTCCGGGTTGGGCGCTGCCCTGCTGGGTATATGGTTCTTTGCCAGCATTGCCTTCCTGACCGATGGCGATGCTTCGGGGTTGTGGAGCAAGCCCCGTGAGCTGTGGTTCCTGAGCTGGATTCCGCTGTTGCTGGCGATATCGTTAGCGGCGAGGAAGGAGCCGAACCGCCATTCTTTGCCATAGCCCAGGGCGGCTGCTTGCGGCAGCTGCCGCGATCATTTCCTGTGTGTCTGCCCCCAGGTGCCTGTGGCGCCTGTCCAGAATGCTCCACAACCGGTATGTGGGGCGCTTGTCCTGATCCCCGCTATGCAGCCAGTCACATAGCTGCTGCATGAAGGGAAGGTAATCGCGCAACTCTTCCGGCGATAACGCCTCGTGCTCTTTCCATAGGCGCCAGTGACTGGCCAGTAGGTGTTCAGGGCAGGCAATGCCTGCCTCGGGCAGCGACTGTCGGAAAATATGATCCAGGTTGGTTCTGTTCTGGTGGGCGAGTTGCTGCGAGGCCTGCTGGTCGTGGGTCCTGTAGCGGTAGAGCGGTTGCTGCAGGTTGTGCAGGCGTATTGAGGGGTTATCCATCAGCAGGGAGAAGTAGAAACCGAAGTCCTCGGCATAGCTCAGGGATTCTTCAAAGTGCCTGTCGCCGATGCTGCTTCTGCGCAACAGTGCCGTTGGCCCCGGGATTGTGCGGCCGAAAAACAGGTAGTTGGATTTGAGCTGGGCACTGTCTCCCGGATAGCGGAGGGTGCGTTGTTTCTGGCCGAACGTGCGCATCGCGCAGCCACAGACATCCAGTGCGTGCCGCTGTGTGGCAGCCAGTTGTCGTTCGAAGCGCTGGGGGTGGTTGATGTCATCGGCATCCATCAGGGCGATGAAGTCGCCCTGGCATAGCTCCAGTCCCCGATTGCGCGCTCTGGAGACTCCCCCGTTCGGTTGGGCGTGCAGTTCGATGCGGCTTTCCTTGCGCGCATAGTCTTCCAGGATGGACAGGGAGCCATCGTTGGAGCCATCGTCGATGATGACGATCTGGTCAGGCGGGTGGCTCTGGTCGATGACCGAGTCCAGGGTCTCGCGCAGGAAGGCGGCTGCGTTGTAGACAGGTAGCAGAACGCTGAGAGAACTCATCAGGCTGGCTGTTCGCTCCGATTGAACAGGCTGCTGAGACAGTCGCTGTAGTAGCTTTGTTCCCGCTCCCGCAGTTGCCCTGTGTAGCCACCGATGAAGCATGACTGATGCTCGCTCAGGCGCTGGATATCCTGCTGGTAGCGGAACAGGTGCTGGAAGTTGCGGACGCGCTTGTTACGCCGTAGAGGCGTGGCGGTGCAGATCATGTCCGAGATATCGATCAGGCCCAGTTCACCGGTTTCGGTGAGGATCACATTGCCGAGGTGCAGGGAGCGGAAATACACGCCCTGTTTGTGCAGGCTGGCGATGAAGGCGCCCAGTTGCCGGCAGAGTCGCTGTGCATCGGTCTCCGGGCTGGCAAGGTACTGGCGCAGCGTCTGGCCGGGCAGCGGCCAGTAGTGCACGGCTGTGCGCTCGATGCTTTTGATCGCATAGATATCGATGATGTGTGGACAGGGAATGCCGCGCTTTTCCAGCTCGCGGGCATTCAGGGCGAAGCGTTTTTCGTAGGAGAAGAGTGCGGCAGACGAGAAGAAGCGCTTGCGCCGGAACAGTTTCAGGTAGCTGTCGTCAGCCAGCTTGAGAACTTTCTCGCCATTGTGGTCGGCTTCTATCACCTCGGCATTTTGGCGCAGTGCGGAAAATTGCTGATCGGTGATCGATGGCATGAAAGACTCTATTTCACTGGGTGGCTGGAGAGGGTGGCAGTTTAACCCATGGCGCAGAGGCGGGCATCTCCGTCTTGGAGAACGCGTCTGTATCAGGCCGGGGCTCTCAGGGTACTGATCGATACAGGCTGACCTGGCGAAACTCGTCTGGCTCGGCCAGGTCTGGCCAGGTGCAGGCCTGCATCGTGCCCATGGGTTGGTAGTGCGGGTGCCGGAAGTCGCGGATGCGTGAGTCGGCTACCAGGCTCTGCCTGGCGTGCGCGGAGAAGCGGTCGAGCAGCGGCAGGTTGGCGCGGTCGTAGAGCACGTCGGCGGCCAGCAACAGGTCATAAGGCTGCTTTTCGGCGAAGAGGTCTTCGCTGTAGCCGAGCTTTACGCCGTTGAGTTCGGCATTGGCCTGGCAGGCCAGCAAGGCCAGTGGGTCGATGTCGCAGGCGATCACTTCGGCCGCACCGGCCTTGGCGGCGGCGATTGCGGCGATCCCCGAACCTGAACCGAAGTCCAGTACGCGTTTGCCGGCAACCCATTCGGGGTGCCTGGCCAGTTTGTGCGCCAGCGCCAGGCCACTGGCCCAACAGAAGCACCAGTAGGGCGGTTCTTCGAGAATCCTGCGGGTTTCCTCGGGGCTGAAGGCGCGGTCCATGTTCGCCGCATCGATCAGCCAGAGGCGGATGTCCGTCCCCGGCAGTGGCGTGGCGACCAGCCGGGCATTCCCAAGCAGTTGTTCCAGTGCCTGTTGCAGTGACTTGAGTGCCCTCAAGGCGCGGGGACCAGGTGCAGTGGGCCGAGCGCGCGGCTTTCATCACTGTGAATCGATTTCGGCGGCAGGCGCATGATCAGTCGGCCGGACTGCGTCACGCGTCCGCGCAATTCCACGCGCTGGTCGCTGGGGAAGTTCTCGGGGTTGAACTTGATGATGAAGGGCAGGGTATCGCCCCGCCCCTTGAGCTGGATGCTGCTCAGCAACTTGTCCGGACGGTTGCGCGGATGTACTTCGAGCAGGGCCAGCTCGACATCCGCGCCCTTGGGTACGCCGATCAGGCTGCCGCTCAACTGATGCACCAGCTCTGACGGGCTTTCCTCGACCAGTTCGGGAACGGCGGCGGGCGCCTCTGGAGCAGGCGTCTTGCTTGCACAGGCAGTCAGCAGGAGCGTGAGGCCGAGCAGGGCGATAGGGCGTAGCGGCATGAGGTGTTCCGGGCTGTGAAAGGGAGTGCCCGGATTCTCCCAATCACAGGCGCTTAAAGCAAACGTTGGGCATTGGCGGAAGGCTGGCGGCCCCGTGAGCGGGGCCGCCAGCGGCTGTTACCTGACCATGTGCAGGTAATGCATGTGTTTCTCGTACTGGTCGAGGATGTCGCCGATCACATCGTCGCGGTTCCAGCCCATGATGTCGTAGTCCTGGCCGCCTTCCTTGAGGTGGACTTCGGCGCGGAAGTACTTGCGGTCTTCGCGTGGGTCGTCCTCGTCGCTCTGGGCGACGAAGGCCGGCATGGCGTAGGCGCGTGGACGAACTTCGTAGATGAAGTCCGGTTCGCCTTCGTGGGTGATGTCCAGTCGCGTGCGCCCATCGTCGCCCACTGTCACCTGTACGGCGTAGCCCTGCTTGCGCATTTCCTCGGCCACCGCGTCACAGGCCGGTCGCACCGCTTCGCTGATATAGCGCACCACATGGCTGCGGCGCGGGAACATCATCAGGCTGCGGATGCGGCGCTGCCAGCCGCCGGGTGTGGTGGCGCGCGGGGTGCCAGGCGAAGTGTTGAGCGATTGGTAGCGCAGCCCCTGTTTGGTCGAGTCGCGACGCAATGCCTTGAGCAGCCCCCACATCGAGCACAGCAGCACCAGGGTGAACGGCAGTGCGCTGGCGATGGTGGCGGTTTGCAGTGCGGTCAGGCCGTCGGCCAGCAGCAGGGCGATGGCTACCGCGCCCATCGAGGCGGCCCAGAAGATGCGTTGCCAGAGCGGTGTGCCTTCCTTGCCACCGGAGGCGAGCATGTCCACCACCATGGCGCCGGAGTCGGCGGAGGTGACGAAGAACACCACCACCATGATGATCGCCACCAGCGAGATCGCCGAGGCGAAGGGGAAGTGTTCGAGGAAGGCGAACAGCGCCAGCGAGCTGTCTCGTTCGATGGCTTCTCCGAGGCTGCTGACATGCTCCCAGAGGATCATGTGGATGGCCGTGTCGCCGAAGATGGTCATCCATAGCAGGGTGAAGCCGGCCGGCACCAGCAGCACGCCGGTGATGAATTCACGGATCGTGCGTCCGCGCGAGATGCGTGCGATGAACAGCCCGACGAAAGGCGACCAGGCCAGCCACCAGCCCCAGTAGAACAGGGTCCAGCCGCCGATCCAGTCGTTGGGCTGGTAGGCGTAGAGGTTGAAGGTTTTGCTGACGATGTCCGACAGGTAGCCGCCGGTGTTCTCGACGAAGGTCTGCAGGATGAAGACGGTCGGCCCGAGTACCAGGATCAGCAACATCAGCAGCACTGCGAGGCCGAGGTTGAGTTCCGACAGGCGCCGGATGCCTTTGTCCAGGCCTGCGACGACTGAAAGGGTGGCCAGGCCCATGGTGATGACGATCAGCCCGATCTGGACCGGGATCGAGACCTGAACACCGTAAAGCTGGTTGAGTCCGGTGTTGATCTGGGTGACGCCCAGGCCCAGCGAGGTGGCGACGCCGAGCACAGTGCCGATGATGGCGAAGATGTCCACGGCATGGCCGATCGGCCCGTAGATGCGCTCGCCGATCAGTGGGAACAGTGCCGAGCGCAGCGTCAGTGGCAGGCCATGGCGAAAGCTGAAGTAGGCCAGGATCAGCGCGACGATGGCGTAGATGGCCCAGGCATGCAGGCCCCAGTGGAAGAAGGTGATGCGCATCGCCTCCCGGGCATCGGCCACGGTGCCGCCGGTGCCGACGGGCGGGGAAAGGAAATGCATGACTGGCTCGGCGACGCCGAAGAACATCAGGCCGATCCCCATGCCGGCGGAAAACAGCATGGCGAACCAAGTCAGATTGCTGTAGTCGGGGGCGCTGTGGTCGGGGCCGAGCTTGATGTCACCCAGGCGGCTGACGGCGAGGAACACCGTGGTGATAAGGATCAGCGCGACGCCGAGGATGTAGAACCAACTGACATTGGTGATGATCCAGGCCTGCATTTCGCTGAACAGGGCCTGGGTCTTGCCCGGGAAGGCAACACTGAAACACACCAGCGCGAGGATCAGGATGGCCGAGCCGTAGAAGACCGGCGGGTTGATGGTGGATGACGAAGACTTTTGTGCCTCCATGCTGCTCTCCTTGTTGGATTCCGAGGGGGGCGCCTGTGGCGAGGATCAGGAATCTACCATAGCTTTCGTGTGTTGACAGTCGATGTCTTGATACGTCGCCTCTATCGACTGCCCGTCAACGGCTCCCCAACTGTAAGTTGGCAACTGTACGTACCGCTCGATATGGACAGCGGTTAGGCTGCTTTTTCGTCCTGATGAGGTGTTTTCCATGTTGCTCGATATCTACCAGGTGGATGCGTTCGCATCGCGTCCCTTCGCTGGCAACCCGGCTGCCGTGTGCCCACTCGAGGCCTGGCCGGAAGATGCGCTGCTGCAAGCCATCGCTGAGGAAAACAATCTGTCGGAAACGGCGTTCTTCGTCGGCAGTGGCGATCACTACCAGTTGCGCTGGTTCACACCGAGGGTGGAAGTGGACCTGTGTGGTCATGCGACCCTGGCCTCGGCCTGGGTGCTGTTCAACGAATTGGGTGTCGATGCCGAGGTGTTGCATTTCGCCACCCGTAGCGGCGAGTTGCGGGTGCGCCGCGAGGGCGAGATGCTGGCGCTGGACTTCCCGGCCAAGTCGCCACGTCCGTGTTCGCCGCCTGCCAACCTGCTGCCGGCGTTGGGCCTGGAGCAGGCCGAGGTGTTCCTGACCGACGATTACATCGTGGTGGTCGAGGATGAGGCGCAGGTCGCTGCGCTGAACCCGGATTTCAGTGCCCTCAGGGGACTGCCGGCCCGTGGTGTGGCGGTCACGGCGAGGAGCGAGCGCTTCGATTTCGTCTCGCGCTGGTTCGGCCCGGATACCGGCATCTTCGAAGACCCGGTGACCGGCTCGGCGCATACCTCGCTGACGCCCCTGTGGGTCGAGCGGCTGGGGCGCAATCCGTTGCGTGCCGAGCAGGGCGGGGCGCGCAAGGGGCAACTGCACTGCGAGCTGCTTGGGGAGCGGGTGATTATCAGTGGGCAAGCGGTGCTGTACCTCAAGGGGCGCATCCACCTGCCGGATTGAGGGCGATGCCGTTTATGGTGGTGTTGGCCCGTTGCTTGAGTGTGGCGTGGCTCGATTATCCGTGAGCGGCGGACTGGGCAGGCCGATACTGCAAGGCTTCGGCCAGGTGAGGGCGGGTGATGTCTCGAGCCTGTTCCAGGTCAGCCAGGGTGCGCGCCACCTTGAGCAGGCGGTGGACGGCGCGTAGTGAAAGACCAAGGCGCTCGCAGGCATGTTCCAGCCAGCCCTGATCGTCGTTGCGCAGGGCGCAATGCCGGCGTAGTCCCGGCAGGTCGAGGAAGGCGTTGGCGCATCCCTGGCGTGTCTCTTGACGATGGCGTGCCTGTGCGACCCTCGCTGCGACCGAAGCGCTGTTCTCGCCTGTAACCGGTGTGTCGTGCAGCGAGGTGGTTTCGCGTATCACGCTCAGGTGCAGGTCGATGCGGTCCAGCAACGGTCCGGAGAGTTTGCCGCGATAGCGCTGTATCTGGTCTGGCGTGCAACGGCAGCGCCCGGACGGGTCGCCCAGGTAGCCGCACGGGCAGGGATTCATGGCGGCCACCAACTGGAAGCGTGCCGGAAAGCACACCTTGTCGCGGGCACGGGCGATCACGATGCTGCCTGACTCCAGGGGCTCGCGAAGCACTTCCAGTACACGGCGCTCGAATTCTGGCAGTTCGTCGAGGAACAGCACTCCCCTGTGGGCCAGTGTGATTTCCCCAGGTTGTGGGCGACTGCCGCCCCCGACCAGTGCCGGGCCGGAAGCACTGTGATGAGGTTGGCGAAACGGGCGCTGGGGCCAGTGTTCGAGGGGCGCCAGGCTGGACACCGAGTGGATGGTCGCCACTTCCAGCGCTTCCTGCTCTTGCAGGGGCGGCAGCAGGCCTGGCAAGCGGCTGGCCAGCAGTGTCTTGCCGGTCCCAGGCGGACCTGTGAAAAGCAAATTATGAGAACCCGCCGCCGCGATCAGCAGGCCGCGCTTGGCGGCTGTCTGGCCCTGGACCTCGGCAAGGTCAGGGTAAGGCGGTTGTCGTCGTAGTAATCCCTTGGGCTGGTAAGGCGGCAGAGGCGTTTTCCCGGTGATATGAGCCGCCACCTCTAGCAGATGCCGCGCGGCATGTACCACCAGTCCGGATGCCAGGCTGGCTTCTTCGGCGTTTTCCCAAGGCACCAGCAGGCTGCGGCCTGCTTCGCGCGCCGCGAGGGCGGCCGGCAGTACACCACGTATGGGGCGCAACGCGCCGGAAAGCGCCAGTTCACCGAGCGCCTCGATGCCCGACAGCGGCGCCGTGGGGACCTGGGCGCTGGCGGCCAGTACGCCCAGTGCGATGGCCAGGTCGAAGCGTCCGCCTTCCTTGGGCAGGTCGGCCGGTGCCAGGTTGAGCGTGATACGCCGGGGCGGGAAGTCGAAGCCCGAGTTGAGGATGGCGCTGCGTACGCGATCCTTGCTTTCCCGCACGGCGGTCTCCGGCATGCCGACCAGAGCCAGCGAAGGCAGGCCGTTGGCCAGGTGGGCTTCTACCGTGACCGGTGGCGCTTCGACGCCGACCTGGGCCCTGCTGTGTACGATGGCGAGGGACATGCGATCACTCCTTGATCGGTCCGCCAGCGGGGTCAGGCGTCGCTGGAGGGACTCAGTCGCGCTTCCAGTTCGGCGACTTTCGCTTCGAGGGCTTCGAGGCGTGCGCGGGTCCGGGCCAGCACCAGCATCTGGCTGTCGAATTCGTCGCGGCTGACGACATCCAGTTTGCTCAGGGCGCCTTGTACCACTGCTTTCAATTGGGCTTCGAATTCGGCCCCAGGCAGGCGGGTTTCACCATTGAACAGGCGCGATGCCTGGGCGCCGATGGCGTCGAGTACGGCTTTGGGTGCGAGCATGTCGGTATACCTGTTTCTGTGCGGTGGGCAGTGTATCACGTGGGTTGCCGGGGCTTTGGCGGAGGGCTGGGCGAGTGTTTGGCAATGTGATTCGGGTCACACAATGGCCGCTTTTCGATGCCTTCCGGCAACTGCACGTATTTGGAGCGCATCATCCTGGTGCAGTGATCCGTTTTGGTGCGTTTTGTCGGCTGGATGCCTGGCCAAGTGGCCCGCAGCCCTTGTTACAAGCGATGGCGAAGAACTGGCACTGTTTCTGCTTAGTCCTGTCTGTCGCTTGCATGCACTTCGAATAAGGACGTTTCGCCTCGGCAATTGGTCGACGTTCTTTCAAACGGCCAAAGCCAGAGCGTTACAAGAGGCTGACACTGCGCTTAGACTTGAACCGGGTTCGTACTTCTGGGGCAAGTCCACCTAAACGGGAGAAGTTTTCATGAAACTAGTCACTGCCATCATCAAGCCGTTCAAGCTGGACGACGTGCGCGAGTCGCTGTCGGAAATCGGCGTACAAGGCATCACCGTCACGGAAGTGAAGGGCTTTGGGCGCCAAAAGGGCCACACCGAGCTGTACCGCGGCGCCGAGTACGTCGTCGACTTCCTGCCTAAAGTGAAGATCGACGTAGCGATTGCCGACGACCAGCTCGACCGTGTGATCGAGGCCATCACCAAGGCTGCCAACACCGGCAAGATCGGCGACGGCAAGATCTTCGTGGTCAACCTGGAACAGGCCATCCGTATCCGTACCGGTGAAACCGATACCGACGCGATCTAAGTAGTACCTCCGAACCCCACGCCCCAGGAGTAAAACCATGACTCTGCGTAAATTCGCAGGGCTAGGAGCCCTTTTGTCCCTGATAAGCCCCGGCATCGCCATGGCGCAGGAGACAGCCCTCGATTCAGGCGATACCGCCTGGATGCTCACAGCCACTGCACTGGTGCTGTTCATGACCATCCCCGGCCTGGCGCTGTTCTACGGCGGCATGGTCCGCTCGAAGAACATCCTTTCGGTGATGATGCAGTGTTTCGCCATCACGGGCCTGATGAGCATCCTGTGGATGGTCTACGGCTACAGCCTGGCGTTCGATACCACCGGCATGGAAGCGGGAGTGATCAACTTCAACTCCTTCGTCGGTGGTCTGGACCGCGCCTTCCTCAGCGGACTGACGCTGGACAGCCTGGTCGGCGCCTTCCCTGAAAGTGTCTTCATCACCTTCCAGATGACGTTCGCCATCATCACTCCGGCGCTGATCGTCGGTGCCTTCGCCGAGCGCATGAAGTTCTCCGCGATGCTGGTGTTCATGGGCGTCTGGTTCACCCTGGTGTATGCGCCCATCGCGCACATGGTCTGGGGCGGCGACGGCGGCCTGATGTGGGACTGGGGCGTGCTGGACTTCGCCGGCGGCACCGTGGTGCACATCAACGCGGGCGTTGCCGGTCTGGTCGCCTGCCTGGTGCTGGGCAAGCGTAAAGGTTACCCGACCACGCCGATGGCTCCGCACAACCTGGGCCTGACCCTGGTCGGCGCGGCCATGCTGTGGATCGGCTGGTTCGGTTTCAACGCGGGTTCTGCCGCCGCCGCCAATGGCAGCGCGGGCATGGCCATGCTGGTCACGCAGATCGCCACGGCCGCCGCTGCACTGGGCTGGATGTTCGCCGAGTGGATCACCCATGGCAAACCCAGTGCGCTGGGGATCGCTTCGGGTGTGGTCGCCGGCCTGGTCGCCATCACGCCGGCAGCCGGCACCGTCGGCCCGATGGGCGCGCTGGTGATCGGTGCGGTGTCTGGCGTGGTCTGCTTCATCTGCGCCACCTCGCTCAAACGCAAGCTCGGCTATGACGACTCCCTGGACGCCTTCGGCGTGCATGGTATCGGCGGCATCGTCGGGGCGATCCTGACGGGTGTGTTCGCGGCCCCGATCCTGGGCGGCTTCGGCGAAGTGGAGAACATCGCCCTGCAGGTCTGGATCCAGTTCAAGGGCGTGCTGTTCACCGTGGTCTACACCGGCATCCTGACCTACGTGATCCTCAAGGTGATCGATGCGGTGATGGGCCTGCGTGTCAGCGAGGAAGAGGAGGCCGTCGGCCTGGATCTCTCCCTGCACAACGAGCGTGGCTACAACCTCTAAACCAGTCGGTTATCTCAGAACAGCTATGCAACGGCGTCCGGAGCCAACCCGGACGCCACGGGAGCAGCGTGTCCGGCGCATAGCGCAAGCGAGGGAAAATTATGGAAAGCACAGCATTGATACCGGTCCAGTACGGATTGGATACCTTCTACTTCGTCATCTGCGGTGCACTGGTGATGTGGATGGCTGCCGGGTTCGCCATGCTCGAAGCGGGTCTGGTGCGCAGCAAGAACACAGTGGAAATCCTGACCAAGAACATCACGCTGTTCGCCGTGGCGTCGGTGATGTACCTGCTGGTCGGCTACTACATCATGTACTCCAGTACCGCGGGCGGCATTCTGCCGAGCCTGGGCTTCCTGATCGGTGACGAGCACGCGGTGGATGTGGTCGCCGCGGGTGGCGAGGATGCGCCTTACTACTCGGCGCGTGCGGACTTCTTCTTCCAGATCGTGTTCGCCGCGACCTGCATGTCGATCGTTTCCGGTGCAGTGGCCGAGCGCATGAAGCTCTGGGCCTTCCTTGCCTTTGCCGTGGTGATGACCGGTTTCATCTACCCGGTACAGGGCTTCTGGAAATGGGGCGGCGGTTTCCTCGACGAAGCCGGCTTCCTGGACTTCGCCGGTTCGGGCGTCGTGCACCTGGCGGGTGCCACCGCAGCGCTGGCTGGTGTCCTGCTGCTCGGGGCGCGTAAAGGCAAGTACGGCCCTAACGGTCAGGTCAATGCCATTCCCGGCGCCAACCTGCCATTGGTGACCCTGGGTACCTTCATCCTGTGGATGGGTTGGTTCGGCTTCAACGGTGGTTCGCAACTGCGCATGACCACCATCGAGGATGCCAACGCGGTCGCCCAGGTGTTCACCAACACCAACATGGCCGCCGCCGGTGGCGTGATCGCGGCGCTGATCGTGTCCCGTCTGCTGTTCGGCAAGTCCGACCTGACCATGATCCTCAATGGCGCCCTGGCGGGCCTGGTGGCGATCACTGCCGAGCCGCTGACGCCAAGTGCGTTGCAGGCGACCCTGATCGGTGCGGTCGGTGGTGTGCTGGTGGTGTTCAGTATCCTGGGGCTGGATCGACTGCGTATCGATGACCCGGTTGGTGCCATCTCGGTCCACGGCGTGGTCGGTATCTGGGGTGTGCTGGCGGTTGCCCTGACCAACCCGGATGCGACTTTCGGTGCGCAACTGCTGGGTGCCGTCTGCATCTTCGCCTGGGTCTTCGTCGCCAGCCTGATCGTCTGGGGCATCATCAAACTGGTGATGGGGCTGCGTGTCAGCGAGGAAGAGGAATACGAAGGCGTGGACCTCGCCGAGTGCGGCATGGAGGCTTACCCGGAATTCACCAACAAGCGTTGATTGCGCAAGGGTTGCCGGGGGGGGCTAGAACCCCGGCAGTCCGGACGCCGACAAGACAATGCCCCGTATCCCTCGATACGGGGCATTGTGCTTTCTGCGCGCTATGTGGTGGTGCTCAGGGCTTGATCGCCACCTTGAGCACGCCGTCGCGCTGGTTGGCGAACAGGTCGTAGGCGTCGACGATGTTGTCCAGCTTGTACTCGTGGGTGACCAGCGGCGCCAGGTCGATCCGGCCGGAGGCGACGATATTGAGCAGGCGGCGCATGCGCTCCTTACCGCCCGGGCACAGCGAGGTGATGATCTTGTTGTCGCCGAGGCCCGCGTGGATAGCGCCCAGCGGCAGCACCAGGTCGCTGGAGTAGACCCCCAGGCTGGACAGGGTGCCGCCCGGTTTGAGTACCCGCAGGGCGCTCTCGAAGGTGGATTGCAGGCCCAGTGCCTCGATGGAGACATCCACGCCGCGCCCCCCGGTCAGCTTGAGGATTTCATCCACCACGTCGACTTTCCTGAAGTTCAGCGTGACGTCCGCGCCGAGGCTGCGGGCGATCTCCAGGCGCGAGTCGACGCCGTCCACCGCGATGATGGTGCTGGCGCCGCGCAGCTTGGCGCCGGCCGTGGCACAGAGCCCGATGGGGCCCTGGGCGAAGATCACGACGATGTCGCCGATCTTGATATTCGCCGCTTCCGCGCCGACGAAGCCGGTGGACATGATGTCCGGGCACATCAGCACCTGTTCGTCGGTCAGTCCATCGGGCACCGGCGCCAGGTTGGCCTGGGCGTCAGGGACCAGCACGTATTCGGCCTGGGTGCCATCGATGGTGTTGCCGAAGCGCCAGCCGCCCATGGGTTTGTAGCCGTGGCAACTGCAACCGCCGTCCTGGGAGGAAACGCCGTCCTGGCAGGCGTAGGAGGTGAAGCTGGGGCAAATGGCACCGGCGATGACCCGCTGGCCTTCCTGATAGCCCTGCACGTTGCTGCCGAGCTTCTCGATGATCCCGACCGGTTCGTGGCCGATGGTCAGGCCGGGGGCGACCGGGTATTCACCTTTGAGGATGTGCACGTCGGTGCCGCAGATCGTGGTGGTGGTGATGCGCACCAGGGCGTCGTTCGGGCCGACCTCCGGGATGGGTTTGTCCTGCAGTTCGATGCGACCGGGCTCGACGAATACAGCGGCTTTCATCATGACCATGAACACTCTCCTTGAGTCTTGGGTGATGGAACGCTGACGTCTGTGCTGCCAGGGGCAGGGAAGACGCCAGGCACTCCAATCACTCTAGTCCATGGCGGCGGTGGCTGGCTGACGCGGGTCAAGCGAGGGTCAGATGGCCGGCCTTCGACGCGACTCAGTCCAGCTCGACGATTTCATAGCCGTGGCTGATTTCGACACCGGCGCGGTCGAGCATGATGGAGGCGGAGCAGTACTTCTCGGCAGACAGCTCCACCGCGCGCTTGACCTGGGCTTCCTTGAGGCCACGGCCTTTCACGACGAAGCGCAGGTGGATCCTGGTGAAGACCTTGGGGTCTTCATCGGCGCGTTCGGCTTCCAGAAAGGCTTCGCAGCTTTCGACGCGCTGGCGCGATTTCTTGAGAATGCTGACGACGTCGAAGCTGCTGCAACCGCCCAGGCCGAGCAGCAGCATTTCCATCGGGCGCACGCCCAGGTTGCGACCGCCGTGGTCGGGCGGGCCATCCATCACCACCACATGGCCGCTGCCTGATTCGCCCAGGAACATGGCGTCGCCTGCCCACTGAATTCGTGCCTTCATGATCAACCTCCGAAAATGACGCGAAAGTCTAGCACGCCGCCTGGGGCACTCGAACCGGTCGACGGACGAGCATGGATTTAAAGCACTACCGGGCAGAACCGTCTGATCAAGAGCGGACCGGCTCGGGATCCAGTAGGGCGGTTCCGTGACGACAAGACAGCCAAGAGCCGGCATCGGCCATATTTGCCAAGGATGTGCGACATGGTAGCGATCACCCTTCCCTGCGATAAGAAACATATCGACACGCTGATGACCCACTGCCACAGGCGCCGCTACGGTGCCAAGAGTTCGATCCTGCATGCGAGCGAGCGGAGCGAGACGTTGTTTCTGATCTTGCAGGGATCGGTCTCTATCGTGATCGAAGATGCCGAGGGACGGGAGATCATCGTCGCCTACCTCAATCGTGGGGATTTCTTCGGTGAAATGGGGCTGTTCCAGGCATTCGGCGAGCGCAGCGCTTGGGTACGGGCGCGCAGTGCCTGCGAGGTGGCGGAGATCGGCTACGAGAAGTTTCGCGAGTTGACGCAGCAGGAACCGGAGATTTTCTATGCGCTGAGCAGCCAGCTCGCCGAGCGCCTGCGCAACACCACGCGCAAGGTCGGCGACCTGGCCTTCCTCGACGTGACCGGACGGGTCGCACGTGCCCTGGTCGACCTGTGCAAGCAACCGGAAGCGATGACCCATCCCGACGGTATGCAGATCAAGATCACACGCCAGGAAATCGGGCGCATCGTCGGCTGTTCGCGGGAGATGGTCGGGCGGGTGTTGCGCAACCTGGATACCCAGGGACTGGTGCAGGTGAGGGGCAAGACGATGGTGGTGTACGGCACCCGTTGAGCCACGCCACTCATCGGGCCGTAGGGTGTGCCGTGCGCACCGAGCTATCGAGCGTTCAGGTGCGCGCGGCGCACCCTACGAGTGTGGTGTTCAGTCGGGATCGCTCTGGCTGGTGCTGGTTCGGTGGCGGGCGCGCTCGGGGAAGAACAGGCGCTGCAATTCCTGCCCAGGCTGGCTGGCACGCATGAAGGCTTCACCGACCAGGAAGGCATGCACTTCGTTGATTTCCATCAGCTCGACATCGGCGCGGTTGAGAATGCCGCTCTCGGTGACCACCAGGCGCTCGCGGGGGATGCGTGGCAGCAGTTCCAGGGTGGTGTCCAGGCTGACCTCGAAGGTGTGCAGGTTGCGATTGTTGATACCCAGCAGCGGCGTTTCCAGTTTCAGCGCGCGCTCCAGTTCATCGCCGTCGTGGACCTCCACCAGCACATCCAGTCCGTGTGCCTTGGCGACATCGGCCAGTTCGGCCATCCGTGTATCGTCCAGCGCCGCGGCAATCAGCAGGATACAGTCGGCGCCCAGGGCGCGGGCCTCGATCACCTGGTACGGGTCGATCATGAAATCCTTGCGGATCACCGGCAGCTTGCAGGCTGCACGGGCCTGTTGCAGATAGCTGTCGGCGCCCTGGAAGAAGTCCACGTCGGTCAGCACCGACAGGCAGGCGCCGCCGCCATGCTCGTAGTCGATGGCGATTTCCACCGGGTCGAAATGCTCGCGCAGCACCCCCTTGCTGGGCGATGCCTTCTTGATCTCGGCGATGACCGCCGCTTCCCGGCGTTGCACACGTTCGCGCAGGGCATCGGCGAAGCCGCGTACCGGATCGGCAGCGGCCGCCTGCCGCTCCAGCTCGGCAAGCCCGACCCTGGCGCTGCGCGCAGCCACTTCCTCGACCTTGCGCGCGAGTATGTTCTCCAGCACGGTAGGGATGCTCATTGTGGGTTCTCCTGCCTGAATATGGTGGTGAAGGACACCAGCTCTTCCAGTTTGTCGCGGGCCAGGCCGG
The DNA here is from genome assembly GCF_013395055.1 of Pseudomonas sp. ABC1. NCBI lineage: Bacteria > Pseudomonadati > Pseudomonadota > Gammaproteobacteria > Pseudomonadales > Pseudomonadaceae > Pseudomonas > Pseudomonas sp. ABC1. The sequence goes on from NZ_CP058349.1 coordinate 3,117,526, forward strand.
TATGCAGGGCGTCATGCGCCATTTCCACACCCTGTTTCAGGCTGCTGGCGATGTCCGCCGCATAGAGCGCTGCGCCCGCGTTGAGGATGATCATGTCGGCGGCCTTCTGCCCGTTTTCGGTCTTGCGCCGCCCCAGCGCATCGCGGATCAGCGCCAGCGATGCGGCGGCGTCCTCGACATCCAGGCCGATCAGGCTCTGGCTCTTGATGCCGAAGTCCTCTGGCTGGATGCGGTATTCGCTGATTTCCCCATTGCGCAGCTCGGCGATATGGGTCGGCGCGGCCAGGCTGATTTCATCCAGACCGTCCTGGGCGTGGACCACCAGCACATGGGTGCTGCCGAGGCGTGCGGAGACTTCCGCTAGGGGACGGCACAGCGCCTGGCTGAATACACCGAGTACCTGATGCTTGACCCGTGCCGGGTTGGCCAGGGGGCCGAGGATATTGAACAGGGTGCGCAAGCCGAGTTCGCGGCGTGGCCCAGCGGCGTATTTGACCGCGTTGTGGTGCGCCGGGGCGAACATGAAGCCTACGCCCACCGCGTCGATGCTGCGGGCGATCTGCTCGGGCGTCAGCTCCAGATAGACCCCGGCCGCCTCCAGCAGATCGGCGCTGCCGCTCTTGCCGGAAACCGCGCGGTTGCCGTGCTTGGCGACCTTGCCGCCGGCCGCTGCGACCACGAAGGAGGCTGCGGTCGATACGTTGAAGATGCCCATGCCATCGCCACCGGTGCCGCAGGTGTCGACCAGTTGTTCGGTCGGCAGTTGCACCGGCTCGGCCAGTTCACGCATGACCTGCGCGGCACCGACGATCTCGTCGATGGTTTCGCTCTTCATGCGCATGCCCATCAGGAAGGCGCCGATCTGCGCCTCGGTGCACTGGCCGGTCATGATCTGGCGCATGACCTGCGACATTTCCTCGGTGCTCAGGTCGAGCTGGCTGGCCACACGGTTCAGGGCCTGCTTGATATCCATCAGCGTACGCCTCCGGTCTGCTTGAGAAAGTTGGCGAACAGCTCGTGGCCCTGCTCGGAGAGGATCGATTCAGGGTGGAACTGCACGCCTTCGATATTCAACGTCCTGTGTCGCAGCCCCATGATTTCGTCAATGGCGCCGTCATCGTGCTGCGTCCAGGCGGTGATTTCCAGGCAGTCGGGGAGGGTTTCGCGCTTGACCACCAGCGAGTGGTAGCGGGTCACGCGCAAGGGGTTGTTGAGACCGGCGAACACGCCCTGGTCTTCATGGAAGACCGGGCTGGTCTTGCCATGCATGGCCTGGCGCGCGCGCACGACGTCGCCGCCGAATGCCTGGCCGATACTCTGATGGCCCAGGCAGACGCCGAGAATAGGCAGTTTGCCGGCAAAATGCCGGATCAGTTCCAGCGAGATACCCGCTTCGCTCGGGGTGCAGGGGCCGGGTGAGACGACGATGCGTTCGGGGGCGAGGGCTTCGACCTCGGCCACGGTCAATTCATCGTTGCGCACGACCTTCACGTCCGCGCCCAGCTCGCCCAGGTACTGCACCACGTTGTAGGTGAAGGAGTCGTAGTTATCCAGCATCAGCAGCATGTCGATTCTCCCTCACGCATCACGGTGTTCGGCCAGTGCCACCGCGCGGAACATCGCGCGGCGCTTGTTCAGGGTCTCTTCCCATTCGAGGGCGGGCTGCGAGTCGGCGACGATGCCGGCACCGGCCTGGACGTGCAGTTCGCCGTCCTTGATCACCGCGGTACGGATGGCGATGGCGGTGTCCATGTTGCCGTTCCAGGCCAGGTAGCCCACCGCGCCGCCGTAGACGCCGCGCTTGACCGGCTCCAGTTCGTCGATGATTTCCATCGCGCGGATCTTCGGCGCGCCCGACAGCGTGCCGGCCGGCAGGATCGCCCGCAGTGCGTCCATCGCCGTCAGCGGCGCCTGCAACTGGCCGGTGACGTTGGAAACGATGTGCATGACGTTGGAATAGCGCTCGATGACCATCTTCTCCGTCACCTTTACCGAGCCGGTCTCGGCGACGCGGCCGACGTCGTTGCGGCCCAGGTCGATCAGCATCAGGTGTTCTGCCAGTTCCTTGTGGTCCGAGAGCAGGTCGCGCTCCAGCGCCAGGTCCTGTTCTTCATTGGCCCCGCGCGGGCGGGTGCCGGCGATCGGCCGCACGCTGACCAGGCCGTCCTCGACCCGCACCAGTACTTCCGGCGACGAGCCGACCACATGGAAGTCACCGAAGTTGAAGAAGTACATGTAGGGCGTCGGGTTTGAGCTGCGCAGCGCCCGGTACAGGTCGATGGGCGCGGCCTCGAAGGGAATCGACATGCGCTGGGAAATCACCACCTGCATGCAGTCGCCGGCGAGGATGTAATCCTTGATACGGGCGACCGAGGCTTCGAAGTCCTCGCGGCTGAAACTGGAGCGGAAGGCCGGTTCGCTCGTCGGTGCGGCAGAGAAGCCCAGGCCCGAACGGGGCTGGGTCGGCTGGCGCAGTGTCTCGCGCAACTGCGCCAGGCGCGCCAGGCCGTTCTCGTAGGCGTCTTCGCTGCTGGGGTCGACCAGCACGATGCAGTGCAGCTTGCCGGCCAGGTTGTCGAATACCACCACGGCGTCGGACACCATCAGCAGGATGTCCGGCGAGCCCAGCGGGTCGGGATTGGGGCAGTCGCCCAGCTTGCGCTCGACGTAGCGCACACTGTCGTAGCCGAAATAGCCCACCAGCCCGCCATTGAAGCGCGGCAGGCCGTCCACCGGGGCGACCTGGTAGCGCTGCTGGAACGCCTCGACGAAGGCCAGTGGGTCCTCGACGTCATGGGTTTCGCGCCGTTCGCCGTCTTCGCTGATCTCGACCTGATGGCCCTGCACTCGCAACACGGTGCGGCAGGGCAGGCCGATGATCGAGTAACGCCCCCATTTCTCGCCGCCCTGTACCGATTCCAGCAGGTAGGAATTCGGCGCGTCGGCCAGTTTCAGGTAGAGCGACAACGGGGTGTCGAAGTCAGCCAGGGTTTCGAAATGCAACGGGATACGGTTATGGCCTTCGGCGGCCAGGCGCAGGAATTCTTCGCGGGTCATATCAGCCTCGTGGTCGGAGGGTGTGGTACGTACAGGGTTCGGCAAGCGGCTGCCGGCGGAGGCCGGCCAATGGAAAATGTCAGGCGCGCCAACGCCAGCGGGCCAGGGCCTTGATCACGTTCATCCATTGCTTGCAGGTAACCACCACGATCTGATCTCTTTGGCGGGATGGGCATCGAACGGCAACACTAGCGCAGCGTCGGAGAGGACGCAACCAGCTCGCGCAGGTCGTCCAACACACGTGCGGGGTTTTCTTCGGCGATCGGGCGGCCATGGTTGTAGCCGTAGCTCAGGGCCACACAACGCACACCCGCCGCGCGGGCGGCACGAACGTCGTTGCAGGAGTCGCCGACGAACAGCGCCTGTGCCGGCTCCACCGCAGCGGCGTGCAGTACATGCAGCAGGCCATCCGGGTCGGGTTTGCAGCGGGGCAGGGTGTCGCCGCCGACCTGCCAGCGGAAGTAGTCGCCCAGGCCCTTTTCCGCCAGCAGCGGTGCGATGAAGCGTTCGGGCTTGTTGGTGATGACCGCCATGGCGATGTCGCGGGCGGCGAGCCAGTCCAGGCATTCGCGCACGCCCGGGTAGACGCGGGTCAGGGCGTGGCTGTCGGCATAGGTGGCCATGAACAGTGCCAGAGCCTGCGTTGCCTCGTCATCGTCGACCGCCGCGTGCTCGAGTTGCCCGGCCAGGGCGCGTCGTACCAGCACCTGCGAGCCATTGCCGACCCAGTCACGCACGCACTCCACGCCAGCGGGCGGGCGACCGAGCTGCTCCAGCATGCGGTCGACGGCGGCGGCCAGGTCGGGCACCGAATCCAGCAGGGTGCCGTCCAGGTCGAACATCACCAGGCGCGGCAGCTCGCCGCCGAACAGCGTGTGCAAAAGGGTCATGGGCGGGCCAGGGCCAGTTCTGCGCGCATGGCGTCGATCACCGCCTTGTAGTCGGGCTGGTTGAAGATCGCCGACCCGGCGACGAAGGTGTCGGCACCGGCTTCGGCGATGGCGCGGATATTCTGCACATTCACGCCGCCGTCGATCTCCAGACGGATGTCGCGGCCGCTGGCGTCGATCAGCGCGCGCGCCTCGCGCAGCTTGTCCAGGGTGCCGGGAATGAATTTCTGCCCGCCGAAGCCGGGGTTGACGCTCATCAGCAGCACCATGTCGATCTTGTCCATGACGTACTTGAGTGCGTCCAGCGAGGTCGCCGGGTTGAACACCAGGCCGGCCTTGGCGCCGCCGTCCTTGATCAGTTGCAGTGAGCGGTCGATGTGCTGGGTGGCTTCGGGATGGAAGGTGATGTAGCTGGCACCGGCTTCGAGGAAGTCACCGATGATGCGATCCACCGGGCTGACCATCAGGTGCACGTCGATGGGCGCCGTGATGCCGTACTTGCGCAGCGCCGTACAGACCATCGGGCCGATGGTCAGGTTGGGCACGTAATGGTTGTCCATCACGTCGAAGTGGACGATATCGGCACCGTCGGCGAGTACCTTGTCGACTTCCTCGCCCAGGCGGGCGAAGTCGGCGGACAGGATCGACGGAGCAATGGCGAACGGCTGCATGGCGCACCTCTGAGGGGCTTGATCACGGATGCGGTGCATTGTACCCGAGGCTGCTGGAAGATGGCCGTTCGCCGGTGGTCTTTGCGCAACCCTCGAATAGAGGCTTCAGTGACGGGAGAACACCTCTTCCAGGCTCTGCGCCTCCAGCAGGTTCTCCGCCCAATGGTCCAGCTCTTCGCCATGGGCGGAGCGCAGGCGCTGCAGAGTCGTCGAATCCAGCGGTCCGAAACGGAGGGTGAGCAGTTTCTGCAGCATGGCCTGGGAGCCTTGCTGGGCACCTTCGTCCAGCAACCGTTCGGTCAGTGTGGCCATGGCGTTGCCCTCCTGCGGGTAGCGTGACTGGTAGATTTTCCGTTGATTATCGTCAAGGCTAGTGTAGATGTCGACGAAGTCGATGTATTTCAGCCGCTTTTCAATATTCTGCTCCAAGGCAAGCAGGCCCTGGATGGCCCGGGCGTAGACGTCGATCTTCTCGCTGTCGTTCCACTGCATGTTGGGCAGGTTGAGGCGGGCGACCAGATTGTCGCTATCGCGATGTTCCAGCCAGGGAATCCTTTTCAGGTGGCAGGCGAGGTAGTTGAAATCCAGGTAGCAGTGGCGTTCGCCGCCCAGGCGGAGTCGGGATGCGATGCTTTGGTCGCTGCGCAGGAATATCACCACGGGCACTACCCGGTGGGTATCGAAGAGCTCCGCGAGGTCCGTGCAATAGTGGACCAGCCGATGGATGGAGAAACGGCCGGGATCGCTCTCTTCCTCCAGTACGAACAACAGGGCTTCGCGTCGCCCGTCCGGCCATTCCACCAGAAGGGGAACATCCAGTTCGCGAAAGCGTTCGCCCAGGCGCTCCTTCAACTGCTCCTGGCGCAGCGGCGTGATACGGGCCGTTGCGTCGATGCCCCCGGACTCGGCTGGGGCGAAGAACGCCAGAGCCTGACGTGGATAGTCGAGGATAAGGTTCTTGAAGTTCTGGTCATGACTGCGCTTCCTCGACATGGCGCCCCCTGGCCCGCAGCGAAGGGGATAGCATGGGCATGATGGCGATTCCATGCTGAGCAGTGATTCACATTTTGCGCCATCGGGCGCAACTATCTAGCGCCGCACCGCCTTGGGGTGATGCGAGGATGCTCTGCCGGTGGCTTTGACTTGCCAGTGGCTCGGGCTCTCACCAATAATCGGCGAACGATTCCCATCCGCGCTTTTTCCAGGCTGCTCCGCCATGCCCGTCGATCCACCTCATCATCAGTTGTCCGCGCTCTACCAGGCCCACCATGCATGGCTCCAGGGCTGGTTGCGCAAGCGCCTGGGCGATTCCGAACATGCTGCCGACCTGGCGCAGGACACCTTCATGCGCCTGCTGGAGCGGGACGAGCTGGAGGCCCTGCGCCAGCCGCGCGCCTACCTGGCCAGCGTGGCGCAGAACGTGCTCTACAACCACCTGCGGCGCAAGAAACTGGAACAGGCCTACCTGCAGGCGCTGGCCCAGGTGCCGGAAGCCTGTGCGCCCTCGCTGGAGGAGCGCGCCATCCTGATGGAGACCCTGGTGGCGCTGGACCGACTGCTGGATGGCCTGCCGGTACCGGTGAGGAAGGCGTTTCTCTGGTCGCAACTGGAAGGTTGGACCCAGGAGCGCATCGCCCGGCAACTGGGCGTGTCGCTGACCACCGTCAAGCGCTATATCGTCAAGGCTGGCCAGCAGTGTTTCTTCGCCGATGAAGGCTGAACCCATCGCCCCCGAGATCGCCCAGCGGGCGGTCGAGTGGCTGGTCGAGCTGCAGAGCAGTGCGGCTGATGAGAGCACGCACCAGGCCCTGCGCCGCTGGCGCGAAGCCGACCCTCGGCATGAACGGGCCTGGCAGCGTATCGAAGCCTTCCATGGTCGCTTCTCCAGCCTGGATACGCCGACGCGCCAGACCCTCAGCACAGCGGCCCAGGCGCCGGCGCACAGCCCCGAGCGGCGCCAGGCGATCCGCACGCTCGCCGTGTTGCTGTTCGCCGGCGGTACGGCCTGGGGCCTGCGCGAACACACGCCCTGGCCAGCCTGGACCGCCGACCTGCGCACCGGCACGGGACAGCGCACGCGCATGGAACTGGCCGATGGCAGTGTCCTGCAACTCAACAGCGGTTCCGCCGTGGACGTTCGTTATGACGCACGGCAGCGCTGCATCCACCTGCACGAAGGTGAAATCCTGGTCGAGACCGCGCCTGATGCCGCGGGCCGGCCCTTCCTGGTGCAGTGCCGCGATGGCCGGGCGCAGGCCTTGGGTACGCGCTTCAGCCTGCGTCAGTGGCCGGACGACAGCCTGCTGGCAGTACACGAGGGGGCGGTGGCGGTGTATCCGGCGCTGCAACAGGATTCGCGTCGAGTGAACAGCGGCGAGCAGTTGCGCTTCGACCGCCAGGGCTGGGGCGAGTCAAGCGCGGTGCGTCCCGGCGACCTGGCCTGGCTGCAAGGCATGCTGGTCGCCGATGGTATGCGCCTGGCCGACCTGCTGGGCGAACTGCAGCGGCACCGCCCGGGGCGCCTGACCTGCGCGGAGGCGGTCGCCGACCTGCGGGTGTCCGGCACCTATCCACTGGAAAACACGGACCGGGCAATCGAAACCCTGGCCAGCACGCTGGGGCTGCGGTCGCGCTATTTCACGCGTTACTGGGTCAGCCTGGAGCCAAGTGCATGACTGAGTGCCCCATGCCCCGGCGCGAATAAAAATAATTCACAAAGGCTGGTCCCTTTTTCCCGCTCGCGAGACTTGGACGGTAGAGCCACATTATTTTTTCCAGGCTCGGGAGGGAAAGACACAGATGGCCACACCGATGAAACCCCGTACGTTCTTCGCACGCAGCGCCTTGGCCCTGGCGGTTGCTGCCAGTGCTGTGCCCGCTGCACTGGTATCCGTATCGGCGCAGGCGCAAAGCCAGCAACAGGAATTCAATATCCAGGCAGGTGCGCTGGGCGATGCACTCAACCGTTTTGGCCAACAGGCCGGCATCCTGCTGTCCTATCCCTCGTCGTTGACCGATGGGCGGCGCAGCCCAGGATTGCAAGGGCAGTACGGTGTCGACGAAGGGCTGACGCGGCTGCTGTCCGGTACCGGCCTGCAAGCGCAACGACAGGCGAATGGCGGCTATGCGCTGGTTCTGGTGGAGGCGTTGAGTCTGGAGGCGACGCAGATATCCAGTAGTGCGCTGGTCCGGCGGATGGACACCGAGGGTAGTGGCTCTTACACCAGCAAAGCGATGCAGACGGCGACCAAACTACCTCTTTCCATTCGAGAGACGCCGCAGTCGGTGACCGTGATCACTCGGCAGAGAATGGATGACCAGGCGATGAACAACCTTGAGGACGTCGTGCAGAGTACGCCTGGTCTCAGCCTGATCAAGGCCGGTCCTGAGCGCCCGACGTTCTATGCACGCGGTTTCCAAGTCGACAACATCATGTATGACGGTCTGCCAACCAGCACCGTTTCCGGGTTTACTCAGGACACCATCGCATCGGCGGACCTGGCAATTTTCGATCGGGCAGAGGTAGTGCGCGGCGCCACTGGCCTGATGCAGGGGGCGGGTAATCCGGCAGCGGCGATCAATCTGGTACGTAAACGCCCTACCGAAGAAACACGTATCAAAGTCACCGGCAGTGTTGGCAGTTGGGATCGTTATCGCACTGATGTGGATGCTTCCAGTGCTTTGAACAGCACTGGAACGTTGCGTGGGCGGATCGTCACCGCTTATGAAAACAACAAAAGCTTTGAGGATGTCGTGGACAAGGAACGCGGCCTCATTTACGGAATTCTCGAGGCCGAGCTGACGGAAAGAACCGTGTTTACCTTCGGCGCGTCAATGCAGAACGACAACAGCACCAAGGGTTGGGGCGGGATACCGGTTGCAGCCGATGGCAGCGATCTCAATCTGTCGCGCTCCACTTACCTGGGTAACACCTGGGACTACTGGGATCAGAACAACACGTTCGCCTTCGCCGGACTGGAGCATCGCTTTGACAACGGTTGGAAAGTCAATCTGACGGCCAACAAGATCTGGGCGCGCCTGAACCTCCTGGCCACCAAGGTCTATCTGCGCAATGGCAGTTATGACCAAGGCGTTGGCGACTACAGCTATGTCGATAATCAAAGCAGTTATGACGTTTATGCGAGCGGTCCTTTCCAACTGTTCGGTCACGAACATGAGTTGGTTGTCGGCGCCAACCACCGTGAGGAACTCTTCGATGGGCATGGTGGCGGTGCTTACACGCATATCGGTATGGATCTCGGCAACTGGAATCCGGGCGTGGTGCCCAAGCCCAATGTGGGTGAAGCCTGGTTGCAGAAGAACGACGAGACTCAGCAAGGCATCTACACCACCGCACGCTTCAGCCTTGCCGATCCGCTTACAGCCATTATCGGTGGGCGACTGGATTGGTACGACTACGAAGGAGAAAGCGTCTGGTCCGACGAGCAGTACAAGGTTACGCGGCACATCACCAAGTATGCGGGCCTGATCTACGACTTAGATGCTCAACACTCGGTCTACGTCAGTTACACCGATATTTTCAAACCACAGAACGCGTTCGACAGTGGCAACCGTTTGCTCAAACCTATTGAGGGCACGAACTACGAGGTTGGTATCAAGGGGGAGTATTTCGACGGTGCCCTGAACGCCTCAGCCGCAGTATTTCGCATCGATCAGGAGAATCGTGCCAAGGAGCTTGACGACCAGAGCCAGTGCCCCGGTTTTGCCAACTTCGTCACCTGTTTTGAAGCCGCCGGGAAAGTGCGCAGCGAGGGTGTCGAGTTGGAGCTTCAAGGGGCCATAACCCCAGGTTGGCAACTGGCGGCTGGTTACACCTTCACCGAAGCTAAATATCGCAAGGATGCCAATCCGGAGAACGAGGGGCGGTTGTTCGACAGTGCCTTGCCACGACATCTGTTCAAGGTTTCAACCACTTATCAGCTGTCGGGCGCGTGGCAGCGGTGGCGGGTAGGCGGGGCTCTGTATCGGCAGAACTCGGTATACAGCAAAGGTATCAACGGAACTACGGCCTACCATATCGAGCAGGACGGCTACACGCTTGTGGATCTGAGCCTTGGTTTCAAACCCACGGAAAAGATCGATGCCCAGCTCAACCTGAATAACGCACTCGACAAGAAGTACTACCAGAGCATCAACACCAGTCCAGCCAGGGCGGAAAGCATATATGGCGCTCCGCGGAATCTTATGGTGACAGTGAAATATGACTTCTAATCGCTAAGGCGAGCGTAGCGATACCCGCTGTCAAAAATGCTGGTGGGTATCGCTATTGTTCGTCTCCCGCGATTTTCGAATGCTCTTCCCCGAGTCATGGGGCTGTGTATCCGTCCTCAATTCCGATCCGCAATCACCCCGACGATCAGAAACATCAGCAACAGCACTGGCGACAGTGTGAAGTTGTTCAACTGCGCCAGGCCTTTGCTCAGCCAGGGCGTCAGGTAGACGATGCCCAGGCCGTAGACCAGGGCGCAGAAGACGACGAACAAAAGGGTGCGCAGCAGGAAATTGAGGCCGCCGATATTGCGCTGTACCCAGGCATTGAGCGCCGGGCCGAACAGCACGAACAGGGTCGCCATAAAGGCCAGGGAAATATCGTAGAGGTGGCTGCGGCTCCAGCGCGAGAGGCTGGCGATCAGGTCGAGCAGGATGTCCATGGGTGTCCTCAGTCGAGAAAAAGCTGTAGCAGGTCGTTCAGGAAAAGTTGCCCTTGCGGCGTGGCCACCAGGCGTTCCGGCGAGCTGGCCAGCAGGCCCTTGGCTTGCGCTGCCTGGCGTGCCTTGGCAAGGCTGGCCAGTGGCAGGCCGGTGCGCTGGCTGAACAGTTCGTTGGGTACGCCGTTGGTCAGGCGCAGGGCGTTCATCAGGAATTCGAAGGGCAGTTCGTCGATTTCCAGCGCCTTGCTGCCGGCCTGGAAGTGTTTGCCAGGGTCGAGGTAGTCCTTCGGCAATCGGGTTTTCCAACTGCGCAGGATGCGACCGTCGGCCTGGCTCAGCTTGGCGTGGGCGCCTGCGCCGATGCCGAGGAAGTCGCCGAAGGTCCAGTAGTTGAGGTTGTGCCGTGCCTGCCGCCCTGGCTGGGCATAGGCCGAAGTTTCGTACTGCGTGTAGCCATGTTCGGCGAGCAGCCGCTGGCCGGCTTCCTGGATATCCCAGAGGGTGTCGTCCTCGGGCAGTTGCGGCGGCTTGTTCCAGAACACCGTGTTGGGTTCCAGGGTCAGCTGGTACCAGGAAATATGCGTCGGGCGCTGGGCAATGGCGGTGCGCAGGTCGTACAGCGCATCCTCCAGCGACTGATCGGGCAGGCCGTGCATCAGGTCGAGGTTGAAGTTGTCGAAGCCCGCCGCACGCGCCATGTCGGCCGCCCGTATGGCTTCGTCGCCATCGTGGATACGTCCCAGTGCCTTGAGTTTTTCCGCCTGGAAGCTCTGCACGCCGATGGACAGGCGGTTGATGCCGAGCGCACGGTAATCGCGGAACTTGGCCTGCTCGAAGGTGCCGGGGTTGGCTTCCAGGGTGATCTCGATATCCGCCGCGAACGGTACGCGCTGCTGCATGCCGTCGAGGATGCGCCCCAGCGCATGGGCACTGAACAGGCTCGGTGTACCGCCACCGAAGAAGATCGAACGCAGCTCGCGGCCCTGAACCTGCGCGAGGTCGGCATCCAGATCGGCCAGCAGCGCGGCGACGTACTCGTCTTCTGGCAACTGCGGGCCGCTGGTGTGGGAGTTGAAGTCGCAGTACGGGCATTTGCGCACGCACCAGGGGATATGCACATAGGCCGCCAAGGGCGGCAGCTCGAAGGGGCAAGCCACAGGCTGCGAGCCGATGTCGCTGTCTTCACTTGCCGCTTGTGGTTGGCCGCTCGTGGCTATGATCATCGCCCCAACCGCTGTTTCAACAGCGTCATCGCACGGGCGCGGTGGCTCAGGCGGTTCTTCTCGACTGGCGGCAGCTCGGCGCTTGAGCAGGCGCTCTCGGGGACCCAGAACAGCGGGTCGTAACCGAAGCCGTGCTCGCCGCTGGGCGCGTGCAGGATGCGTCCGTGCCAGAGGCCTTCGCAGAGGATCGGCAGCGGGTCGTCGGCATGTCGCACCAGTGCCAGCACGCAGACGAACTGGGCGCCGCGCTGCTCGTCAGGCACGTCGCGCAGGGCGTCGAGCAGCTTGGCGTTGTTCGCCGCGTCGCCCTGGCCGTCGGCGTAGCGGGCCGAGTAGATACCGGGCGCGCCGCCGAGGAAGTCCACCGCCAGGCCGGAATCGTCGGCCAGTGCCGGCAGGCCGGAAATCCGCGCTGCATTGCGCGCCTTGAGGATGGCGTTCTCGACGAAGGACAGGCCGGTTTCTTCCGGCTCGACCTGGCTGAACTCGCCGATGGAGCGCAGCCGCACGCTGTCGCCGAGCATGGCCTGCAGTTCTTTGAGCTTGCCGGCGTTATGACTGGCCAGTACCAGTTCCTTGAAAGGCATATCGTTGCTGGGCATGGTCACTCGTCCGGAAAGACTTCCTGATTGAAGCCGAAGCTGATCGGCTCGGCGCCAACGGGCTGTACGTTGAGGGTGAAGCGCAGGGTCTCGCGCGAGTCGAAGGGGAACTGCGCCAGGTAATAGATGGCGTCTTCGCCTTCCTTGAGCTGCTTGAAGGCCAACGGGCGCTCCTGGCCGAGCAGGTTCTTCACGCTGCCGCTGACCAGCGCCAGGGTCGGCTTGCCGGCCTTGAGCACCGAGACATTGACCACGCCCTGCTGCTTGCTGCGCACCAGCCCGGCCGCCGCGGCGATATCCGGTTGCAGGAAGCCCGAGTTGAAGGCGATGTAGTGGATGTCGTATTCGCCGACACTGTGCTTGCGTTCGGCGCTGGCCGGCAGGCTCAGGCCAAGGGTCAGGCAGAGGGTGATGAACAGGGCGCCGATGCGTGGCATGGGTGGCTCTCCTTACAGGGTCAGGTGGCGATGCGGACGTCGCGGGCGGTCGGCCCGGTGACGCGGTAGATGCCGATCTCGCCCAGCAGGTTGGGCCACAGGCGGCTGCCCAGGCTGTGGCGGTGTTCGCGGTCCACCGCCAGGCGTTCGAGTACTCGCGCGTCGCGCTCCTTGCACAGGCGCTCGAAGTCTTCGAAGGTGCAGAAGTGGATGTTCGGCGTGTTGTACCAGGTGTAGGGGAGGAAGTCCGACACCGGCATGCGGCCCTTGGTGGTCAGGTACCAGCGGCAGCGCCAGTGCCCGAAGTTGGGGAAGGTGATGATGCACTGGCGACCGACCCGCAGCATTTCCTCGAGGATACGGTCGGGGTAATGCATGGCCTGCAGCGACTGGGTCATCACCACCACGTCGAAGCTGTCGTTGGTGAAATTGCCCAGCCCCTTGTCCAGGTCCTGTTCGATGACGTTGATGCCCTTTTCGATGCAGGCGGCGATATTGTCCGGGTCGATTTCCAGCCCGTAGCCGCTGACCTGCTTGTGGTCGCGCAGCCAGGCCAGCAGTTCGCCCTTGCCGCAGCCCAGGTCGAGCACCCGGCTACCGGCGGGAATCCATTCCTGGATGATGTCCAGATCGGCTCGCATGTTCGCTCCTCGGCTTAGATGACGATGCGGTTCATGTAACCGCTGAAGGCTTGCAGGTAGCGCGGAATCGGGATCAGGAAGGCGTCGTGTCCCTGTGGCGCGTCGATCTCCAGGTAGCTGACGTTCTTGCGCGCCGTCATCAGGGCATCGACGATCTCCCGCGAGCGTTCCGGCGAGAAGCGCCAGTCGGTGGTGAAGGAGATCAGATAGAAGTCCGCCGTGGCCGGGGCGAAGGTCGTCGCCAGGTTGTCGCCATGGGCAGCCGCCGGGTCGAAGTAATCCAGCGCCTTGGTCATCAACAGGTAGGTATTGGCGTCGAAACGGCTGGAGAACTCCTCGCCCTGGTAGCGCAGGTAGCTTTCGACCTGGAATTCCACGCTGTTGAAGTCGTAGTTGAGCTTTTCGCTCTTCAGCCCGCGCCCGAACTTGGTGCCCATGGCATCGTCGGACAGGTAGGTGATATGCCCGACCATGCGTGCCAGCATCAGCCCGCGCCGCGGAATGACGCCCTGTTCCTGGAAGTGTCCGCCATGGAACTCGGGGTCGGAGAGGATCGCCTGGCGCGCTACTTCGTTGAAGGCGATGTTCTGCGCCGACAGGCGTGGCGCCGAGGCGATGGCCACGCAATGGCGCAGGCGCTCGGGGTAGCTGATCGACCATTGCAGCGCCTGCATGCCGCCCAGGCTGCCGCCAACCACGGCGGCCCACTGCGTGATACCCAGCACATCGGCCAGGCGCGCCTGGCTGTGCACCCAGTCTTCCACGGTCACCACGGGGAAGTCCGCGCCATAGGGCTTGCCGGTGGCCGGGTTGATGCTGCTGGGGCCGGTGGAGCCGTTACAGCCACCCAGGTTGTTCAGACTGACGACGAAGAAACGGTTGGTGTCGATGGCCTTGCCGGGGCCGATGCAGCTGTCCCACCAGCCCGGCTTGCGGTCTTCTTCGCTGTGGTAGCCGGCGGCATGGTGATGACCGGAGAGGGCGTGGCAGATCAATACGGCGTTGCTGTGCGCTTCGTTCAGCTCGCCGTAGGTTTCGATGATCAGTTCGTACTCGTCCAGGCTGCGGCCACAGGCCAGAGCCAGCGGCTCGCTGAAGTGCAGCACCCGGGGCTGGACCAGGCCGACGGAGTCTTCGGGAAATGCAGTGGGCATTGCGACCCTGCTATCGAATCGGAGAAAGGGCGCAAGTCTAAAGAGCGATGCCCCCAGCAGCAAGCGTGGTGGGGTCGCGTCCAGGGGGATCGGGTGTGTCGCAGGCCAAGGGCGGTGCCTGCTGCTGTACTGTCATCGTGTTATCCCCACTAAAACGAGTGGGGCGCCAGGTGTGCGGTGCCAAGGCGACCGCTTGGATTCCCGCCTGCGCGCACTACTGTCCGGTACGAATTTTGCGGTCGATGTTGAAAGGCTTGTGAAACCTGGGAGTACGGCTTAAACCGTAGAGCGCCAACTCAATCTCGCAGGTTTCACAAGGTGTTCAGAATAAGCCGGTTCCACGATCTACTCAAAGCCCTCCCACGTGGTGTATTTGATCGCGCTGTCGTTCAGCAAGACGCGGACAGTCACAGCCGACGCTTTACAAGCTGGGATCACCTAGTTGCGATGCTATACGCCCACCTGTCTGGGGCCGGCAGCCTGCGTGAGCTCGAGTCCAGCTTCAATAGCCAGCCCAATCACCACTATCACTTGGGAACGTCTGCGATCAGGCGTTCAACACTGGCCGAAGCCAATGGGAGACGCTGTCCAGAGGTTTTCGCCCAAGCGGCGCAGTACCTGATGGCGTGCACCAGTCGGCAACAACGCAGGGACACAAAAGAGCTGCTGTACCTATTGGACTCGACCTCCATCACCCTGAAGGGCTCAGGCTTTGACGACTGGACGTTATCGGATCGAACACGCCGAACTCAGGGGGTCAAAGTCCATGTGCAGTACGCCAACCACTGCGCAGCCCCTGTGGATTGCCGTTTCAGTGCCGCCAATGTCAACGATATTGAAGTCGGCAAGTGCCTGGAGATTGAGCCTTACGCCACCTATGTATTCGACAAGGGCTATTGCGATTACAACTGGTGGGCCCGCCTGGAGGAGAACAAGGCCCGCTTCGTGACACGGTTCAAGTACAACGCGGGGCTCAAGGTTCTTTCCTCGCGCGAGATTGGCAGCGGAGAACAAGGCGTGATTTTGCAGGATGAGTACGTCAGGTTTGCCCACCGGCATCCTGGTGGAAAACGCATCAATCACTATGAAAAACCTTTACGCCGAATCGTCGTCCACCGCCCTGAGCATGATCGTCCGCTGATCCTGGCGACCAACGACCTAGAGAGCCCAGCGGCGGATATTGCTGAGCTTTACCGCCGCCGCTGGCGAATCGAATTGTTCTTCAAATGGATCAAGCAGCACTTGAAGATCAAGCAGTTTCTGGGGCGTAGCGAAAATGCGGTACGCATTCAAATTCTCTGCGCCCTGATCAGCTACCTGCTACTGAGCCTTCACCGGATGGTGACAGGTGAAAAGAAGAGCCTGTGGATGTTTATGGTGGAGGTGCGCTCAACACTGCTACAGCGTCCAGAGATAGAGGTTGAGCGTTATCGAAAGCGACAGGCGCAAAAACAAGAAATCGAGCAACGACAGGGACAGCTATTCCTTGCATAAGGAGTGCCGGACAGTAGTGCGCCTGCGCGGGAATGACGAAGGTTTCCTCAACACTCGTCGTCCCCGCGAAGGCAGGGACCCAGGTGCACGGTCCTGATGACACTATACGACAGCGTCTGTGTGCGAGGTTTAACGCTCCGGACGTGCCAGCCCCGGCAGGTCCGGCAATTGTCGGGGCGCATGGATGCGCAGGCGTTTCTGCCGGTTCAGCTCGCCGCTCTCCAGGCTGACCTGGCTTTTCGCCACGCCGAAGGCCTTGGCCAGGAACGCCTGCAGATGGGCGTTGGCCTTGCCTTCGACCGGCGGGGCGGTAAGGCGGATTTTCAGGCGCTCGCCATGCAACCCGGCGAACTCGTCCTTGCTCGCCTTGGGTTGCAGGTGGCAGACGAGGATCAGGTCCTCGCCATCCCAGCGGAAGAAGCTCACGCTCAGAGGAACGGGCTGAGCATGGGCGGCAGGCCGGTATAGGCGGCCAGCTTGCCGATGATGAAGCGGTCCGCCAGGTTGAGGGCGATGAAGGCGAAGATCGGCGAGATATCCAGGCCGCCCAGGTTCGGCAGCAATTTACGGAACGGCGCCAGGAAGGGTTCGCAGATCTGGTTGATCAACTGTGCACCGGGGTTGTGGCTGCCAGGGGCGACCCAGGAGAGGATCACACTGATGATCAGGGCGAAGAAGAACACCTTGAGGAACAGCGAGGTCACGCCGATCACCGACCACACCAGCAACTGCGGCAGCAGGCCGAGGGCGTTGTAGCCGATCAGCGCCAGGGTGACCAGCATCAGCAGCAGTTGTACCAGCAGCGCCAGCACCAGCGAGGCCAGGTCGAGGCCGCCGATGCTCGGGATCAGCTTGCGCAGCGGGCGCAGCAGCGGGTGCGTGGCCTTGACGATGAACTGGCTGAGCGGGTTGTAGAAGTCGGCGCGCACCAGTTGCAGGATGAAGCGCAACAGCACGATCAGCAGGTACAGGCTGCCGAGGGTCTGGATGATGTAGACAAGGGCTTCGATGAGTCCGGACATGCTGTCTCCTTATTTGCCCAGTTGTTCGGCGAGTTCGGCGGAGCGGTGGGCGGCGGCGTTCAGCGCCTGCCCGACCAGCGCTTCGAAGCCGCCGGCCTGGAAGGCTTTGATCGCGGCTTCGGTGGTTCCGTTCGGTGAGGTGACGCGACGGCGCAGTTCGCTGGCGTCGACGTCGCTTTCCTTGGCCATGCGCGCCGCGCCCAGTGCGGTTTGCAGGACCAGTTCGATGGCGGTTTCGCGTGGCAGGCCGAGCTGCTGGCCCGCGTCGGCCATGGCTTCGATCAGCAGGAAGAAATAGGCCGGGCCGCTGCCGGACACGGCGGTGACCGCGTCGATCAGGTGCTCTTCTTCCAGCCAGACGCTGATGCCGACCGCGCCGAGCAGGCGTTCGGCCTGTTGGCGTTGCTCATCGGAAACCCGCGCATTGGCATACAGGCCGCTGGCGCCAAGGCCGAGCAGCGACGGCGTATTGGGCATGCAGCGTACCAGCGGCAGTTCACGACCGAGCCAGCGTTGCAGGCTGTCGCAGGTGATACCGGCGGCGATCGACACCACAAGCGCCTGTTCCGGCAGGTGCGGGGCGAGGTCGCGGCAGACCGCCTGCATCACCTGTGGCTTGATCGCCAGGACCACGATGTCCGCGTCGGCGAGGGCCTGGGCGTTGTCTGCCAAAGTCTCGATGTCGTGCTGGGCGGCGATGGCTTCGCGTTGCTGCGGAGAGGGATCGCTGGCGCGAATCCGCTCGGCCTCGATGCCCTGGGCGCGCAGCCCGCCGATCAGGCTGGCGGCCATGTTGCCGGCGCCGATGAAGGTGATGCGGGGAGTGCTCATGCAGGGGTTCCTTGATTCGTGTCGGGCTTGCCGGAGTAGTCGCGGGCGCCGAACAGCGCCGTGCCGATGCGCACCCAGGTGGCGCCTTCGGCGATGGCGCTTTCCAGGTCCTGGCTCATGCCCATGGACAATGTATCCAGGCCGTCCTCGCGCTCCAGCAGGTGGCGCAGACGGGCAAAGGCGGCGCGTTGCTCGGCGAGGTCGTCGCTGGGTGCGGGAATGGTCATCAGACCGCGTAGCCGCAGGTTTGGCAACTGCGCCACGGCAGCGGCCAGAGGGGCGACCTCTTCGGGGGCGCAGCCGGACTTGCTGTCCTCGCCGCTGACGTTGACCTGCAGGCAGATATTCAGCGGTGGCAGGTGTGCGGGGCGTTGGTCCGACAGGCGCTGGGCGATTTTCAGCCGGTCCACCGAGTGCACCCAGTCGAAGTGCTCGGCGATGGCGCGGGTCTTGTTGGACTGGATCGGGCCGATGAAATGCCAGACCAGGGGCAGGTCGTCGAGCAGGCGCTGCTTGTCCAGCGCCTCCTGCAGGTAGTTCTCGCCGAAGTCGTTCAGCCCGGCTTCGTGGGCTTCGCGCACGGCATGCGCCGGTTGCGTCTTGCTCACCGCAAGCAGTCCCACCGAGGCGGCTTCGCGTGCGGAAACCTGCGCTGCGTCACAGATGCGTGAAACCACCTTTGCAATATTCTTCGCTATCGTGGACATTGTTTTGCGCCGTACAGCCAGGGTCTGCGCGGCATTCTACCTGCTTGAATGTAATTGGGGAGTCCCATGGATATCACTGAACTGCTGGCGTTCAGCGTCAAGCAGGGCGCGTCCGACCTGCACCTTTCCGCCGGCCTGCCGCCGATGATCCGCGTCGATGGCGACGTGCGTCGCATCAACCTGCCGCCGCAGGACCACAAGCAGGTGCATACGCTGATCTACGACATCATGAATGATCGGCAGCGCAAGGATTTCGAAGAGCGGCTGGAAACCGACTTCTCCTTCGAGGTGCCCGGCCTGGCGCGTTTCCGGGTCAACGCCTTCAACCAGAACCGTGGTGCCGGCGCGGTGTTCCGCACCATTCCCTCACGGGTGCTGACCCTGGATGACCTGGGCATGGGCGAGGTGTTCCGCAAGATCGCCGACGTACCACGCGGGCTGGTGCTGGTGACCGGGCCGACCGGCTCGGGCAAGTCCACCACCCTGGCGGCGATGCTCGACTACCTCAACGAAAGCCGCTACCAGCACATCCTCACCATCGAGGATCCGATCGAGTTCGTGCATGAGTCGAAGAAGTGCCTGGTCAACCAGCGCGAGGTGCACCGTGATACCCGCAGTTTCTCCGATGCCCTGCGCTCGGCGTTGCGTGAGGACCCGGACATCATCCTGGTCGGCGAGATGCGCGACCTCGAAACCATCCGTCTGGCACTGACCGCGGCGGAAACCGGTCACCTGGTGTTCGGCACCCTGCACACCACCTCGGCGGCCAAGACCATCGACCGGGTGGTGGACGTGTTCCCAGCGGAAGAGAAGAGCATGGTGCGCTCGATGCTGTCGGAGTCGTTGCAGGCGGTGATTTCCCAGGCGCTGCTGAAGAAGATCGGCGGTGGCCGGGTGGCCGCCCACGAGATCATGATCGGCACTCCGGCGATCCGTAACCTGATTCGCGAGGACAAGGTGGCGCAGATGTATTCGTCGATCCAGACCGGCGGCTCGCTGGGCATGCAGACCCTGGACGCGTCACTCAAGGCGCTGGTGGCCAAGGGGATCGTCAGCCGCGACAGTGCCCGTGAAAAGGCCAAGTCGCCCGAAGGTTTCTAGTGCTACGACAACGATCAAATACCGTGGGCGACGGCCTTGTGTAGGGTGCGCCGCGCGCACCTGAATGATCGGCACCGCTATCCCTGGTCTGATCCGGCGCCCCCTGCGCTGTCTTCCAGTCCATACCCACCCTGACTGTACGAGTCGATGATGGAATTCGAACAGATGGAATTCGAAAAATTACTGCGCCTGATGGTGGAGCGTGGCGGCTCCGATCTGTTCATTACGGTGGGCGTCGCGCCGTCGATGAAGGTCGCTGGGCGGATCGAGCCGGTCGGCACGCAGCCGCTGTCGGCCGAGCAGGTACGAAGCATGGTGCTGGCAGAAATGGACGAGCGTCAGCGCCGTGAGTTCTCGGAGCACCACGAGTGCAATTTCGCCATCGATGCCAGTGGAATCGGGCGTTTTCGTGTCAGCGCTTTCTCCCAGCGCAACCAGGCGGGTATGGTGTTGCGTCGCATCGAGACCCACATCCCTAGCATCGAGGCGCTGCAACTGCCGGACACCCTGGCGCAACTGGCGATGGCCCGCCGGGGCCTGGTGCTGTTCGTCGGAGGTACCGGCACCGGCAAGTCCACCTCGCTGGCCGCCCTGGTCGGGCACCGCAACCGCAACGCCAGCGGGCATATCATCACCATCGAGGACCCCATCGAGTTCCTGCATCAACACCAGGGCTGCATCGTCACCCAGCGCGAGGTCGGTATCGACACCGATTCCTTCGAGGTGGCGCTGAAGAACACCCTGCGCCAGGCCCCGGATGTGATCCTGATCGGCGAGGTTCGCTCCAGGGAAACCATGGAGCATGCCCTGGCCTTCGCCGAAACCGGGCACCTGTGTCTGGCCACGCTGCACGCCAACAACGCCAACCAGGCGCTGGACCGCATCATCAACTTCTTCCCGGCGGACCGGCACAATCAGGTCTGGATGGACCTCTCGCTCAACCTCAAGGCCATCGTCGCCCAGCAATTATTGCCCTCTGCCGATGGCAAGGGACGCCGTGCGGCTATCGAGGTGCTGCTCAACACGCCACTGGCCTCCGACCTGATCCGCAAGGGCGAGGTGCAGGAATTGAAGGAGCTTATGAAACGCTCCGGTGAGCAGGGTATGCAGACGTTCGACCAGGCGCTGCTCGAACTCTATCGAAGCGGGGCGATCACCTACGAGGACGCTCTGCTACATGCTGATTCAGCCAATGACCTGCGCCTGATGATCAAGCTGGAACGCGGTGTCGAGCCAGTGGGTGGCGATGCCATGGGCTTGAGCCTGCAGCTCGATGGGGAGGCGCCGCCTCTTCGTTGAGCAGTGCGCGGGTGGTCATGGGGCTTGCAGCCCGCCACCTGACACCCGCACAGCCGTCTTATGCGGTGGCTGTAGGAAGAAGCCCGCCGGCCTTAGCCTTGCACACCTAGGCTCCCGCCTGCGCGGGAGCGACAGAGTAGGGGCTTTTCCTATGGTCACCTCGGTATTGGCCGCGAGCCCGACCAGCCCCTCGGAGCAACCTTCGCCGACAGGGATGTCGGCGAAGAGCCCCATGGATGGGTTCATGCGTGTTGCGTAGAGGGGCTGGTCGGGTTCGCGACGCCACATATCATCAGGGCACCGCAAACGGTTTACGGCCCATCACGGACAAAATTGCCAATCCAGCTGCAATACACGACAGGCATGGCGCGTTGCCCTGGTCGTTCAGCGGCTTCTCCTTGAACGGCATGCCGTTGAGTGGCACGGTTAGCCACGACCATCGATAGCGGAGCGGTGCTTCATGCAGACACGCGATACTCACAGCAAGATCATCGGCTACCTGTTGTGGATCTTCGGGTTCCTGGGTTCCCATCGCTTCTACTATGGCCGCCCGGTGACCGGCACCATCTGGTTCTTCACCCTGGGCCTGTTCTTCATCGGCTGGATCATCGACCTGTTCCTGATCCCGTCGATGGACCGCGAGGCCAGCCTGCGTTTCCATGGCGGCGATATCGACTACAACATCGCCTGGATACTGCTGACCTTCCTCGGCGCCTTCGGTGTGCATCGCATGTATCAGGGCAAGTGGATCACCGGCATCCTCTACCTGTGTACCCTGGGCTTGTTCGGTCTGGGTGTGCTTTATGACTTCTGGACGCTGAATACGCAGATTTCCGTGCGCAACGCAGAGCGCGGTTGATCGTCGGCGGTTGTGATAACGAGACAGATCACGGGCGCGGAGGGGGATGAACCCTCCGCGCCCGTGGTCGTTCAGGGCTTCGAGGCTTCGGCCTGGACGAAGGTCAGGATGATGTCGCGTACCAGCTTGCGCCGCCCGTGCGAAAGTTTGAGAAAGGCTTCCAGGGTTTCCCGCTCCTGATGGGCCAGGCCCGCCAACTGGTCGTTTTCCCTGCCGATGCGCTCCGGCACCTCATCGCCGAAGCGTAACGTCTGCGGGTCTATCCTCAGCCACTGCGCGAGTACCAGCATCTTGTCCTCGGTTGGCAGGGCCTCGCCGCGCAACCAGCGTCGCACTGCATGCAGCGTCAGCGGTTTTCCCCAATAACGCAGGTTGAACTCGCGTTCCAGCACCGATGGTCTGGGCTCGTAGCCTGCATTTATCAGGGCGGCGTGCAGTCGTTCGGCGAACTTCATTCGTATGTTTTCCATTGGCAAACACTACGGGTGTGTGCCCATGACTGGCGTAACCGTATTTTTGACATTTGTTAAGCGAATTTGTTGACTGTCTGTTAAGCTTTCTGGCCATTGTTCAATGAACATTTCAGGAGCCACGGGCGCGGGATGCGCACGTGGAATACAGGATGAAAGTCAATCTGCCCGTAAGCCGGCAGGAGTGTGCTGTTCCGGCTGACACGCATCTGATCACCACCACTGATCTGCATGGCAACATCACCTACTGCAACGAAGCATTCGTCGAGATCAGCGGCTTTGCGCGGCAGGAACTGATCGGGAGCGCGCACAACCTGGTGCGCCATCCGGACATGCCTCCGGTGGTTTTCCAGCAGATGTGGGAGACCCTGAAAGCCGGGCGAAGCTGGATGGGGATCGTCAAGAATCGCTGCAAGAGCGGCGACTTCTATTGGGTCAATGCCTACGTAACACCGGTTACGGAAAATGGCCGCATCATCGGTTACGAATCCGTGAGAACCCGCACCGATAGCGAGCAGGTCCGGCGTGCGGAGCGCGTCTATGCCAGGCTCACTGCCGGGCAGGCGCCCGAGCCGTTGCTGGAGCGTGCATCCGCGTTCGCCCCGTGGTTGTTTCTGAGCCTGCCGCTCTGCCTGTTGGTGTGGCTGGCGCAGGCTTATGTATCCCCGGACTTTGGCCTGTCGCTGGCACTGCTCGCCTTGCTGCTGGTGCCGCTGTTGTCCGCCTGGATGCAGCGCCGCGCGCTGCTGGCGGTGCGCGGTGACGAGGTGCCGGCCAGTGCCGTGGCGGTGCGCACCTATACGGGCCTGAGGGGGTTGCCGGCCCAGTTGCGGATGCTGCTGATCCTCGAGCGGGCGAAGACCCGCACAGCGCTCAGCCGCCTGGGCGACTATGCGCGGCAGACGACGCAACTGGCCGGGCACAGCGACCAGCTTGGGCGCGAGTCGGAGGCTTCGCAGCAGGCACTGCGGATCGAAGCAGACATGGTCGCCACGGCCATGCAGCAGATGACGGTTTCGGTCAACGAAGTGGCCAGCCACGTCCAGCGCACGGCGGAGCAGGCGCGGCAAGTCACGCAACTGTCCAGCGACGGCAGCGAGGATGCGGTGAAGACGCGGGCCGTGATCGAGCGCCTGAAGACGCGCGTGCTGGAAATCAGCACCAGCGTCGAAGCGCTGGCCGAGGAAACCGAGTCGATCCAGCAGGCTGCCAACATGATTCGCGCCGTGGCCGAGCAGACCAACCTGCTGGCGCTCAATGCCGCCATCGAGGCGGCGCGCGCCGGGGAGCAAGGGCGTGGTTTCGCCGTGGTCGCCGACGAGGTGCGGGCGCTGGCGCGCAAGACCCAGGAGTCGACCGGCGCCATCGAGCAGATCATTCACTCGCTGCGAGAGCGGGCCGGACAGGCGGTGCAGGTGGCTCGCTCGGGCAGCGAGGAGTCTGCAGCGGGCCTGGCCCAGGTGATCGCGACGGAGCGGTCGCTGGCCGGGATCGACGAGGCGGTCGAGCATATCCATGGCATGACCCGGCAGATGGCGGCGGCGGCCGACCAGCAGGCCTCGGTCTGTGAGGAAATCGCCCGGCAGATCACGCGTATTGCCGGTGCCTGCGAGCAGAACACCGTCATTTCCGAGCGGTCGTCGAAGATCGGGGGCGAGCTGTCATCGACGGCTTGTTCCCTGCATGCACTGGTGGAGCGCTTCAATGGGTGACAAGGAATAGGTCGGTCGCATGGACAGTCAACGTGACGAACTGGGGTTGGGCGCCCTGAGTTCGGCCATCTTCGAGGCCTCCGTCGACAGCATGGTGGTGATCGACGAGATGGGCGTCATCCAGGCCCTGAACAAGGCCGCGCTGGATACGTTCGGCTATGCCGCCGGCGAACTGCTGGGCTGCAACGTGTCACTGCTGATGCCGGCCGGCGAGGCGCGGGCCCACGATGGCTACCTGCAGAACTATCGCCAGAGTGGCCAGCGCAAGATCATCGGCATCGGGCGGGAGGTGACGGGCCGGCGCAAGGATGCTTCCGAGTTCCCCTTGCACTTGAGCATCGCCGAGTTGCAGCACGGCGGACGGCGGCTGTTCGTCGGCATTTGCCACGACATCAGCGAACGTCGGCGGATGATCGACGACATCAGCCATCTGGCCACCCATGACAGCCTGACCGGCTGCCTCAACCGGCATCAGTTGCTGGTGAGCTTGCAGCGGATGCTCGCCGAGCCCGTCAGCCATGGGTGGCGTGCGGTGATCTTCATCGATCTGGACGGCTTCAAGCAGGTCAATGACCGCCAGGGGCACCGGGTCGGCGATCGGCTGCTCGGGCTGGTGGCCGAGCGTCTGCAACGGCAGTTGCGTCCTGGCGATTTGCTGGCGCGGGTCGGAGGCGACGAGTTCGTGGCACTGATCGGCCTGCCGCCGGACAACGCCGAGCATGTGGCGCACAGTGTCTGCAAACGCCTGCTGGAGAGCCTGTGCCAGGCCTTCCGCGTCGAAGGACTGTCGCTCTATGTGAATGCGAGCATCGGTGTCAGTTTCTGCACGGGGCAGGGGTGTGTGGCCGATCAACTCATTCACGATGCCGATCTGGCGATGTACCAGGCCAAGGGCGAAGGAGGCGGTTGCATACGTTTCTTCCAGCCGGAGATGCGCTGGCGCACCGAGCGTCGGGTGCTGATGCTCGAACGCCTGCGCGACGCCCTGGCCCAGGGCCGCTTCGAGCTGCACTACCAGTTGCAGCTTGCCCTGGATGACCTGCGCATCACCGGGCTGGAAGCGTTGCTGCGCTGGACGGACGCGGAACTTGGCCAGTTGTCGCCGGATGATTTCATTCCCGTTGCCATCGAGTACGGACTGATGCCGGCCATCGACCTGTGGGTGCTGCGGCGGGCCTGCATGGATAACCGTTTGCTGATCGACAGTGAATGCCTGGATGTACCGGTGGCGGTCAATATCGGCAGCCAGTTGTTCCAGCAGCGGGATTTCGCCGAGCGGGTCCAGGACATTCTGTCCGAGGTCGGGTTGCCTGGGCGACGGCTGGAACTGGAGGTGACCGAGACGGGCGCGATGGATGATGCGCAGGTGGTCACCGAGAACATCCAGGTTCTGAAGCGGCTGGGCGTGACCATTGCCATGGACGATTTCGGCACAGGTTTCTCGTCGTTGCTGCGCCTGCGGCGGCTGGCCTTCGACCGCCTGAAAATCGACCGCTCGTTCGTCCGTTCGCTGCCCGCCGCCAGCGACCAGGCGATCGTCCAGGCCGCGCTGGCGATCGCGGCCAGCCTGGAGCTGGAGGTGGTCGCCGAGGGCGTGGAAACCGCCGAGCAACTGGAGTACCTGCGCCGTTGCGGCTGCACCTACGGCCAGGGCTTCTGGTTCGCCCGCCCGATGCCGCTGCAGGCATTGCGCCGACACCTCGCACTGCCCGCATGAATGACCCAGTGCCGTGGCACTGGGTTGGCTTCAGCCTTTGGATGCTTCCAGCGCCTGGGCGATGTCTTCGAGGATATCGTCGATGTGCTCGATACCGATCGACAGACGCACCATGTCGCGCGGTACGCCGGCCTTCTCCAGTTCCGCGTCGTCGAGTTGGCGGTGGGTGGTGGTGGCCGGGTGGCAGGCCAGTGACTTGGCGTCGCCGATGTTCACCAGCCGGGTGATCAGTTGCAGGGCGTCGATAAAGCGCGCCCCGGCGTCCTGCCCGCCCTGGATACCGAAGGACAGGATGCTCGCCGGCTTGCCGCCGGTATAGCGCCGCGCCAGTTGATGCTCGGGATGATCGGGCAGGCCGGCGTACTTCACCCAGCTCACTTGCGGATGATCGCGCAGGTATTCGGCGACCTTCAGTGCGTTCTCGGTATGGCGCTCCATGCGCAGCGCCAGGGTCTCCAGGCCTTGCAGGATGAGAAAGGCATTGAACGGCGACAGCGCCGCACCGGTATTGCGCAACGGCACCACGCGGCAGCGCCCGATGAAGGCAGCCGGGCCGAAGGCTTCGGTGTAGACCACGCCATGGTAGGACGGGTCCGGGCTGTTGAGCAGCGGGAAGCGTGTCTTGTGCTCGGCCCAGGGAAATTTGCCGGAGTCGACGACGATGCCGCCGATGCTGTTGCCGTGTCCGCCGATGTACTTGGTCAGCGAATGCACGACGATGTCCGCGCCGTAGTCGAAGGGGCGGGTGAGGATCGGCGTGGCCACGGTATTGTCGACGATCAGCGGCACGCCATGGCGGTGCGCGGCTTCGGCCAGCGCCTGCAGGTCGACGATATTGCCGGCCGGGTTGCCGATGGACTCGCAGAAGACCGCTTTGGTCTTGTCGTCGATCAGCGCTTCCAGGGCGGCGATGTCATCGTGCGCGGCGAAGCGCACCTCGATGCCGAAGCGCGGCAGGGTGTGGGCGAACAGGTTGTAGGTGCCGCCATAGAGCTTGGCCACCGAGACGATGTTGTCGCCCACTTCTGCCAGGGTCTGCACCGCGTAGGTGATCGCCGCTGCGCCGGAGGCCACGGCCAACGCACCTACGCCACCCTCCAGCGCCGCCAGGCGCTGTTCCAGCACATCGTTGGTCGGGTTCATGATGCGCGTGTAGATATTGCCCGGCACCTTCAGGTCGAACAGGTCGGCGCCATGCTGGGTGCTGTCGAAGGCGTAGGAACTGGTCTGGTAGATCGGCACGGCGACCGCGCGGGTAGTCGGGTCGGGGCTGTAGCCGGCGTGGATGGCGAGGGTTTCCGGTTTCATTGTTGTTGTTCCTGAGAGCGGTTGGAAAGCATGCAGGATGGAAAAGCCCGGGCAATGGGTCAATGACTCAGAGCAATAACGGTGCAGCGCCATTAGATTGAAGTGTTCTTTGGATATGCCTCGGCAGGTGCCGGATATGGGGTGGTCCGCGGGTTTTCGTGCCGTTCCGGGCGGGCCGGATGAACCTTGACGAAGCCCCCTGTACCGGGCGTTTGCGGCTTGCGCCCCGTTGAAGTTTGGTCGTCGCGCAAATACTAGACCAATGTCTAGTGATGACTTTCATTGGCCCGTCTAGCCTTCGCTCAGAACAAGTACAAGAAGACGTCCGGGTACAGGGCGATTTCGCTCGTGCCGACAGGGTGTCGTGGAGGCAGCCATGAGCGTAGCAATGACCGATGGTGGACATGAACCGGCCAGGCCAATGACAGGGGAGGAGCGTAAAGTCATTTTCGCCTCTTCCCTGGGCACGGTGTTCGAGTGGTACGACTTCTATCTGTATGGATCGCTTTCGGCGATCATCGCGGCGCAGTTCTTTTCGGGGGTCAACCCCACGGCTGCCTTCATCTTCGCCCTGATGGCCTTCGCCGCCGGCTTCGCGGTGCGACCGTTCGGGGCGATCGTCTTCGGTCGACTGGGCGACCTGGTGGGGCGCAAGTACACCTTCCTCATCACCATCCTGATCATGGGCCTGTCCACGTTCATCGTCGGTATCCTGCCGTCCTACGCGGCCTGGGGCATGGCGGCGCCGATCATCCTGGTGGTCCTGCGGCTGTTCCAGGGGCTGGCGCTTGGCGGTGAGTACGGCGGCGCGGCGACCTACGTCGCCGAGCACGCGCCCCATGGCCGACGCGGTTTCTACACGGCGTGGATCCAGACCACCGCGACCCTTGGCCTGTTCCTCTCGCTGCTGGTCATCCTCGGCACCCGCACCTGGCTCGGTGAGGAGGAGTTCGCGGCCTGGGGCTGGCGTATTCCCTTCCTGCTGTCCATCGTGCTGCTGGGTATCTCGGTGTGGATTCGCCTGACGCTGAACGAGAGTCCGGCATTCAAGCGCATGAAGGAAGAAGGCAAGACCTCCAAGGCACCGCTGACCGAGGCCTTCGGTCGCTGGGAGAACGCCAAGGTGGCGCTGGTCGCACTGTTCGGCGGTACGGCGGGGCAGGCGGTGGTCTGGTACACCGGCCAGTTCTACGCGCTGTTCTTCCTGACCCAGACGCTGAAGGTGGACGGCGCCACGGCGAATATCCTGATCGCCCTGTCGCTGCTGATCGGTACGCCGTTCTTCATCCTACGTCGCCGAGCACGCGCCCCATGGCCGACGCGGTTTCTACACGGCGTGGATCCAGACCACCGCGACCCTTGGCCTGTTCCTCTCGCTGCTGGTCATCCTCGGCACCCGCACCTGGCTCGGTGAGGAGGAGTTCGCGGCCTGGGGCTGGCGTATTCCCTTCCTGCTGTCCATCGTGCTGCTGGGTATCTCGGTGTGGATTCGCCTGACGCTGAACGAGAGTCCGGCATTCAAGCGCATGAAGGAAGAAGGCAAGACCTCCAAGGCACCGCTGACCGAGGCCTTCGGTCGCTGGGAGAACGCCAAGGTGGCGCTGGTCGCACTGTTCGGCGGTACGGCGGGGCAGGCGGTGGTCTGGTACACCGGCCAGTTCTACGCGCTGTTCTTCCTGACCCAGACGCTGAAGGTGGACGGCGCCACGGCGAATATCCTGATCGCCCTGTCGCTGCTGATCGGTACGCCGTTCTTCATCGTGTTCGGCTGGCTGTCCGACAAGATCGGGCGCAAGCCGATCATCCTCGGCGGCTGTCTGGTCGCGGCACTGACCTACTTCCCGCTGTTCAGCCTGATCACCCACTACGCCAACCCGGCGCTGGAGCAGGCACAGGCGTCGTCGCCGGTGACCGTGGTCGCGGACCCGGGCGAGTGTTCATTCCAGTTCAATCCGGTAGGCACGGCGAAATTCGTCACGTCCTGCGATATCGCCAAGGGCTTCCTGGCGCGCAATTCGGTGAACTACTCGAACGAAGCGGCGCCGGCCGGCACCGTCGCCAGCGTTCGCATCGGCGAGCGCACCATCGCCTCCTTCGCCGGAGCCGGCTTGCCGGCGGATCAGTTCAAGGCCCAGAGCGATGCCTTCAACACCAGCATGACCGACGCCATCCGTGGCGCTGGCTATCCGGCCAAGGCAGATCCGGATGGGATCAACAAACCGATGCTGGTGCTGCTGCTGACCGTACTGGTGCTGTTCGTGACTATGGTCTATGGCCCCATCGCGGCGCTACTGGTCGAGCTGTTCCCGACACGCATCCGCTACACGGCCATGTCGCTGCCGTATCACATCGGCAACGGCTGGTTCGGTGGTTTCCTGCCGACCACCGCCTTCGCCATGGTGGCGGCCACCGGGGATATCTACTACGGGCTGTGGTACCCAATCATCGTGGCAGTGATGACGTTCTTCATCGGCCTGTTCCTGATGCCGGAGACCAAGGACAGGGACCTGCGCGACTGGCACTGAGGCTTCACCGGGGAGCGGGCTTGCCCGCTCCTGCTGCAAGGCCCCGTCGATACGGGGCCTTCTTTTTATAGGCCCTGTGGCTGGAGCCGGGCCAGGACCCAGGACGAAAAGCTGGGCAAGTCCTGCACTTGAGGCGTGGCGCTGCCTTCGGGCTGCGACCGGTCGAGGGGATTGAACCAGACACTCTGCACGCCGAAACGGCTCGGGCCGAGGGCATCCTGCTCATAGGAGTCGCCCACCATGGCCACACTGTCGAGCGGCACCGCTAATTCGCGCGCCACCACCTGCCAGAAAGCGGCCTGGTCCTTTCGGTGCCCGATTTCCGTGAAGCAGAAGACATGACTGAAATACCGTGCGATGCCCACGCGTGCCAGAGCGGCCTCGACCATCGGGCGTGTCGAGGCCGAGGCATTGGTGGCGATGGCCAGCGGTACCTTGCCCTCCAGCGCGTGCAGGCACTCAAGCGCGCCTTCGATAAGGGCGACCTCTGGCCACTGGGCCATGGGAATGTCTGCGGGGCCGCGTTCCGACATCAGCGTGCCGCCCCAGTCGAAGCAAACGGCACGAACAGGGGCGAGGAGTGGATTCTGGTCGATGGTCATGGGGTTGGCATCCTGATGCATGGCTTCATTCCAGTAGGCGTACAGGAGTGTATGTCAGGGGCCAGGAAGTTTTACCTGGAACATACAGAGGCAGGCGCCGGATCATCCCTGCACCAGTCGTCAGACATGCGCCGTAGAGCCTCCGTGAGCGCTGTCATTCATACAATGGCAGTCGTATCATTGCCGCCCGTCAATCGGGCAGCATTCCTCCATGGAATTGCCAGGCTCCCGATGACGTCGACGCCCACCGTCATGCCGTAATCCATCCATCATTCCTGTCAGGAGAGGCCATCGTGTCTCGGCAGTTGTTCGCGTTAGTGTTGGGGCCTTTGCTGGGACTGTTCATCGTCAGTCTCGGCAATGGGTTCATTTCCTCGTTGACTGCATTGCGCCTCGATGCGTCCGGTGTCTCGGACACCGTCATCGGTGCCGTGTCATCGTCCTATTTCATCGGCCTGGCCCTGGGTTCGATGTTCGGTGATCGGTTGATCAGCCGCATCGGGCATATCCGTGCCTACAGCAGCTTCGCCTCGCTGACCGCAGTGACCTTCCTGCTGCAAGGGTTGTTCTTCGAACCTTGGGCCTGGTTCCTGTTTCGCCTGATCAACGGTTGGGCGATCGTCGGCATCTTCCTCGTGGTCGAGAGCTGGCTGCTGCTGGCTGGCGACCAGAAGATGCGTGGCCGCCTGCTGGCGATCTACATGATCGCGTTGTATGGCTCGGGGATGCTCGGGCAGATGAAGCTGGGGCTGATCGATTCCTGGGGGGCGATGGCGCCCTTCATGGTGGCGGGCATGCTGGGTTCGCTGTCGGTGCTGCCGATGGTGATCCTGCCCCGGGTTTCGCCGGAAGTAGGCCGCATCGAGCCGCTGTCACCCCGGCACCTGCTGCGTATGACGCCTTCAGGGGTGATCGGCTGCTTCGGCTCCGGCATCGCCATCGCGGCGGTTTACACCTTGCTGCCGATCTACCTGCAGCGCGTCGGTATGAGCGTCAGTCAGGTCGGGCAACTGATGGCCAGCGTCATCTTCGGTGCGATGGTGTTGCAGTACCCGGTCGGGCGCTGGTCGGACAAACAGAGCCGGCAAGTGGTGCTGGTGGCGCTGAGTATTTTCTGTGCCGTGCTTTCGCTGTTGATACTGCTGTTGCCGGATAACCAGATCCTGCTGATGGTGCTGCTCTTCCTGCTGGGCGGCGGTATCTTCGCGCTCTATCCGGTGGCGGTCAGCCACTCGGCGGATGGCGCTGCGACGGATGAACTGGTGCGGATGATCCAGGGGTTGCTGCTGATCAACTCCGTCGGTTCGGCCATCAGCCCGCTGATCATTGCGCCGGTGATGAATCACGTCGGCGAAAATGGCCTGTTCTGGTCATTCTTCGTGCTTAACCTGGCCTTGGCAGTCTTCTTCCTCTGGCGTCGCAAGGCGCATCCGGCTCCCATCCCTGTCGCGCCGTTCGAGCCTGCCGCGCAGATGTCACCGGTTGGCGCGGAAATCCGTGTGACCGAGGAACTGGTGCAGGCCACCCAGGAACGCGAGCAGCAGGATGAGCGGGCGGCCATGGCCCAGGATGCGGTTACGGATACAGTGCCTGAACGCCCGGGCAAGTTGTCCGAAGGCTAGGCTTGGCAGGCGTCCAGATCATGGCAGTGGCTTGCCATGATCTGGACCGATCAGGATGCCGCGACGGGAACCAGCGGCCAGGCCAGCGGGATCACGACAATCGCCACCAGCCACATCAGGATATTGAGCGGGATGCCGACGCGCATGAAGTCGCTGAAGCGATAACCACCGGCGTTGTAGACGAAAGTGTTGGTCTGGTAGCCGATGGGCGTGGCGAAGCTGGCACTGGCGGCGAACATCACCGCGGCGACGAAGGCACGAGGGTCTACGCCGAGGTGCGTTGCGACGCCGATTGCGATCGGAGTCATCAAGACGGCGATTGCATTGTTCGACAGGACTTCGGTCGTTATCGACGTGAACAGGTAGAGCGCCGACAGCATGAACAGCGGCCCGGCCCATGGCACCTGGGCCATCAGGTAACTGACGATGAGCGTTACCATGCCGACCTTGTCCATGGCGATGCCTATGGCCAGCATGCCGAAGATCAGGCTGAGGATCTTCCAGTCGATGGCCTTGTAGGCGTCTTCGGTGTCCAGGCAACCCGTGGCGACCACCACGCCGGCGGCGATGATCGCCAGCCCTTCGATGGGCATCACGCCGAAAGCTGCCAGCAACATCACCGAGGCCAGCGCGAGCAGGGCGATCGGCGCCTTCTCACGACGGTAGGCGCGCTCCTGCACGGTGTTGAGGCTGATCAGGTCGCCGTTGTCGGCGAAGCGCTTGATCTGTCCGGGCGTGCCTTCCACCAGCAGCACGTCGCCGAACTGCAACTGGAAGTCGTCCAGGTCGCCCTGCACATTCTCGTCCTGGCGGTGCACGGCCAGCACCACGATGCCGTAGCGCGCCGGCAGGTCGAGGTCACGCATGGGGCGATGGATATAACGCGAATTGCGCCCGACGATGGCCTCCACCAGCAGGGTGTCCTTGTTGCTGATGGTCTCGAAATCCTCGCCCCGGTTGAACGCCAGCTTGCCGCCCGCGCGCAGTTCCACCACGTCCTTGACCTGGCCGTGCAACAGCAGCAGGTCGCCGCCCTGCAAGCAAGTGTCGCGCGAAGGGGAATTGATGCTTTCCTGGTCACGCACCAGCTTCAGCACTTGCAGGCCGCTGTCGCCATTCAGGCGGGCCTCGGCGATGCTCAGGCCGATCATCGGTGAGTCGTGGGGGACCAGCAGTTCGCTCATGAAATTGCGTTCCAGGTTCGGACGCAGCTTCTGCGACAGGCTCTCGCGGTCGGGCAACAGGCGCTGGCCGATGGTCAGCAGGTAGATCACTCCCACGGCGGCGAAGGCCATGCCGGGCAGGGTGATCTCGAACATGCCGAACGGCTCCATACCCGCTTTGCGTGCCACGCCATCGACGAGGATGTTGGTCGAGGTGCCGACCATGGTCATGGTGCCGCCGAGGATGGTGATGTACGAGAGCGGGATCAGCACCTTGGACGAGGCCATGCCGGCACGGCGGGCGAGGGCGATGGCCACCGG
Organism: Pseudomonas sp. ABC1; assembly: GCF_013395055.1. Lineage (NCBI taxonomy): Bacteria > Pseudomonadati > Pseudomonadota > Gammaproteobacteria > Pseudomonadales > Pseudomonadaceae > Pseudomonas > Pseudomonas sp. ABC1. The sequence goes on from NZ_CP058349.1 coordinate 3,150,626, forward strand.
GGTGAGGATGATGACCACCGGCGTGTTGTTGAGGAACGGTGAGATCGCCAGCGTGGTTACCGTCAGGCCGATCAGTACGCGGGTCGGGCTGCTACCGACGATCCCGCCGAGCCAGGTGGCCAGTGTGTCGATGCAACCGGTGCGCTCCAGCGCCGCTGACAGCACGAACATGCAGGCGATGGTGGCGGGCGCCGGGTTGGAGAGGACGCTCAGCACCTCATGGGGCGTGAGCAACTGGCTGACCAGCAGGACCGCTACCGCGATCCCTGCGACTAGGTCGGGGCTCCACTTCTCGCGTACGAACGCAAACAGCACCCACCCCATCAGGCAGGCGACAAAAATCAACGGCAGGTCATCGCCGAACGGCATGGGGGCATCCTTAACAGCGCGCGAATCTCGTGTGAGGTATCGGCTTCCGGAACCCGGCTGCCGCGCAAGGCGCGCACGATAATGGCATTAGCCCAGGCACGTCTAAGATCGTTTTATAAGGTGCATATGCTGCATGGTTATTTGCGGCGATGGCGGATAACCGCAAGCCCCTGGGCAGGGCCATTCGCCCCTGTCTTTTCAGAATGTTGCCAAGTAAGGTTATCGCGATGGTCCGGTTTTGCCTGTGGCGAGCCGGTAAAAAGGGAACAGGGTGCGGCGATGAGACGCCAATGCCCTGGCTGCCCCCGCAACTGTAAACGGTAAGCGACGCTCATATGCCACTGGCCTGCCAGCCGGGAAGGGAGCGAAGCGCAGGCCGTGAGCCAGGAGACCTGCCATCCGCTCGAACGGGCATCACGCTCGCTTTCTTCCCCTGACGATCGCGCGGTGGGCGCGGCAAGGACATCACATGCATATCGAACCGGGCGTCGTCGAAGGCGCCAAACTGGGTCTCAGCTACATGACGGCAGTGGGTGGCCTTGGCCTGACTGTCAAACTGGCACGCGATGCTATCCGCGACAATGGCGGCGCTACTGCACTGCTGTTGCGCAGCTTGCTGACCACCGTTCTGGTGTTCTGCTTCTTCGAGGTCTTGCCGCACCACCCTGTCGGTGTCTCGGAAGTGCACCTGATCCTCGGCTCCACGTTGCTACTGCTGTTCGGCGCGGGCGCCGCTGCCATCGGCCTGGCCGCCGGTTTGCTGTTGCAAGGCCTGCTCTTCGCGCCCTTCGACCTGCCCCAGTACGGCATGAACGTCACGACTCTACTGGTGCCCCTGTGGGCCATCAGCCAGTTGGCCAAACGCATCATTCCGGCAGGCACCGCCTACGTCGATACCTCCTACAAACAGGCACTGGCACTCTCCACCGCCTATCAGGGCGGTATCGTCGCCTGGGTAGCGTTCTGGGCGTTCTATGGCCACGGCTTCACCACGGAAAACCTGGCCGCCGTCGGCACCTTCGGCCTCGCCTATATGAGCGTCATCCTGCTCGAACCCCTGGTAGACCTCGGCGTCCTGGCCGCCGCCAAGGCATTGGCGCGCTATAGCAGGGGGAATCTGTTCAATGTGCGGTTGCATCAGGCTGCATAGAATATGCGCCCATGCAGCCGATACGAAAAAGCCGCGCAATGCGCGGCTTTGAAGATGGTGGGCCCACACGGACTCGAACCGTGGACCAAAGGATTATGAGTCGCCTAGCCGGATCGCAAACCAACAGGAGCCTATCGTAAGGTACCGAAGGTGGAGGAAGCTCAAGCTCAAGCTGCAAGCGGGTTTGGCGAAGGTAAGCGAAATTTAGACAAGCTGCCTAGCGTACCGCTATTGTACCGAAGCGAGGTGATGAGGGAAGGGGTATAATGGCATCCTGGCCACACCAGCATAGGGCTTCCTTCCGCTGGTCAGAAAGGAATAATCGAAGAGTTTGATGGGGTGAACAGCGTCATGCAGGCAGAGAGTCACGTTCAGGCGGCAATCGCGAGGATCTTCTCCTCTGCCGTCTTTCGGGAACTCGTAAGAGACGGTCGCTCGTCCCTTTTTGCGCGGCTGGTGCATGAGATCTATCGCGAAGCAAGCACCTGCCCATGGAGTGTCGGAAGATTCTTTGATGAGTGTTTCAATTTTTTGAAACGCTCAGACCTCCGGAACGAATATGCTTATAAATCAGCTATCATTCAGAAAATCTTGCTGGGCTCTCACTCCCTCAATACAGCTTCTATCGTTGATGAATTTAGAGTAGGTGGGAATAAGGCTGATCTCGTGATGCTTAATGGAACCTCAAATGCGTTTGAGATTAAGTCTGAGAGAGATCGTCTTGATAGATTGTGTGCACAAGTCTCATCGTACAGTGAAGTGTTTGCAGAAGTCACGGTGCTTTGTGCTGAAAAGCACTTGAGGGCAGTCCAAGATACTGTGCCAGACTTTGTCGGGGTGTCGGTCCTCACTGAGCGTTTTCAAATCTCAAAAGTTCGGAAAGGAGTGAACGATCCTGAACGGACTAATTCTGTCTCTATATTCAATAGCATTACAAAAAAAGAGGCGGCTGTGATTCTAAAGCGTTTAGGTGTCGCTGTGCCAGATCTACCTAATACCCTAATGCATCACGCGCTGGAGTTAGAGTTCTCTAGGCTACCTTCGGCACAGGTGCATGATGAAATGGTTAAAGTTCTAAAGATAACTAGAAGCTTGTCTGAGATGTCTGAGTCCTTGCAGGAAGTACCCCGGTCATTGAGTGTTTTTGCACTGACCGTTCCGATGAAAAAACGCGGAAAGGAAAATCTGCTCGGAGCATTGGATACACCTCTAATGGATGCATTGAAATGGGGATGAATGGAGCATGTACTACCCTTATTTTCGTGGTAAGCAGTATGATCTAATTGCAATTCGTGAGTGTGCAGATATTATGGCCGGGCGTGGGTTTGTCCCAATCCTCGAGCCAGTTAAAGAGTCGCTGAGTGGTGTTGTTCGTACTGTTGATGCAGTAATTGATGCTGGTGGTTGCATTGTATTGGTCGTTAATCCTCAGTACGGTGAGCTTTCAAGGGATTCTTCTTCTATCCTCGAGTTATTAGAAGACTCGTATGAGCAGAGCAGTGCTGTGTTTGCTGGTATATTGCTCAGCGAAAGCACGGATTTGGAAGAGATTAGAGAGCTCTTGGAAACCCTCGATGGGCGGAGGGTTCTTTTTATCCATGCTGGATTCCGTGATGGTGCAGACCTCCTAAATCTGATTTCCACTGATGACGATGTAGCTCATGTATTTCTTGAAAAAACTAACCGTAGATATCAAAGAAGCTTCAATGAATTTGAGCGGATCATAGTCAAAGATGGGTTCGAGAAACGCGCAAATCGTCTGCATCCAGAAGTAGAGTTTTTTTCTGATCTCCATACAACCTTCATGGAAGATGGCGCAGATGGCTTTGGCGACTTTCTGATGGTTGGTGATGAGTATTCAGAAGGTGGTGGCCCCGCTTACGCTGTCGCAATCCATCTAACCTTTATTGATGATGATCAAGGTGATGATATGTTTATCCATCACTTTAAATCTGATAGATTTGAGACTCCGACAGATCCCGCCGGAAAGTTTGCAGAGGCTGTAAGGAAGCTTGTTGCTGAAGCTACCAGTCCAGATACCAAGATAGATAGAACGAGGGCGGTGCAAGAGTTCATTGACTTGCATAAGCGTGGCCATTTCCCAGGGCTAGGCTACATCAAGAAATTGTCCATGCAGCATCATATAGAAGTAATGGCTAATTATTTTCACGGAAGATAATATATGTACTGCTGCCCGGTCTGTTTTGGTGACTCGCATCTCAGGCGGAACGTGTTCTCAGAAATTTCAAGACGTTCAGGAGACTGCAGCTACTGCCTATCCGTAAATCAGCCGTTGCTTGAGCCTCTGGAGTTAAGAGAACATTTCGAATTACTCAGAGGGGTCTACGTCACCGACCCCGCAGGTTCAGGGTTGGTTGATCTTTTAAAAAATGACTGGGGGCTATTCTCCCATGAACGTATGGATGTCGCACATTCTAAGGAGCTGTTGAGCGATATTTTAGATGATGGAGAGGTAGTCAGGCAAAGATTCAAACCGTCATCTAATCTAGCTGCTGAGAATGCGCTTCAACGCTGGAGTGATCTTCGTCAAGAGTTAATTCATCAGAACAGATATTTTCCAAAAACCGAAATCAATCTGTCGCGTCTCAGTCGCTTATTTAGTTTTTTGATTTTGCCTCAAGATGAGCTTCCGGCTCTTTGGTTCAGGGCTCGGATACAAAGTGGTGCTGACCCATTCCCTGCTAATGAGATGGGGTCTCCCCCCAAGCATTTGGCTTCTCATGGTAGGGCCAACCCTGCCGGTATACCCTACTTGTATCTAGCCTCTACTGAATTAACTGCAATTTCTGAAATAAGGCCCCACACGGGAGAGCTTGCTTGTATCGCAGCATATGAGATTCCAGTTGGGTTGAAACTTATAGATTTGAGGCATCCTCGCCTTAGCGTATCCCCATTTATATTGTCCGACGAAGCAGAGATTTCTATGCTCAGAAGCGACATAGAGTTTCTTGAGAGACTAGGTGATGAGCTAACCAGGCCCGTTCTTCCGCGATCCGCTGCATTTGAATATGTGCCTAGTCAATTTCTATGTGAGTATGTGAAGGTTTGCGGTTTCGATGGGGTTTTATACCGAAGCTCGGTCGGGGATGGCGTTAACTTAGCTCTGTTTGATCCCCAATTGGCAAGAATCGGCCAAATAAATAGCCAGCGCGTAATTAGCGTAAGGGTGAATTTTGGTAAGTAATTTTGTGAGGCTTTTGAATTTTGGAGGGGGAGATTAAATATCTCATTTATCGCGGTCGCGATCATTGGTTTGGTTGCGGCCTTTTGTTGTTCTAATTGCTATAATTTGGCGAATTAGTATTTTCCACTCTTCTAAGCTTGCGCCCTCTTTTATGAAGGCAGTAATCATGGCAGCTAGATCTCCAGGGTTGTTTTTGTAGACTTTTGCCATTGCTATCTCGTGGTCTATATCTTTTTCTGCCATGTTTTCCTCGATCTAGGGAAGGTCTGAAGTAGACCGGTATTTCCAGCCGACTTCCGCCCTTGCCGATTTTAAAAGCGGCGACTTGACCTGAAACGATCAGATCACCTGCTCATTTCGGTGTTTCTGGCCACCGCAAGCACCTCGCTGCGACCATGTCCCACATTACAGGCGCACCTCTCCTGTATTCGCCAGTAAATGTCGGCGTGCCATCCACAGATTCGATAGCGCAAACAGCGTCACCAGTTGTGCGGTGTTCTTCACCAGCCCCCGGAAACGCACCTTGGTGTAGCCGAACTGCCGCTTGATCACGCGAAACGGGTGCTCGACCTTGGCGCGCACTTGGGCTTTGGCCTTCTCGATCTTGCGCTTAGCCTTGTATAGCGCACTGCGCTTATTGAGCTTTTTGTAGGTGCTGCGGCGTGCCGCCACCTGCCAGATAACCTTCCGATCAGCATGCTCCGAAGGTTTCTCAACGCCGGTGTAGCCCGCATCCGCACAAACCACGTTCTCGTCGCCATGCAGCAACTTGTCGACCTGAGTAACGTCCGCAACGTTGGCCGCCGTACCCACTACGCTGTGCACCAGTCCCGATTCGTCATCCACGCCGATATGCGCCTTCATGCCGAAGTAGTATTGGTTACCCTTCTTGGTCTGGTGCATCTCTGGGTCACGCTTGCCGTCCTTGTTCTTGGTCGAACTCGGCGCATGGATCAGCGTGGCATCGACGATGGTGCCCTGGCGCAGCGACAGACCACGGTCACCCAGATAGCCATTGATCACCGCCAGAATCCCAGCCGCCAACTCATGTTTCTCCAGCAGTCGGCGGAAGTTGAGGATGGTGGTTTCGTCCGGAATACGCTCCAGGCTCAACCCTGCGAACTGGCGCAAGATGGTCGTTTCGTACAGCGCTTCCTCCATCGCCGGATCGCTGTAGCCGAACCAGTTCTGCATCAGATGTATGCGCAGCATCGCCATCAGCGGATACGCCGGGCGACCGCCTTCACCCTTGGGGTAGTGGGGCTTGATCAGGGCAACCAAACCCTTCCACGGCACCACCTGATCCATCTCGATCAGGAACAACTCCTTGCGGGTCTTCTTGCGCTTACCGGCGTACTCGGCCTCGGCAAAGGTCATCTGCTTCATCAGGAAACTCGGGCAACGGGATCGACGTATTTCACCAGATTTGGGAAGTCTTCTTCAGGATTTCCCTAGGTTTTTACGAAGAGTATTGCCGCTTCTCGGTTTCGAGAGGTAGCCTTCCTCGCGTAGGGAGGTAGCATACTGATGGCCAAGATAGGAAGACTCAGGTAACCCATGATCCCCGCACTCGACCCCGCACAAATTTTGTTGTTCCAGCATTTGAACAAAACGCCTCCTAGCGCCTGGGTGGGAGCGTCGCCTCACAATTGGGCGGAATCAATACAGCTAGGACTCGGGCGTCATCATGGTTTGTCGAAGACACCGCTTTCTCGGGCGGCCTTAAGAGCACTTTGGGCGAGTCCGTCAGTTTCGGTGGAAAACTGTTTCCTCAGCACCATGGCTTGGGGGGGATGCAACGAGGTAACGGACGGAGGATTTGGGCAGTTCGCGGCGACTGCCTAGCCCTCTGTACCGCTGTACGAGCGGGTCAGCATACCCGGGCGTCAGGATTTGAAGCGTTTCTAGCGCTCAGGGGCAAGAAGCTGCTGCCTGGGGTAGGACCTTCGTATTTTACCAAGATCTTGTTTTTTGCCTCTCCGCTTCAGGATGCATACATCTTGGATCAATGGACAGCTCGTAGTATGCATATCTTGAGTGGTCAAGGTAGGTATCCGGCTGTGCGCAAAGATTACACGTCAGCGTCCAAGGCTCTGCGCCACAACGCTCCCGGTATGCTACGACTGATTGTGGGCGACAAGGTGAGCTCTGCTGATTACTTAGATTACTGCAATCAGGTAGATACCTTGGCGATGAACTTGGGGTGGCACGCTCATCAGACTGAAGAGCGGTTGTTCAGCAGCGGGGGCAGGACGCCGCACCCATGGCGTCACCAGGTTATGACGGCGTGGACAGGGGCAGGATGGAATTTCTATCCTTGAAGGTCAGCCAGCCCTTGTAGTGGTCTACTAATCCCGGACACCTTTTTAGGCGAGAATGATCGCCATACCGAGGTGTTCGATGAACAGACAACGACGTACCTTCACTCCGAATTTCAAGCGTGAGGCTGCCAGCCTGGTGCTCGACCAAGGTTACAGTTGCCCTGAGGCTGCTAAATCCCTCGACGTGGGAGAGAGCGTTTTGCGCCGCTGGGTCGCCCAACTGCAGTCGGAGCGAGGGGGCATTACGCCCAAGGCCAAGGCGCTCACGCCGGAGCAGCAGACGATCCAGGAACTTCAGGCACGCATCCACCGCCTGGAACTTGAGAAGAAAATATTAAAGGAGGCCACTGCGCTCTTGATGGCCGAGGAACACAGGCGCAGACGTTGAAGTCGATTCGGCAGTTGGCAAAGCATTACCCAGTTCACCTGTTGTGCTCAGTGTTCGAAGTCCCCCGATCTTGTTATTACGCTTACCAGGCTCGGCGGCGTCGTATCGGTAATCGCCAGTTTGCCGTGGCAGCGCCGAATACAGCTTGGTGCGGTGACATAACCTACATCTGGGCGCAGGGTGCGATGGCACTACTTGGCCGTGGTGCTGGACTTGTACAGCCGCAGGGTGGTGGGTTGGGCCATGTCTGTCCAGCCCGACGCGGAACTGGTTATCAAGGCGCTCGATAGGGCTTACGAGATGCGTGGCAGACCACTGGGCGTCCTGTTTCACAGCGACCAGGGTAGCCAATACAGCAGCCGTAGCTTCCGTCAACGGCTCTGGCGTTATCGAATGACTCAGAGCATGAGTCGACGAGGAAACTGCCATGATAACTCGCCGATGGAGCGTCTGTTTCGTAGCCTGAAAACAGAGTGGGTGCCGGCGATGGGTTACATGACGGCTGCGTTGGCCGAGCAGGACATCGGTCGCTATCTCATGCACTGGTACAACTGGACAAGACCACATCGGCACAACAGTTTCGTACCACCAGCGGTTGCGGAAGAAAAACTCAATCCTGTGTCCGGGAATTGTTGACCACTACACTCAATGTTAGCTCAGCTCCTAGTCGACCGAATATGCTGGTAAGCCTGGGCGAGTGGGGCGCTGAGCTACGGGCATATGAAGGTCGCGAAATGACCTAGCGGGTCATTATAGCCCCTTTGCTTGAGGGGAGCTGGGCGAAAGAGAAATGGGGACTAAGGCGGGGACTAAAATGGCTAAAATGAAAAAGCCCATCATTTCTGATGGGCTTAAATCGTTGATTTATATGGTGGGCCCACACGGACTCGAACCGTGGACCAAAGGATTATGAGTCCTCTGCTCTAACCAACTGAGCTATAGGCCCTCAGTGGAAGCGCGGATTATAACGGCGAGTTATAGCGAGGCCAAGCCGTTCGGGGTGGTTAATCGAGGAGAATGTAATCATTCTCGAAATGAGGAGGGCGGTGCGGGCCGGGGATCAGGTTGATGTGGCAGCCGTCGACATAATCGAGGGGGAGGCAGTCGTCGATGTCGATGATGGCGTCGGTATGGGGTTTGGCCCATGCGCTGGGGATGCGTTGTTTGCCGAGGCGTTTGGCTTCGGTGGCATCCGCGGCTACGACCAGTTGGTAGCGATGGGACTCGCCGAACGTTTCTGGCAGGTAGCCGCCCAGGTTGATCAGAAACAGCCGAGGTTCGTTCGCCGCAGGCAAACTGTCGTTGAAGTGCAGGCGGTAGCCGTCGATGCCGTCGACCTGCATCCAGGCGTCGATATGCAGGCCCTTCGGGCTGCCGAACCATTGCTGGCGCAGTTGGGCGTGGGTGTCTCCCAGGTGGGTGCCGGTGGCGATGACGATGTCGTGCACTTCGATGCTGGCGCGTGGGTGCTTGCCGCCGAGCAGGACGATAAAGAGTTGTTTCACCGTTTGGTTTTCCTTGCCTCGGATAGCAGAACCCCCGGCGCTGGCCGGGGGTTCGGGGTCACTCGTCGAGGAAGGAGCGCAGGTGCTCGCTTCGTGTCGGGTGGCGCAGTTTGCGCAGGGCCTTGGCTTCGATCTGGCGAATCCGCTCACGGGTGACGTCGAACTGTTTGCCGACTTCCTCCAGGGTGTGATCGGTGTTCATGTCGATGCCGAAGCGCATGCGCAGCACCTTGGCTTCGCGGGCGGTCAGGCCTGAAAGCACTTCGCGAGTGGCTTCCTTGAGGCTTTCCACCGTGGCGACGTCGATCGGCGACTGCATGGCCGAGTCCTCGATGAAATCACCCAAGTGCGAGTCTTCGTCGTCACCGATGGGGGTTTCCATGGAGATCGGTTCCTTGGCGATCTTCAAGACCTTGCGGATCTTGTCCTCGGGCATTTCCATGCGTTCGCCAAGCTCTTCCGGGGTCGGCTCGCGGCCCATTTCCTGCAGCATCTGGCGGGAGATGCGGTTGAGCTTGTTGATTGTCTCGATCATGTGCACCGGGATACGGATGGTGCGCGCCTGGTCGGCGATCGAGCGAGTGATCGCCTGGCGGATCCACCAGGTGGCGTAGGTCGAGAACTTGTAACCGCGACGGTATTCGAACTTGTCCACGGCCTTCATCAGGCCGATGTTGCCTTCCTGGATCAGGTCGAGGAATTGCAGGCCGCGGTTGGTGTACTTCTTGGCGATGGAGATGACCAGGCGCAGGTTGGCCTCGACCATTTCCTTCTTGGCGCGACGGGCCTTGGCCTCGCCGATGGACATGCGGCGGTTGATGTCCTTGATTTCGGCGATGCTGAGTTGGGCCTGTTGCTCCAGGTCGACCAGTCTCTGCTGGCAGGCACGAATGTCGTCCTGACGGTTGCCGATGGCTTCGGCGTACTTGCCTTTGCCGCTGGCCAGGCTGTCGGTCCACTCCAGGTTGGACTCGTTGCCCGGGAACAGGCGCAGGAAGTCTGCACGCGGCATCCGTGCGTCGCGGACGCACAACTGCATGATGGCGCGTTCCTGAGCGCGGACCTGGTTGAGCGATTCACGCACTCTCTCGACCAGGGCGTCGTACTGCTTGGGTATAAGTTTGATCGGCATGAACAGGGTGGCGAGGACTTGCAGCTCCTCGATGGCCTGGGCATGTCCGCGACCGTGCTTCTTCAGCACCTTGAGCACTCTTTCGAGCTGCTCGGCAACCGCGCCGAAGCGTTGGCGTGCGATCTCTGGATCGGGACCGCCGTCGCCTTCTTCCTCTTCGCTGTCGGAGTCCTCTTCCTCTTCGTCTTCCTTCTCGTCGGCTGCCTTGGCGGCCGCAGGGATGATGGGTTCGGCTTCCTGAGGAGCGCCCGCAGCGCCGTCATCGTCAGGGTCGATGTAACCGCTGAGGATGTCGGACAGGCGGCCACCTTCGGTGGTCACGCGCTCATAGTCGGCGAGGATGCTGCTGACCGTGCCGGGGAAGTGGGCGATGGCGCCCATGACTTCGCGGATACCTTCTTCGATACGCTTGGCGATTTCGATTTCGCCTTCGCGGGTCAGCAATTCCACGGTACCCATTTCACGCATGTACATGCGTACCGGGTCGGTGGTGCGGCCGATATCGGTTTCGACAGCGGCCAGTGCGGCGGCTGCTTCTTCGGCGGCGGCTTCATCTGTGTCGGCTTCGGCCAGCAACAGGGCATCTGCATCCGGGGCGACCTCGAATACATTGATCCCCATGTCGTTGATCATGCGAATGATATCTTCCACCTGTTCCGGATCGGAAATATCCTCCGGCAGGTGATCGTTGACCTCCGCGTAAGTCAGGTAACCCTGCTCACGACCGCGTTGGATCAACTCTTTCAGACGAGACTGCTGTTGCGCTTTTCCGGACATATAACCCTATCCACTCATGGTTCTGGCGGGCTGAAAACAAGCCGAGGATTATACCTCAGACAGGCGCTTCTTCGCCAGTTTGGCAGGCTTGTGAATGAGGGCCTGCCCGTGTTGAAAATCGTTCTTAAATGCTCGTTCGTGCGGGATCGGCAGGTTCTTGCGCCGATCCGGTCATGCTGCGCTGGCTATCGCCAGGTTTTCTGTCGGAGTGTTTCCGATTCAGGGGGCGCGACTGAGCAGGTTGCGCAGTTGATCTTTTTCTTCGCCATTAAGTTCACCCTGTCGCGCCTTGCGGAGCAGGTTCTCCAGGCTGCGCTCGCGTTGTCTGGCTGCAAGGCTGGTTATGGTGTCGAAAAACTGTTGTTCAAGGTTCTCGCTGGAAATCAGCCACTCCTTCTCCGCCAGGGCGCGCAATAGCCTGCCCTGTTCCGTTCCGTGCCAGCGTGCGATCAGTTGCAGGCTGCGCAGGCCGGGGGCTTTCTGCAGGGTGCCGAGGAGGGCGACGAGCAGTTGTGCGTAGGTGTCGTCCTCGCCGGCGAAGTGGCTGACTTCTTCCACGCGCTGAGCCAGCTGCGGGTGGTGCAGGAGTGTGCGCAGCGCTGTGAGCGTCGGTGGTTCGACGCTGGTGGGTGTGCGTGGCTGGCGAGGTGGGCGCTCTTCGCGTCGAGTGTTGCGCACGCGTTCGGTTTTCCAGTCTTTGTTCTTGCCTTTGCGTGGCGGCGTGTCGCCCTGCCAGCTGGTGTCCTGGTAGAAATCCGGTGGTGCGTCGGTGGCGGGGTAGGCTGGCTCGTAGTGGTCGTACGGCGGGTGGTCTTCGTGCCCGGGGGCTGTGGCGATGCTGGGCGCGGCTTCGCCTTCCAGGCCGGTGAGTTCCTTGAGGTGCCGGCGCATCAGGGCGCGCAGGTTGCTGCCGGGGACCTTGTCGATCAGGGGGGCGGCGAGGGCGGCCAGGTGTGCCTTGCCCTCCAGGGAGCGCGGATCGGCTTCTTCGGCCAGTTGCTGGAACAGGTAGTCGGCCAGCGGTTGGGCCTGTTGCTGGATGCGGGCGAGGAAGGCTTCGTGGCCTTCGCTGCGCACCAGGCTGTCCGGGTCTTCGCCTTCGGGCAGGAACAGGAAGCGGGCGCGCAGGCCGTCCTGCAGGCTTGAAAGTGTGGCCTCCAGTGCGCGCCAGGCGGCCTTGCGGCCTGCTGCGTCACCGTCGAAACAGAACAGTACGCTGGGTGTCAGGCGGAACAGGCGCTTGAGGTGTTCCTCGCTGGTGGCTGTACCTAAGGTGGCCACGGCGTTGCGCAGGCCTTGCTGGGCGAGGGCGATGACGTCCATGTAGCCTTCCACCACGATGATTTCATCGAGATCGCGGTTGGCCTGGCGCGCTTCGTACAGGCCGTAGAGTTCCTGGCTTTTGTGGAAGACCGGGGTTTCCGGCGAGTTGAGGTACTTGGGCTTGTCATCGCCCAGCACGCGCCCGCCGAAGGCGATCACACGCCCACGGCTGTCGCGGATGGGAAACATGATGCGGTCGCGGAAGCGGTCGTAGCGCTTGCCGCTGTCGGCGTTCTCGATCAGCAGGCCGGCATCGATCATGGCCTTTTGCTGCAGGGCGTCGCCGCCCAGGTGTTTCATCAGGTTGTCCCAGCCGGGCGGGGCGAAGCCAAGGGCAAAGTCGCGGGCGATGACGCCGGACAGGCCACGGCCCTTGAGATAGTCGATGGCGGCCTTGCGCGCAGGGTGCCCCTTGAGGGCCTGGCGATAGAAGTCGGTTGCGGCCGACAGCAGCGGGTAGAGCGGCGAGTCGGTCGGCTGGCGTGGGCGATTGCCGCGACCGCTTTCCTCGCGAGGTACTTCCATTCCGGCGCGACGCGCCAGCTCCTCGACCGCCTCGGGGAATTCGAGGTTGTCGTGGTCCATGACGAAGCCGAGGGCGTTGCCGCCCGCGCCGCAGCCGAAGCAGTAGTAGAACTGTTTGTCCGGGCTGACGCTGAAGGACGGTGTCTTTTCCTTGTGGAAAGGACAGCAGGCCATGTAGTTCTTGCCGGCCTTCTTCAACTGGATGCGTGAGCCGACCACGTCCACGATATCGGAGCGGTTGAGCAGATCATCGATGAAGGATTGGGGGATCAGGCCGGCCATGGGGTGCAGGATACGCTTGCGGTGTTTCGGGCGGAAACGAAAAAGACTCCGGTCATTCGCCTTCGGCGAAGCGGAGTCTTATCGATGCACAAAGCCCGGCAAGGCCGGGCTTCGATTGCAGTCAGTCGCGCTGTATCAGTACAGGCGAACGCTGCGGCGCTGTTCGCGCTGGACTTTCTTGGCGTGACGCTTTACGGCAGCGGCAGCTTTGCGCTTACGCTCGGCGGTCGGCTTCTCGTAGAATTCGCGGCTACGGACTTCGGCCAGAACACCGGCTTTTTCGCAAGAACGCTTGAAACGGCGCAGGGCGACGTCGAAGGGTTCGTTCTCTTTAACTTTTACGTTGGGCATCCAGGACTTACCTTCACTTGATTACCGGTTGCAACGCGCTTCGGCAAATGACTCGTAAGCACGCTGGTTTTCAGGGGTGCGGATGTTACCTTCTCGTCGCCAGGAATGCAAAGCCTGTGAGTGAAAGCGCTGGCCGGCGTGCGGCCCGGGCGATTAATATGCGCGGCTTCATTCGCTTCCCTCGAAGGTTCGGGCCCATGCTGGTGCTGGGGTTGGAAACATCCTGCGACGAGACCGGCGTCGCGCTATACGACAGCGAACAAGGACTGTTGGCCGATGCGCTGTTCAGCCAGATCGACCTGCACCGGGTCTACGGCGGTGTGGTGCCGGAACTGGCCTCGCGTGACCATGTGAAACGCATGCTGCCGCTGATCCGCCAGGTGCTGGACGAAGCCGGACGACTCCCTACGGATATCGACGCGATCGCCTATACGGCGGGTCCGGGTCTGGTCGGTGCATTGCTGGTGGGCGCCTCCTGCGCCCAGGCGATGGCCTTCGCATGGGGCGTGCCGGCGGTCGGCGTGCACCACATGGAAGGGCATCTGCTGGCGCCGATGCTGGAGGAGCAGCCCCCGGCGTTTCCGTTCGTGGCGCTGCTGGTTTCCGGCGGGCATACGCAGTTGGTCCGGGTCGAGGGCATCGGTCACTACGAACTGCTGGGCGAGTCGCTGGACGATGCTGCGGGCGAGGCCTTCGACAAGACCGCCAAACTGATGGGGTTGCGCTATCCGGGCGGCCCCGAGATCGCGGTGCTGGCCGAACAAGGCACGCCGGGACGCTTCACGTTTCCACGGCCGATGACGGACCGTCCGGGCCTGGATTTCAGCTTCAGCGGTCTGAAGACCTTTACCCTGAATACCTGGCAGCAGTGCCGAAATGCCGGCGACGATAGCGAACAGACGCGCAGCGATGTCGCCCTGGCATTCCAGCAGGCAGTGGTCGAGACGCTGGTCATCAAATGCCGCCGTGCGCTCAAGCAGGCTGGGCTGAAAAGTCTGGTGATCGCGGGTGGCGTCAGTGCCAACCAGTCGTTGCGCCTGGCGCTGGAGAGCATGCTGAGCGATCTGGGTGGCAAGGTGTTCTACGCCAGGCCGCGCTTCTGTACGGATAACGGTGCGATGATCGCTTATGCCGGTTGCCAGCGCCTGTTGGCCGGGCAGCATGACGGGCCGGAAATCAGTGTGCAGGCGCGCTGGCCGATGGATGAGTTGCCCGCGTGTTCTGCTCACCCGTAGGGTCTGGACTGGAGTAGCGCACCTTTGGGCGACTCAGAAGTGCCGTTCGCGCCCGGCCAGCAGGTCATGCAGGTTGCTGCGATGCCGCCAGACGACCAGGCAGGCCAGCAGGCTCATGGGCAGCAAGGCTTCGGGTTGCTGCCAGGCCAGCAGTGGCAGGCACACGGGCAGCGCCGTGAGTGCGGCCAGGGAGCTGGTGCGGGTCAGGCGCAAGGTCAGTAGCCAGGCGATGATCGCCAGCAGAGCTGCGGGCGGATAGAGCCCGAGCAAGGCCCCGGCGGAGGTGGCGACGCCTTTGCCGCCGCGAAAGTGGAAGTACAACGGGTAGAGGTGTCCGAATACCGCTGCCAGGCCGATCCAGGCTTGCTGCTGGAGCGAAAAGTCCAGCCTTGCGGCAAGCAGTACGGGCAGCAGACCTTTGAACAGGTCGCCGAGCAGGGTCCAGATGGCCAGGCGCTTGCCGGCCACGCGCAGCATGTTGGTGGCGCCGGGGTTGCCCGAGCCGAGGGCACGCGGGTCGGGCATGCCGGCCTTGCGGCTGAGCAGGATGGCGAATGACAGCGAGCCGAGAAGGTAAGCGAGCAGTGCCAGTAGCCAGAACATTAAGATCTATCCGGGGCGGTGAGCCTCTGAGTCTAGCGGTGTGCCGCGTGCTTGTCGTGCCGCAGGAGAGTTGAGTTGGATACAGTATTTATCGAAGGGCTGGAGGTCGACACACTGATCGGCGCCTACGACTGGGAGCGCGGTATCCGTCAGTGCCTGCACCTGGATCTCGCCCTTGGCTGGGATATCCGCCCCGCGGCGCAGAACGATGAGCTGGACAAGGCGCTGGACTACGCCTGTGTCATCGCCCGGATCGATGCATTCGCCCAGGCTTCGCGCTTCGAACTGGTGGAGACGTTCGCCGAACGGCTGGCCGCCTGCCTGATGACGGAGTTCGGCATTCCCTGGGTGCGTCTCAAGGTGATCAAGCCTGGGGTCAATCCCAGGGCTCGTGGGCTCGGCGTGGAGATCGAACGCGGATGTCGCTGACGCCGGTTCTGCTTGGGCTGGGCAGCAATGTCGAGCGCGAGAAACACCTGACGGCCGGCCTGGACGCGCTTTCCTCGCTGCTGGTCGGTATGCGCTGCTCGCCGGTTTTCGAAAGCCTGGCGGTTGGCTACAAGGGTGACAATTTCTACAATCTGGTGGTCATGGGCCATTGCGAGTCCGAGCTGACGGAGCTCGACCGCCGTCTGAAATTCATCGAAGCCGACAATGGTCGCTATGCGCCGGATCGCAAGGGGCTGCCCCTGGATATCGACGTATTGACCTTTGGTGATCTGCACGGCGATTTCAATGGGCTGGTCTTGCCGCGCATGGAAATCCTGCGCAATGCCTTCGTCCTCTGGCCCCTGGCGCTGCTGGCGCCAGAGGTACGGCATTCGGGCAATGGCAGGTGTTTCGCCGACTTGTGGCGGGACGCGCAAATCGACCAGCAGCTGTGGCCCGTGCCGTTTTTCTGGCAAGGCCGGTCATTGACTCCGGATGAATTGCTGGAGGCGTATCCGAAGTAGCGGGGTGTTCGCTCCAGCAGTGGGCGGTAGCCCAGGCACGCAGGCCATCCGTCGACAGCCGGAGCGGGGCATCAATTTTTCCAGCATTTGGGGAAACGCTCACATACGGAATAGCGTCGATCTAGGTCTGCCATCCGGTTTATGTGCTCGCTGAGGGCTTCCCTTATCAAGTCCCTGCTCACGCGCTCGTAATGTTGCAGCATCAGGTTGTTGGTGGTGAGCATCTTGCCCAGGTCGGCCGTTTCGCTATCAGGCGCCAGCTCCTTGATCTGCTCTGTATCGAGTTGGCGCAAGCGCGTTCGATAGTCGTCTTTGTAGCGTTGCAGGGCTCGACTCTTCTGCAGCGAGACGTCACGTGCAAAGCGTTCCATGCTGTCGCGATATTCGGTCCAGTAAGTTTCCGGCAAGGCGAAGCCGATCTGCGCCTTGCGCTCGACGATGTTTTTCTCGATCGATTCGTCCTTGCCCGCTTTCTCGGTATTGTCCTCAGCGCCAGCCTTCATCTTCTCGATGATGCTCTCGTCGATGATTCGATCGATCAGCGCGGCGCGCTCCGGCGTGTCGGGCAATGTCTCGGGAGCCTTCGGGAACAGGGCGTTGCGCCCGGCACAACTGGGAAGACCTTTGTTAACCAGAATGACGTTTGTGCGGACGACCTTGCCCTGAACCTGGTCCAGGCGCTTGAGCGCCGACACACACTTGCTGCCAGCGTAGTTGAAGGTCAACTCGTATTCCGAGCCGCTTTGCGGCGTAAAGTTGAATGCACCGCCGCACACGCTGCCTGTGCTCACCGAGTTTGTGAGCAGAAGCGTCTCCTGGCCTGGTTCGAGACGGATCTCCAGGTAAGCCTTGGCATCTGCCGGTGGTGCCGCACGCATTTCCGCTCGGCGTTTGGTGTTGGCGGCGAACAGGTTGTTCAGCAGCCCGGTGGTTCGACCATCACAGTGCTCGGCATCGAGCAGGCTGAGGGTGGCACTGTCCATGTCGCTGATGAAGCGCAGCTTGGCTGCGTCAGGCGCAGTGCTGTCGGGGTATGAGCCATGGAAGCTGCAGCCGACTGACAAAGCTGCGGCGGTGATCAGCGCAACGGCCGTGCGAAGTGAGCGAATATATGTCATGGAGTGTGTCGCCCTTGATACATGGGGAGCGGGGCGGTGATCCTAATGAACGGTGTCATGGTCGTCCAGCAGAGCTGCTCGGGACCGGTGCACTGGTATTCGTCGATTGATTGGGAGTGAAGGATGTTCGGTGTACGTCAGCTGCTGGTTGTTTTTCTGCTGGGAATCATTGCAGGCTGCTCATCAATGCCCGAGGAGATGAGCCTTGGCTCGAAGGTCTATTCGGAGAGAAACGCCGGTCTGGTGGTTGGCGCAATGGTCGGCAGTGGCCCTTATGGTACTTGGCTCGAATTTCGCGAAATCAATACGGATAAACGATTCGGCTGGGCGGTCAAGGATTACTACTCGGCCTGGCTGCCTGCGGGCGAGTACGAAGTTTCCTCGTTGGGTTCGCGACGCGGAGTGATGGGCCCCTATTCCGGCTCGCTGCGTTTCAGTGTGAAACAAGGCGAGGTCAACTACCTGGGCGAGTTGGTTTACGGTTGCGCTGCCGAGAGTCGCCCGGCTGCGCTATATGGCGTCATGAATTGCGGGTTCCTGGCGCTCGGCAGCTGTTCGGTGCCATCGCCCAGTGTGGGCGTCTGCATGGTCGACAGACAGGAACAGGCATTGCGCATCTTCCTGAAGGCGCACCCTGAATATGCCGACCTCCCTGTTCGCTCCTCAACCATGGGCAGATGATCGTGGATGAGTGAGGTCGTGTGATTGCCTCGCTCAGTGCCATGCCTTTCGATGCCTTTGGCTTGCCAAAGGCGTATTTGGCAAGCTCAGCTACTCTTAATGGTCCGCCTGGCGTTTGGTTCGGTACGCTTGTGCAGGTGGCCCGTGAACTGTTCGAGCTCAGCCGCCAGTACCAGCCTTGAGCCCATGAGGTTCCTAGGGCGCGCCGACGATGATCACCACGCGGCGGTTCTCGCTGCGCCCGGTGGCGGTCTCGTTGCTGGCGATGGGCTTTCTCTGGCCCATGGCGCGTATCTGGATGGCATGCTCCGGCATGCCGTTGCCGATCATGGCGTCGGCGACGGTCTGGGCGCGCCGTTGGGATAGCTGCTCGTTATAGGCGGGCCGGCCCTGGTCGTCGGTGTGCCCTTCCAGAATGATGTCGTCGATGCCCACGCTGGTCAGCGCGCGGGTGATGCGTGTGATCAGTTGCTGGCTGTCGCTGGATAGCTGTTCCGAGTCGGTCTCGAAGAGCACCTTGCCCTGGAGTCCGAACTCCCAGCCTTCTTCGGTCCAGACGAAGCCCTGGGCCTTGAGCATGGCGACCTGCTCTGGCGTTAGGCCGGCGGGCGGGGTGCTCTGGCAGCCGCCCAGCATGAGGATGGCGAGTAGGCCGATGAGGTATAGCGCATTACGCATGGTGCAGCTCCTGTCAGTGTTTTCCGTGTCGTTCTGTGGGGGAGGCCAGGTGCCGGCCGCTCTGGTGCTGTTTGGCGTGGTACATGGCCAGGTCCGCCCTGTGCATCAGGCCCTGGGAGTCGCCGGCATGCTCGGGGAAGAGGGCGATACCGATGCTCAGTGAGGCGGTCAGCTGTCTGTCGTTGGGCAGTGGCAGCGGGACCAGCAGGCTTTCGAGAATCTTGTCGGCGACGTCCAGTGCGTCGTTTTCGCCATGCACCGGCTTGAGCAGGATGGCGAATTCATCACCGCCCAGGCGGGCGACGAGGTCGCCCGTGCGCAGTTGCAGGCGCAGGCGTTTGGCGATGCCGGAGAGCACCGCATCGCCCGCCGCGTGGCCGAAGCAGTCGTTGATTTCCTTGAAGCGATTGCAGTCGATGAACAGCACCGCGCAGCGCTGGCCGCTCGCCTGGTTCTCGCGCAGGGTGCGGGCCAGGGTGGTCTCGAACAGTGCGCGATTGGGCAGGCCGGTGAGCGTGTCATGGCTGGCCAGGTGCGACAGCGAAGCGTTTTCCCGCTGCATGTGGTTCTGCCAGGTTTCGAGCTCGTCGAGCAGGCTGTTGAAGTCGCCGGCCAGGTTGTCGATTTCGAGGATGCGCGAGGTGGGGACGCGCTGTTCGAAGGTGCGGTCGCGGGAGATCACGTGGGCGACTTCGGACAGGCGGCGTAGCGGCGTCATGATGACCCGGCGCATCCGTCGCGAGCTGTGGAGTGCCATGAGGATGCTGAACAGCAGGCCGGCCAGCAGGGTGAGCAGGCCGTCGATCAGGAAACGGCTCAGGGCGCTGCCCTGGCTGCTCAGTTGCAATTCGCCGATGACCTTGCCCTGGTGGGTGATGGGCAGTGTCAACGGTTGTTGCATGAGCAGGTTGGCGACTTCGCGCTCCATGCGTCGCACCGGGCCGGTATCCGGTGTGTTCCAGTTGGCCAGCAGCTTGCCGTGGCGATCGAGTACGAGGACCTCCGCGATTTCCTCGGACGCGGTGGCGATCTGCTCCAGGCTTTCGTGGGCGGCGGCGCGGTCGTTGAACACGACGGCGGCTTCCAGCGTGTAGGACAGGGAACGCGCCAGCAATTGCAGGTTGTGTTCGGCGTAGCTGCTCAGCGCCAGCAGGCCGGTCACTGTCAGCGACAGGAAGGTCAGGCCGATGGCGGTCAGCAGGCTGGAGAGCTGGGTCCGCTGCAGGAGTTGGTGCAGCGGCAGGCGCGACTCGCTCGGGGGGCTTCGTCTACGGTTCATGATTTCTCCCGTAGCCGCTTGCCCAGTTGCAGCACCCGGGGATGTATCTTGAGGCCGCTGCGGGCCACCGCGTCGAGGTCGACCTTGAAGGACGTCGACTCATCCGTGACATGCAGACAGAACAGGCTGCCTTCGCCACAGGATTCCGCGCTCTCGCTGATGCTGAGAATGGGGTAGCCGACCAGGCGTTCGAGCAGTTTCTGGCGCGCCGCGTCAGGCAGCACGCCGACATAGACCGCTTCGCAGGCGCTGGTCAGTTGCGGGTCGTCGAGCAGCAGACGGCGGCTATGGACCGGACGCTGGGACTCTTCAGCCTCGCTGGCCAGCAGGATGTCCGTGTACTGGGTTGGCGCCACGATGCACAGGCGCAGTTGCTGCGGGCTGTGCGGCCATTGTGCGTAGCCGAGAATGCCCTGGACGACCTGGGCCACTTGCTCGCCCCGCTGGAGAGCCCGGTCCGGCGGGACCTGTTCGGTGGGCGGGGATGCATGTGCCAGGCTGGCGAGCAGCAGGCATGGACCGACGTATCGTCCAGTCTCTGAGACAAGGCGTTTCAATGGGCGCAAGCGTCTATCTCCGAGGATGGGGCGGGTTCTTTTTCGTGTGGCTTCGCATCACGGTGGCAGTTTTATAATTTCGCCATGTTGACGCTAATCTGGCGTCAAAAAACGCAATTTATGCGAAGTCGGCGTATGGGGGCATAGCCTATCAGCGAGGCGTGAAAGCGTCATTTGCTGTTTTCATGCAGGCAGTGACAGGGGATTGCGTATGAACGCCGCGAGCCCTTGCCCCGAGGGCTCGCATGCCGGGTTATCAGTCCGGTTGCTGGCGGTGTCGCTCGCGAAAGCGTTTCAGGCGTTCCAGCCGTTCACGTTCTATTGCCTGCCCCAGTTCGGCGCCTTGCAGGCCTTGCTCCAGCAGGGGCTGGACGGCCACCTCACGCGCCTGTGCCGCGGCTTGCAGCAGGTAGGCGCTCTGGGGGTAAGGGCGTTCCTCCAGACCCAGGCGACCACGGGCATCCATTTCGCAGGCTGCGACGAATTCACTGAAGCGCTGCGGGCGGCGGAAGGTGTCGAAGCGCTGTAGTAGCTCCAGCAGGGTCGTGGCCTTGAGTTCCAGTGCGCGGTGGCAATGGGTGTGCAGTTCCGTCGTCAACAGGGCCAGTTCGGCGAATTCGCGAGGCACCCTGTAGCGCTGGTTGATAGATTTCACCAGGCGCACGCCCCTGTGTTCGTGGGCGATATGGTGCGGCCATTCCGCCTCGGGCGTCAGGCCCTTGCCGACATCGTGCAGCAGGCAGGCCCAGCGGACGCCCAACGGTTGTTCATGGTGCGCACATTGACGCAGTGCCATAAGGGTGTGGACGCCGGTATCCACTTCCGGGTGGTGGGTGGCCGTCTGTGGCACACCGAACAGCGCATCCACCTCGGGCAGTAGTGCATGCAGGGCACCGCAGTCGCGCAGCGCCTGGATGAACAGGTCCGGGCGCGGTTCCATCAGGGCGCGGGAGATTTCCTTCCAGCAGCGCTCGGCGGTCAGTGCCGAAAGCTCGCCCGATTCGGCCAGTTGGCGCATCAGGGCCAGAGTTTCCGGGGCGATGCTGAACCCCAGTGGTGCATAGCGTGCGAGAAAGCGCGCGACACGCAGCACCCGCAGCGGGTCTTCGGCGAAGGCGGGCGAGACATGCCGCAGCAGGCGCGCCTGCAGGTCGCGTTGTCCGCCATAGGGGTCGATCAAGTGGCCCTGGTCATCCTCGGCGATGGCGTTGATGGTGAGGTCGCGGCGGATCAGGTCCTGTTCCAGCGTGACCTCCGGGCTGGCATGGAAGACGAAGCCGCCATAGCCCGTGCCGCTCTTGCGCTCGGTGCGTGCCAGGGCATATTCCTCGCCGCTCTCCGGGTGCAGGAAGACCGGGAAGTCGGACCCGACCGGACGAAAGCCCTGCGCCAGCATTTCCTCGGCGCTGGCGCCCACCACGACCCAGTCCACTTCACTCACATCGCGACCCAGCAAACGGTCGCGCACGGCGCCACCGACTCTATAAATCTGCATAACCACCTCCGGAGCGGGGAAGGATAGAGCCCGCGAGGCGAAGCGCAAAGGGCTGGCGAAGCGGATTCATGCGGGTTGGCGGGCGCGGGGCGGATGCGCTGGGCGGTCGAGGCGGCTTTCGATGTGGTTTGTTGAAAATCATTGTCACCTGGAATAGCCTGCCGCCTTCCTTGCCTCCGGTGACATCCCAAGACATGTCGGACCTTTCCGATCCCCGCCTGCTGGCACACGAATTCCAGTTGCATACGCGAGAGTTGCGGCACTACCTCGCTCGTCAATTGGGCAGCCATGAGATCGCTGCTGACCTGTGCCAGGAGATTTACCTGCGCCTGAGTCGTAACCCTCCACAGGACACGGTGGAAAATGCCCGTGCACTGTTCTTCCGGGTCGCGCGCAACCTGCTGATCGACTATCGCCGGCAGCAACAGGCACGGCCGTTGGCCGAGGCGCTGGACGAACAGATCGAGTCGAGCGCTCCCGGGCCGGAGCTGCAAGCCATGCAGCAACAGCAACTGGAGTGCCTGCAACGCGCCCTGGCCGGTCTGCCCCTGCACTTGCGTCAGGCGCTGTTGTGGAATCGCTTCGAGGGACTGACCCAGCGGGAAATCGGCGAGCGCCTGGGCGTGTCGGAAAGCATGGCGGGGCGTTATGTCGTCAAGGCCATCGAGTACTGCCAGCAATGGATGGGGGAGAGCCTGTGAGCGAGAGCCGTGATGACGCGATCCAGGCTGAAGCGCGGGAGTGGCTGGTACTGCTCAACTCAGGGCGTGCCACACCCGCGCAGCGGCAGGCACTGCAGGCCTGGTGCGATGCTGATCCTCTACACGCACAGGCATGGGCGCGGCAGCAAGCGTTCTGGGCGTTGCTGGGGCAATTGCCGCAGTCCCAGCAGGCGTCGTTGCTGGAGCCACCTGTACCACGCCGACGCTTGCGGCGGTTCCTGCTGCCCGCCCTGGCTGCCTGCCTGGTGCTGGCCTTCCTGCTGCCGCCATCGTTCTGGTTGCGCGGGTGGGCGGATCATTACGTCCCTGTGGGGGAGCGCCTGACCCTGACTCTGGAGGATGGCAGCGTTCTCAGGCTCAACGGCGGCAGCGCCATCGACTGGCGGCAGGACGGGGCGTTGCGAACAGTGCGTGTCTACCGTGGCCAGGTCGATTTCCAGGTGGCAGCCGATCCTGGGCGTCCCTTTGTGGTCGAGGCGGGTGCGGCCCGTGTGCGAGTGACCGGCACTCGCTTCGAACTGAGCGGTGAGGCGCAGCACTGGCGACTGCTGGTCAGTGAAGGGCGTGTCATCGCCAGCGATGAGCAGGGTAATGAACGCGAGACCACGGCCAGCCAGCGCATCGACTGGCTGGATGGCCGAATGTCCGTGGCGAGCGGTTTCGACGCCAGTGAGGCGAGTGCCTGGCAGCGTGGCAAGATGGTCTTCAAGTCCCGGCGGCTGGACGAGGTGCTCGATGAGTTGGCGCGCTACCGGTCCGGGCGGGTGCTTTTGCTCGGTGATGATTTGCAGGCGCTGCGCATTACTGGCGTATTCGACGCCAACCGACCCGAGGCTGTGCTGGAGGCTATCAGCCATAACCTGCCAGTGGACATGACCCGCTTGCCGGGGCTGGTCCTGATTCGTCACGCACCTTAGAACTGGCTCGCGATCACGCGAGCGACGCCCGCCGTAGGGTGCGCCATGCGCACCGATTGCGGCTACACCAGCCAGTATTTCTGAAAATTCCATTCGACAGGTTCAGAAATCCACAGCGATTTCGTCTCCCTGGCCGCGAATGCAAGTTGATTGCATTTAACGCTGCCATAACCACAAGGGAAACTTCATGATCCTGAAACGCCATCGTCTGGCCGCCGCCGTTCTTGCGGCTCACCTGGGGCTTGCCCTGCCATTGAGCGCGCAGGCGCTCGAGCTGGATATCCCACGCCAATCCCTGGAGTCGGCGCTGGTCGATCTGGCCGAGCAGGCGAATGTTCGTCTGTTCTACAGCGCCGAGCTGACTCGCGGGTTGCAGAGCGCCAAGGCGTTGAAGGGCGACTACGCGCTGGATGTGGCGCTGGAGCAACTTCTGTACGGCAGCGGGTTGCGTTGGCAACTGGGGGAGGATGGCAGTGTAACGCTGGCCCCCGCCCTTGAAAGCGCACTGATGGAGCTGGAGACAACCAGCATCATCGCTGGCCAGGGCATGGGCGAGTCTACCGAGCACTCGCGCAGCTACACGACGGGGTTGGTCAGCGTGGGTTCGAAGACCCCGACCAGCCTGCGGGAAACACCGCAGGCGGTGTCGGTCATTACCAGCCAACTGATTCAGGACCGGCATCTGACCGATCTGGCCGATGCGATGAGCCTTGCACCCGGTATCACGTCCACGCATTCCAATAGCCGGATGATGGCGTTCTACTCTCGCGGTTTCGCCATCCAGAGCATTCAGGTCGATGGCGCCATGCCCATGGCGTTCAATGGGCAGGCCGGGAGCTTCTACTCGGGGAAAGTCTATGACCTGGCCGAATATGACCATGTCGAGATACTGCGTGGCTCGGCGTCGCTGTTCGCGGGGGCGGCTGATCCGGGGGGCATGATCAGCCTCGTGCGCAAGCGCGCCCTGCCCGAGTTCCAGGCGAAGTTCGATGTGTCGGCGGGTAGCTGGGACAATTACCGTACGCAAGTCGATGTGACCGGGCCTCTCGTGGAGAGTGGCGCGGTGCGCGGGCGGGTGGTCACGGCCTACACCGATAAACAGTATTTCGTGGACCGACGCAGCACGGAAAAGAACTTCATCTATGGCGTGCTGGAAATGGACATCGCGCCGGAAACCATGCTGACCGTGGGTGGCAGTTATGAGCGGGTTCACGAAAATGGCGCGGGAACGGGGTTGCCTCGTTATAGCGACGGGCGCGACCTGAAGCTTTCCCGCAGCACGTCGCTGACCCAGAACTGGTCTTATCAGGACCTTCGTTCCCAGGAACTGTTCGTCAAGGTCGACCATGCCCTGTCCGATAACTGGAAGCTCAACAGCGCCTATACCTACACCCATGACAGCAACAATGGATTGGGTGGCTTTGGTCTGAATGCCGTCAACCCCGTCACCTTGAAGGGGCCTATCTGGCTGGGAAGTTACACGGATTCGAAGAGCAAGCAGACGCTCTTCGATCTCAACCTCTCCGGGTTCTTCGACGCCTTTGGCCATACCCATGAGTTGCTGGTCGGAGCGGACTGGCAGCGGGTCACCAGCCAATGGAGAGGGGCGCCCGGGCCGTCTGGCAAGGGTGGAAGCGTTGATGTGTTCAATGTGGGCTCGACGCCCTGGAATCATTATCCGGTCAGCAAGCTCTTCTATGAGCGCTACGATCCCAACACCCAGGTGCAGTACGGCGCCTATTCCAAGCTGGTGCTGCAACTGAGTGATCCGCTCAAGGTCGTGATCGGCGGGCGCCTGGCGCGCTACAAGTTCGAGCAGAAAGTCCATGATGCCTACACCGCGCCGAATGGCAGTTGGCAGGTGTCCTCGAACATCGCCATGCGCGAGCCAACGCATTTCGTCCCTTATGCCGGCGTCATCTACGCCCTGGACTCCCAGTGGTCGCTTTACTCCAGCTATTCGGAAATCTTCCGGCCGCAGCAGAGCTTGTTGAAAGGCCCGGAGACGAGCGGTGTGACGGTCGATGCCATGACCGGGAAGACCTACGAGGCCGGGGTGAAGGGCGAGCTGCTCGACGGGAAGCTGAATGTCAGTGCCGCCATCTTCCACACCAAGCGCGAAGATGGCGCGGTGCGTGACAATCGCTACCAGGGCAGTTCCGTCCTGTTTGGCGGGAGCTGCTGCTACCTGAACCAGGGCGAGGTGATCAGCAAGGGATTCGAGCTGGAGGCCAGCGGCGAAATGTTGCCCGGACTGCAAGGCATCGCCAGCTACACCTACAACAATAATGAAGACCGCAGCAGCGGTGCTCCCTTGAGCACGATCACGCCCAAGCATTCGGTCAAGTTGTGGGGTGTCTGGCAACTGCCGGGGCAGTTGGCGCGCTGGAGAACAGGGGCCGGGGTCAATGTGCAGAGCGCTACTTATGTCAGCGGCCTGGCCAGTCGCTTCGACAGCAATGGGCAGGAGGTCGAGAGAAATATTCCGTTCGACTATTCCCAGAGTGGTTATGCGGTCTGGAGTGCGCTGCTGGAGTACCAGGTCGATGAACACTGGTCGCTTGGCCTGAATGGCAACAACCTGCTGGACCGCAGGTACTACCAGACGGTGGGCAGTGCATCGAACGGCAACTACTATGGCGAGCCGCGTAACTTCGTGCTGAGTTTGAGCGGGACGTTCTAGCGCGGATTGCCTGGTCGTATGCGGGCGAGCGTACTTTCAGTGGCAGTACGCTCGCCGCGCCTGCGGCTACTTGACCTGATAGCACGGCTCATAGGCCGTGCCGCCTGGCAGCTTCATGCGGTGCTGCTCGACGAAGGCGCGCAGGAGCTGGTCCAGTGGTCGCATGATCGTCGGGTCGCCCTGGATCTGGTAGGGGCCGTGTTCTTCGATCAGGCGGATGCCGTTTTCCTTCACGTTGCCGGCGACGATGCCGGAGAACACCCGACGCAGGTTGGCGGCCAGTTCGTGCAGGGGCAGGTCGTGGTTCAGTGGCAGGTTGGCCATGTTGGCGTGGGTCGGTTCGAACGGGCGTTGGAAGCCTTCATCGATCTTCAACAGCCAGTTGAAGTAGAACGCATCGTCGTGCTTGCGTCGGAACTGCGTGACTTCCTGTATGCCCGCCTTCATCTGCCGCGCGACTTCGATCGGATCGTCGATGATCACCTGGTAGCGCTGTTGCGCCGCCTCGCCAAGGGTCGCGCCGATGAAGGCATGCAACTGGCGCAGGTAGTCTTCGGCGCACTTCGGCCCAGTGAGTAGCAGCGGGAAGGGCAGGTCGCGGTTGTCCGGGTGGGTGAGGATGCCGAGCAGGTAGAGGAATTCCTCGGCGGTGCCGACGCCGCCGGGGAACACGATGATGCCGTGGCCGACGCGGACGAAGGCTTCCAGGCGTTTCTCGATATCCGGCAGGATCACCAGCTCGTTGACGATCGGGTTGGGCGCTTCGGCGGCGATGATGCCGGGCTCGGTCAGGCCGAGGTAGCGACCGCTGAGGATGCGCTGCTTGGCATGGGCGATGGTGGCGCCTTTCATCGGCCCCTTCATCACGCCGGGACCGCAGCCGGTGCAGATATCCAGCCCGCGCAGCCCCAGTTCATGGCCGACGCGCTTGGCGTATTTGTATTCCTCCATGCCGATGGAGTGGCCGCCCCAGCACACCACCATCTTCGGTTCCTTGCCGCTGCGTAGGGTGTGGGCGTTGCGCAGCAACTGGAACACGTAGTCGGTGATGCCCTCGGAACTGCCCAGGTCGGCGCCTTTGCGCTCCAGCTGGCTCTGGGTGTAGACGATGTCGCGCAGGGCGCTGAACAGCATCTCGCGGGTGCTGGCGATCATTTCCCCGTCGACGAAGGCATCGGCCGGCGCGTTCAGCAGTTCCAGGCGGATGCCGCGATCCTGCTGGTGGATGCGCACCTCGAAATCCGGGTAGGCCTCGAGGATGGTCTTGGCGTTGTCGCTGTGCGAGCCGGTGTTGAGGATCGCCAGGGCGCATTGGCGGAACAGGTCGCAGACGCTGCCGCTGCCGGTTTCACGCAATTGCTGGACTTCGCGCTGGGAGAGGATTTCCAGGCTGCCACGGGGGCTGAGGGTGGCGTTGATCGTCAGGCGTTCAGGCATGGGGATTCCATTGTGGCGGGGTTCGCTGGCGCAGGAGCGTCCTTGCTGGCGAAACCTCTGCGGGCAGTGGTGTGCCATTCGCGAGCCAGCCCGCTCCTGCGGGGTCGACATAGGAGCGGGCCGATGCGCGAATCGTTCAGTTCGACAGCTTCAGGTTGTGCCAGATCGCCAGGCTGGGTTCGGCCTGGTTGAGGGTGTAGAAGTGCAGGCCCGGCGCGCCGCCGGCCAGCAGTTTCTCGCACATCTCGCTGATCACCTGTTCGCCGAAGGCCTGGATGCTCTCGATGTCGTCGCCATAGGCTTCCAGTTGCTTGCGAATCCAGCGCGGCAGTTCGGCGCCACAGGCATCGGAGAAGCGTGCCAGCTTGCTGTAGTTGGTGATCGGCATGATGCCCGGCACGATCGGCAGTTCCACGCCCAGCTTGCGCACACGCTCGACGAAGTAGAAGTAGCAGTCGGCGTTGAAGAAGTACTGGGTAATGGCGCTGTCGGCGCCGGCCTGGGCCTTGCGCACGAAGTTCTGCAGATCGTCTTCGAAGTTGCGCGCCTGGGGGTGCATTTCCGGGTAGGCAGCGACTTCGATGTGGAAGTGATCGCCGGTTTCCGTGCGAATGAATTCCACCAGATCATTGGCATAGCGCAGCTCGCCGCTGGCCATGCCCATGCCGGAAGGCAGGTCGCCACGCAGTGCGACGATGCGCTTGATGCCGTTGTCGCGGTAGAGGTTCAGCAGTTCGCGCAGCTCGGCCTTGCTGTCGCCGACACAGGACAGGTGCGGCGCGGTCGGGACCTTGATCTCGCCATCGAGCTGCAACACGGTGTTGACTGTGCGGTCGCGGGTGGAGCCACCGGCACCGTAGGTGCAGGAAAAGAAATCGGGGTTGTAGCCCGCCAGTTGGCGCGCCACGTTGAGCAGTTTTTCATGCCCGGCCTCGGTTTTCGTCGGGAAGAACTCGAAGCTGTAACGGCGTTCTTGAGACATGGAGAAGGTTCCCTTCCCAGCTCAAGCCACAAGCCTCAAGCCGCAAGCGGAGCGGTTTGGCGCTTGCTTGCAGCTTGTGGTTTGCAGCTTGTGGCTGCTGTTAGTAGCGGTAGGTGTCCGGCTTGAACGGGCCTTCGGCATTCACGCCGATATAGTCGGCCTGTTTCGACGTCAGTTGAGTGACGACGCCACCGAAGCCCTTGACCATTTCCAGTGCGACTTCTTCGTCCAGCTTCTTCGGCAGCACTTCGACGGTCAGGCGCTCGGCCTTCTTCTCGGCGGAGAGGTCGGCGAACTTCTGCTCGAACAGGAAGATCTGCGCCAGCACCTGGTTGGCGAAGGAGCCGTCCATGATGCGCGACGGGTGGCCGGTGGCGTTACCCAGGTTGACCAGGCGGCCTTCGGCCAGCAGGATCAGGTAGTCGTCGTTGTGCGGGTCGAAGCCATCCTTGCCGGTGCGGTGGATCTTGTGCACCTGCGGCTTGACTTCTTCCCAGGCCCAGTTGGCGCGCATGAAGGCGGTGTCGATCTCGTTGTCGAAGTGGCCGATGTTGCAGACAACGGCGCGCTTCTTCAGCGCCTTGAGCATGCCGGCGTCACAGACGTTGACGTTACCGGTGGTGGTGACGATCAGGTCGATCTTGCCCAGCAGCGCGGCGTCGATGCTGGCATCGGTGCCATCGTTGAGGCCGTTCTTGTACGGGGAAACCAGCTCGAAGCCGTCCATGCAGGCCTGCATGGCGCAGATCGGGTCGATTTCCGAGACCTTGACGATCATGCCTTCCTGGCGCAGCGACTGTGCCGAACCCTTGCCCACGTCGCCGTAGCCGATCACCAGCGCCTGCTTGCCGGACAGCAGGTGGTCGGTGCCGCGCTTGATGGCGTCGTTGAGGCTGTGGCGGCAGCCGTACTTGTTGTCGTTCTTGCTCTTGGTCACCGCGTCGTTGACGTTGATCGCCGGGACTTTAAGGGTGCCGGCCTTGAGCATGTCGAGCAGGCGGTGCACGCCGGTGGTGGTTTCCTCGGTGACACCGTGGATACGCTCGAGCAGTTGCGGGTATTTCTGGTGCAGGATTTCGGTCAGGTCACCGCCGTCGTCCAGCACCATATTGGCGTCCCACGGCTGGCCATCCTTGAGGATGGTCTGCTCGATGCACCACTCGTACTCTTCTTCGGTCTCGCCTTTCCAGGCAAACACCGGGGTGCCGGCGGCGGCGATGGCGGCAGCGGCCTGGTCCTGGGTGGAGAAAATGTTGCACGACGACCAGCGCACTTCGGCGCCCAGCGCGGTCAGCGTCTCGATCAGCACGCCGGTCTGGATGGTCATGTGGATGCAGCCGAGGATTTTCGCGCCCTTGAGCGGTTGGCTGGCCGCGTACTTGCGACGCAGGCCCATCAGTGCCGGCATCTCGGACTCGGCGATGATCAGTTCCTTGCGGCCCCAGTCGGCCAGGGAAATATCAGCGACTTTATAGTCGGTAAAAGCAGCGCTCATGCAGTAACTCTCCATTCGTTGTCTGCGATCGGACTGCGTGAAAACTACGGCGCTCGGACTGGCTGTGTCAGAAGCGGGCTTGGAATGCACATTTACAGTCGTAAACTCCGCTTCCGCGCCTGTTTCTGCCTTGCCGGTCCTTCGTTCGCTACGTTTTCACGCAGTCCGATGGGCGCCGTTGATGCGTGTGGTTAACGCCCCATCCGAGCCTGACAAGCCATGCTTGCTGCAGCGCCCCTCGGACAGGTGGCGGGCACGACCGGACGGTGCCGGTCGTGTGATCGGCGGCGATTATAGCGGTAGTGGGGGAATCACCCAAGCCTGGGCGTGACGGTTGAAGCCGGAAGCGCAATGCCCCGGGCATGCGCCATATCCATGCGCCACCCTACCGGCGCACGGCCGCTCGTGAGGATTCCGTAACACAGCCCATTTGTTTGCTGGACCGCCAGCGAGGATAATCCACGTTTTCCGTATGGTTGAGCGGTTGAACGATGAAACTGAGAGTTCTGGGGGTGTTCGTGGTTGCGGCGCTGGTCCTGGCTGGCTGCGGCGGTGTCGATCCCGATTCCCCGCTGGGCAAGCGCAAGGCGATTTTCCAGCAGATGCTCGATGCCAAGGAAAACCTGGGCGGCATGTTGCGTGGCCGCATGCCGTTCGACGGTCAGGCGTTCGCGATTGGCGCGGTGAAGCTGGACGAGCTGTCGAGCCAGCCCTGGCAGCACTACCCCGAGGTGCGCGAGAAGGAGTCCGACGCGCGCGACGAGGTCTGGGAGAAGCAGGCGCGCTTCAATGAGCTGGCGCGAGCACTGGAGGTGACCACTTCGGCCTTGCTCGCTGCGAGCCAGGTGCAGCCCTTGAAGCCTTCGGAAGTCGCCCCGGCCTTCCAGCAGGTCGAGGATGCCTGCTCGCTGTGCCACAAGGAATTTCGCTCGTATTGAGCGTAGGCGTGCAGGTTAATTGCATGATGTTTTACCCCCTCTCCCGCTTGCGGGAGAGGGCCGGGGAGAGGGTGGCGGGCGCAATAGCCCTCTCCCCCGGTGCCTCTCCCACGGGTGGGCGAGGGGAGAAAAGTGTCATGCGATTGCCTTGGGTGGACGTGCTTGCCTGAAGCCTGAAGCGTCCAGCCCTGTTATTCTTGGCTCCGTTTTTCCTGCGGAGTCGCCCGATGAAGTTGTCCATGCCCCGTTTCGACCAGGCGCCGGTACTGGTGGTTGGTGATGTCATGCTCGATCGTTACTGGCATGGCGCAACGTCGCGCATCTCCCCGGAAGCGCCGGTACCAGTGGTCAAGGTCGAGCAGATCGAGGATCGCCCGGGTGGCGCGGCGAACGTGGCGTTGAACATCGCCGCCCTCGGTGCGCCGGTGGCGCTGGTGGGGGTCACGGGGGCGGACGAGGCGCGTCAGAGCCTGGTCGACAGCTTGCAGGCGGCCGGTGTCGAGGCTCATTTCCAGGCCATCGAACATCAGCCGACCATCGTCAAGCTGCGTGTGCTGAGCCGTCACCAGCAACTGCTGCGGATGGACTTCGAGGAGTCATTCGATACCGATACGGCGGCCTTGCAGGCGTCCGTCGAGGGCTTGTTGGACGGCGTGCGGGTATTGGTGCTGTCCGACTATGGCAAGGGCGTCTTGAAGGATCACCAGGCGCTGATCCGTGCCGCTCGCTTGCGTGGTATTCCCGTGCTGGCCGATCCCAAGGGCAAGGATTTCGAGGTGTACCGTGGCGCTTCGCTGATCACGCCGAACCTGGGCGAGTTCGAGGGCGTGGTCGGCAAGTGTGTCGATGAGGCGGACCTTGTGGCCAAGGGCGCGGCGCTGATGGAGCAACTTGAGCTGGGGGCGCTGCTGGTGACGCGCAGCGAGCATGGCATGACCTTGCTGCGTCCGGGGCAGCCGGCCTTGCACCTGCCGGCGCGTGCCCGCGAGGTTTTCGACGTGACTGGGGCCGGCGACACGGTGATCTCCACCGTCGCGGCGGTGCTGGCTGCTGGCGAAGCGTTGCCGCTGGCGGTGGCACTGTCCAACCTGGCGGCCAGTATCGTCGTCGGCAAGCTCGGCACGGCGGCGATCAGTGCGCCGGAGCTGCGCCGCGCGATGCAGCGCGAAGAGGGCTCGGGGCGCGGTGTGATGAGCCTCGAACAACTGCTGCCGGTGATCGAGGATGCACACGCCCAGGGCGAGCGGGTGGTCTTCACCAACGGTTGCTTCGATATCCTGCATGCCGGCCATGTGACCTATCTGGAACAGGCGCGTGCCCAGGGTGACCGCCTGGTGGTAGCGGTCAATGACGATGCTTCGGTCAGTCGCCTGAAAGGTCCGGGCCGGCCGATCAATACGGTGGACCGGCGCATGGCGGTGCTGGCCGGGCTCGAGGCGGTGGACTGGGTGGTCAGCTTCGCCGAGGCCACGCCGGAGAACCTGCTACGCCAGATCAAGCCGGACGTGCTGGTCAAGGGCGGCGACTACGGCATCGAGCAGGTAGTGGGCGCCGATCTGGTACGTGCCTACGGCGGCGAAGTGCGGGTGCTGGGATTGGTGGAAAACAGCTCCACCACGTCCATCGTCGAGAAGATCCGCAACCAGTAGTGCGCCACGCGCACCGCAGCTCGCAGCTCGCAGCTCGGTGCCGGTCTTCAGGGGCGCACGTTGTCTAGCCACTCTTCCCAACGTATGCGCTCCTCCTGCACGACCCAGCCCTGCTGGGCGGCAAAGCCTTCGGACAGCCAGATGTCGCGGGTGTCCTGGCGCTTGGGCTTGCCTTTGGTCAGTGTCAGCAGTTCCGCACAGGGGCGTCCATGTTCCAGCGGGATCAGGTAGAGGTCGGGCTGGTCGCGGCGCAAACGCGCGATCAACTGGCCTTCCTCTAGGCATTCGTCGACATGGTAGAGGCTCAACTGACGGGCCTCGTCGGGAACGTCCAGGCGCATGTCGTAGACCAGTTGCAGCGATGCCGTGGGCAGGTGGACATAGGCGCGCGGGCGTTCCAGCAACGCTTGCGTGCCATGGTAGAGCTGGCGTGCGGCGCCGCTCAGGGAACTGAGGGCGAAGGTTGGGGTTTCCCGGTAGTCCAGGCTGCTCTCGTAGGGTGCAGGCAGCCAGGTCTCGCCAAAGCGTCCGGCCAGCCAGCCCTGGGGTGTTTCCAGCAGGCATTCCTCGGCGACTTCCTGAATCGCGGTCAGCAGTGGCAGTCCCACTTCCTGGGCCGGGACGTAGCCTGAAATCATCTTCAGCACTTCGTCGCCGCGATCGTTGCGTTTCTGCCGCACCAGGACCCAGTAATCCTGGCCCTGCCAGGAGAGCGTCAGGCGCACCGATACGCCCAGGTTGGCCAGTTCCACCGAGAAACGGTGCGGGTCATCGACGCTGATGGCGCTCCGCCGCTCCAGCATTTCGCTGAAGGCCAATGGCTGGCCCAGGCCGCGATAGACCAGTTGTTCCGGGGTCGCCTCGACGGACAGCGGCAGTGTCTTGAAGTGTCCGGGGGTCTTGCGCAACAGAATGGTGGACATGGGCTGTACTCGCTCCGTTGCTCACTGACTCAGGATTTTCGCCACCATCTCCACATTGCCGCGCAGGTGCGCCGGGTTGATGGTGCCGACGATGGCGCTGGTGACGCCAGGTTGTTCGAACAGCAGGGTAAAGCTGCGTTGCAGCGGATCCTCTCCGTCGGCCAGGCAGGCATGCCCGCTGGCCAGCGCCTTCTTGACCAGGATCGCCTTGCCGTGTTGCGCGGCATAGTCGATGACCGGCTGCTCGGCGCGCTCGTTCAGGTTATAAGTGACCATCGCACAGTCGCCCTGTTCCAGGGCCAGCAGTCCGCCTTCGGCGGTCTTGCCGGAGAAGCCGTAGGCGAGAATCTTGCCTTCGCGCTTGAGTTCGGCAAGGGTGGGGTACACCTCGCTGTTGCGCAGGATGTCCAGGTCATTGCCGTCCGAGTGTACCAGCAGCATTTCCAGGCGATCGGTGCCAAGGCGCCGCAGGCTGCGCTCCACCGAAAAGCGTGTGTGCGCGGCGGAAAAGTCGAAGCGTGACTGGCCGTCTTCGAACTCCTCGCCCACTTTGCTGACGATCACCCAGTCATCCCGCTGGCCGCGTAGCAGTGGGCCAAGACGTTCCTCGCTGACGCCATAGGCTGGTGCGGTGTCGATCAGGTTGATGCCCAGTTCGCGGGCCAGATGCAGCAGTTCGCGGGCCTGCTGGTCGTCGGGAATGCGAAAGCCGTTGGGGTATTTGACGCCCTGGTCGCGGCCCAGCTTGACGGTGCCCAGGCCCAGGGGCGAAACCCGTAGGCCGCTGCTGCCTAACGGGCGGTGGAGGTCATGCAGGCTGAGGCTCATGACAGCAGCCCTGTCCAGAATGGCTGTCCGGTCACGGGTCGCGGGAATGCAGGGCCGGGCTCGTGCTGTGCGGGCTTGATGCTCTGGTGCTGCAGGTGCGCGATGACGCGGTCGGCCAGGTCGGGCGAGAGCGCCAGCTTGGTCGGCCAGCCCACCAGCAGGCGGCCCTGTTCTGCGAGGAAGGCGTTGTCGGGGCGTGCCTGGTTGGATTGCGCCGGTTCGGCGCGATCCACCCGCAGGGTGGCCCATTGCGCGGCCGACAGGTCGAGCCAGGGCAGCAGGTCGGCCAGTTCGCGCTTGGCAGCGCCGATCTGTGCGGCCTCGTCGCGGGCCACGCCTGCGGCCTCGGCCAGTTCCCCGCCCAGGTACCAGATCCACTGGCCGTCAGCGGCGGGGTGGCTGGTCACGGTGATCCTCGGTTTGCTGCCGCCGCCCAGGCAGTGGGCGAAAAGCGGTTTCAGGGTCGGCCCCTTGAGCATCACCATGTGCAGCGGGCGCAACTGCTGGGCCGGTTGTTGCAGGCCAAGCCGCTGCAGCAGGTCCGCCGTACCGGCACCGGCGGTGAGGATGATGCGCCGTGCGCGGACGGCGTGGCCGTCAAGGACCAGGCCGATCAGTTCGTCGTTTTCATGCAGTGGCTCGATCGTCTGGCAGGCGACCAGGCTGTCCCCGGCCAGTTCGGCCATTCGTGCGACCAGGCTGGGGACGTCCAGCACCAGTTCGCTCAGGCGGTAGACCTTGCCCTTGAAACCAGGGTGTTGCAGCGGCAGGGGCAGCTCGTTGCCCTTGACCTGTCCGACCCGGGTGCGCACGGCCTTGCTGGCGAAGAAGCTGGTCAGGTTGCCGGCCAGGCTGCCGGGCGACCACAGATAGTGCGCGTCTGACAGCACGCGCACGCCGCGCAGGTCCAGCTCACCCGTACCCGCCAGGGCTTCGCGCCAGCGTTGCGGCATGTCTGCGATGGCTTCGGAGGCGCCAGTGAGCATGCCGCTCAACGCGTATTTGGTGCCGCCATGGATGATGCCCTGGGACCTGAGCGTCTGGCCAGCACCCAGCTCGCTGCGCTCGACGAGCAGGGTGCTGTAACCCTGGCGGCGCAGTCGGGCGTTCAGCCAGAGGCCGGCGATGCCGCCGCCGACGATGAGGATATCGGTGCTTGAAGATCTCTGGGACATGGTGCTCATGCTGCAACAGGAAAAGTGGCAAGGTACAAGCTGCACGCCAGAGCCTGCAAGCTGGAAGCCGGATCGTGGGCGTGGGTTGACCGGAGGTCGCCGGGTCTGCTGCCTGCCGCTGTGCGTAAGCCTCTGGTCCGGCTATAATCTGCCGCTTTCCTTTTCGTCAGGGTAGAACGCCATGAGCGAGACCGTGCTCGATTACATGACCCGGCTGGGCCGCGCTGCGCGGGAGGCTTCCCGGGTGCTCGTGCGCGCCAGCACGGCGCAGAAGAATCGTGCGCTGCAGGCGGCCGCCACGGCGCTGGACCAGGCGCGCGAGGCGCTGGCCGTAGCCAATGCGAAAGATCTTGAGGCCGGGCGCGCGAACGGCCTGGACGAAGCCATGCTCGACCGCCTGGCGCTGACGCCCAAGCGTGTCGACGAGATGATCGAAGGCTTGCGCCAGGTCGCGACGCTGCCCGACCCGATTGGCGAAATACGCGACATGCGCTACCTGCCCTCGGGTATTCAGGTCGGCAAGATGCGCGTGCCCCTCGGTGTGGTCGGTATCATCTATGAGTCGCGTCCCAACGTGACCATCGATGCCGCCAGCCTGTGCCTGAAGTCGGGCAATGCCACCATCCTGCGCGGCGGCTCCGAGGCGATCCACTCCAACCAGGCGATTGCCCGCTGCATCGCCCAGGGGCTGGAGGAGGCCGGCCTGCCGGCAGCGGCGGTGCAGGTGGTGGAAACCACCGACCGCGCCGCCGTGGGTGCGCTGATCAGCATGCCGGAGTTCGTCGATGTGATCGTGCCGCGTGGCGGCAAGGGCCTGATCGAACGCATCAGCCGTGAGGCCAAGGTGCCGGTGATCAAGCACCTCGACGGTATCTGTCACGTTTATGTCGACCGCGCGGCCGACATCGACAAGGCCGTGCGCATCGCCGACAACGCCAAGACCCAGCGCTTCGCGCCATGCAACACCATGGAGACGCTGCTGGTGCATGGCGATGTCGCTGCCCGCGTGTTGCCGCCGTTGGTGGCTATCTACACGCAGAAGGGCGTCGAGCTGCGTGGCTGCCCGCGCACCCGTGAGCTGCTAGGCGATGCCGTCAACGCGGCCAGCGAGGAGGATTGGGCGACCGAGTACAATGCGCCGATCCTGTCGATTCGTATCCTCGACTCGCTGGACGAGGCCATCGAGCACATCAATCGCTATGGTTCGCAGCACACCGACGCCATAGTCACCGAGAACTTCACCGATGCCCGGCGCTTCCTCACCGAGGTGGACTCCAGCTCGGTGATGGTCAATGCCTCGACCCGTTTCGCCGACGGTTTCGAGTACGGCCTGGGTGCGGAAATCGGCATTTCCACCGACAAGCTGCATGCGCGCGGCCCGGTCGGCCTGGAAGGGCTGACCAGCGAGAAGTACGTGGTGTTCGGCGACGGTCACGTCCGTACTTGATGGGCCGTCGTATCGGCGTTTTCGGTGGAACCTTCGACCCTGTGCACATCGGGCATCTGCGCGGTGCGCTGGAGGTCGCGGAGCTGGCGGGGCTCGATGAGCTGCGCCTGGTGCCATGCGCCAGGCCGCCACACCGGGAGACGCCGAACAGCAGTGCCGAGGACCGTCTGGCCATGGTGCAACTGGCGGTGGCGGATTTGCCGCCGCTGATGGTCGATGCGCGTGAACTGGAGCGTGAGCGGCCTTCCTATACGGTGGAGACGCTGGAGTCGCTGCGCCAGGAACTGGCGGACGATGACCAGTTGTTCCTGTTGCTGGGCTGGGATGCCTTTTGTGGCTTGCCCGGCTGGCACCGTTGGCAGGAGTTGCTGGAGCTGTGTCACATCCTGGTGCTGCAACGGCCGGATACCGGTAACGAGACGCCGGATGCGCTGCGTAACCTGCTGGCGGCGCGCAGTGTCTCGAATGTACAGGCAATGAGTGGCGGCGCGGGGCAGATCGCCTTCGTCTGGCAGATGCCACTGGAAATATCCGCTACACAGATTCGCAGGTTTCTCGCCAGCGGCAGAACGGTCCGTTTTCTCGTCCCGGATGCCGTACTGGCTTATATCAATGCGCACGGTCTGTACCGGGCGTCGAACTGAGGTTGTACTTACGTTATGCAGAATGAAGCTCTGGTCAAAGTGGCGGTCGAAGCCCTGGAAGAACTCAAGGGGCAGGACATCGTCATCATCGACGTGCAAGGCAAGACCAGCGTCACCGATTTCATGGTGATCGCCAGCGGCACGTCCAGCCGCCATGTGAAGTCCATGGCCGACAACGTGCTGGAGAAGGTCAAGGAGCAGGGTGTACGTCCCATCGGCAGCGAAGGGCTGGACGGCGGGGAGTGGGCGCTGCTCGACCTGGGCGATGTGGTGGTGCATGTGATGCAGGTGCCGACTCGCCAGTTCTACGACCTGGAACGGTTGTGGCAGGGCGCCGAGCAGAGCCGTGCGCAACATGCCGGTGAAGCCGAATAAGTGAAGCTCAAGCTGATCGCCGTTGGCTCGAAGATGCCGCGCTGGGTCGAGGACGGCTGGCAGGAGTACGCCAAGCGCCTGCCGGGCGAGCTGTCGCTGGAACTGGTGGAGATCGGCCTGCACACCCGCGGCAAGAATGCCGATGTCACACGGCTGATTCGCCAGGAAGGCGATGCGATGCTGAGCAAGGTGTTGCCGGGCGAACGCATCGTCACCCTCGAGGTGACCGGGCGCCCCTGGAGCACCGAGCAACTGGCTGCCGAGCTTGACCGCTGGCGGCTCGATGCGCGTCCCGTCAACCTGATGGTGGGCGGTCCGGAAGGGCTGGCGCCGCAGGTCTGTGCGCGTAGCGAGCAGCGCTGGTCGCTGTCGCCGCTGACCTTGCCGCATCCGTTGGTGCGGATTCTGGTCGGTGAGCAGATTTATCGTGCTTGGACGCTGTTGTCCGGCCATCCGTATCACAAATAGCGCTTGGAACTCCCTTCGCCATGCCCCAGCCCATCCACCTGAAAGACCATGAGAAGGACGCCGGACTGGTGCGTCGTCGTGTGATCGTGGGTATTTCGGTGGTGCTGTTGATGATGGGCGTGCTGATCGCCCGCATGTACTACCTGCAGGTGATCCAGTACGACTACCACTCGACGCTGTCGGAGAACAATCGCGTCCATGTGCAGCCGATTCCACCCAATCGCGGGTTGATCTTCGACCGCAACGGGCGGGTCATTGCCGATAACCGGCCGAGTTTCAGCCTGACCGTGACGCGCGAGCGAGCGGGAGACTGGCGGGCGGTGCTGGATGTGGTGGTCGAGGTGCTGGAGCTGTCCGCCGAAGAGCGTGAGCTGTTCGA
Organism: Pseudomonas sp. ABC1; assembly: GCF_013395055.1. Classification (NCBI taxonomy): domain Bacteria; kingdom Pseudomonadati; phylum Pseudomonadota; class Gammaproteobacteria; order Pseudomonadales; family Pseudomonadaceae; genus Pseudomonas; species Pseudomonas sp. ABC1. The sequence goes on from NZ_CP058349.1 coordinate 3,189,615, forward strand.
ACGGCGCGTGCTGCAAGGGCGTCGGCCATTCGAGCCGGTGCCGATCATGTACGAGCTGAACGAAGAGCAGATCGCCCGGGTTGCGGTCAATCAGTTCCGCCTGCCGGGCGTCGACGTGGCGGCGCAACTGGTGCGTCATTACCCACAGGACAAGCACTTCGCCCACTCGGTCGGCTATGTCGGGCGTATCAACGAGACCGAGCTGAAAAACCTCGATCCGGTCAACTACAGCGGCACGCACCATATCGGCAAGACCGGTATCGAGAAGTTCTACGAAGACGTGCTGCATGGCCAGGTGGGCTATGAGGAAGTCGAGACCAACGCCCGAGGGCGAGTCCTGCGCGTACTCAAGCGCACCGATCCTACGCCTGGCCAGGATCTGGTGCTGACCCTCGACCTGGACCTGCAGGAAGCCGCCGAAGCGGCGCTGGCTGGGCGTCGCGGTGCCATCGTGGCGTTACAGCCGCAGACCGGCGAAGTGCTGGCGATGGTCAGCCAGCCGAGCTTCAACCCGAACCTGTTCGTCACTGGCATCAGTTTCAAGGACTATGGCGAACTGCGCGATTCCATCGACCGCCCGCTATACAACCGTGTGCTGCGCGGGCTCTATCCGCCCGGTTCGACCATCAAGCCGATGATGGCGGTGGCCGGGCTGGATGCCGGCGTCATCACGCCGACCAGCCGCGTTTTCGACCCTGGCTACTTCCAGTTGCCCAATGTCCAGCACAAGTACCGCAACTGGAACCGCAGCGGTGATGGCTGGGTCGACCTGACGCTGGCCATCATGCGTTCCAACGATACCTACTTCTACGACATGGCGCACAAGATGGGCGTCGACCGCATGCATGACTACATGACCCGCTTCGGCCTGGGCCAGCGCGTCGCGCTGGACATGCAGGAAGAGACTGCCGGGTTGATGCCGTCGCGCGAGTGGAAGCGCGCACGTTACCGCCAGGCCTGGTACCCGGGGGAAACCGTGATCCTCGGCATCGGCCAGGGCTATATGCAGGCCACGCCGCTGCAACTGGCGCAGGCCACGGCGCTGATGGCGACCCGTGGCAAGTGGATTCGCCCGCACCTGGCGCGCAGCCTCGATGGCACGCCAGTGGTCGATCCGGATGCGCCGGCGGATATCGAGCTGCGTGATCCGCGCTACTGGGAATACGCCATCCACGGTATGGAGCAGGTGGTGCATGGGGCGCGCGGAACGGCCCGCAAGATCGGCGAAGGCTCGCCTTACCGCATCGCCGGCAAGAGCGGTACGGCCCAGGTGGTGGCGATCAAGCAGGGCGAGCGCTATGACAGCGGTCGCCTGGCCGAGCGGCACCGCGACCATGCCCTGTTCGTCGGCTTCGCCCCCATCGAGAAACCCGAGATCGTGGTGGCAGTGATGGTGGAGAACGGCGAGTCCGGTTCCGGCGTCGCCGCGCCGGTGGTCAAGGCTGTGATGGATGCCTGGCTGCTGGACAAGGATGGCAAACTGAAAGCCGAGTACGACCCGGCGCAGCCCCAGTCCCAGCCCGAGGTGGTGACGCCATGAGTGGCAATTTCGATCGTACGCTGTCGAACCAGGATGTCCTGCGCCGCCGCGCCAGCCTGTTGCAGCGGGCGCACCTCGATGGACCGCTGTTGCTGTTGTTGCTGATTCTGGCGGCCGGCAGCCTGTTCATCCTCTATTCGGCCAGCGGCAAGCACTGGGACATGCTGCTCAAGCAGTCCAGCTCCTTCGGCCTGGGGTTGCTGGCGATGCTGGTCATTGCCCAACTGGAGCCGCGTTTCATGGCCCGCTGGGCACCACTGGGCTACCTGGGGGTGGTCGGGTTGCTGCTGGCGGTGGAGTTCATGGGGCATACCGCGATGGGGGCGACACGCTGGATCAACATCCCGGGCGTGATTCGCTTCCAGCCGTCGGAGTTCATGAAGATCATCATGCCGATGACCATCGCCTGGTACTTCTCGACCCGCAGCCTGCCGCCCAGTTTCAAGCACACCGTCATAAGCCTGGTGCTGATTGCCGTGCCTTTCGCGCTGATCGTCAAGCAGCCCGACCTGGGCACCGCCCTGCTGATCCTGGCTTCGGGCGCGTTCGTACTGTTCATCGCCGGGCTGCGCTGGAGCTGGATCTGCATGGCCGTGACGGCGGTGGTGCCGGTGGCTGTCGGCATGTGGTACTTCGTCATGCACGACTACCAGAAGCAGCGTGTGCTGACCTTTCTCGACCCTGAGAGCGATCCGCTCGGAACGGGCTGGAACATCATCCAGTCCAAGGCTGCGATAGGTTCGGGCGGCGTGTTCGGCAAGGGCTGGTTGCAGGGCACCCAGTCTCATCTGGATTTTTTGCCGGAAAGCCACACGGACTTTATCATTGCCGTCCTGGCGGAGGAGTTCGGCCTGGTCGGCGTCTGTTTGTTACTGCTGGTGTATCTGCTGTTGATCGCCCGCGGGCTGGTGATTACGGTGCAGGCCCAGACACTGTTCGGCAAGTTGCTGGCCGGGGCGTTGACGATGACCTTCTTCGTCTACGTCTTCGTCAACATCGGGATGGTGAGCGGGCTTCTGCCTGTGGTGGGGGTGCCTCTGCCCTTCATCAGCTATGGCGGAACTTCACTGGTGACCCTGCTGTCAGGGTTCGGGGTTTTGATGTCGATCCACACCCATCGCAAGTGGATCGCGCAGGTTTGACGAGAGACTATTTCTTGATTTCCTTAGGCTGTAGGCAGTTGGCGCGAGTGCTCTGTGGGCTTGGTCTGGTTGGCGCCATGGGCGTACAGGCGAGTGACTACCAGGGTGAGAAAGTGGCGGGTTTCATCTCCGAGATGGCCAGCGAATACGGCTTTGCCAGCGAGCAACTGGCTGAGCTGCTGGCCCAGGCCGAGCGCAAGCAGGCCATCCTCGATGCCATTTCACGTCCGGCCGAGCGGGTGCGCCCGTGGAGCGAGTACCGGCCGATCTTCATCACCGATGCGCGGATCGCCCAGGGCGTCGATTTCTGGCGCCAGAACCAGGATGCGCTGGCGCGGATCGAGACCGAATACGGTGTACCTGCCCAGTTCATCGTGGCGATCATCGGTGTGGAAACCTTCTATGGCCGCAATACTGGCAATTACCGTGTGATCGATGCCCTGGCCACCCTCGGTTTCGACTATCCGCCGCGACAGCCCTTTTTCCGCAAGGAGCTCAAGGAGTTCCTGCTGCTGACTCGCGAGGAGCAGGTCGACCCGCTGAGTCTCAAGGGCTCCTACGCCGGTGCGATGGGATTGCCGCAGTTCATGCCGAGCAGTTTCCGCGCCTACGCCGTGGACTTCGATGCCGATGGCCATATCGATATCTGGAACAACCCCACCGATGCCATCGGTAGCGCAGCCAACTACTTCAAGCGCCATGGCTGGGTGGCCGGTAGCGGTGTCGCGGTGCGCGCCACGGTCGGCGGCAAGCGTTTCGAGGAAGGCCTGACCCAGGGCCTGGAGCCGAGCCTGAATGCCGCGCAACTGCGCGAGCTGGGCTGGAAGCCGGCCACGCCTATCGCAGACGACACCAAGGTCACGGCCTTCCGCCTGGAGGGCGCCGATGGCGATGAGTTCTGGATCGGCCTGCCGAATTTCTATGTGATCACGCGCTACAACCGCAGTGTCATGTATGCCCTGGCGGTCAACCAGCTCGCCGATGCCCTGGCCAAGGCGCGGGGGCAGCAGTGATGAGGCATGTACTGACACTGGCGATTGCCGCCGTGGTGCTCGCGGGCTGTTCCTCGTCGCCTTCCACGCCTTCTGGCAGCGTTGCGCAGAAGCCGAGTGGTATCAGCGGGCCGGGCAACTTCTCGCGCCCCGATAGGGATGGCGCGCCCTGGTGGGAAGTGGATGTCTCGCAGATTCCCGATGCCATTCCCATGCCTCACTACGGCCCGGTCAAGGCCAGCCCCTACACGGTGCTGGGCAAGACCTACTACCCGATTGGTGATGGCCGCAGCTACCGGGCGAACGGCACGGCGTCCTGGTACGGCACCAAGTTCCATGGGCAACTGACCGCCAATGGCGAGAAATACGACTTGTACGGCATGAGTGCCGCGCATAAGACGCTGCCGTTGCCGAGCTACGTCAAGGTGACCAACCTGGCGAACAACAAGAGCGTGGTCCTGCGGGTCAATGACCGTGGGCCGTTCTATTCCGACCGTGTCATCGACTTGTCCTTCGCGGCGGCGAAGAAGCTCGGCTATGCCGAAAGCGGCACGGCTCAGGTTCGCGTCGAAGGCATCGACCCCGAGCAGTGGTGGGCGCAACGCGGCCAGCCGGTGCCCAAGGTGCTGGCGCAACCGCAACAGGTCGCTACCACTTCCCTGGCCAGGACTGCCGCACAACCCGTGGAGCAGTACACGCCGCCCGCCGCCCAGCATGCGGCAGCGGTGGTGCCGGTCCAGCTCGAGCGGCAGGCGGCGAACCATTCGGCTGCCGGCCTGTTCCTGCAGGTCGGTGCATTCGCCAACCCGGATGCGGCGGAACTGCTCAAGGACAAGCTGACTACCATGGTCTCCACACCGGTCTTCGTCAGCTCCGTGGTACTCAATGAACAGGTGCTGCACCGTGTCCGCCTGGGGCCCATCGCCTCCGCGGATGAAGCAGCACGCCTGGAACAGAGCGTGCTCCAGGCCAACCTGGGACAACCCAGACAAGTCCGGGCCGATTGAGCCGGCTTCTCACTCACGTCGTCAAACTGCCTTTTCGAGATACGATGAACATAACCACTGTCTTGCAACGTATGAGCCTGCTGGCTCTGTTTGTGGCCTCGCCGATACTCTCGGCCGCACCCGCCATGCCTTCCGCGCCGCAACTGGCGGCCAAGTCCTATGTGCTGATGGACGCCGACAGCGGCAAGGTGCTGATCGAGAGCAATGGCGACGAGCGCCTGCCCCCGGCCAGCCTGACCAAGCTGATGACGGCCTATATCGCCACCCTGGAGATCCAGAAGGGCCAGATCAGCGACAACGACATGGTCACCATCAGCGAGAAGGCCTGGCGCACCGGCGGCTCGCGCATGTTCGTGCAGGTCAACACGCAGGTGTCCGTCGATGACCTGCTGCATGGCGTGATCATCCAGTCCGGCAACGACGCCAGTGTTGCCCTGGCCGAGCACATCGCGGGTAGCGAAGAGGCTTTCGCCGACCTGATGAACAGCACGGCCCAGCGCCTGGGCATGGCCAATTCGCACTTCATGAATGCCACCGGCCTGCCGGACCCTGAGCACTATTCCTCGGCGGGCGACATGGCCAAGCTGGCTCGTGCGATCATCTATGAGGACCCGGCGCACTACGCCATCTATGCGCAGAAGGAATTCCTCTGGAACAACATCAAGCAGCCCAACCGCAACCTGCTGCTGTGGCGCGACAAGACCGTCGATGGCCTCAAGACCGGCCACACCGAGGAAGCCGGCTTCTGCCTGGTGGCGTCCGCCGTACGTGATGGCATGCGCCTGATCACCGTGGTGTTCGGTACCAACAGCGAGCAGGCCCGCGCGGCCGAGACGCAAAAGCTGCTGACCTACGGCTTCCGTTTCTTCGAGACCCGCACGCTGCGGCGCAAAGGCGTCGAGCTGGCGCAGGCACAAGTCTGGAAAGGCAAGAGCGCCACGCTCAAGGCCGGCCTGGCGGACGACCTGACCCTGACGCTGCCGCGTGGCCAGGCAGAGAAGCTGGATGCCAGCATCAGCCTCAAGCCTCAGTTGATGGCGCCTATCAAACAGGGCGACGTGATCGGCCAGGTCGAAGTGCGCATGGGTGACGAGGTGCTGGAGACAGCCAACCTGATCGCCCTCGAAAATATCGAGGAAGGCGGCTTTTTCCGTCGCTTCTGGGATAGCATCCGTCTGTTCTTCTTCGGCCTGTTCAACTGATAGATACTGCCCGCGCGGCGTGACCCAGCCGGTCGCGCCGCGTTTGCGGATCACGAGTCCGTTTCCATGACAAACAACACGCAAGACCCGCAGGATATCCAAGCTCCGAAAATCGACTTTCCTTGCGAGAATTACCCGATCAAGGTGATTGGCGAGGGTGCGGAAGGCTTCCACCAACTGGTGATCGACGTGATCCGTCGTCACGCGCCGGACTTCGACGAAACCACGCTGGTCACCCGCGACAGCCGAACCGGGCGTTTCCTCTCCGTACAGGTGTACATCACGGCCACGGGCATCGAGCAATTGCAGGCGATCAACCTCGACCTGCGTGCCACCGGGCGCGTCCATATGGTGTTGTGATGGAGCTGCAGGCGCTCTGCGTCCGCGAGCTCGGGCTGGTCGACTACCTGCCGGCCTGGCAGGCCATGCAGTGTCTGACCCAGCAGCGCGGTCCGGACACTCCGGACGAACTCTGGTTGTTGCAGCATCGGCCCGTGTTCACCCAAGGACAGGCTGGCAAGGCCGAGCATCTGCTGTTGCCGGGCGACATTCCCGTCGTGCAGGCCGACAGGGGCGGACAGGTCACCTACCACGGCCCCGGCCAACTGATCGTCTACCTGCTGCTCGACGTGCGTCGACTGGGGCTGGGTGTTCGCGAGCTGGTAAACTTGATGGAAGACAGTTTGGTTGCGCTGCTGGCGGAGTATGGTGTGGATGCCGCCGCCAAGCCCGACGCGCCAGGCGTCTATGTCGACGGGGCGAAGATCGCTTCCCTCGGGCTGCGGATACGGCGCGGCTGTTCGTTTCATGGCCTTGCCTTGAACATCGACATGGACATGGAACCGTTCAGCAGGATCAACCCCTGTGGCTATGCCGGCCTTAAAATGACACAGTTACGTGACCTGGTCGGGCCGGTGGACTTCTCCGCAGTAGCTGGCCGTCTGCGTGCGCAACTCGTGCAGCGCCTCGGCCATGTAGAACAGAAGACCCTTACGGGCGGAATCGAGGATTTATGAGCACTGTTGAAACCCAGGCGGCACGTCCTGCGAAGATAGAAGCCGGTGTCAAGTTGCGCGGTGCCGAGAAAGTCGCACGGATCCCGGTGAAAATCATCCCGACGGTGGAACTGCCCGCGAAGCCGGACTGGATTCGTGTGCGTATCCCCGTTTCACCCGAGGTCGACCGGATCAAGCAACTGCTGCGCAAGCACAAGCTGCACAGCGTCTGCGAAGAAGCGTCCTGCCCGAACCTGGGCGAGTGTTTCTCGGGCGGTACCGCGACGTTCATGATCATGGGCGATATCTGCACGCGGCGTTGCCCGTTCTGCGACGTTGGCCATGGTCGTCCGAAGCCGCTGGACACCGATGAGCCGATGAACCTGGCCCTGGCCATTGCCGACCTGCGCCTGAAGTACGTCGTCATCACCTCGGTGGACCGCGACGACCTGCGTGACGGCGGAGCCCAGCACTTCGCCGATTGCCTGCGGGAAATCCGCAAGCTGTCGCCGAACGTGCAGTTGGAAACCCTGGTGCCTGACTACCGTGGCCGGATGGACATCGCGCTGGAGATCACTGCGGCCGAGCCGCCGGATGTGTTCAACCACAACCTGGAAACGGTACCGCGCCTGTACCGCTCCTCGCGTCCTGGCTCGGATTTCGAGTGGTCCCTCGATCTGCTGCAGAAGTTCAAGCAACTCGTGCCCCATGTGCCGACCAAGTCGGGTCTGATGCTGGGGCTCGGCGAGACGGACGATGAAGTGGTCGAGGTCATGCACCGTATGCGCGAGCACGACATCGACATGCTGACCCTGGGCCAGTATTTGCAGCCTTCGCGTAACCACTTGCCGGTGCAGCGCTTCGTCCACCCGGACACCTTCGCCTGGTTCGCCGAGGAAGGTGCGCGACTGGGCTTCAAGAACGTCGCCTCCGGACCACTGGTGCGCTCCTCCTACCATGCGGACGAGCAGGCCAAGGCCGGCAAGGGCGAGTAACGCTCACGCCGTTCTGACGCCTACGACCGCCCTTCTTCGAAGGGCGGTTTGCGTTTTGGCCCCTGCAGGGTGGCCATTGCCCTCAGGCGCGTGCCTTATGCGACCTGTCTGCAATCAGTTGCACACGGGGCGATACAACCTTCATGCTGGTCCACGAATGCTCCATGGAGTGTGGGCAGCCCATATCCGGCTCATCCCTGCCATGCGATGCACAGGTTCAACGACAGAGCCTGCCAGCGGGCGGGCCGGGAGTGTGGATAGCCATGCAAGCGAGCAAACCCCAGCTATTGCGCGAGCAAGCCTATATCGATGGTACCTGGCAGGACGCCGACGATGGCGCCCGGCTCGAGGTCAACGATCCGGCTACGGGAGCCATCATCGGTTCGGTGCCGAAGATGGGCGTCAGCGAAACGCGTCGCGCCATCGAGGCCGCCGAGCGGGCCCTGCCAGCCTGGCGGGCGCTGACCGCCAAGGAGCGCTCCACCAAGCTGCGCCGCTGGTTCGAACTGGTCATGGCGAATCAGGACGAACTGGCGCGGCTGATGACCCTGGAGCAAGGCAAACCCCTGGCCGAGGCCAAGGGCGAGATCGCCTATGCCGCGTCCTTCATCGAATGGTTCGCCGAGGAGGCCAAGCGCGTCTATGGCGACACCATTCCCGGCCACCAGGCCGACAAGCGACTGATCGTGATCAAGCAGCCGATCGGCGTCACCGCGGCGATCACGCCCTGGAACTTTCCCGCTGCGATGATCACGCGCAAGGCTGGCCCGGCGCTGGCTGCCGGCTGCACCATGGTGCTCAAGCCTGCTTCACAGACGCCGTTTTCCGCGCTGGCGCTGGCGGTGCTGGCCGAGGAGGCGGGTATTCCAGCGGGCGTGCTGAACGTGGTGACAGGCTCGGCGGGGGATATCGGCAGTGAGCTGACCCGTAACCCGGTCGTGCGCAAGCTGTCCTTCACTGGCTCCACCGAGATCGGTCGCCAACTGATGGCCGAGTGCGCGCGGGATATCAAGAAGGTTTCGCTGGAGTTGGGCGGCAATGCGCCCTTCATCGTTTTCGACGATGCCGACCTGGATGCGGCGGTCGAAGGGGCTATCGTCTCCAAGTACCGCAACAACGGGCAGACCTGTGTCTGCGCCAACCGTCTGTATGTGCAGGCGGGGGTCTACGACGCCTTCGTCGAAAAGCTGCGGGTTGCCGTTGCCAAACTGAGGGTTGGCAACGGCCTGGAAGCAGGTGTGACCACTGGTCCGTTGATCGACGAGAAGGCTGTGGCCAAGGTCCGCGAGCATATCGACGACGCCGTCACCCGGGGGGCGCGGGTGGTCAGCGGTGGCAAGTCCCATGCCTTGGGTGGCGGTTTCTTCGAACCGACCATCCTCGCGGATGTCCCGAGCGATGCCCTGGTGGCACGGGAGGAGACCTTTGGTCCGCTGGCGCCGCTATTTCGTTTCAATGACGAGGATGAGGTGATTGCCCAGGCCAACGACACCGAGTTCGGTTTGGCGTCGTACTTCTATGCCCGCGACCTGTCGCGTGTTTTCCGTGTTGCCGAAGCGCTGGAGTACGGTATGGTCGGGATCAATACCGGTCTGATCTCCAACGAGGTGGCGCCGTTTGGCGGTATCAAGGCATCCGGCCTGGGGCGTGAAGGTTCGAAGTACGGTATCGAGGACTACCTGGAAATAAAATACCTGTGCCTGGGACTTTGATGCGGACATAAAAAAACGGCTGGAGATCGCTCTTCAGCCGTTTTTCGTTGCGACGCGGATCAGTGCTTGATCGCGGCCAGCATGTAGTCGGGCAGCGGATCGATAACGATCTGTTGGCCCTGGTAGCGTGCGCTGGCTTTCTCGCGGGCGAAGACACCATGCGGGGCGCGACTGTCGTTGTTCAGGCGCTGGCGGCCACGGTAGTCGATCACGCAGCCATCGGCTTCTACCCAGAAATGGGGGGAGACGATCTTGCCATCGAGTTCCAGTTTTCCGAGCATCGCACGATAAGGAATGTGTTGCTTGGCCAGGCGGGTCACTACGAGGCGGCTGATGGCATCAGCATCGGCTTGGCGGGTATCCAGATCATCGAGAAGGTTTTTTAACTGGGGTTCGGTCATGGCTGCTGTCCTCGGTGGACGTTTCGTTGATGGTGCGCATTTTAGACTAAAGTCTAATGAGCTTGCACCTGCGGAACGGCCTCTCCGGGCAACTTTCTTATACTTATTTCTTATGAGTCAATGTGTCGCAGCTATGAGCGGCAACTATAAAAATCCCCGGCAATGCCGGGGATTTTTGCTCTCAACGGCTCTGGCGCAGGCGTTCCAGCAGGGCAAGGCTGGCGTAGCCATCCGCTGGCCAGCCGAGTTGCTGCTGGTACTGGCGAATGGCACGGCGCGTATTCGCACCGATGATGCCGTCGGGAGTGCCAGGAGCGAAGCCGAGGTTTTGCAGACGCTCCTGCAATTCCAGGCGCTGGGAGCGGCTCAGGGGCTTTTCATCCTCGGGCCAGTCGGCCTGGATCAGGCCGCGGCCATCGAAGCGTTCGGACAGCAGGCCAATGGCCAGGGCGTAGGCGCTTGAGTTGTTGTAGCGCAGGATGCTGCGGAAGTTATCCAGTACCAGGAACGCCGGCCCGCGATGCCCGGCGGGCAGCAGCAGGCTGGCCTGGGTCTGCTCATCCAGCCCTGTCAGGCCACTGACCCCCAGTTGCCGCCATTGCGCCAGCGCTTTGCGTGTGTCCATGTCGGCCAGGGCGTAGTCGAAGTTGGCGGGCAGGCGGACTTCCTTGCCCCAGGGCTGCCCAAGCTTCCAGCCCGAGGCTTGCAGGTAATGAGCTGCGGAGGCGAGTGCGTCGGCCTCGCTGTCCCAGATGTCCCGGCGGCCATCACCGTCGAAGTCCACCGCATGGGTGTTGTAGGTCGTCGGAATGAACTGGGTCTGCCCCATGGCACCCGCCCAGGAACCGCGCATGCGCTCCGGCTGGACATCGCCATGCTGGAGGATTTCCAGCGCCGCCAGCAGTTGGGCTCGGGCGAAGGCCGGGCGCCGTCCTTCGTGGGCCAGGGTGGCCAGGGAGCGAATCACGGACTTGTTGCCCATGATCTGGCCGAAGCTGCTTTCCAGGCCCCAGATGGCCACCAGGACATTCCGGTCCACGGCATAGCGTGCCTCGATGGCGTCGAGGGTGGCCGAATGTTTTCGCAGCAGGGCACGGCCCTTGGAGACCCGTTGCGGCGAGATGGCGCCTTCCAGGTACTGCCAGACCGGACGAGTGAATTCGGGCTGGCTACGGTCCGCATCGATCACGCTGGCGTCAGGCTCGATAGCGCTGAAGGCGCGGTCGAAGACGAGTGGCGAAATACCCTTGGCCAGGGCTTCTTCACGAAAGGTTGCGCGCCAGTCCGCGAAGCTTTGCAACACGGGCGACTCCGGGCTGGACAGCGGCGCCGTGGGGCTGGGCTGGTCAGTGGGTGTTCGGGTTTCGGCGGCGCAGGCGACCACCAGGCTCAGCCCCGAAACGGCGATGAGGGTGCGAAGAAGGGCGGCGGGAATCACAGGAAAAGGCATGCTCGCTCTCGTTGGTTCGACGAGATGCGACCTTAGCACGCTTTGGATCGATTGGCTTTCAGGCCGCCAGAAAGAGCGAAGCCTCCCAGTTTTGCTGGGAGGCTTCGCGGCGGTAGCTGCCTTTGCCTTTGGCGGGTTGTTCCTGGCGACAGCGGAACAGAGGCTGGGCGACGGTGGATTTGGCCCGGTTGGGGCGTTTGCTTTTCTTGGCCATGGGGCTCCTCCTGCGGTGGTGCCGCGAACGATACGATAAAAGGTGCCAGGGAAATAGTGTGGTGACGGTTTCGTTGCAAGCGCTGCTTCAGTGTTCTTTCTTGAACAGCCGCTGTCCCGCCAGTTGCAGGCTTAGATTGGCCAGGCCGATCCAGGCATCGCCAGGGGCTTGCCCCTTGATCTGCTCGTCGATCTGCTGGGCTTCCTGCAGCATCTGGTTCCAGCGTGCGCTGCTGTGGCGTTGCAGCGCCTTGGACAACAGCGGACGCCGTTTGTCCCATACCGGTGGGCGTGCTTGGCTGAAGGCGCGCTCCAGGGGCGTGCCCTGGGCGTATTGGTGCGCCAGGTTGGCCAGCAAGCGGATTTCCCTGGACAGTGCCCAGAGAATCACTGGCGCTTCCACGCCTTCGCCGCGCAATCCCTGCAACATATGCAGGCTGTGCTGGGCCTGGCCATGCAGGGCTGCGTCGATCAGCCCGAAGACATCGTAGCGTGCGCTGTCGGCAACCGCCGCCTGGACGGTATCCGCGGTGATCTGCCCCTGTTCGGCCAGCAGCTTGAGTTTCTCTATCTCTTGCGAGGCCGCCAGCAGGTTGCCTTCGACCCGCGCGGCGATCAGTTCCACTGCCTCCTGGCTGGCACTCAGGCCCGATTGGGAAAGGCGCTGGCGTATCCACTGGGGAAGTTGCTGGGCATCCACGGGCCAGATCTGGATGAACTGTGCTTCCTTGCCGTCGATCAGCGCCTTGGCCCACTTGGTCTTCTGCGCACTGCCGTCGAGCTTGGGCAGGCTGATCAGCAGGATCGTATCCTCGGCAGGGCGAGCGATGTATTCGAGCAGGGCGCTGGCACCCTTGTCGCCGGGTTTGCCATTGGGAATGCGCAGTTCCAGCAGGCGCTTCTGGGAGAACAATGAGAGGCTGGCGCCAGCCTCGATCAGTTGCCCCCAGTCGAACCCGGCTTCGGCATTGAAGACCTGGCGTTCATCGTAGCCTTGCTGGCGTGCCGCATGGCGGATGCTGTCGCAGGCTTCCTGGCAGAGCAGGTGTTCGTCGCCGCACACGACATAGACGGGGGCGAGGGCACCTTGCAGGTGTTTGCCGAGTTGGGCTGGAGGCAGTTTCATCGGAGGGGATTCCGGGGGCCGTCGCCGGCCCCGCAGGGATCATTCCACAGGCGAGTGCTGGGGGGCGCTTGGCTGTTCGGCCGCTTCCAGTGCCTGCTGCTCCGCACGCAGCTTGTCTTCCGCGTCCCGCTGCAGGCGGTCGAGCTGGGCCGGGGTGATGCGTTGCAGGCGCATGACCAGTTGTTGCAGCAGGTCGCGACGAATTTCTTCACGCAGCTGGTTGGCTTCCTGCGAGGTACCGATCAGGTTGTTTTCGTCATGGACGTAGACCTTGCGCACGTCGACGCTGTCGTTCAGCAGCAGCAGGCCTTGAGGGCCACGGAACTCGTAGTCGAGCTGGCTGGACAACTCGTACTCGGCCGTGCGTGCCGAACCGCTGTAGCTGGCGGTGCGGCGGTGCTCCTGCTCGTTCAGCAGGTTCAGCGTGTAGCGAGCGCCCGGGTGTACCTGGACGCCATTGCTGCTGAGCAGCTGTTCGAGCTGCTTGACGGTGTCGCCATAGCTGTTGCGGGCTTGCAGGTCGATCTCGGTCAGGGCGAAGTCGGCGCTGCCGGTGCCACGCAGTTGGAAACCACAGCCAGCCAGCAGCAATGCGAGGCCAAGCATCATCAGGTTGCGTTTGAGCATTGTGTTATCCCCATCGATGCCGGCGCGGGGCGCCGGCAGGACTCAGTTTGCGACGATATTGACCAGTTTGCCCGGCACCACGATGACCTTGCGGATCGCCAGGCCTTCGGTGAAGCGCAGGACGTTTTCGTTGCTGCGCGCAGCGCTTTCGACTTCTTCGCGGCTGGCCTGTGCCGGCACTTCGATCTGGCCGCGCAGTTTGCCATTGACCTGTACCACCAGGGTCAGGCTGTCCTGAACCAGGGCGGACTCGTCCACCTGTGGCCAGGGTGCGCTGATCACGGCATTGCTGTGACCCAGGCGTTCCCACAGTTCATGGCTGATGTGCGGTGTGATCGGGGCCAGCAGCAGGGCAACGGTCTCCAGGCCATTGTGCAGCAGGGCACGATCCTGCTCGCTGGCGGTGGGAGCCTTTTCCAGCACGTTCATCAGGGTCATGACCTGGGCGATGGCCGTGTTGAACTTGTGGTGCTGGCCGATATCCTGGCTGGCCTGGCGGATGGCCAGGTGAATGGCGCGGCGAATGGCCTTCTGCCCGTCGTCCAGGCTGGCGATGTCCAGCGTGCCCGGCAGGCCGGCACTGACGTGGGCATGGGCCAGGCGCCAGACGCGGCGCAGGAAGCGGTTGGCACCTTCGACGCCTGCGTCGGACCATTCCAGGCTCATGTCGGGCGGCGAGGCGAACATCATGAACAGGCGGCAGGTGTCGGCGCCGTAGGTGTCGATCATGGTCTGCGGGTCGACGCCGTTGTTCTTCGACTTGGACATCTTCTCGGTGCCGCCGATTTCCACCGGCTGGCCGTCACTCTTGAGCTTGGCGGCGATGATCTTGCCCTTGGCGTCGCGTTCGATCTCGACGTCGGCGGGGTTGAACCACTCCTTGCCGCCGTTTTCGCGCAGGCGATAGTAGGTCTCGGCAATCACCATGCCTTGTGTCAGCAGGTTGGCGAACGGTTCGTCGGAGTCGATCAGGCCCTGGTCGCGCATCAGCTTGTGGAAGAAACGCGCATACAGCAGGTGCAGGATGGCGTGCTCGATGCCGCCGATGTACTGGTCGACCGGCAGCCAGTAGTTGGCTTCTTCCTTGTCCAGCATGCCGCCTTCGAAGTTCGGCGAGGCATAGCGGGCGAAGTACCAGGAGCTCTCGACGAAGGTGTCCATGGTGTCGGTTTCGCGCCGTGCCGGCTTGCCGGTGCGCGGGTCGGTGGTTTCGTAGAAGGAGGGCAGGCGCGCCAGCGGCGAGCCGGCGCCGTCCGGCACCACGTCTTCGGGCAGCACCACGGGCAGCAGTTCGGCCGGGACCGGGATGTCGTCGCCGTCTTCACCGTGGATGATCGGGATCGGGCAGCCCCAGTAGCGCTGGCGGCTGATACCCCAGTCGCGCAGGCGGAACTGGGTCTTGCGGGTACCGTGGGCACTGGCCTCGAGGGCGGCGACGATGGCGTCGAAGGCCTCGTTGAAGGACTTGCCGTCGAAGGTGCCGGAGTTGATGGTGGTCAGGCCATCCTTGTCGCCATACCAGGCTTGCCACTCGCTGGCTGAGAAGTCCTTGCCCTCGCCGGCATAGACCTGGCGGATCGGCAGGTCGTATTTGTTGGCGAATTCGAAGTCGCGCTCGTCATGCGCCGGCACGGCCATCACCGCGCCTTCGCCGTAGCCCCACAGCACGTAGTTGGCGACGAACACCGGCAGTTTGTCGCCGGTCAGCGGATGGATGACGAACTGGCCGGTGGCCAGGCCTTTCTTCTCCATGGTGGCCATGTCGGCCTCGGCCACGGAGCCCGCCTTGCATTCGGCGATGAAGGCTTGCAGGTCGGCGTTGTGCTCTGCCGCACGCTGGGCCAGCGGGTGTTCGGCGGCGACCGCGACGTAGGTCGCGCCCATCAGGGTGTCGGGGCGCGTGGAGTAGACCTTCAACTGGCCTTCGCTGCCGATACTGTCGGCGTCATAGTCGAAGACGATGTCGGCGCCGAAGCTCTTGCCGATCCAGTTGCGCTGCATGGTCTTGACCTGCTCGGGCCAGCCCGGCAGGTCGTCCAGGCTGTTCAGCAGTTCTTCGGCATAGGCGGTGATGCGGAAGTAGTACATCGGGATTTCGCGCTTCTCGATCAGCGCACCCGAACGCCAGCCGCACCCGTCGATGACCTGCTCGTTGGCCAGGACGGTCTGGTCGACCGGGTCCCAGTTCACGGTGCCGTTCTTGCGGTAGATGATGCCCTTGCGGAACAGCTCGGTGAACAGCCACTGCTCCCAGCGGTAGTAGTCCGGCTTGCAGGTAGTGACTTCACGCGACCAGTCGATGGCCAGGCCCAGGCTCTTGAGCTGGGTCTTCATGTAGTCGATGTTGGAGTAGGTCCACTCGGCAGGGGGAACATTGTTGTTCATCGCCGCGTTTTCCGCCGGCATGCCGAAGGCGTCCCAACCCATGGGTTGCAGCACGTTCTTGCCCTGCATGCGCTGGTAGCGTGCGATCACGTCGCCGATGGTGTAGTTGCGCACGTGCCCCATGTGTAGCTTGCCGCTGGGGTAGGGGAACATCGACAGGCAGTAGAACTTCTCCTGCCCCGGCTTCATGACGGCCTGGAATGATTGGTTGGCGTTCCAGAAGGACTGCGCGGCGGCTTCGATTTCGCGGGGCTGATACTGTTCGTGCATGGCTACTGTTTTAGGCAGGAAGACTGGCTTCTCCGACTGTATGGCCGGCAACCCGTGGAGGCTGGCAGGCAGCGGAGCTTCGTAAACGCGGTAGCATACATGACGCCCGACAGGCTGGGGAACGTGATTTGCTCCGGCCTCCCCGTCCTGCACACCGCAAGTCCGGGCGATGCCTTGCCTGCGCAGCGGAGAGGGCAGGAGGCCATCAACCCTGGCTGACGCCTACCCGCACCATGACAGCACATGGCTATCCCGCTGTCCGATGGCGGTGCGACAGCCGGCATGACGCACCTTGTCGGGACTAGTTGGCCGCCTCAGGGTTGCCCTTTCTTGCGCCTGGCGAAGGTTGCCCAGGCGAGGATCAGCAGGCATGCAAGCCCCAGTGGCCAGGAGCGCCATTGCAGGAAGGGCGTCAGCCCTTGCATGGGCGTGACTTCACCCCTGAGCACGGCCTGTTCGAACTGTGGCGCCTGGGCCTGGATACGGCCGTAGGGGTCGATCAGGACCGTGATGCCGTTGTTGGTGGCGCGGATCATCCAGCGTCCGGCCTCCAATGCACGCATCTGCGCCATTTGCAGGTGTTGCAGCGGGCCGATCGAGCGCCCGAACCAGGCATCGTTGCTGACCGTCAGCAGGATATCGCTCTGCGCTGCCAGGGCTGCCGCGAAGTCCGGGTAGACCACTTCGTAGCAGATATAAGGCGCGATCCTGTAGCCCTTGGCCTGCAAGGGGGGTTGGTCGGGCTCGCCACGGGCGAAGTCCGACATCGGCAGGTCGAAGAAGGCGATCAGCCCACGCAGCATGTCCTGCAGCGGTACGTATTCGCCGAAGGGCACCAGTCGCTGCTTGAAGTAGGTATCGCCGCCCTGGCCGAGTACGGTCAGGCCGTTGTAGTAGCGGTTTTCCCCGGCGGCATTGGGACGGCGTACGGGAATGCCTGCGATCAACGCTGAGTCACGCTGGTTGGACGTGTCGTCGAGCATGGCCAGGTAGCCGGTGACCTGCTCCTGGAAGACCGGGATTGCCGTTTCTGGCCAGACCACCAGGTCGCTGCGCGGGCTCTCCAGGGTCAGGTCACGGTACAGGATCAGTTGCCGCTCCAGCTTCTGCGGGTCCCATTTCATGCTCTGTTCGATATTGCCCTGCACCGCCGTGACGCTCAGCGCCTGGCCTTTCGCCTGGGTCCAGTCATGTTGGCCAAGCGTCATGCCCAGCAGCCAGAGCGAGCCGACCAGTACCACGGCCAGCAGCGCTTGCTGTTTGTGTTTGAAGAGCGCCGGCAGATTGCTCAGCAGGGCGGCGCTCAGGACGATGGTGAAGCTCAACAGCCAGACACCGCCCAGCGGCGCGAGGCCGGCGAGGGGACCGTCCAGTTGGCTGTAGCCCGCGTATAGCCAGGGAAATCCGGTCAGTATCCAGCCGCGCAAGGCGTCCAGGGCCAGCCAGAGGGCGGCGAAGGCCAGGGCGTCGGCCAGGGGCGCGTTAGTACGGCGTAGCCAGCCGCTCCAGAGCCAGCCGAGCAGGGCGAAGAACAGTGCCAGCCCGGCGACGAAACCCAGTGTCAGCAAGCCCGCGAGGGCGGGGGAGGCAGCACCGAAGTCGTGGATGCTGACGTAGACCCAACTGACTCCCGACGCGAACAGGCCGAAGCCATAGCACCAGCCCCGTCCCGCGGCCTGTTTCCGTGACAGGTTGCGCAGGCCCAGGTAGAGCAGGGCTGCGGAGAGCAGGGGCAGTGGCCAGAGATCGAAGGGGGCCAGGCCGAGGGTGGTGAGCGTGCCGGCCAGCAATGCCAGCAGGTTGCCTGGCCAGCCGGGATTGAACAGCCGTGTCAGCATGGAAATCTCTCGGATCAAGGGTGGGGGCGATCAGGTGCAGGCACCCGGTGCGGGAAGGGTGAATAGTCCTTCCCGCGGAGGTTGGAGTCCAGTGTCGGTGTCGTCCGGTGGGCTGGGGCAAGCGCAAGAACCCTCTCCCCAGCCCTCTCCCGCACGCGGGAGAGGGGGCAAAAGTGGGCTCTGCCCATGCCTATCCGTATGGCTTGTCCATATGAATAGGCATCACCATCTTCATGCGGCTGCCCTGTCCGGCCGCCCAAGGGCAGTACCCACGCGGATTACGCTCGCGTGCCGTTCACTGCTTCGTCAGGCGCAGCATATGCACGCGGCGGCTGTCTGCGCTGAGTACGCGGAAACGGAAGCCGTCGATCTCGGTGGTTTCGTTGCGTTTGGGCAGGTGGCCGAATGCGCTCATTACCAGGCCGGCCACGGTTTCGTACTCGTTGTCGGGGAATTCGCTGTCGAAGAACGCGTTGAAGCGCTCGATGGGCGTCAGTGCCTTGACCAGGAAGTCGCCGCTGGGCAGCGGACGGATGTAGCTGTCTTCTTCGACGTCGTGCTCGTCCTCGATGTCGCCGACGATCTGCTCCAGTACGTCCTCGATGGTCACCAGGCCGGCCACGCCGCCGTATTCGTCGATGACGATGGCCATGTGGTTGTGGTTGGCGCGGAACTCGCGCAACAGCACGTTGAGTCGCTTGGACTCGGGTACGAAGGTGGCCGGGCGCAGCAACTGGCGCAGGTCGAACGCATGGTGAGGGTCGCGCAGGATCAGCGGCAGCAGGTCCTTGGCCAGCAGGACGCCGACGATATCGTCCAGGCTCTCGCCGATCACCGGGTAGCGGGAGTGGGCCGCGGCGATGATTTCCGGCAGGAACTCCTCCGGTGCCTGGCCCGCGCGGATGGTGATGACCTGGGAGCGCGGCACCATGATGTCGCGCACTTGTAGGTCCGCGACCTGGATGGCGCCTTCGACGATGGCCAGGGCCTCGTTGTCGAGTAGGTTGTTCTGGTGTGCGCCGCGCAGGATTTCCAGCAGGTCCTGGCGGTTTTTCGGCTCATGGGAAAAGGCCTTGGTGATGTTTTCCAGCCAGGACTTTTTCCCGTTGCTCGATCGATCTTCGCTCATGTCTGTGACTCAAGAGTCCCTTGATGTAGGCCCTGTCGGGCTATTCGGCCGCATAAGGGTCGGGATGACCCAGTTCGGCCAGTAGTTGGCGTTCCAGTTGTTCCATTTCCTCGGCTTCGTCCTCTTCGATGTGGTCGTAGCCGAGCAGATGCAGGCAGCCGTGGATGACCAGGTGCGCCCAGTGCGCTGCAAGAACCTTGCCCTGTTCGGTGGCCTCGCGTTCGACCACCGGGACGCAGATCACCATGTCCCCCAGCAGCGGGATATCCAGATATTCGTCCGGTACCTCGGCAGGAAAGGAGAGGACATTGGTCGCATAGTCCTTGTGCCGCCAGGTGTGGTTCAGCTCGCGGCCTTCGGCTTCGTCGACCAGGCGAATGGTCAGCTCGGAGTCGGCGCTGCGCTGGCGCAGGGCCAGGGCGCACCAGGCCTGGAAGTCGCTGGTGGCAGGCACCTGGCCTGCCGAGGCGTTCTGCAGGTCCAGTTCAATCCGCACTGCGGTCTCCCGCCTTCGAGCCCTGGCGGCCCTCGAAACGCTCGTAGGCTTCGACGATGCGTTGCACCAAGGGATGGCGTACCACGTCCTTGGGCTGGAAGTGGGTGAAGCTGATGCCGTTGACCTTGTCCAGCACCTCGATGACGTGGGCCAGGCCGGACTTGGTGCCGCGTGGCAGGTCGACCTGGGTGATGTCGCCGGTGATCACTGCGGTGGAGCCGAAGCCGATCCGGGTGAGGAACATCTTCATCTGTTCCTGGGTGGTGTTCTGGCTCTCGTCGAGGATGATGAAGCTGTTGTTCAGCGTGCGCCCGCGCATGTAGGCCAGCGGTGCGATCTCGATCACCTGCTTTTCGATCAGCCGCGCCACTTGCTCGAAACCGAGCATTTCGTACAGGGCGTCGTACAGCGGGCGCAGGTAAGGGTCGATCTTCTGTGCCAGGTCGCCGGGCAGGAAGCCCAGTTTTTCGCCCGCTTCGACCGCCGGGCGCACCAGAAGGATGCGTCGCACCTGTTCGCGCTCCAGCGCATCCACCGCGCAGGCGACGGCCAGGTAGGTCTTGCCGGTGCCGGCGGGGCCGACGCCGAAGTTGATGTCGTTTTCCAGGATCGCCTTGACGTAGCGCTGCTGGTTGGCACCGCGTGGTGTGATGCTGCCCTTGCGTGTGCGCAGGCTGACGAGCTGGCTGGCGTGGCCCGTCCCGATTTCCTCCATGGCGGATTCCTGCAAATACAGGTGCACGGTATCGGGAGGCAGTTCGGCGCCCTTGGCCTCACGGTACAGGCGTCGCAGCAGCTTTTCCGCGGCATGGGTCACTTCGGGGGCGCCGACCAGTTCGAACTGGTTGCCGCGATTGCGGATTTCCAGGTCCAGACGCTGTTCGATCAGTCGCAGGTTTTCGTCGAACTGGCCGCAGAGATTGGCGAAGCGATCGGCTTCGAAGGGTTCCAGGGTAAAGCGATGGGGTTCTATGGGGGTGTTCAAGAGCTTTTGTTTGACCGTGATCGACAGAAAGATGGGGTGAGGATAGCGCCACAGCGTAAAAGCGCAAAGCTACAAGAACGAGACAGGCACCAGGTTGTGATGGGTGCCTGCCGTTCGGGGGCGTTGTCGTCAGTCCAGCAGCGTGCCGCGCAGCGAGTGCGGCAGGGCATCGTCGATGTGCACGTCGATGAACTGGCCGATCAGCAACGGATTGTTGCTGCGGAAGTTGACGATGCGGTTGTGTTCGGTGCGGCCCTGCAGCATGCCAGGGTCCTTCTTCGAGTAATCGCTGACGAGGATACGCTGGGTGGTACCGACCAGGCGGCGGCTGTTCTCGAAGCCCTGCTGGTTGATGCGCTGCTGGAGGATCGACAGACGCTGTTTCTTCACTTCGTCAGGGGTGTCGTCCGGCAGGTCCGAGGCCGGGGTGCCGGGGCGCGGGCTGTAGATGAAGGAGAAGGAGAAGTCGAAGCCGACGTCCTCGATCAGCTTCATGGTCTGCTCGAAGTCTTTCTCGGTCTCGCCGGGGAAGCCGACGATGAAGTCGGAGCTGATCATGATGTCCGGCACCGCTGCTTTCAGCTTGCGGATGCGCGACTTGTATTCCAGCGCCGTGTGGTTGCGCTTCATCGCCGCGAGGATGCGGTCGGAGCCGGACTGCACCGGCAGGTGCAGGTATTTCACCAGTTCCGGTACTTCGGCGTGGGCCTGGATCAGCGCGTCGGAGAACTCCAGGGGGTGCGAGGTGGTGTAGCGGATACGGTCGATGCCGTCGACTTCGGCGATCACGCGGATCAGTTCGGCGAGGTCGGCGATACGCCCGTCGTGGGTGGCGCCCCGGTAGCCGTTGACGTTCTGGCCGAGCAGGGTGACTTCGCGCACGCCGTTTTCCGCCAGGTGGATGACCTCGGCCAGCACGTCGTCGAACGGGCGGCTGACTTCCTCGCCACGGGTATAGGGCACTACGCAGAAGCTGCAGTACTTGCTGCAACCTTCCATGACCGAGACGAAGGCACTGGGGCCGTCGATGCGCGGCTCCGGCAGGTGGTCGAACTTCTCGATCTCGGGGAAGGAGATATCCACCTGCGGTGTTTGCGTGGCCCGGGCGGCGTCGATCATTTCCGGCAGGCGGTGCAGGGTCTGCGGACCGAAGACCACGTCGACATAGGGCGCACGGTCACGGATCGCCGCGCCTTCCTGGCTGGCCACGCAGCCGCCGACGCCGATCACCAGTTGCGGGTTCTCCAGCTTCAGCTCACGCCAGCGGCCCAGTTGCGAGAAGACTTTTTCCTGGGCCTTTTCGCGAATTGAACAGGTGTTGAGCAGGATCACGTCGGCTTGTGCCGGGTCGTTGGTGATCTCCAGGGGCTGCTGTTCACCCAGCAGGTCGATCATGCGCGAGCTGTCGTACTCGTTCATCTGGCAACCGTGGGTTTCGATGTAAAGCTTGCGGGTCATGTGACGGGGCCGGCGTTGTGCAAAAAATGACCGCGAATTATAAGCGCCAATGGTGGATGCGGCTACCGTTCGTATGTATGGCTCGGGGCGAGCGGGCTATGTGGAGATTGAGACTGGATTGGCAATTTTGGCTTTTGGCGTACACCCGCAGCTGGTGTAGTGGCCGAACTACCGGTTTCGGCCTTACGCCGAGTCACTTTCTCTTGTTCGCACAAGAGAAAGTGACCAAAGAGAATGCGCCCCCAGCATACGGCCCCTGCGCTGCGCTCCGGGGTTCCCTCGCTCCATCGCCGTTCCAGGTGCACGCCGCGAAGGGCCATCTATGGCCCATCGCGACTCTCGCGGCATCCCTGCCGCTCAACCCCTTACACGACGATTCCGCTCGGCCTCCTGATGGGGGTGGTGAAGCGGGCGGTGACTGGAAGACCGAATTAAACAAACTTGATTGAAGTTTATATTTAGATCTGATCGATAGAGTCTGTCACAGACGCAGCATCCACCCCCTTTCAGAAGGCTGAACGCAGGCATTGCGTAGGGGAGCGAGTGGCATGGATGCCACGAGAGGCGTAGAGGGCCATGGATGGCCCTTGTACGCCGGCCCCCGGAGCGATGCCGGAGTGAAGGAACCCCGGAGCGCAGCGCAGGGGCCGTATGACTGGGGGCGTGTTTCTTTGCTTCCTTTCTTTGCACGAGCAAAGAAAGGGAGGCGCCGTAAGGGCGCAACCGGTGGCTCAGCCACCACAAGGCTGACGGGTGTACGCAGAAAGCCCAGACAATATGCCAATACAGTCTTTATATCGCGCGATTGCCTGGATACATGACTGCAAACCCTGCTGTCAGGGCGTCTGAGTGCTGCCTGGACTCACCAAGGGCGTTACAGGCGCTGCCGGGTCCGGCACCTGCAAGTCCAGCAGGTAGTTGCGAAATACCTGGCCGAGCACCTGGGTGGCGATTTCCAGTTCGTCGCGGCGCATCTGGGTGGATACCCGATCGGCGGTATCCAGTGCGCTTTCGTCGCCATTGACCGCGGCCATCTTCAACACGATATAGGCCTGCACGTTGCTGGCCGGCACGCCTTCGCCGCGGAAGAACATGACACCGAGGCGATGTTGGGCGGCTGCGTGGCCATGGAGCGAGGCCAGTTCGAACCACTTCAGGGCCTTGGGCAGGTCCCGTGGAGCGCGCCGGCCATCGTGGTAGAACTCACCCAGTTCGAAGGCGGCCTGCAGGTCGCCGCCAAGGGCAGCCTGTTCGCAAAGGCGCAGGGCGTCGGACAAGGCGTCAGGCACGGCATCCAGCGCGCAACGGAAGTCGGCAGGTACCAGCAGGGAATTGCCGTCTGCGAGTGCGGGGAGGGGGGAAACGAGCAGCAGGCAACCCAGTAGCAGGGTGCGCGCGGTGCGGTTCATGAATCGGTGCGCCTCTGATGGCTGGGCGTATTGAAATGTGAGGGTCACATTATGGATAAGCCGCCGCCGCCTTACAAAGGCTTTGAGCCGGACGGGAGAAAAAGCGGGCGAATGGATATGTCATTGCCCGCCATAAAGTCATTTCAAGCGCGCAAAAGCCTTTTCGGCAGCTTCCAGGGTGATCTCCAGTTCCTTGTCGCCATGGGCGATGGAGGTGAAGCCGGCCTCGAACGCGCTCGGTGCCAGGTAGACGCCGCCTTCCAGCATCAGGTGGAAGAAGCGCTTGAAGCGCTCGGCATCGCTGGCCATCACGTCTTCGAAGGTCACGATGTCGTCGGCGTCGCTGAAGTAAAGGCCGAACATGCCGCCGACCTGGGTGGTCACGAACGGAATGCCGGCGGCGTCGGCGCGTGCCTGCAGGCCTTGCAGCAGCCGGCGGGTGTAGGTGGTCAGTTCGTCATGGAAGCCCGGACGACTGATCAGTTCCAGGGTGGTCAGGCCGGCGGCCATGGCCAGCGGGTTGCCCGAGAGGGTGCCGGCCTGGTAGACCGGGCCCAGCGGGGCGACGCATTCCATGATGGCGCGTTTGCCGCCGAAGCAGCCGACCGGCATGCCGCCGCCGATGATCTTGCCGAAGGTGGACAGGTCGGGGGTGATGCCGAAGTGCGCCTGGGCACCGCCCAGGGCGACGCGGAAGCCGGTCATCACTTCATCGAAGATCAGCACGATGCCGTATTCGTCGCACAGACTGCGCAGCCCTTCGAGGAAGCCGGGCGCTGGCGGTACGCAGTTCATGTTGCCGGCCACCGGCTCGACGATGATGCACGCCACCTGAGAGCCGACTTCTGCCAGGCGTTCGCGCACGGCCGGCAGGTCGTTGTAGGGCAGTGTCAGGGTGTGGCGGGCGAAGTCGGCGGGTACGCCCGCAGAACTGGGCACGCCCTGGGTCAGGGCGCCGGAGCCGGCCTTGACCAGCAGGCTGTCGGAGTGCCCGTGGTAGCAGCCTTCGAACTTGATGATGTCGTCGCGGCCGGTGTAGCCCCGCGCCAGGCGGATGGCGCTCATGGTCGCCTCGGTGCCGGAGCTGACCATGCGCACCATCTCCATGGACGGCACCAGGCGGCAGACGCGCTCGGCCATCTCGGTTTCCATGGCGGTGGGCGCGCCATAGGACAGGCCGTGTTCGAGCTGGCGCCGCACGGCATCGAGCACCTGTGGGTGGCTGTGGCCGAGGATCATCGGTCCCCAGGAGCCGACGTAGTCGACGTAGCGCTTGTCATCCTCGTCGGTGACGTAGGCGCCTTCGGCATGCTTGAAGAACAGGGGCGTGCCGCCGACGCTGCGAAAGGCGCGTACCGGCGAGTTGACGCCGCCGGGGATGTGGGTCTGGGCGCTGGCGAAAAGGTGTTCTGAACGGGACATGGATGACCTCATGCAAAGGTGGGATGGGCCGACGGCATGGCCATCGGCCGCTGAATTCAGTGTGTGGCGAACAGTTGGCTGAAAGCGCGGGCGCGGTGTTCCACTTCGTCGGCATCTTCGGCCGAGAACAGGGCATGGATCACCGCCACCAGGCTGGCGCCGCTGGCGATCAGGTCGGGGGCGCGCTCGAGGGTGATGCCGCCGATGGCCACCAGCGGCAGCCGCACTTGCGTGCGCGCCTGCTCCAGCAGCTCCCGCGTCGCGGCGGGCTCGCCGGGTTTGGTGTGGGAGTTGAAGAAGCGTCCGAAGGCGGCATAGCTGGCGCCCTCGGCACGGGCCTGTTCGGCCAGCGCCAGGCTGGCATAGCAGGAGGCGCCGATGATCGCCTGGGGGCCGAGCAGCGCCCGGGCCGCCGACAGCGAGCCATCGGCCAGGCCGAGGTGGACGCCGACGCCGAGGCGCGCGGCCAGTTCGAGGTCGTCGTTGATCAGCAGGCTGGCGCCGTACTGGGTGCAGAGTTCGAGCAGCGCCTGGGCTTCGCGCAGGCGCCGGGCGTCATCGTCCGATTTGTCACGGTATTGCAGCAGGCGGGCACCGCCGCGCAGTGCCGCTTCGACGTAGGGCAGCAACCGACCACCGGCCAGCAACTGGCTGTCGGTGATGGCGTAAAGGCCGCGCAGCTTCAAATCTGTTCTCCTTCGGGTGGTGGCGCTTCAACTGTCCAGGGGCAGGCGCCGGGGGATGTATTGCCCACGGCCCGGTGCTTCGGCATCGCGCAGGGTTCGCCAGGTGTAGTCGAGTGCGCGTTCTACTGCGCTTTCGAGCCCTTCGCCCAGCGCCAGCCGGCCCGCCAGGGCACTGGCCAGGGTGCAGCCGGAACCGTGGTAGCTGCCGGGCAGGCGCGGGCAGATGAAGGTGCGTGGGCTGCCGTTGCGCGAGTAGAGGCGATTATGCACTTGCGTTTCGTCGCCATGCCCGCCGGTGATCAACAGGTGTCGGATATGCGGCAACAACCGGGCTGCGCATTCATCCGCACTGCCTTCGGGCAGTTCGGCGAGGATGCGGGCTTCGGGCAGGTTCGGCGTGGCGATGGTGGCGATGGGGAACAGGCGCTCGCGCATGGCGAAGCCGACTTCGTCCTTGCCCAGCGCACCACCGCCGCCTGCCCGCAGGACCGGGTCGCAGACCAGCGGCGTGCCGGGCAGGCGGCCCATGATGTCGAGTACCGTGTCGACCATTTCCACCGAGCCGAGCATGCCCAGCTTGACGGCGGCGACGGGCAGGTCGTTGCTCACGGCGGCGGCCTGGGCGAGTACCCAGTCGCGGTCGAGAACACGGAAGTCCTGCACGTCGACGGTGTCCTGCACGGTCAGCGCGGTGATGCAGGGGGCGGCGTGGCAGTCCTGGGCGATGAGGGCTTCGATATCCGCCTGCAGGCCGGCGCCCCCGCTGGGGTCGTGGCCGGACAGGCAAAGTACAACGGGGCGATGGTTATGTCTGTTCATGGCGTGCGAGCTTAGGGCTGCACGGCCTTCGTCGCAAGCCGCGAAGCAGGATGCCTTGCCTGCTTCGCCGTCGCTCAATCCAGGCGAACCGGACGGCCAACGCTGTCGGACAGGTCCGGTGGCAGGAAGTCGCTGTCGGGGTTGTAGTCCGGCTTGAGGTAGCTGGCCAGTTCCTGCAGGTCGCCCGGGTTGAGCGTGCCGGCGGCCTGCTTCAGGCGCAGGTTGTCGAGGATGTAGTCATAGCGAGCGTTGTTGTAGTCACGAACGGCGGCGAACAGGCGACGTTGTGTATCGAGCACGTCGACGATATTGCGGGTGCCGACCTGGTAGCCGATCTCCGTGGCTTCCAGGGCGCTCTGGTTGGATACGATCGACTGCCGGCGTGCCTGGACCTGTTCGATATCGGTGTTCACCGCCCGGTGCAGGTTGCGCGTGCTCTCGACGATCTGCCGGCGCAGGCTCTCGCGCAGCTGTTCGCTCTGGTCGAGTTGGTAGCCGGCCTGGCGCGTCTGCGAGCTGGTCAGGCCGCCGCTGTAGAGCGGGATGTTCAACTGCAGGCCGATGCTGCCTTGCTCGGCGTCGCCCCGGTAGCGGGTGGCCACGGCGGCGCTGTTGCTGAAGCCGAGGGTGTCGTTGTCGCCCTTGCGGTAGGAGGCCACCGCGTCCAGGGTCGGTGCGTGGCCGGAGCGGCGCTGGCGCAGGGTCTGCTCGGCGGCGACCACCGCCTGGTCGCTGGCTTGCAGCGAAAGGTTCTGGCGGGCGGCGGTTTCCACCCAGGCCTGGGCATCGTTGGGCAGTGGCGGCAGGACCGGCAGGCTGTGCAGGATGCCTTCCAGGGCCAGGTACTGGCGGTTGGTCAGCGTGGCGAGTGCCTGGAAGGCGTCGTCGACCTGGCGCTGGGCGATCATCCGGTTGGCGCGGGCGGTGTCGTGGCCGGCCTGGGCTTCGAGGACGTCGGTGCGGTCGGAAAGACCGACCTCGAAGCGTTCGTTGGCCTGGTCGAGCTGACGCTTGAAGGCGGCTTCCTCGGCCTTTACCGCGGCCAGGTTGTCCTGGGCGCGCAGCACTGCGAAATAGGCCTGGGCGCTTTGCAGGATCAGGTTCTGCTCGGTCAGCGAGTATTCCAGGGCAGCCTGCTCGCTGCTGGCCTTGGCGGCTTTCAACTGATACCAGCGGTCGGCACGGAACAGCGGCTGGCTCAGGTTGGCCTGGTAGGCGTTGCCGCTGCGCGAGAAGGACTGCGAGCCCTGCTGGGTGTCTATGGTGGTGCGGCTGTCGCCGACTTCGGCCGAGGCGCTGAGGTTGGGCAACAGGCCGGCGCGTGCCTGTGGCACTGCTTCCTGGCTGGCCTGGAACTGCGACTTGGCCGCGGCCAGGTCGGCGTTGTTGTTCAAGGCTTCGCGGTAGACGCTGAGCAGGTCGCTCTTGCTCGCGGGGGGAAGGGCGTTTTCCGCCCAGCTGTTACCGCCGAGCAACAGGGCGGTGGCGATGGCCACGGGGAGTCTGCGCAGCATGTCGAGGATCCTGATGAACGAAAGCAGGCGCTGAGACTAAACGGCGTCAGGCGGCGTGGTCAAAAGTTTCCGGAGAAATACGCAGGGCCACCCGGGGCGGGTAGGGGATGGCAGCGTCGTTCATTCAGGTGCGCGTGGCGCACCCTACGTGAATAGCCGCCCGCCAGTCCGACGCTCGATCGTCGTGGGCGGGCGCCGGGGGTCAGTGCGAACGTTGTTCGTGCATGCGCGCCAACTGGCGCTCCAGCAGGGCTGGGTAAGGGTCGAGCAGGCGTTCGACGCAGTAGGCATTCTCCGGGCTGGCAATGGCGCGGATCCGGGCGCGGCTGCCCAGCAACGGGTCCTTGCCGACGGCGTTTTCCAGCAACAGCAGGTTGCGGCTGTGCAGCGACATGGCCAGGGCGTCCTGGGCCGACTGGCTGAGCAACAGGTCGCCCTGGCTCAGGCCGTAGAGGTTTTCGCCCTGGGTCAGGGCCAGTTGCAGTTGCAGGGTGATGCCGCTGTCGAGCACTTCGATCTGCAAGGCATGGCCGAGTGCGCGCATCAGTTCGCCGCAACACAGCGCCTGGACCAGGTACTCCTGCGGATTGTCCTGGGCATGGAAGATGATCAGGCTGCTTCCGTCGGTGAGGGTGTGCAGGTGGCCCTGATAGAGCGAGGCGGCCTGTTGCAGGCTGTCGCGGTAATGCTGCAGCAGGTCGGTCAGGCGCTCGCGTGGCAAACGCCGCAGTTGCTCCTGGCCGCCGAGCTGGATGGCCAGTACCGCGCTCTTGACCGGGCGTGGAGCTGGCGGCGGTGCGCTGAAACTGTCGGAGGGCTGGCGGCGTGCGGCTTCGAACGGTGGGTCGTCGTCGAAATCGTCGATGTCTTCGCTGAAATGCGGGCCGGAGGCTTCGGTCTCGGCATACAGCCCGCTCGCCTGGGTGCTGGCTGGCAGTGGAGGTGCCGGCTGTACGGGGGCGTCGAGGATATCTTCCAGCGCATCGTCCAGTTCGTATTCGGGCGCAGGCTTCTCCGGGACCAGACGGGCCTGGAGCTGGCGTGCGAGGTCGCCGATTTCATCCTGGCGCCCGGCGCCGGGCGCGTGCTCGTCCGGGTCGCGCAGCCACTGGCGCAGTTGCAACAAGGGCAGGGACAACTGCCGACCCAGGCGCATGCTCAGGATCAGGCTGAGGGCCAGCAGGATCAGCGCCAGCAGCCCCATGCTCTGCAGGCTGATGGTCATCGGCTGCTGGAACTGGCGCATGTCCAGGCTGAGGCGCAGGTGCCCCGCGATCACTTCCTGAAAACTGATGGGCGAGGAGTAGAGCCCCGGTTCTTCTCCGAGCAAACCCTGGGCCGGGCGATTGCCGGCTTCGGCGAGGACGCGATTGTCGACGCTGTAGATGGCCGCATGGGCGACCAGCGGGTTCTTCACCAGGTTGTTCAACTGCACGTTGAGGCTGAGGATGTCATTGGCCACCAGCGATTGCGTGGCCGACGCGGCGGTCTGCGAAACCAGGCTCTGCCCCAGTGCATTGGCGTGCTGCTCCATGGCGCTCTTGAACTGCATGCCCATGACCCAGGCATAGATCGCCAGGGCCAGCGCGACCAGTAGTAGCGTATGGCTGACGATACGCAGAACCAGCGGCACACGGCGCTGGAACAGGGCACGGTAGAGCAGCAGGAAGAAATTATCGGGTTTGACTGACGATGGCCGCTTCACAGCGCTCGGCTCTTCTCGGTGGGGAAATTGCCGGCAGTATACGAGATGCAAGACTGACTCAGAAGGTCTGGTAATCGGAAACTGGGGCCGGAAAGTCACTGGAGAGTGGAAATCTGACGCTCTGGTGCAATTTCGACAGGATTTTGGCTTGCGTCGTCTCGATGCCCTGGCTTTCAGCTTATGCCCTTTAGTTACTTCTAAAAGAACTGATAGATGTGCAGAGTAGGCCGCCGTCATTCTTCCGCGGTCCACGTTCCATGCATATCGATCTTCGCCAGTTGCGGCACTTCATCGCCCTGGTAGAACACCGCAACTTCACCCTGGCGGCCCAGGCCGTGAACATTTCCCAGTCGGCCTTCAGTCGCAGCATCCAGGCGCTGGAGCAGGGCTTTGGCGCACGCCTGGTGGACCGCAACCGTAACCTCGAACCGACACGCAAGGGGCTGGTGGTACTGGAGCATGCCCGGCGGCTGATGGGCGACGTGCACGAGCTGATCAACGATGTGCAGCAGTTCAACGAGCAGGAGGCCGGCGAGTTGCGCTTTGCCTGCGGACCGGCCCCGGCCGCCTGGCTGATGCCCCAGGCCATCGGCCTGTTCACGGCGCGTCTGCCCAAGGTGCGCCTGCGTTTCCA
Organism: Pseudomonas sp. ABC1; assembly: GCF_013395055.1. Taxonomy (NCBI): domain Bacteria; kingdom Pseudomonadati; phylum Pseudomonadota; class Gammaproteobacteria; order Pseudomonadales; family Pseudomonadaceae; genus Pseudomonas; species Pseudomonas sp. ABC1. Next base: position 3,219,767 of record NZ_CP058349.1, read on the forward strand.
GGTTGACAACTGGCAGGTGCTCAGCCAGCGCCTGCTGGCCGAGGAGTTCGAGTTCATCGTCGCCGACTGCCGCAATTTCGAAGTCGACCCGGATTATCAGGTGCAGCCCCTCAGCCGCCACCGCTGGGGTTTCTGCTGCCGCGCCGGACACCCGCTGGCCGCGTTCGAGGAAGTGACGGTGGAGCAGTTACTGAGTTATCCGATCGCCGGCACGGTCCGCCCGCCGAACCTGCGCAAGGCGCTGGTGGAGCTGAGCGGCAAGCCGGATTTCCAGACCAGTATCGAGTGCGAGAACGGCTACAGCCTGATCGCTGTGGTGCAGCACTCCGACGCCATCGGCACCACAAATATCAGCGCCAGCAATCCCTACCTGGGCGAGGGCGGCTTGCGTTTGTTGAAGGTCGCCGGGCTGGATATGCAGACCGATGAGTTCTTCACCCACTACGGCATCATCAGCCGCGCCGGTTATCGGCTGTCGTACCCGGCGCAGGCGTTGATCGAAAGCTTTCTCACTGCTGACAACGAGTTGCAGGCGCGCGAGGCCGGTGCGGACGATGCCTGACCGGCGGCTTCCCTGGCTGTTGGCCGGATTGCTCTGCTGGCAGTCGGTATTGGCCGACGATTTCACTGCCACGGCGTCGGTGGCTGCGCGTCCGGTGCAGGCCGATCCCTATCCCCGCACGGCAGTCGCATTCGCCGAGGGGGTGCGGGGCTATCCGGCGGTGGTCTATGCGCGGCCCGAGAGTTTCCGTCCGTTGACCCTGGACCTGTACCTGCCGCCGACCTCGGCAAAGCCCAGGCCACTGGTGCTGTTCGTGCACGGCGGCGGTTGGTCTGGCGGGCATTCGCGTGCCCTGGGGGCGCTGGAGGATTTTCCGCAGGTGCTGGCCGGCCTGGCGGCGCAGGGCTATGTGGTGGCATCGGTGGAGTACCGCCTGAGTGGCGAGGCCGGTTTCCCTGCGCAACTGGAGGATATCCGGGCCGCCATGGGCTGGCTTGACGGCCAGGCCGGGCACTATGGCATCGACCGTACGCGGGTGGCGCTGTGGGGCGCCTCGGCCGGGGCGCACCTGGCGAGCCTGGCGGCACTGGAGGGGCCGCTGCCGGTGCTGGTGCTGGTGGGCTGGTTCGGCGCCTACGACTTGCCGGCGTTGCTGGCCGACCCGGACTATCCGGCCATCGCGGCAGCGGCGGGCAGGCTGCTGGGTTGTGTGCCAGGGCAGTGTCCTGGGCCGCTTCTGCGCCAGGCCAGCCCGAGCGCACAGGTCGGCCAGCGGCCACCGGCGAGCCTGCTGATCCATGGCGACAGCGACCGGGTCGTGCCCCATGCCCAATCGCAGGCCATGGCCGAGGCCCTGCGCCGCCAGGGCGCCCCGGTGCAACTGGAGCTGATGGCGGGTGTGGGGCACAGCCTGGTCGGCGAGGCGCCGTCACTCACGCGCGACAGCAACCGTCGCGCCCTGGCGCTTACCCGTGACTTCCTGGCGCATTGGCTTGGGGAAGGCGCAACACCCGGAAGTGACTGATGAGCTGGCGCGACCAGACCGAACGGAAGCCGAAATGGCCACTACCGTCGGTGCCCTGGTGGCGTGCTGCGAAGAAGGGCTGCCCGTCGACCAGAAAGCGTGTGCCGCTGGCATCCACCTCAATGGCGATGTGGTAGCGCCGGTTGGCTTGCAGCAGGTGTTCGGGGTCGCTGTACTCCCCCAGCAGCGGCCGTTCGCTGGAACCGTCGTAGTGACGGAAGCGTGTGGTGGCGTTGCCGTTGCCACCCATGCCGACGTAGTACAGGTCCAGTTCGTCGTACTCCTCCAGGATGCCGTTGCGGGTGAACAGCGTGTCGCGACGCGGGTCGCGGGCGGCCCAGAACTGGTTGAGGTCGGACAGGCGGTCGTTCGGCCCGTCGCCCAGCAGCACCTGGCGCTGGAACTCGATGCGGTAGGCACCCTCCAGCGGCTGGTCGAGCCAGACGGTGACGCCCTGCGGGCTGTCGATCATCAGGTGCCCGTCGATGACGTCGACCCGGGTGTCCGGGTGTTGGGCTTCCACGCGCCAGCGCTGGCTGGAGAAACGCTGGAAATCATCCTCGATGAGGATTTCGGGGGCGCAGGCTTCGTGGTCGAGTGGCTGTGCCGTGGTCACGCGGGTGGGCATGCGATTGTTCTCTGTCATGAAGGGGTGGTTCAACGCGCCGGCCTCGCCAGGGCCAACAGTGCGATGGCGGTCAGGCCCCATTGCGCGACGGCGTTGGTGGACAGGTTGGCGTCATGGGTGCTGCCGGAGTTCTGGTCGATGACGGACACCGGCTCGGCCTCGCGCACGGGGTGCAGGTAGGCAGGCAGGGCGATCTCCCGCAGGCGCTGGTTGGGGCGAGGAATACCGCCTTCGCCCGTGTGGAACTCGGCCCAGGCGCGCGCTTGCAGCTCCGTGTCATGGCGCCAGTAACCGGCGAAGGCACTGAGGCGTGCGTGGGCCTGCTTGAGATTGGCTTTTTGCAGGGGCTGGCCCAGCGCCTGGCGTTGTTCATCCGGTGTGGCGTTATAGAGCCGGCAATAGTCCAGCCAGGCCTGTTCGAAGCTGGGCTCCGGCAACAGTTGCAGCAGTTCGCCGCAGATTTCCGCCAGGCCGAACACTGCGCTCAGGTGCAGGACGTAGAGTTGCCCGCTGTCGTTGCGCTGGAAGGTGCCGCTGTCGATGTGCATGTCCGCCGAACCGCTGAAGAAGCCATGGGGCTGGGCGGCGATGCTGCGCATGCTGTTCAGCAGGCGCTGGCGGACGCTGTCGTCGCCGGTGCGCTCCCACTCGGTCAGCCAGGCGGCGGCGACCGCGCCCCAGTCGATACCGAAGAACAGATTGACCTGTTGTGGGTCCGCCGCGGCCCGCTGGCCGATCTTGCGTGCGGGCACCACCCGTTGCAGGGTGCGCAGCGCTTCGTTCTGCGCGCGCAGCAGGTCGCCGGTGCGCTCGTCGGCGGTCAGGTAATAGAGGAAGCGCCGGTTGGCGGCGGTGGAGACACGCAACTGTTTGGCACTGTCGCCCCAGTGGCGCACGTTGTGCCGCGAACCCAGCGGGGCGAACGGGCCGATATGGTGCACGTCCACCTCACCGGTATGCCGGGTCATTGCCTCGGCCATACGGAACACATCGCGCCGGCCGCTGCGCAGGAAGTAGTACCAGAGCCAGAGGTCGGTGGAGAGTTCGGAGTTGTCCCAGGCATAGCCGCCGACGTCGTAGCGCCAGACATGGCGGTCGCCATCGTAGGTGTGCATGACGTCGCCATAGTCCCAGAAGCCGTACCAGCGGCGCTGCTCGACCTCGTCGCGGTAGAACTCGAAGTACCAGGACAACTGGCTTTCCAGGGGCACCTCGCCGGGCCGGCGTGGCGACCAGGCCGGGCCGAACACGCCAGCGGCGTGCAGGCGCTCGGGGCTGGCCAGTAACAGCGGCGGTTCCTGGATACGCTCGGCGATGGCCAGCAGCCGCTCGCTGGAGGGCGTGGCATCGACGAACTCCAGCTCCAGTTCGCTGGTGCGGGCCACGCCCAGTGGCGAGCCGAAGCCGGGTTCGTAGTCTTCGTAGGTGATGTCCAGCGCTTCGCGCTGCCTGGCGTGGCTGTCCTGGCCGAGGCCGTCATGGTAGAAGCGCAGGTCCATCGGCTGTGCCTGCGGTGCCCATAGCCAGAGGGTGACCCTGGCCTGGTCGGTGTGGGCGTCCTCGATATCCAGTTGGCCAGGGTAGCTCTGCCAGAAGTTGCGAATACCGAATACCACGCCCCCGTCGGCGGCGCCGAGGTAGCCGACACCCGCCGCACGCTCGCCACTGGCTGCCGCTATCCAGCCCTGGCCGCTGGCGGTGCGCTTGGCGATGGAGAAGCCATCCGGGTGCGCTTGCAGCAGCCGGTAGCTGCCAAAGGCGGGGATATAGCCGAGGCCGCTGGCCACCGGCTCGCTCAGCGGCGGCGTCGTGCGCCCGGCCCGTTGTGCGTCGATCACGCCCGCACCGGGGTCGCGACGCAGCCCGGACAGGCCACGCACTGCCTCGCTGAACAGACCGCCATTGGCGCCGACGAAGCGTACATGACGATCATGCAGCGGCGCCTGCAACGGCACCTGGAAGCTCAGGCCCAGGCCCTGGATGAAGTCCTGCCGCTCGTTGCCGTCGTAGACGATGCTGTGCAGCAGGCGCAGGGCGCTGGAGCCGGCGTAGGCATACAGGCGCACGGTAAAGGGCAGCAGGCTGCGCCCATCGCCGGCGCGGTGCACGCCGTGCAGGGCGATCACCGCGCGTACCGGCCCCTGTTGCTCGACGATGGCTTCGCGTATCTCGCTGCGGTAATGCCGGGTTTCCCGCGCGGGCTGGTCCGGGTCGCCCTGCACCCGCAGCACCAGTTCGCCTCCCTGCAGGGCCGGCTGGCCCTGGCGCTGGATCTCGCTGATCAACTGGCTGCCCTGGCGTGGAATCACGCAGCGCAGCGGGCCGGTATCGAGCACGAAGGCTGTGGCGCTTTCCGTGACCAGGGGCTTGCCGGGTGCGGCGGGGCGGGCCACGGGTTGCAGCACATACTGGACATCCGGCACGTCCTGCGCGGCGAGGGCGTGCCCCGTCCATTTCAGCGAGCCGTCCGGCCAGTACGCCAGCGGCCAGCTCTGCAGGTCGAAGGTTCGTCCACGGCTGTCGCTCAGTTCGAAGCCGCTGCCGGCCGCCACCTGGCCGCGTGGCCAGGGCGTGCCCCAGGTGACGCCGGCAAGGGCCGCAGGCGGTTTGCCGGACAGCCAGTGCAGGGCGACGCCTGTGGTGGACGTGCCGGTTGCATTGCGCGGGCTGGCCAGTGTGGCGCCTGCCAGCAGCGGTGTGGCCAGCGCCGCGAGGCTGCTGCCCTTGACGAAGGTGCGGCGGGAGAAGGTCTTGGGCATGGCGAGATCCGTTCCGACGTGTTTCACGAGTCTTTCAAGAGGCGTTCTCGCAGGATGGGGGTCGTCGCTGGGCGACTTGCCCCATCCCACGGCCTAGAAGTCATATCCCAGGGTGACGCCGAGGGTGCGCGGCTCGCCACGGTTGCCGTACACCTCGCCGTAGCTACCGGCGCTGAGGGTGCGGTAGTAGGTTTTGTCGAGGGCGTTGTTCAGCCACACCGAGGCGTTCCAGCGACCGTCGCCGTATTGCCCGCCGAGACCGGCCGAGAGGTTGAGCAGGCCATAGCCGGGGATGCGTGTGTAGCGCGAGTTGTCGACGGTGCCATAGGCCCAGGAGCGGTAGCTCCAGCGTGCCTGCAGGAAGGCGTCGAGGTCGTCGCTGGCACGCCAGTCGTAGCGGCTGGTCAGGTTGTAGGTGACCTTGGGCGAGCGGAATACCTGCTCGCCGGACAGGTCGCAGGTAGCGGGCGCATTGCCCCTGAGGGTCACTTCCGCCGGGCAGCGGGCGTTGTCGAACTCCATGTAGCTGGCGTCGAGCAGGGTGCCGTCCAGGTTCAGGCTCAGGCCGTCGACCGGGTACAGGCCGATGGCGGCGGCGATCCCACGGGAGCGGATGCTGCCGGCGTTGATCAGGTAGGAGGTCTGGAATTCCTCGTCGTAGGCGTTGGTCTGGAAGTCCTTCACGCGGGACCAGAACAGTGCCACGTCGGCACTCAGGCGCTGGTCGAACCATTTGCTCTTGAGGCCCAGTTCGGCGCCACGGGTGGATTCGGGCAGGATGAACAGGCTCTCGGTGCCGGCTCGGCCTGCTGCACCGGATGAAATGTTCAGGCCGCCGGCTTTCTCGCCGTAGCCCAGGGTCAGGTAGCCCTGGACGTCCGGCTGGAACCAGTAGCTGAAGTTGAGCAGGCCCGAAGGCAGGAACTTGCGCTGCACCAGGTCGCCGGAGTTGAAGTCGTTGCGGTTGACCCGCACGAAGGAGCCGGCCTTGCGCTGGTGGGTGCCGCGCACGCCGGCGGTGATGTCGAAGCGCTCGGTGACGTGCCAGGTGCCCTGGGTGAACAGCGAGAAGATGCGCTCGTCGATCTCGCCCCAGCGCTGTACCAGCTTGCCGTTGAGGTTGCGGTTGCCGTACCAGGTGGCCGCCTGGTCGTTGTCGGCGTAGTTGTCGTGGGCGTAGGTGTCGAGGTTCTCGCCGAAGTAGAGGGCGCCGAGGGCGTAGTCGAAATGCTCGCCGCGCGGCGAATCCAGGCGGATTTCCTGGGACCAGATGCGGTCGCGCACATCGGCGCCGCTGTCCGAGTACAGCGGGATGTCCAGGGTGTCGGTGGTGCTCGGCTTGTAGCCGAAGTAGCGGAAGGCGGTGGTCGAGCGCAGGTTGTAGCCACCGTCCAGCAGCCAGTTGGCCTCGGCGGAAAGGCCGCTCTGTTGCAGGCGGGTGTGGTTCTCGTCATCGGTGTTGACGCCACCGACCACCGGGCTGGCGCCGGCGCGAGCGGCACGTTCGAGGAACAGGTCGCGGCCATTGGTCAGGTTGGTGGAGTGCAGTACGGCCACCGGTGCGTTGCGTGCGTCGTTCCAGTCGGCGATCAGGCGCAGGCTGAAGTCGTCGGCCGGTACCCAGAGCAATTGGCCGCGCACGCCGTCCTTGAGGCTGCCGCCCAGTTCATGGCCGCTGTAGTGGTTCTTGACGTAGCCGCCCCGCTCGCTGTGGGAGAGGTTGATACGACCGGCCAGGGTTTCGCTCAGCGGGCCGGAGAACATCGCCTGGGTCTGCGTGTGCCCACGCTGGCCGAAGGACTGGCGGATCGACCCTTCCGGTTCGAAGGTCGGCTTGCGGGTCTGGATGTCGATGGCGCCGCCGGTGGTGCTGTAGCCGTACAGCGTGCCCTGCGGGCCGGCCAGCACGGTGGCGCTTTCGATATCCAGCAGGTCGTTGGAGAGCATGCCGGGGCGGCTCAGGTAGACGTTGTCGAGGAACAGGCCGACGCTGCTGGGCATGCCGATGTTGATCTCGGTGCCGCCGCCGTCGCCGATGCCGCGGATGGTCAGGCGCGTGTCGAAGGGGTCGACCACTGCCACGTCCAGGCCGGGCGCCAGTTGCGGCAGGTCCTCCAGGGACTGGATACCCTGGCGCTGCAATTCTTCGCCGTCGATCACGGTGGCGGCGCTGGGGGTGCGTTGCGGGTCCTGTTGCTGGCGCTGGCCTTCGACACGCACAGTCTTCAGGCGCGGAGCGCTGTCACTGGCGGTTTTCCCTTGCGCGGGTGTCGTTGCGGCGAAGCCCTGGGTCGAGGCGAGGGCGCCGGCCAGGTAGATCAGTGAGGGCAGGTATTTCATGGTCTTTCCTTTATTGCGTTCGTGTAGCGCCCGCCGCCGGTAGGGCCGGGCGGTGGGGCAAGCAGGGGTGGGGCGACCGCGTGCTCAGGGGGTGGCTGTGGCGCGGGTCTGCTCGAGGAATTCGGGGGCCAGCCAGTGCTGCAGGTCGATGTCGCGGCGGATCAGTCCGGCCTGGCGGGCGCTGGTGACGGATGCCTGTAGTTTCTTGACGAAACCGTCGTCCAGTTCCGGCGACAGCAGTTCGCTCAGGGGGGGCGCACCGTCCAGTTCGGCGCGCAGCAGGCTCTGCGGATAGCCACTCTGGTGGGATTGCAGTGCGAGGTAGGCGTCGAGGTTGGCCGGGTCGCTGGCCCAGGCCGCTGCCTGGCGATGCACCTCCAGCAGTCGGCGCAGCCAGTCCGGGTGGGTTTCGGCGAAGGCCTGGGTGGCCAGTACCAGCCCGCTCAGTTGGCCTGCGCCGTCCTCGGTCTGTTTGGTCGACAGGGGCAGTCGGGCAAGGCCGCGTTCAGCCAGTGCCAGGGCATTGTTGCCGCCCCAGGTGGCGTCGATATGGCCGGCGGCCAGGGCCGCGCTGGCGGCGGCGAAGTCCAGGTTGATCACACGCAGGTCGCGCTCGGACAACCCGGCCGTACGCAGGGCGTCGATAAAGGAAAGCTGCGCGGCGGTGCCTCGGAACAGGCCGACCCGCTTGCCCTTGAGGTCGGCGAAGGTCTCGATGCTGGAGTCCGGGCGCACGGCGAGGTAATGGTTGACGCCACGCGCCGCAGCCGCGACCACGCGGGTGTCGAGTCCACCGGACCTGCCGATGATGCTGGCCAGGTCGCCCAGGTAGGCGAGGTCGACCTGGCCGTTGGCGAAGGCTTCGTTGATCAGTGGGCCGGCGCCTTTGATGAAGACCCAGCGCACCTGGATACCGTCTTCGGCGAACTCCCGTTCCAGCAACTGTTGTGCGTAGAGCACGTCCACCAGGCCGCCGCCACTGTGGCGTGTTGTGGCGCCGATATCCGAGACGGCGATGCGGATTTCTCCCGCGCCCCAGGCTGCCTGGACCATCCAGAGCATGGCCAGCAGGGCGAGGCCCTGCTTCGCCACAGGGTAAAAGGCTCGGGCCAGGAAGGCTGGGTAGGTGATGCTCATGTGGGACTCCGTCGATTCGACTGCTCGGCGGCCGCACATTCGGGGAAAATGATTGAAGATTTAAATAATAAAAAATGATTTGCTTATATTTTTAATGCATGAGTGAGGGCTGGTGCCGCTCCGCGCGATTATGTCGGAATGGCAAAAAAACTATGATGAAAACGCATTGGCGCCGGATGAATAGTCACCGTTGAATAGCGGCCCAAATCCCTCCGAAGCCTTTCCTTCAGATGCCGACAACCCGCCCACTGGCATGGTCGCTGCTGCTGGTGATCAGTGCCGCGCACCTGTTCAACGATATGCTGCAGGCGTTGCTGCCGATGCTCTATCCGCAACTGCGCGAGGCCCATGGTCTGAGCTATGGGCAACTGGGCGCGATTACCTTCGTCTTTCACCTGGTCGGCTCGGTGTGCCAGCCCCTGGTCGGTGCCTGGGGCGATCGCAGGCCTCGCACTGGCGTGTTGCCTCTGGCGATGCTGTTCAGCGGGCTGGCATTGGTGTTGCTGGCTTTCGCCGAGTCTTTCGCCGGGCTGCTGCTGGTGGCCGGGCTGCTGGGGCTGGGTTCTTCACTGTTCCACCCGGAGGGATCGCGCGCGGCGCGGCAGGTCTCTGCCGGGCGACATGGGCTGGCACAGTCGGTGTTCCAGTTGGGCGGCAATATCGGTTCGGCGCTGGCACCCTTGCTGATCGCATTGCTGATCTCGCCGTTAGGGCTGGACCTGCTGGGATGGTTGCCGCTGCTCGCCGTGTGTGGCGGTGGCTTGTTGCTCTGGCTGCGGCCGCGCCTGGCTGTCTACCTGGCCGCGCCCGTACAGGCTTATCGGCCAGCCCAGGGGTGTGTGCATGGCAGGGCGATGCTGCTGCTGAGCGTGCTGATCCTCTCCAAGTACGTCTACCTGGCAGCCATGGCCAACTACTACAGTTTCTACCTGATCGAGCGTTTCGAACTGAACGCGGCCCAGGCGCAATTGCAGTTGTTCGTCTTTCTCGCCGCCGTGGCCGTGGGCACCCTGGTCGGCGGCCCGCTCAGCGACCGCTTCGGCCAGCGTCCGGTGATCCTGCTGTCGATCCTCGGCAGTTGCCCGTTCACCCTGCTGCTGCCGCGGGTCGGGCTGGACGGGGCGATCCTGCTGTCGGTGGCCATCGGCGTGACCATGGCATCGGCCTTCCCGATCATCATCGTCTATGCACAGCGATTGATGCCGCAGCGCATTGGCCTGATCGCCGGCTTCTTCTTCGGCCTGACCTTCGGCATCAGCGGCATTGCCGCCGCGGTGCTGGGGCTGTTGGCGGACTGGAAGGGGATCGTCTACCTCTTCGAGGTCTGCGCCTACCTGCCGCTGCTGGGTGTGCTGGCGCTATGGCTGCCGCGTAGCGAGCCGACTGTGCCTCTCGAGATAAAGGCGGTAGTCAGCGGCAAGCCATGACAGGGTTTGAATGCCTTGGACGCGTCATACGCAGCCGCGCAGCGTGCGGCGAAAGGGTGCCAGATGCAGAGGCTTCAGGTTTCCGCGAAAACCTCAGGCAACTGCCCTGCGAACAGAATCCGCTCCGCCCATCGTTTCAACTCGGACTCCGTAGCGGTTTCCAGGCGCTGTTCTATATCGGCAGGCACATTTCCGAATTTGAGAAATAGCTGTTTATGCAGGGTTTCCTGTAGTGCGCTGATGCGCCCTTTATCGATGCCTTGCTCGAACCCCTTGGCCTGGGCCTTGCGCTCGAATGAACTGACATAAGGCATGATGGCCTCCTGCTGTAGCTGGGTGATTTGTGCATCGTAGTAGCCACCGGCCTCGACCGGCAAGGCCACCATCCATTCCAGGAAGATCACCAGGCGACCGATCAGTTGTCGATCCAGGCGTTGCTCAATGGCCAGGCGATAGAAACCGATCAGGTTGTCGGCGCGCTGCCTGCCATCACGGATCAGCTTGGCCGTCAGTTGTGCCGCCACCAGTAGTGCGAAGGGGTTGTCGCTGTGCAGCAGATTGTCCATATCCGCCTGGAAATCCAGCAGTTTGCAGGTGCGAAAGTAGAAGGTAATGCCACTGCCGGCTATATGGCTGGAAAAGTGCCCGGGGCGAAAGGTCGGATCGGTATCGGTCAGTACGGCCAGGCTTATCACTGACCCTCGGTAGCGTTCGCGGATACGGCTGTAGTAGCGGTACATCCGCTCGGCGAAATCGCGTTGCGGCTCCCCCTGCACTTCGGTGTGGATCAAAAGCCAGTGTTCTACACCATCTTGTAGGCGAACCCTGGCCAGTTTGTCGACGTGGCGCCTGCCGTTTTCGGCGGCACCGGTGATCTTTTGCAGCTCCTTGTCGAGGAAAACCGGTGCCTGTCGCCAGTCGATCATGGCTTCGATATCCGCGAACAGCAGTTGCAGGAATGGCCGGAAGAACACTTCCAGTGCTTCTTTCCAGGGGGAGTCGTGGTCTTCGCTCATGGTGCATTTTTAGCCGCTGCTGTCCGTGTGGTCGGCAGGTTGTGGCTGGATTGCGCGGGGCTCAAGGGCTGGCGGCGGAAAGTGTGGAGCCGGTCACATGACCGTGCTCTGTTTTGTGAGGTGCATCACGTATTGCGAACTCAATCCAGGCGGATACGTTCCCAGCGGCGGCGCCGCTCTGGCGTTTGCCGCTGGCCGCTTATAAGCTCCCCGCCCATGAATAGGACTCTCTATACCCTGCTGTTCCACCTCGTGCTGCCCTTGATCCTGGGGCGGCTGTTCTGGCGTGCCAGGCGTGCGCCGGCCTATGCGCAGCGTATCGGCGAACGCTTCGCCATCGGGCTGTCGGATGTCCAGCCAGGTGGTATCTGGTTGCACGCGGTCTCGGTGGGGGAAAGTATCGCCGCCGCACCGTTGGTACGTGAGTTGATGGCGCGTTACCCACACCTGCCGATCACCCTGACCTGCATGACGCCGACCGGCTCCGAGCGCATCCGTGCACTGTTCGGTGACCATGTGCAGCACTGCTACCTGCCCTATGACCTGCCCTGGGCGGCGGCCCGTTTTCTCGACCGTGTACGGCCGAAACTGGCGCTGGTGATGGAAACCGAACTCTGGCCGAACCATATCCATCAGTGCCATCGACGCGGGATTCCGGTGGCGCTGATCAACGCGCGGCTCTCCGAGCGTTCGGCGCGGGGGTATGCCCGTTTTGCCCGGTTGACCGCGCCAATGCTGGCCGAGCTGTCGCTGATCGCGGTGCAGACCGAGGCCGAAGCCGAGCGCTTTCGTTCGCTGGGCGCGCGGGCCGCAGCGGTCAATGTGACGGGGTCGATCAAGTTCGACCTGCAACTCGATGCCCTGCTATCAACCCGTGCCGATGCGCTGCGCGAGAGCTGGCAAGCCGGTGCAAGGCCGGTCTGGATCGCCGCCAGTACCCATGCCGGTGAGGACGAAATCGTGTTGGCGGCGCATCGGCGCCTGCTGACCTATTCCCCGCAGGCGCTGCTGATCCTGGTGCCGCGTCATCCGGAGCGTTTCGAGAGCGTGTTCGAACTCTGCCGGCGCGAGGGGATGGATACCGTGCGGCGCTCCAGTGGGGAGCCGGTGCAATTGCACACCCAGGTCATGCTCGGCGACACCATGGGCGAGTTGCTGTTTCTTTATGCACTGGCGGATATCGCCTTCGTCGGCGGCAGTCTGGTGCCCAATGGCGGGCACAACCTGCTGGAGCCGGCCGCGTTGGGTAAACCAGTGCTCAGCGGCCCGCACCTGTTCAATTTCCTCGATATTTCCGCACAGCTGCGCGAAGAAGGGGCCTTGCTGGAGGTCGCCGATGACGAGGGCCTGGCCCAGGCATTGCAAACGCTGGAGCAGGAGCCCGGCCGCCGCGCAGCGATGAGCCGGGCCGGCTTGCGCGTGCTACGCCGCAACCAGGGGGCGCTGGCGCGGGTGCTGGAAGCGGTTGGAAAGCTGTTCAAGGCTTGACGTTCTGGCCTTGCGCTCGGATCCCTGAGCGTAAAAATTGGCGGCTGCTTTCAGTGCTTCCTTTCGACGATATAGCGCGCCAGCTCCGATAGCGCCTGGGCGTGTTCGCCGAACGGCTGCAAGGCCTGCTGTGCCTCGGCGCAGAGTCCGCGGGCATAGTCCTTGGCGGCTTGCAGGCCGAGCAGGGCCGGGTAGGTGGGTTTGTCGTGGGCCTGGTCCTTGCCCTGGGTCTTGCCGAGGGTGGCGGTGTCGCTTTCCACATCGAGCACGTCGTCCTGCACCTGGAAGGCCAAGCCGACGGCTTCGGCATAACGGTGCAGGGCGTCAAGGCTGGCCGGGTCGGCATTGCCGCTGGCCAGTGCGCCAAGGCGCACGCTGGCCTCGATCAGTGCGCCGGTCTTGTGCCGGTGCATGCGCATCAGGTCGGCCTGATCCAGGCGCTGTCCGACCGAGCCCAGGTCGATGGCCTGTCCGCCTACCATGCCGGCGGAGCCTGCCGCCCGTGCCAGGGTGCTGAACATGCGCAGGCGCAAGGCCGGGTCGGCGGGGTTGAAGCGTGCTTCGGCCAGGGTCTCAAAGGCCAGGCTTTGCAGGCCATCGCCCGCGAGGATCGCGCAGGCTTCGTCGAAGGCCTTGTGGGTGGTCGGCTGGCCACGGCGCAGGTCGTCGTCGTCCATGGCCGGCAGATCGTCATGCACCAGCGAGTAGGCGTGGATCAGTTCCACCGCGCAGGCGGCGCCATCTGCCTGGGCGCGGTCGCCGCGCAGGGCGTCGCTGGCGGCATAAACGAGCAGCGGGCGCACCCGTTTGCCGCCGTTCATCACGCTGTAGCGCATGGCCTGGTAGAGGCGTTCGAGCTGGGGCAGGGGCGGTGTGAATAGGCTGTCCAGGCAGTGGTCGACACGTTCCTGGCAGTGGCGCTGGTAGTCTCCGATCATGCCTGCGGGTCCGCCTCGAATGGCTGCTCGCGCAAGTCGCCGTCCTGTTGCAGCAGGATTTTCACTTTCTGTTCGGCCTGGTCTAGGGCGGCCTGGCATTCACGGGTCAGGCCGATGCCTTGCTCGAAGCAGGCGAGCGAGTCTTCCAGCGACAGCTCGCCGCTTTCCAGGCGCTCGACCAGTTGTTGCAGGTCGGCGAGGGATTTTTCAAAATCGAGGGTGGCTTTCTTGCGGGCCATTGGCAAACCTGTGGTTCAAGGCGGTATCTGAAGGTGGCGCGACATTAGCAAGAAAGGCCACTTCGGGCCACCACGTCGGCCTAGTGCTCAGGGCAAGTGCTGTATGAAGGGTGAAACTGGATGGGCAGTGTTGTCTTGGTATTTTGGCGTACACCCGTCAGCCTTGTGGTGGCTGAGCCACCGGTTTCGGCCTTACGCCGAGTCACTTTCTCTTGTTCGCACAAGAGAAAGTGACCAAAGAGAATGCGCCCCCAGCATACGGCCCCTGCGCTTCGCTACGGGGTTCCCTCGCTCCATCGCCGTTCCAGGGGCACGCCGCGAAGGGCCATCCATGGCCCATCGCGCCTCTCGCGGCATCCCTGCCGCTCAACCCCTTACACGACGATTCCGCTCGGCCTCCTGATGGGGGTGGTGAAGCGTGCGGTGACTGGAAGATCGAATTAAACAGACTTGATTGAAGTTTGTCTTTAGGTCTTGTCTGCAAGGGATGTTATAGACGCAGCATCCCCCCCCTTTCAGAAGGCTGAACGCCGGCCCCCGGAGCGATGCCGGAGTGAAGGAACCCCGTAGCGAAGCGCAGGGGCCGTATGACTGGGGGCGTGTTTCTTTGCTTCCTTTCTTTGCACGAGCAAAGAAAGGGAGGCGCCGTAAGGGCGCAACCGGTGGCCCAGTCACCACAAATGCTGCGGGTGTACGCAAAAAGCCCAGCCAATATTGTTTAGCCTCCACCCCGATTCCTCCACCTCCCTGCGCCTGATTACTCGCTACGCGACCGCCCCGGCCCATGCAGACGAATGACAATCTCGCTATCGGCATCGCCATGGATAAAGCGGCTCTTGCCCGGACGTGGCTTGCCGTTGAACAGCGACGGGTCGTTGGAGAAGCCGACCGGCTCCAATGGAATACCTCGCGGGCTCAGGTCGAGGTGCCCGTTGCCGTTGCTGTCCTGGAACAACTGGATGGCGTATTCGCCGGGCGGCAGTCGGGGCAGGCGCACCAGCGTTGAATCGCTCTGTGCCTGATAGAGGGCGGGCTCCCAGGTTTTCTGCGTGGCGGGCACCAGCGCCAGGTGGACGCTGCCCTCGGCCTGCCTGCCCTCGACCCGCACCAGCAGATCGCCCGCCAATGCCGTGCCGGGCAATAGCAGCAGGCCTATTACAGTTCGAAGAATTCTCTGTGGCATAATCCGGCCCATTTTGCAGGGGATCCTCTTGGCATGCGGCAGGTTCTAGTCGTCCATTTTTCCCAGACCGGCCAGTTGGATCGGCTGGTCCGTTCGGTCTGCGCACCATTGCAGGCCGACGAGGGTATCCAGGTCGATTTCCTGGCGTTACACCCCGCGCAGCCCTTTCCCTTTCCCTGGCCATTCCTGAAGTTCTTCCGCGTCTTCCCGGAAACCGTGCTGATGCGCCCGCAGCCTTTGCTGCCGTTCGAGATCGACACGGACAAGGACTACGATCTGGTGATCCTCGCCTATCAGGTCTGGTTCCTGTCGCCGTCGCTGCCGCTGACCAGCTTCCTGGCCTCGCCCGAGGCGGTCAGGCTGCTGCGCGACACGCCGGTGGTGACGCTGATCGGTTGCCGCAACATGTGGCTGATGGCGCAGGAGAAGGTCAAGGCGCGACTGGCACAGCTGGGCGCGCGACTGGTGGATAATATCGCCCTGACCGACGCTTGCGGTACTGCCGCGAGCTTCCTGGCGACGCCATTGTGGCTGTTCACCGGCCGGCGCAAGGCCTGGTCCTGGGTGCCCCGTGCCGGTATCGCCGATGAAGAGATCACGGCGGCGCAACGCTTTGGCGAGGCCATGCGCGTGCGTTTGCGGGCCGATGAGCGCCCGGTGTGCCAGCCCATGCTGCAAGGCCTGGGCGCGGTGCGGGTCGATGAGAAGCTGATCGCCAGCGAGCGGGTCGGCAACCGGAGTTTCCAGGTATGGGGGCGCCTGTTGTCCGCCCTGGGTCCGCAGGACAGCCTGCGCCGGGGTATCGGCCTGGTGTTCTATATCGCTTTCCTGATTTGCCTGATCCTGACCGTGGTGCCGCTGGGTGCCCTGTTGAAAAAACTGCTGGCCCCGTTGTCGCGGGAGCGCACACAGCGTGAAAGAGCCTATTTCGCTCAGCCTTCCGGCGAGTAGCCCGTAAAGGAGTGACAGTGGTACAGCCCGTTTTCATCAACCGCATCAGCGCCTGCCTGCCTTTCGACGCCGTCGACAACGAGCATATGGAACAACGCCTCGGCCAGGTCGGTGGCCGCCCGTCACGGGCCCGCAAGCTGGTGCTGCGGCGCAATGGCATCCGCCAGCGCCATTATGTGATCGACCCGGCCACCGGCGAACCCGCCATGAACAACGCCCAGCTCAGTGCCCAGGCGGTGCGCGGCCTGGCTGGCCCTGGCTTCGAACTGGACAGCCTGGACTGCCTGGTGGCGGGCACTTCGTCGCCGGACCAACTGATGCCGGGCCATGCCGTGATGGTGCATGGCGAGCTGGGCAATCCGTCCTGCGAGGTGGTCACCACCGCGGGTATCTGCCTGTGTGGTGTGACCGCGATGAAGTACGCCTGGCTCAGCGTGGCCAGTGGCGAGAGTCGCAATGCCGTCGCCTGCGGCTCGGAAGTGGCCTCGGGGATGATGCATGCGCGCAATTTCGACGGCGAGTACGAGAGCCGCGTCGATGAGCTTGAACAGCATCCGGAGATCGCCTTCGAGAAGGATTTCCTGCGCTGGATGCTTTCAGACGGCGCTGGCGCCGTCTGGTTGCAGGACCGTCCCAACGCCCGGGGCCTGAGTCTGCGCGTCGACTGGATCGACATCCTGTCCTTCGCCGACCGCCTGCCCGCCTGCATGTATGCCGGCGCGGAGAAGGTGGATGGGCAACTGCGCGGCTGGGCCCTGTTCGACAGCGAGCAGCGCAGCCGGCTGTCGCTGATGGCGGTCAAGCAGGACGTGCGGTTGCTCAATGAGAACATCGTGCGCTACACCGTCGAAGAGACCCTTGCGCGCATCCTGCAACGCCGTGAACTGCGTGCCGAGGCGATCGATCACTTCCTGCCGCATTATTCCTCGGAGTATTTCCGCGACCTGCTGGCCGAAGGCTTGCAGCGGGTTGGCCTGGCGATTCCCCAGGAGCGCTGGTTCACCAACCTGACCCGCAAGGGCAACGTCGGCTCGGCCTCGATCTACCTGATCCTCGAAGAGCTGTTCAACAGCGGGCGCCTGCGCAGTGGAGAGACATTGCTCTGCTACATCCCCGAGAGCGGTCGTTTTTCCAGTGCCTTCATGCATCTGACGGTGGTTGGCGATGAAGCTTGACGAAGTGCCCCAGGACGCCAATTCCATCTATGGCGGACACAGCAAGTTGCTCTACGCGGTGGACGAGAAAGGCCACTACCAGGGCGCGCAGAGCACGGGCTGGGACGCCGAAGCCTATTCCACGCGCCAGGCCCTGGCCGAGTTGCAGCACCTGGAGGCGGAGGCCGAAGCCGCTTGGCGGCGTGGTGAAGCCTCGCCATTGCAATGCCTGATGTACCGCTATCGCCTGGATGAGCCGGCCCTGGCCCAGGTGACCGGGCTGTGGCGCTGGCGCATTCGCCGGCATTTTCGCCCGCAGGTCTACCGCCGCCTCGGCGCTGCGCTACTGGCGCGCTATGCCGAGGCCTTCGGTTTGCCCGTCGAGCAATTGATCGATTACCAGAAGGATGCGGCATGACGGCTTTCCAGCACAGACAGAGCGCCCACTGCGAGAGTGGTGTCATGGCCAGCCTGCTGACCCACGCCGGGTTGCCCATGAGCGAGCCGATGGCGTTCGGCCTGGCTTCCGGCCTGGCGTTCGCCTACCTGCCGATCGTCAAGCTCAGCGGCATGCCGCTGATCGCCTACCGCATGCCGCCCCGGCACCTGATCAAGACCTTGAGCAAACGCCTGGGCGCACGTCTGCACAGCCAGACCTTCAACTCGCCGGAGCGGGGCCGCCAGGCGCTGGATACGCTGCTCGACAGCGGCCGCCTGGCCGGCCTGCAGAGTTCGGTGTTCTGGTTGCCGTATTTCCCGCCGGAGATGCGCTTTCACTTCAATGCCCACAACCTGCTGGCCTATGGCCGCGAGGGTGACGAATACCTGATCAGCGATCCGGTGTTCGAAGAGCCGGTGCGCTGCGCCGGAGCGGATTTGCAGAAAGCGCGCTTCGCCAAGGGCGCGCTGGCGGCCAAGGGGCTGATGTACTGGCTGGACGATGTGCCGCTGGAGCAGGACTGGTCGCGCCTGGTGCGCAAGAGCGTGCTGTCGACCACGCGCATTCTCGATGGCATGCCGCTGCCCTGGATCGGTATCCGTGGCATTGACCACCTGGCCAGCCAGGTTGAACGCCTCGATCCGACGCAGGCCAAGTACAACCGCCTGTACCTCACGCACATCGTGCGCATGCAGGAGGAGATCGGTACCGGGGGCGCCGGTTTCCGTTTCATGTACGCGTCTTTCCTCGAAGAGGCTGGCGAGAAGATCGGAGCGCCCGAACTGCGCGAGGCATCGCGGCGCCTGACCGCCATCGGCGACGACTGGCGTCAGTTCGCTTCGGGTTGTGTGCGGGCCAGTCGTGCCAAGGGTGAAGCGCCGGACTTTCGCCCCATCGCAGAGAGCTTGCGCGCCATCGCCCGGCAGGAGCGTGAGTTGATGAAGGAACTGTCAGCCTGGTCTCGCCGTAAACAATAGGCTTAGGTTTTCGTAGGGTGCGCCATGCGCACCGGGCCAGCGCTACGGTATCTCTCGGTGCGCATGGCGCACCCTACGGCAGGCTTGTGCGGGTGATCTTGAGAGAAGCGCTCAGTTCGGCAAAGCCTTCCGCGAGCCTGTTGTGAGGGCCGTTTTCCAGCAGGGCGGCCTGCACGGTGAAGTCTGCCTGTTCGTCCACCACCAGCAACAGCGCCTGGCTGACACTGCCGTCGGCCAGGTCGAGGGTGGCCAGCTGTTGTAGCTGGCGCCAGACGCGCGGCCCGGCGCCGATGAACAGGTTGGGGCCTTCCAGGCCGAGTTGCTGGGCCACGTGGAAGCCGGCGGCATTGCTGACGCTGTTGACGAATTCGAACGGCTTGGGCTGTCGCTGCTGCACGCAGACAGCGTCGAGCAGGGCGCCCATGGTGCTGCGCGCCGGGTGGCGCGAGGCGAGGTAGAGGCCGCAGTCGCTGCGTACCTGGCCTTTCAGTGGTGCTGCGCCGAGCAAGGCCAGCAGGATCAGCCGGTCGATACGCCGTGGAGGGTTGGGCAGCCATTCGACGAGGGCTGATTTCAGTGCCTTGTCGTCGCACTGGGCGTTGCCGTGCAGTTCATGGGCGGCGATCACCTTCATGTTCTCATTCCCTGCAAGACCAGGCTGGCATTGTTGCCGCCGAAGCCGAAGAAGTTGGCCATCAGCAGGCCATCCGTCGGCATGCCGAAGGCGGCCGTCGGCAGCGGCAAAAGGGCTTCGCGCGCGTAGTCGAGTGGCGGTAACTGCCCCAGGCGCAAGGCGCTGAGCAGCAGCAGCGGTTCGCTCAGCCCGCAGGCGCCGAGGGTATGCCCGAGCCAGGGCTTGAGTACGCTCAGGGGTGGCGGTGTATCGCCGAACAGGCGGCGGATACCGTTGCTCTCCGCCAGGTCGTTGGCCCCGGTAGCGGTGCCATGCAGTTTGACCAGGGCAATGTCCTCGACCTGCCGGCCAGCGCTGTGCAGGGCGCGTTGCATGACCCAGTCGATATGGCTGCCGTCCTCGCGGGTGCTGGTCAGGCTGCTGGTGTCGCAGGCGCTGAAGCCGCCGAGCAGACGCGCCAGCGGTGCGGGTCCGGGCTCCAGGCCGAGCAGGGTGGCGGCATAGGCCTCACCCAGCACCAGCCCATCGCGCTGGGGATGGAAGGGGCGATACTGGCCGCTGGGGCTGCTCAGGTCGAGGGCGCCGAAACCTTGCATGGCCAGCACGCTGGGTGTCTCGAAGGCTAATACCAGTACGCGCCGGCAATGCCCGGCCGCCAGCAGGCGGGCACCGTAGAGCAGCCCGTTGGCGGCGCTGGTGCAGGCGGTGTTGAGGGTGAAGGCATCGAGAAAGCCCCAGCGCTGGCCCAGGCGCTCGGCCAGCAGGTCGAGGGGCGTCGAGTGCTCGCGGCGGAAGCCCTGCTCGCGCGTGGCACGGGCTTCCAGCTCGTTGATGTCCAGGCTGGTGCTGGCGATCAGCAGCAGGCAGTCGGCGGCGGAGTCATTGCCCAGCGTCTCGGCCAGCAGACGGTCCAGCCGTCGCTCCAGGTCGTCGGCATCGGCCCGGACGTTCAGGTAGCTGCGCGGCTCGCCCCGTTCATGCAGGGTGAACGGCTTTGCCGTGGGCTTGCGGTCTTCGTGCAAGGCCTGGGCTGCGCTCTCCAGGTCCGCGCCGAGGGCGCTCAGCAGTGCGCTGCGTTGCAGGTAGACCGGCGTCATGAAGGTTCGCGGATGAAGGCGGCGATGCTGGCGATGCTGTTGAGTATGCGCCGCCCGTCCTTGGCGCCCTCGATGCGCACGCCATAGTGCTGTTGCAGGGCCAGCGAGACTTGCAGGGCGTCCAGGCTGTCCATCTGGATGCGGCTGTGCTGTCCGAACAGGGGTTCGTCATCGCTGATGCTTTGCCAGTCGATGTCGTCTTCCTTGTCGCATTCACGAATCAGCAGTTGCTTGAGCTGTTGTTCTAGTTGCTGGTTGTCCATTGCGTTTGCCGTACTCGTTTGCGAAACAGGAGCAGCCCACCCGTGCCGAACAGTGCGGCGAACAGCGCGAGGCGGATACAGTAGGGAAGGATGTCGGCCAGGTCACCCTGGCCGACCAGTAGCGTGAGAAAGGCATCCAGCGCCCAGCTCATCGGTGAAATCTCGGCCAGTCGGCTCATGGCTTCGGGCATGACGCTCTTGGGCACCATGATGCCGCCGATGGCGGCGAGGATGATATTGATCCCGCCGCCGAGCAGCAATGCCTGTTCGCCGCTGCGCGCCAGGGCTGCGAGGAACAGGCCGAGGCTGCAGGCGGCGAGGCTCAGGCAGAGCGCCAGCAGTGGATAGGCCAGGGCGCTGCCCGGCAGGCTCAGGCCGCTCAGGCCCAGCAGCGGCAGGCCGTACAGGCCGATGCTCAGCAGCACGGCGAATTGCAGCAGGTTGAGGGCCAGGTAAGGCAACAGCTTGCTCAGGATCAGCGTTCCCGTGCCGAGGCCCAGGGCGCGGAAGCGCAGCAGGGTACCGTTCTGCTGTTCGCGCTGGAAGCCGCCCGCCATCGGCAGGGCGATGAAGAACATGCCGAAGATCAGCCAGGCCGGCACGCTCAACTGGCTGCCGTTGGCCTGGCCGCTGAGTTCGCCGCTGGCGAGCAGTTGCCGTTCTGGGATGTCGCTCTGGGTGCGTTGCTGGATCAGCAGCAGGCGCTCGTCCGCGTCGATGTCGGGCGGCAGCGCATCGCTGTCCTGCAGGTAGGCCAGCAGGCGCGTCTGCGCCAGGGCGATGGTCAGGGCCGCACGCAGGTGCTGGCGGCTCTGGTTGTCCAGACGCGCCGGGAAGCTCAGTTGCGGTCCCTGGTGCGGGGTTTCCAGCAGGGTTTGCGAGAAGTCCTCGGGCAGGCTGATCCGTGGCAGCGCTTCGTCCGAGTGCTCCAGCAGGTCGCTGCCAGGCAGTTGTGCTTGCAGGGCCGTGCGCAGGAAATCGCTGGCATCGTCGGCATGGGGCACCTCCAGCACCAGGCGCAGGGTTGGCGCTTCTTCCTGCATATAGCTGGAGAGGGCCGCCGCCATCACCAGCAAGAACAGCACCGGCATGATGAACAGCACCGCCAGGGCATGCGGGTCGCGCAGCAGCAGGGCGACTTCCTTGCGGCTCAAGGCCAGCAGTGCGCTCATAGGCGCCCCCCGTTCAGGCTGAGGTAGAGCTGCTCCAGGGACGGACGGCCGAAGCGCAGCAGGCTGGGTAATACCGGCTGGCACGCGATGAACTCGGTGATGGCCAGCAACCGTGGCGCATCGATGTGTTCGATGCGCAGGCCACGCGGCAGGCGCTGGGCGCTCAAGCCGAGCCGTTCCAGCAAGGGCGGCAGTGCGTCCGGTATGGCCGACGGCCATTCCAGCAACAGGCCGTGGCCGTTTTCGAGCAGTTGCGAGGTGTCCAGGTCGAGGCGCACCTGCCCTTCGTGCAACAGCAGGATGCGCTGGGCCACGCGCTCCATTTCATCCAGGTAGTGGCTGGTGTAGATCACGGCATGGCCATCCGCACTGAGCTGTTCGACGGTCTCCAGCAGGCGCTGGCGATTCGCCGCATCGACGCCCACCGTGGCTTCGTCGAGCAGGTACAGGCGCGCCGGTTGCAACAGGCCGATGGCGAAGTTGAGACGGCGCTGCTCGCCGCCGGAAAGCTGGCTGGCGCGGCGTTGCAGTTTGTCTTCCAGGGCGCCGCTGGCGATGCACCACTGCATGCGCTGGCGCCGCAGGGGGCCGCGCAGGCGGTAGAGATCGGCGAACAGTTCGAGGTTTTCGGTGACCGTGAGGCCGGCGTAGAACGCCAGTTGCTGGGGCACCAGGCCCAGGCTGCGCGGCCCGTCCCAGCGGATTTCCCCCTGCTGTGGTGGCAGGGTGCCGCTGAGCAGGGAGAGCAGGGTGGTCTTGCCGGCGCCATTGCCGCCGAGCAGGCCCAGGCACTGGCCGGGCTCCAGGCGCAGGTTGATGCCTTGCAGGGCCTGGCTGTCGGCGCCCGGGTAGCGGAAGCCGAGGTTGTTCAGTTCAAGCATGGCTCAGCACCAGCAGCAGTTTGCCGTCGAGCAGCAGTTGGTCGCCGTTGTGGATGCTGAAGGCATAGGCTGCTCCGGCCGGGCTCAGTGCCTCCTGGGTCGCGGCCAGTTGCAGTGGCTCCTGGCGGAACTCCGGCTGGGTATGCAGCCTCAACTGTGAGAGCTTGCCGACCAGCGCCATTTCGATGGCCGCATCCCCGCCATATAGGGCACCATGCGCCGCGCACAGTTGGGCGGCGGCTTCGAACAGCAGGCAGGGCGATGCATCCTCGCCAAGGCTGTCGAGGTAATGCCAGGCGCTGAGGCCGCGAATATGTGTGGCGTCGTGTGCGAGCAGGGCGTCCAGCCAGAGTGCCGGGCCCTGGTGTGGCAAGAGCGTGTGCAGTTGGGTGCGATCCATGGCGTAGGGTCTGGGCGCATGAAGGCGGCAGAGTTTAACAGGTGCCCGACAGGGCAGGGAGGATTGGACGGGTGGTGTTTCAGGTGGTGGCTTTCGTCGTGCTCAGTGCGCTGCTGGTCGGTGTTTCCTGGCGGGCGCTGGGGAATCCTCGCAGCCATGGTTTCTATCGTTTCCTGGCCTGGGAAGTGATGCTGGTGTTGCTGGTGTTGAATGCGCCTTACTGGTTCGAGGATCGCGGGGCGCTCCACCAGCGCATTTCATGGGTGCTGCTGACGCTGTCGCTGGCGGTGCTGTTCGCCGGGGTGTACCAGATGCGCCGTTTCGGACGGGCCACGCAAGGGCGGCAGGATGATGAGCTGTTCGCCTTCGAGCGCACCTCGCGACTGGTGACCAGCGGCATCTTCCGCTATATCCGCCATCCGCTGTACTGCTCGCTGCTGTTACTGGCTTGGGGTATCGCCTGGAAGAACCTGGACGGCCTGACCCTGGGGCTGGCGCTGCTGGCCAGTCTGTTGCTGCTACTCACCGCACGGCGCGACGAGGCCGAGTGCATCGACTATTTCGGTGAGCCGTACCGGGACTACATGGCACGTAGTCGGATGTTCATTCCCTTCGTCTTCTAAGGAAGGAGCGGCGCCACGCTGAGCGCCGCCCCTTCCCTGAACAAGCAAACCCGCGTGATCAGCGAACCTTGGCCAGGTCGCCTTTCAGCGCGACGCCCGCCATGACGGCGCCGGCGTGGCATTCGAATTTCTGGCGGTCGGAATAGACCTTGTGCTGGTAGTTGCTGACGAGGTTGGTCACGGCATTGGCGCCGGCCTGCTTGGCGGCGTTCTGCAGGTGGATCAGGGCCGATTGCAGGGCCCAGGAGCAGGCTGCTTCGTCAGTCTTGTTGAAGGCGTTGGTCTTCTTGCTGGTGGTCACGCTGGCACGCACGACCTTGGCGCCGGCTGGGGTGTTGCCCAGGTAGAACTTCACACTGCCGTCGAGACGCCCAGCGTTGGTGGCTTCCTGTACGGCCGCATCGAACGGCAGGTAGTGAGTGGTGTCACGGGCCTGGCTGAGGCCGGGTAGCAGGCCCAGGCAGAGTGCGCTCGCGATCCAGTATTTCTTGTTCATGGTGCTCTTTCCTTTGCGGCAAGGGATGGGGGTCATTGCTGTAGGGCTTTGAGGTTACGCGCCATCTGCAGTTCCTGACGAATAGTGCGATGGAGCTTTTTTACCAGCGCATTGTAGCGTTTGTGAATCTTGCCATCGGCATAGCCGAGGTTCTCGCTGTTGCGATAGAGGATGCTGTAGTGGTCCGGCGCGTACTCGACGCTGATCCAGATCTTGTGGCGGCCACGGAAGTCCATGTTGGCGGCCAACAGGCCGGGCTGGCCTTCACCGATGGTCCAGCGGTTGCGGGTCAGGGCGCGCCCCAGTGCCTGCTGCATGGTCTGCTCGTCCAGGAAGGACGCGCTGTCCGTGCGCAGCGGCTGCTCTATGGTCAGGATCGGTTGCTGGCGGCTGCAGGCGCCCGTGGCGAAGAGTGCCAGGATCAGCAGCAGGTGAGGCAGGTAGCGGGGCATAGCGGGTGTTCCATCCTTGTTGAGAAATTATTCAGTTCCAGCGCTTGAAGATCAGCGACGTGTTGACGCCGCCGAACGCGAAGTTGTTGCTCATGACGTACTGGTGGTGCATCTGGCGGCACTCGCCGCGCAGGTAGTCCAGTTCGCCGCAGGCCGGGTCGATCTGGTCCAGGTTCAGCGTGGGCACGTAGCGGTCTTGGTTCATCATCTCGATGCTGAACCAGGACTCCAGTGCGCCGCAGGCACCCAGGGTGTGGCCGAGGAAGCTCTTCTGCGAGCTGATCGGCATGCGTGGCCCGAACAGCGCATGGGTCGCCAGCGTCTCGGCGACGTCGCCCTGCTCGGTGGCCGTGCCGTGGCCGTTGACGTAGCCGATGGCGGACGGTTCGAGGCCGGCATCGTCGAGGGCCAGTTGCATGGCGCCACGCATGGTTTCCTGGACGGGCTTGGTCGCGTGCTGGCCGTCGGAGTTGCAACCGAAGCCGACGATCTCGGCGTGGACGGTCGCGCCACGCGCCAGGGCGTGTTCCAGTTCTTCGAGCACCAGGATGCCGGCGCCTTCGCCGATCACCAGGCCGTCGCGGCCGCTGTCGTAGGGGCGCGGCGAGGTGTGCGGGGCGTCGTTCTTCAGGCTGGTGGCATAGAGCGCATCGAACACCATGGCCTCGGTCGGGCAGAGTTCCTCGGCGCCGCCGGCGAGCATCATCTTCAGACGGCCGAACTTGATCGCCTCGTAGGCGTAGCCGATGCCCTGGCTGCCGCTGGTGCAGGCGCTGGAGGTGGGGATCAGCCGGCCCTTGAGGCCGAAGAAGATACTGATGTTGGCCGCCGTGGTGTGCGGCATCATGCGGATGTAGGAGTTGGCGTTGAGGCCGTCGGCGACCGCGTTCAGCAGCATGTTGCCGAAAGCTTTCACCTCCTCGGTGCTGCCGGTCGACGAGCCACAGGCGACGCCCATGCGGCCATCCTGGATGATCGGGTCGCCGAGCAGGCCGGCCTGCTCCAGGGCGCGCTCGGCGGCGAACACCGCCAGCTTGGACACCCGGCCCATGCTGCGGGTCTGCTTGCGCGACCAGTGGCGGGGCGCGACGAAATCGTCCACCGGCCCGCCCAGGCGAGTGTTCAGCTCGGTGTAGCGGTCCCACTCATCCATGCGCCGGATACCGCTGCGGCCCGCCTCGAAGGCGGCCGAAATGCTTGGCCAGTCACTGCCCAGCGACGTGATCCCGGACATGCCGGTAACGACTACACGCTTCATCAACACAAACCACCGTTCACGGCGAGGACCTGGCGGGTGATATAGCCCGCGTCCTCGCTCATCAGAAAATTCACTGCCGCCGCGACTTCCTCCGGGCTGCCCATGCGCCCGGCCGGGACCATCTTGAGGATCTCTTCCACCGGCACCAGGTCGTCGAGGATATCAGTGTCGATAAGCCCCGGCGCCACGCAGTTGACCGTGATGCGGCGCTTGCCCAGCTCGATGGCGAGGGCCTTGGCCGCGCCGATCACGCCGGCCTTGGAGGCGCTGTAGTTGACCTGGCCACGGTTACCGATCAGTCCCGAGACCGAGGTGATGCAGACGATTCGCCCTGGCGCCCGGCGCCGGATCATCGGCATGGTCAGCGGCTGCAGCACATTGTAGAAGCCATCGAGGTTGGTGCGCAGCACCTGGTCCCAGTCGTCGTCGGAGAGGGCCGGGAAGGCGCCGTCGCGGGTCAGGCCGGCATTGCAGACCACGCCATAGTAGGCGCCGTGCTGTTCGATATCGGTTTCGAGGGCGGCACGGCAGGCCGCGCGGTCGGACACGTCGAATTGCAGGATACGCGCCTGCTGGCCCTGGGCTTCGATCTGCTCGCGTACCGCTTCTGCTTCCTCGCGGCGCGAGCGGCAGTGCAGGATGATGTCGTAGCCACTGCGCGCCAGGCGCAGTGCGATGGCACGGCCGATGCCTCGGCTCGAACCCGTGACCAGAATGCTGTCAGTCATGTGCGTTCTCTTGTCGTGCTTGCTGTTCTTGCTGTTCTTGCTGTTCTTGCTGTTCTTGCGGCTCCTGGAGGTAGCTCGCAACGTTCGGTGGGCGAAACACGTTGAGGCGGGCATGGGCCTCGATGCCCTGGCCCTGCAACAGGCAGTCGAATACGCCCATGCCATTGTCGTCCTGCAACGAACGCTGGGCGCTGATGCGCAGCTCGCTGCCGGCCGGGAAGCCTTCGACATTGCACTGGAAACTGCGCGTGCCGAGCAGGAAGCCCAGCTCCACTGGCTCGCTGGCCTGGCGCGCATGGCAGCCGGCATAGGCCGCCACGCTCTGCGCCATCAGCTCGACCGCGACCCAGGCCGGCAGGCTGCCGTCCTCGGTGCTGAACAGGGTGTCGGGGCGCACGCGCAGACGTGTCTCGATGTCCTCGTCGCCGAAGCGCAGCACTTCGTCGATCAGGATCATGTCGCCGGAATGGGGAATGAGCTCGGCGATCTTCCAGGGGGTCATGGCGCGTCTCCGATAATCAGCGACAGGTTGCTGCCACCGAAGGCGAAGGAGTTGCTCATCAGCCGTCGCCCGCTGCTGCGGCGCAGCCGCGTGTCCGGGCGCACCAGGTCGAGTGCCGGTAACTCAGGGTCGGCCTGGCCGTCCCACAGGTGGGGGGGCAGGCGGCCTTCGGCGTTGTCTTCGCTGAGGGTCAGCCAGCAGAAGGCCGCCTCCAGCGCTCCGGCCGCGCCGAGGGTGTGGCCGGTCATGGGTTTGCTCGACGAGCAGGCCACGCCGTTCGGGAACAGCGCATGCACCGCCAGGCTTTCCATGGCGTCGTTGTGCCGTGTCGCGGTGCCGTGGAGGTTGAGGTAGTCGATCTGCCCGGCTTCCACCCCGGCGCTGGCCAGGGCTTTGCGCATGGCCAGCAGGGCGCCGCGTCCTTCGGGATGGGGCGCCGAGATGTGGTGGGCATCCGAGCTGGCGCCGCCGCCGAACAGGGCGATGGGGGCTTCTTCGCGAGTCATCAGGAACAGCGCCGCGCCTTCGCCGATGTTGATGCCGTTGCGGTTGGCCGAGAACGGGTTGCAGCGCTCGGCGGTCACGGCTTCCAGTGCCGAGAAACCATTCAGGGTCAGCCGGCACAGGCTGTCCACTCCGCCGCAGAGCACGGCATCGCACACGCCCTGTTCGAGCAGGCGATGGGCGCTGAGCAGGGCGCGCGCACTGGAGGTGCAGGCGGTGGACTGGCAGTAGGCCGGCCCGGCCAGGCCCAGCCAGTCGGCGAGGAAGATCGCCGGGGCGGCCATTTCCTGCTGGGCATAGTGGTAGCTGGCGGGCAATTCGCCCTGGCGGACGAACGTGGCGATACCCTGGCTGGCCTCGTCGATGCCCGAGGTGCTGGTGCCGAGGAGGACGCCGATACGGTGTGCGCCGTAGCGAGTGATGGCGCTGCGTATCTGCGGTTCGATCTGTTGTGCGGCGGCCAGCAGCAGTTGCAGGTTGCGGCTGGCCGCCGGTGTGGCGAAGGGCAACGCCGGCAGTTCTCCGGGCACCGCGCCGACGGTCAGGCTGCGGTCATCGACCCAGCCGTCCTCGCTGCGCATGCCACGGGTGTCGCCGGCCAGCAGTGCACTGGCCACGGCCTGCCGGCCCTGGCCCAGGGCGCAGAGCAGGCCCAGGGCGTTCAGGTAGCTGGGCATCAATGGCTCTCCTGGTGGGTCATCGGGCGGACGTGGTAGCGCAGGTCATCGTTCGTGCGCAGGGTGAAATCCAGCGGCGCACGGTAATCGATCCGCCAGCCTGGCGCGAGTTGGCGTTGTCCGTCGCCGTGGCGGCTCCAGGCGCCGGTCGGGTAGCTGCCGGCCAGCGCTGCATCCGGCGTCAGGGCGAACAGCAGGGCGCCGAACAGCTCGCGGGCCCTGGGGTTGGGCGGCAGCAACCCGTCATTGTGCCAGCTGCCGTCGCGCAGCCGCTGCCGTGCCAGTGGCGTGCCCAACGGGTCGAGCAGCGTGTAGCGCAGGGCGTCGTCCTCCCGTTGCAGTACCAGCAGCCATTGCTGCACGGTCTGCTGGGGCGCGGTGTGTTCGATTTGCAACGTCAGTGGCAGGGCCGCGACCAGCGACGGGACTCTTTCCGGCAGGGGCGTATGGTTGGCGCATGCGGTGAGCAGCAGCGCCATCAGGACCAGCAGGTAACGCATCAGCAGGCTGCCTCCAGCGGCTTGCGCGCGGCGACGTTGACCAGCGTTTCATTGCGTTGGCCGAACGGCTTCGGCTTCGCCAGGCCCCAGCGTTCCAGCAGGCCGAAGTCCTCCGAGCGGCTCCACCACAGATAAGGGTAGGACACGTTCTTCTCGTCGAACTGGAAGCCCTGGTCGCGCAGCATGGCCAGGTATTGCTCGGCGCTCTTCTGCACGTGCATGGGGTGGCGGAACAGCCAGCGGATCACCCAGGTGTCGATGTAGTACTTGGTCGACTCCGCGAACAGCAGCAGGCCACCCGGCTTGAGGATGCGCCAGAACTCGGCCAGGGCCTTTTCCTGTTCCACCAGGTGGTGGAAGGTCTGGTGGCAGAACAGCACGTCGACGCTGGCGTCGGGCAGTTCGATGTTCGCGCAGTCGCTGGCGACCAGTTCGATATCCAGGCCCAGGCGCGTGGCTTGTGCCCGCGAGCAGTCGAGGCTGTGCTGGTCGGCATCCAGGCCGATCATGCGGGTGGGCTGGAAGGCCTCGGCGAGCAGCGCGAAGGAGCGCCCCTGGCCACAGCCGGCATCCAGCAGCACCCGCTCTTCGGGCAGCGGACCATTGATCAGGCGCTGCAGGTCATTGATCGCGACGCGCAAGACATGGTGCTGCCAGACATGGCTCTGCAGGAACCAGAAGCCGAAGCGGGTTTCCTCGACGTAGGTTGGGGCGACGGATGGCATCTGCTCTCCTTGTTGGCGGGGCCGGGGCTCAGCCCTGGGCACAGAGTTCGGCGAGTACGCGCAGTCGGCGGGCCGGCTCGGCGACGTAGGGGTTGCGCTCGTCCCAGGCATAGCCGGCGAGGATCGAGCTGATCATGCGGCGGATCTCCGGGGACGCCTTCTCGTAGTAGATGACGTCCTGGAAGGCGCCGTCGTACCAGCCTTCGACGTAGACGCGGAAAGTGTCCACACCCCGCTTGAGCGGGATGGCGAAGTCCTCTTCCCAGTCCACCGTCTCGCCGCTGAGCTGGCGGTGCAGCAGGTTGGCGGCCATGCTCGACGAGCGCATGGCGATGGTCACGCCGGAGGAGAACACCGGGTCGAGGAACTCGGCCGCGTTGCCGAGCAGGGCGAAGCCCGGGCCGTGCAGGCGCTTGACGTTGGCCGAGTAGCCGACCAGCTTGCGCGCCGGAGTATCCCACACGGCGTTCTTCAGCACGCCGGACAGCGAGGGGGTTTCCTCGACGAACTGCCGCAGGCAGGCGTCCAGGTCCAGCGGGCGGCCTTCGTAGCGCGTGGCTTCGGCGACCACGCCGACCGAGCAGCGGCCATTGCTGAACGGGATGCTCCAGAACCATACGTCGCGCAGGGTCGGGTGGGTCGTGATGAGGATTTTCTCGCGGTCGAAACCGGTGCCGGCACTGCGGTCCTCGACGTGGGTGAAGATGGCCTGGCGCACCGGCAGGTCCGACGGGATGTCGAGGTCGAGCAGGCGCGGCAGCACGCGGCCATAGCCGCTGCCGTCGAGCACGAAGTCGCAGGCGATGCGGTATTCGTGGCCGTCGGCCAGGCGGCGGACGGTCAGGCTTGGCGTCGCTCCGTCGAAGTCGGCGGCGATGATTTCCTCTTCGTAGCGGATTTCCACGCCCTGGCGCTCGGCTTCATCGGCCAGCAGCTTGTCGAAGTCGGCGCGCACCACCTGGTAGGTGGAACCCTGGCCTTCGGTGAAGGTGTCGCGGAAGTCGAACTCGCTGCGGCGCTCGCCCCAGGCGAAGGCCGCGCCGTGCTTGATCTGGTAGCCGGCGGCACGGACCGCGTCGAGCATGCCGGCTTCTTCGATGAAGTCCAGGCAGTGCGACAGCAGGCTCTCGCCAATCGAGAAGCGGGGAAAGCGCTGGCGCTCCAGCACCAGGACGTCATGCCCCTTGCGCTTGAGCAGTGCGCTGGCGATGGAACCCGAGGGACCGGCACCGATGACGACGACCTGGCGTTTTTCGATTTCAGCTGTATTCATGATGGCTTCTTGCTTCGACTTTGACGTGCCTGCCGAGGAAGGCCGGCAGAAGGGTGGAAAACAGGCTCATCAGCAACAGGCCGAAGTAGACCAGTGAATCGATCAGTTGTTGCTGCAGGAGCAGGTTGAGGAAGACGATCTCGGTCAGGCCCCGGATATTCAGCAGCAGGCTTTCCTGCCACTTGATCCGCGCGGCGGCGGCCGGTGCGGCCCAGTGCAGGCCGAGCCAACTGCCGGCGACCTTGCTGGCCACCGGCGCGACCAGCAGGATGCCGATGACCAGCCAGGAATAGTGTTCGCCAATGCCGTGGAAGTCCACGCGCAGAACGCCGCAGGTGAGGATCAGCGGCACTGCCAGGCCGTTCATCAGCAGCTTCCAGCCACGCTCCGGCAAGGGCAGGCGCAGGGGCTTGCCGCTCCAGGCCAGGCACAGCATGTAGGCGATGCCGAACACTAGGGCATTCAGCCCGAGCGCATGGAACAGCACCATCAGGGCGAAGAACGGCAGGCTGTAGAACAGGTCGTTGCGCAGGCCCAGCCGCGCCAGCAGCAGTGGCAGGCTGGCGGCCAGCAGCGGCCATAGCAGGCTGGCCGGGTTGCTGGAGCCTTGCGCCAGGCCGAACAGGCTCCAGCACATGAAGTCCATCAGGATGGCGGCATGCAGCAGGCGCTTGGTGGCCGCCGGCGGGTAGTCGATGCTGTGCAGGAACAGGTAGAGCACCGGGATGGCGGTGATTGAGAACAGCAGGCCGATGCCCAGGGCGCTGAGCCAGTCGTAGTCGCCGGGCAGCAGCCAGAAGGCGCAGGCCAGACCCGCCAGCAGCGGCACGAGAAAACTCGGCAGGGCGATCTTCAGGCAAGCTGTGTTGAGGTCGAGGTCGATCACGTCGCTGAGTATGTAGCCCAGCAGCAGCGCGAAGCACAGGCCGTAGAGCAGGTCCAGCCATTGTGGTGCGAGCAGGTCGCTGGTGCCGAGCTGCCAGTGGGGTTCTACCCAGCCCAGCAGCAGGGCCGGGATCGCCAGACTGGCCACCAGCAGTTGGCCGACGATGGGCACCAGGCGCTTGCCCCCGAGCAGGCCGACCAGGGCATAGAGGGCCAGTGCCAGGCACCAGAACAGCAGTACAGTCATTGCAGGGGTTCCGTCGTGTGAGGGCTGCGTTCGGCCTTCGCCGCCCAGGGCGAGAGCAGGCAGCAGAACAGCAGGCCGAGGCTGACCGCCAGGCCGAAGTTGGCGATGGCGGGGGTGCCGCTGAGCAGCAGCAGGCCGAACGCCAGCCAACTGGTGACACCCGCCAGCAGCACGCCGATCAGGCTGACGGCGGCACCGCCGATGGCTTCACGCATGAGGATGCTGTAGTCGACGCCGATCGCCGTGATCAGCAGCAGGCCGAACAGGCTGAACAGCGTCAGCGGCTGCCCCAGCCAGCCGAGGCAGGCCAGCGCGGTCATTGCCGCCAGCAGCGGCAGGCCGACCAGGCGCAGTGCCCCGGAAAGCCCGAAGGGCAGCCACAGCAGGAGCAGGATGGCGGCGCAGGACAGCAGCTTGAGTTCGGCGGCACTCAACTGGGTGGCGCTGAACAGGCGGTTCAGTTCGCCGGGCCGGTCGATCAGTTGCACGCCGTCGAGGCCGTGTGCGGTGTCTTCCAGGGCCGGACTGGTCGGCTGGCCTTGCAGGCTGACCAGGGCTGCCACACGGCCATCAGCCTGTCGACCAAGCCAGAGGGGTCGCCAGGCTTCGGCCAGTGGCCCGCCCAACACCTGTTCGATATCCAGCGGCGGCAAGGCCTGCAGTTGTGCCAGTTCGCCGCGCAGTGCCGCCTCGGGCACGCCCAGGGCCAGCAGGGGTTGCCAGTGTTGCGCAAGCTGCGCCAGGGCCTGGCGCAGGCGCTGTTGTTCCGGGACGCTGGAGAGCAACTGGCTCAGGGCGCGGTAGCCCTGCAACTGGCCGTTGCCGACCAGGGTGTCCAGGCGTTGCGCCAATGCGCCCTGGCGCTCCAGCAGTTGCGCTTCGTCGTTGCCCTGCACCAGGAAGAACTGGCTGGTGGGCTGTTGCCCGGTCAGTTCGGCGACACGGCGCGCGTCGCCGAGCAGTTCCGGTGCCTGGCCCAGCCACTGGCGCAGGTCGTTCTGCGTGTGCAGTTGCCACAGGCCGCCGGCACAGAACAGCAGCAACAGGCCCAGCAACGGCTTGCTGCCGATACGGCGCAGCAGCCGGGCGCGACCGGCGAGCAGGCGCTGGCTCAGTTGCAGCAGGCCCTTGGCCGGGCGCGGCTGGACATTGGCGAAGCAGGCCGGCAGCAGGCAGATGGCGCACAGGTAGGCGGCGACCAGGCCGGCGGCGGAGAACAGGGCGATCTGCGTCAACGCCGGGAAGGGCGTGAAGGCCAGCGCCAGGTAGCCGATCAGGTTGGTGCCCAGGCTCAGGCTCAGGCCGGGCAGGACTTCGAACAGGCGCTGCCAGCTGTGCCAGGGGCCCTGGCTCCAGCTCTTGCTCAGGTAGTGCAGCGGGTAGTCGCTGGCGACACCGACCAGGCTGGCGCCGAGCACCAGGGTCAGGGCGTTGATCTGGGCGAACACCAGCACGCAGACCGTCACGCCACTGACCAGTGCCACGCCGATAGGCAGCAGGGCCAGCAGTGCCCGTGGCTGGCGCCAGGCATACAGGAGCAGCAGGAGGATACCGAGGGTGGAGCCGCCGCCGATCCAGACGCTTTCACGGATGGCCTGTTCCTGGCCAGCCGCGGCGAACAGCAAGCCGCCGACGGCGAGCAACTGGCCGCCCTCGGCTTCCACCATCAGGCGGGCTTCTTCGACTTCGTCGGCGATCAGTGGCGCGGCCTGCATGTCGAAGGCCGCGCCCTGGCTGCGCGCATGCAGGGCGATCCAGGTCTGGCCCTGTTCGGTGACTTGCAGGGTGGCGCTGGTGAGGTCGAGGTGCAGACGGCCGTTCTGTTGCAATTGGGCGGCAAGGCCCAGCCAGTCCTGTTGCAGCGGCAGCAGGTTGGCGGCGAAGGGGTCGAACAGCTCGGCGGCGCGCTGTGCAATGAATTGTTCGGGCTGTTCTTCGAGCAGTTGGCGCTCCGCTGGCGGTAGCAGCGCCAGGCGACCGGTCAGCAATTGCTGACGCAGGTCGTTCAGGTCGCTGTCCAGGTTCCAGCGCAGCCCCTGGAACAGACCGCTGCGCTGCCAGTCATCGGCGATCCTGCGGGTCAGGGCGAGGGCCTGTTCTTCCCGTGGATGGCCGACCAGGATCAGCAGGTCGCGGCTGAGGGGTTCCTGCATGCGCTGCTCGGCTTGGCGAGCCACGGCGTCGTTGGCGCTTTCCGGCAGCAGCGCGAGCATGTCCGCGGCGATCGGTGGCCCGTCCCGCCATTGCCAGGCGGCCAGCGCCAGCAGTGCCAGTAACGCCAGTACGAAGGCCCTGGGCAGCAGCCGTTCAGTGTTCAAAGGCGTTGCGCTCCTGCTCGCTCAGGGCGCTGCCGGCCTGGCTTTGCGGCATGCGCAAGACGCTGCGGTCGCCTTGGGTCTCGTTCAGTTCGATGCGTTCCACCAGCGCGCCGCCGCTGATGCGGATACTGTCGAAGATCTGCCGCAACAGCACCGAACGCGGGGTCAGCAGCAACTGCCAGGCATCCTGGGTGCCGCTCAGTTGCAGTTCGAAGTCATGTGCCAGGCCGCTGTGGTCACCCTTTAGTACGGCCAGGAACAGGCGGCTCTGCTGGGCGGCGACGTCCTGTCCGGGTTGCATCTGCCAGCCGTCGGGCGTGTGCCGGGCGATGCCCTGGGTGTCGATGCGGTAGTCCTGGCGCATGGGGCTGCGCAATTGCCAGAGCAGCCCGCGCTCAGCGCTGAGGACGAAGTCGCCCTGACTGCTCAGCGGTTGTGGCAGTGCGCGCAGGTGTTTTTCCTGGATGAACGGGCCGCGTACCACGGCGTGCTCGCTCAGTTGCGCGGCCAGTTCGTCCAGTTCGAACGCCTGGACCTGGCCGCTGCCGAGCAGGCCCAGCAACGCGAGCATATACAGGACAGGCTTCACGACAGGGCCCGCTCGACGGCGTCGATGAAGACTTGCGGCGAGCCGAACTGCATCTCCCGGGTGGCGATGTCGACCGCTACCTGTACGCTGCTGCCTCGGGTCATGCGTTCGCCGGTTTCGGCGTCGACGATGAGGTAGTTGATCTTCAAGCGGTTCTCCCACTCCACCAGGTCGGCGCAGACGCGGATACGCTGGCCAAAGGTCGCCCCGCGCACGTAGCGCACCTGCAGGTCGATCACCGGCCAGGCATAGCCCGACTCGCGCATCTGCAGGTAGTTGTGCTGGAGCTTGTCCAGCAGGGCGCAGCGTGCCTGTTCGAAGTACTTGACGTAGTGGCCGTGCCAGACCACTTCCATCATGTCGACATCGTAGAACTGCACCTGCAGTTCGATGTGTGCCTGCAATACGCCGGACTTACGCATGGATCGCTCCTTTACGAGCGGTGCGCGCGGCGCACCCTACGTGGTGGAGGTCCGTAGGGTGCGCCATGCGCACCAGGGCAGATTCAGGCATACAGCCTCCAGTGCCGGGCCCGGATACGTTCCAGGCACAGGCGCAGTTCGCCTTCCAGGGCGCGGTCTTCGATGACCGGTGGGAAGTCTTCCGCCAGTGCCTGGCGCATGTCCGCCAGCGGCGCGGGAATACCGTCCTTGCCGGCCCGCTGGCGCAGCCAGATACCCTGGTTGGCCGCCAGCAGGGTGGCGGCGGCGACCTGTTCGGTCAGCTCCAGGCTGCGCAGGGCATCGCGGGCGGCGATGGTGCCCATGCTCACCTTGTCCTGGTTGTGGCACTCGGTGGAGCGCGAGAACACGCTGGCCGGCAGGGTGTTCTTCAACGCCTCGGCGGTCCAGGCGCTGGCGCCGATCTGCACGGCCTTGAAGCCGTGGTTGATCATCGCCGTCTCGGCCGGAGCGCCGGACAGGTTGCTCGGCAGGCCGTGGTTGTAGCGGGTGTCCACCAGCAGCGCGAGCTGGCGGTCGAGCAGGTCGGCGACGTTGCCCACCAGGTTCTTCAGGCTGTCCATGGCGAAGGCGATATGGCCGCCATAGAAGTGCCCGCCGTGCAGCACCCGTTCGGCGTCGCCGTCGATCAGTGGGTTGTCGTTGGCGCTGTTCAGTTCGGTCTCGATGAATTGGCGCAACAGGCCCAGGCTGTCGGCCAGCACGCCGAGCACATGCGGTGCGCAGCGCAGCGAGTAGCGGTCCTGCAAGCGGTGCAGTGGCGCGGTAGGCGCGTCGATGGCCAGGTCCTGGCGTAGCCAGGCGGCAACCTGGCTCTGGCCGGGGTGCGGCTTGGCGGCGAACAGGCGCTCGTCGAAATGCTCCGGGTTGCCTTCCAGCGCCACCACGTTGAGGGCGGTGATGCGGCTGGCCAGCTTCAGCAGGTAGTCGGCGCGCGAGTAGGCCAGGCAGGCCAGGGCGGTCATCACGGCGGTGCCGTTCATCAACGCCAGGGCTTCCTTCGGGCGCAGGGTCAGTGGTGTCCAGCCCAGTTCCGCATGGACCTGCGCGGCACTGCAGCGCTCGCCCCGGTACAGCACTTCGCGTTCGCCGCTGAGGGTCGCGGCGATGTAGGACAGCGGCGTCAGGTCGCCGCTGGCGCCCACCGAGCCTTCTTCCGGGATCAACGGCAGCACGTCATGTTCGAGGAACGCGTGCAGGCGTTGCAGCAGCTCGACGCGCACGCCGGAAACCCCGTGGCACAGCGACTGCAAGCGGGCCGCCAGGACCGCGCGGGTGCTGGCCGCGTCCAGCAGCTTGCCCAGGCCGCAGCCGTGGAAGGTGTACAGGTGACGCGGCAGCGCCTCGACCTGATGCAGCGGCACCGCCACCACGCAGGAATCGCCATAGCCGGTGGTGACGCCGTAGATCACGCCTTCCTTGTCCAGCAGGGTGTCGAGGAAGCGTGCGCCCTTGGCGATCTTTTCCTGGTAGGCCGGGTCGTC
Source organism: Pseudomonas sp. ABC1 (assembly GCF_013395055.1). Lineage (NCBI taxonomy): Bacteria > Pseudomonadati > Pseudomonadota > Gammaproteobacteria > Pseudomonadales > Pseudomonadaceae > Pseudomonas > Pseudomonas sp. ABC1. The sequence continues at coordinate 3,256,138 of NZ_CP058349.1, forward strand.
CTGCAGGCGGGGGCTGGCCTGGCGCTCGGCCAGCGCCACGACGTCCTCGATGCTCAGGGGCCGTTCGCCGAAGGTCACGTGTTCAGGTGCGCGTGTTTCAGATGGAAGCATCGTCATGTTTCTTCCAGAAGGGGTAGAAGTTGAACCATTGGTAAGGGGCATCCAGGCACTGCTCGCCGAGGCGCCGGGCATAGCGCTGCACCCAGTCGCGGATGACGTCGTCGCGTTCGCGGCGATTCCACTGCACGCGCTCGGCGAAATCCTCCAGGCGCACCTGGTACTGCCCGTCGATCTTCAGGCAGTGCATCAGGCCGACCCGGCATTGCAGCAAGCCAGCCAGTAGCCAGGGGCCCTGGGGGAAGTCGGCGGGCTGGCCGAGAAACTCGACCTCGGCGCACCGCCCGCCATGCAAGGGGATGCGGTCGCCGGCGATGGCCAGCCACTCGCCGCGGTCGAGGCGCTCGGAGAGTTGCAGCATGGTCGCCGGGTCCAGCTCGCTGACCTGGATCAGGCGCAGGTGACTGGCGCCGGCTTCGCCCAGCAGGCGGTTGAAGTGCTGCGCGTGCTTGGTGTGCACCAGGACATTCATGCGCACCTGTTCGCCCAGTTCGGCCAGGGCGCGGCAGACTTCCAGGTTGCCCAGGTGCGCGCCCACCAGCATCTGCCCGCGCGCGCCTGCGTGCAGGCGTTCGCGCAAGCCATCGGGGTCGACCAGGGCAATGCGTTCGAGGCCGAGCCGGCCATTCCAGACATCCAGCTTGTCCAGCAGGATATCGGCGAAGCTGGTGAACTGGCGCAGCACCGTGCGCCTGTCGGGGCGCAGTTCGCGGCGTCCGCTCCAGGCGGCCAGGTTGTGCTGGTACTGGCGAATGCTGGCGCGGGCGCGGCGACCGAAGAGGAAGAAATACAGCACGATCAGGTACAGCAGCGGGCTCAGCAGGCGGCGTCCCAACAGGCGTACGGCGCTGGCGCTGAGCTTCATCAGCAGGAAGCTGCCGCGCTCGCCCTGGCGGGCCCAGTGCCGCGACGGTGCGCTCACGCGCGCCACCTGCGCCAGAGAATCCGCGGCGCGCGCGGCAACATGCCGAAGAACAGGGTGGCGTGCATCTTCGAGATTAGCAGGTTGTCGTGCCAGGGGCGGAAGTGCGACAGGCCGTCCTCGGGGTAGCGCACGCGCACCGGCAGCCAGAGCATGGGCTGCTCGCGCCAGGCCAGGCGCACCAGGATATCGGTGTCGAAATCCATCCGGCAGCCCAGGCGGACGCTGTCGGCGAGCGCCAGGGTCGGGGCCAGCGGGTAGAGGCGCAGGCCGCACATGGAGTCGCGGATCTGCAACGACAGGCTGTTGATCCATACCCAGACGTGGGTCAGGTAGCGGGCGTAGAAGCGCAGGCGCGGGACGCTCCGGTCGTACTCGGGGTAGCCGCAGACCAGTGCCTCGGGCTGTGCCCTGGCGCTGTCGAGGAACAGCGCGATGTTGTCGAGGTCGTGCTGGCCGTCGGCATCCACTTGCAGCGCATGGCTGAAGCCCTGGCGTGCCGCCTCGCGCATACCGGCCATGACCGCCGCACCCTTGCCCTGGTTATGGGGCAGGCGCACGGCGCTGACGTCCGTCCGTTCGGCCAACTGGTCGATGACCGCCGCACAACTGGCCTGTGACGCGTCGTCCACCAGGATGCAGGGCAGGCCGTAGCCGCGCAGGCGCTCGACCACGCCGGGCAACGGCTGCTCGTGGTTGTAGACCGGGATCACCGCACAGGGCCGGAACGCCGCCAGGCCATCAGTCATGCGCCGGCTCCAGCAGGATGCGTCCTGAGGAGCAGGCGGCTTCGCCATTGCGGTAGGCGAAGTAGAGCTTGCCGCGCGTGGCGTCGAAACGCAGCGTCAGTTGCAGGCGATCGCCAGGGCGCACCAGTTGCTGGAACTTGAGCACTTCCATGCCACCGAAGCGCGGCGGCAGGTCTGCGATCAGGCGTCGGGCCAGGCGCTGCGCCCAGTCGATCTGCACCACGCCGGGCAGTACCGGGGTGTGCGGAAAGTGCCCGGAGAAGTGCGCGAGGTCCAGCGGTATGGGCAGCTCCAGGCGCCATTCGCCGTCCACTTCTTCGACCGTCAGCGGTTCGCTGTGCCGTGGGCGCGGGGCTGCGAGCAGCGCCTCGATCTGCGCCTGCGGCAGCTTGCCCTGGCTGTTGCCCGGCAGTTCATCCAGCAGGCGCCAGCGGCGTGGCAGGGCGATGGGCTCGCAGTACTCGGCCAGGTGGCGGCGCAGGGTGTCGGTGACGGTGCGCCGACCCTGGTTGCGCAGGGCGTGCACGCCGGTTGGGCTCAGGGCCAGCAGCGCCCCGAGGAAGGCACGGCCTTCCTGCACGACGCCGAGGCGCGCATCGCTCACCCAGGCATGGCTGCACAGCGCTTGCTCCAGCATGGGCAGCGAGATGCGTTTTTCTTCCAGTTTGACGATGCGGTCCAGCCGCCCGTGCAGGAGGAAGCGTCCATCGTCGAGCAGTTCGGCGGCATCCATGCTCTGTTCGACATGGCCGCTGGGCAGGTAGGGCGAGGCGATGCGCAGGGCGCCCTGGTCATCCAGGCTCAGTTCGATGTCGGCGAAGGGTTGCCAGCTCGCGCTGCCCTGGCGCCATCCGATGCCGCCGGTCTCGGAACTGCCGTAGATCTCGCTGGGCCACTGGCCCAGGCGGCGGGCCAGGGTTTGCGCGACCGCTGTCGGTAAGGCGCCGCCGGAGGAGAACACCTTGCGCACCCGGGCCAGCGCCGGCCAGTCGAGGTTGTCGCCCATGCGCTTGAGCAGGGCCGGGCTGGTGATCCAGGCGAAGTCCGCCAGGCCGAGGCTTTCGCGTTGCAGGTCTTCGGGGAACGGCAGTGCCTTGCGCCAGATGCCACGGCCGGCGCTCAGCGGCCAGAGGATGCGGAACAGCAGGCCATAGATATGCTGGGCGGCCACGCTGCCGAGCAGGATCGACTGGCCAAGTTCTGCGCCCCACAGGTTTTCCAGGGCCTGCACCTCGTTGTGCAGTTGGCGCAGGGTCTTCTCGATCAGCTTGGCTTCGCCGCTGGAGCCGGAGGTGCACAGGGTCAGTCGACAGGTGTCGAGGTCCAGCTGCGCGGCTTCCAGGGGCGTTCCGCCCTCCAGGCCGTCCAGCGTGTCCAGCCACAGGTCGACCTGGCTGTCCAGGCGCTGGCGCGTGCTGGGCTGGGCATCGCCCGGCAACAGCACCTGGACACCGGCGCGCCAGGCGCCGAACAGTGCCGTGGCCAGCTCCGCGCCATCGTCCAGGTACAGTGCCAGGCGTTGTACGCCTCGTGCTTGCAAGGCACCGGCCAGCGCCAGCGAGCGGGCCTGCCAGTCTGCGTGGGTGAGGCGCGGGGCCAGTGCCACGACGCGCTCGGGGTCGCCTTGCAGCAGTAGCTCGGCGGGGGCGAGCCAGTTCATGCGAATCTCCTTACACGTTGGCGTACCAGCCACTCGACAGCGAACAGCAGCCCCATCAGGGCATAGGAAATCAGCCCGGTGTACAGCGTCCACCAGCTCAGTGGCGCCCACAGGGCCAGGGCGATCACGGCCATGCCGTTGAGCAGGAAGAACAGCGCCCAGACCTGTGTCACCCGGCGCGTGTAGCGCACGGCGACCTCGGGCAGTTCCGGCTCGCTCAGGCGGGCCATGCGCTCGACCAGTGGCGGCCCGAAGCGCAGCGACAGGCTGAACAGTGCCAGCAGCAGGCCACTGACCAGCACCGGGTACCAGCGCAGCAGGGCCGGTTCGTCCAGCAGCCCGAGGAGCAGGCAGAAGGCCAGTGCGCAGAGGCTCATCCAGCGATTGCCCGGCTTGCCCAGGCTACTCAGGCTGCGTACCAGCCACAGGCCACCGAGCAGCAGGGCGAACAGGCGCGGCGACAGGTGCTCCATGCCGAAGTACACGGCGAAGGGGTAGAGCACACCGACCAGGGCCAGCAGCAGGACGAGCAGGCGTGGCATCGGTTCAGTTCGACGTCGTGTCGGTGTTGACCAGGCGATACACCGCTTCGACCACGTCGGACACGGTCCGCACGGCCTTGAACTCTTCGGCGGCCAGCTTGCGACCGGTCTGGCGCTTGATGTGGTCGATCAGGTCGACCGCGTCGATGCTGTCGATCTCCAGGTCCTGGTACAGGTTGGCGTCCAGGGTCACGCGCTCGGGAGGCAGCTCGAACAACTGCACCAGTGCGCCTTGCAGCGTGGCGAAAATCTCTTCACGGCTCTGCATCGGGGGCTCCTCAGGCGTTCTGACGCTCGGCAACGAAGGCTGCCAGGCTGCTCACGTTGGCGAAATGCTTGCGGGTGTCCTTGGCTTCGGCGTCGATCTTGATGCCGAAACGCTTCTGGATGGCGAGGCCCAGTTCCAGGGCGTCCACCGAGTCCAGGCCGAGGCCTTCGCCGAACAGGGTGAGGTCGGCGGCGATGTCCTCGGCGGTCATGTCTTCCAGGCCGAGGGCGTCGATGATCAGGTTCTTGATTTCAAGCTGCAGATCGCTCATCTGTTGCGAGCTCCTTTATGAAGTGGTTGTGCAGGTGTTCATTGAGACGGCGCGAGGCGATGGGCAAGGGAGCCTGCTCGGTGAAGCGGCTCGGGTCGATGTCTTCGCCGACGCGCAGGCGGAAATGGAAACGCCTGGCGGGGATGCTGTACCAGGGCTCGGCCTTGGTCAGTGTGGTGGGGGTGACCGTGATGACCACGGGTGTCACCACCCTGGCGCCACGCACGGCGATGGCTGCTGCGCCGCGATGGAACTCGGGGTTCTGGCCGGGCGTGGTGCGGGTACCCTCGGGGAATACCACCAGGGTTTCGCCGTCCTGCAGGGCGCCTGCGGCCTTGTCGAGCATGTCCAGGCTGCCGTCGTTGCTGATGTAGCCGGCGGCGCGGATCGGGCCGCGCATGCAGGGGTTGTCCCACAGGCTCTGCTTGACCACGCAATTGGAGTCGCGGATGAAGGCGATCAGCATCACCACGTCGATCAGCGAGGGATGGTTGGCGATCACCAGTTGGCCCGGTCGGCCAAGGCGCTCGATGCCTTGCACTTCGTAGGTGAAGGTGCCGCTGTGGTACATGAAGCGGGCGAACAGCAGGAACACCCGGCTCACGGTCGCGCGTGCGCGGCGCCGGTGCGCCAGGGCATCGCCGGGCAACAAGGCGAGCAGGGGGAATATGATCACGCGCAGGAGAAAGCCGCCCACGCCGAACAGGGTGAAGCTGACTGCCGTGGTGAGCAGGCGCCACAGGAAGGGCGGATTGTAGTCGCTCAGCCCTTGCTGCATGACCAGACCCATTTACGGTGTTTCCAGTGATGTTCGAGGCGCGACTGCCTTCCGTGCAGGGCGCGCAGCAGGTTTATGGCGTGGGGCCATTGCGACACGGATGGGGTGTCGTTGCCCGGTTCGAGTTGCAGGCTCCACTGATCGCCCGGTTTCAACAGCAGGGCGAGGGCATAGGAAAAGGGCACGTCGTCTATATAGGGGCGGTACAGCGCGGGCGGCGTTTCCTCGGCGATCACCAGCAGCACGGCTGGCGCGCCTTCGGCCAGCAGGCCGGTGGCTTCCAGCATGGCTTGTTCCAGCCCGTCGCCCTCGGCGGCCATGGCGGTCATCTCGCTGCTGTCGCCCCGCAGGATCGACCACAGTCCGATGATGGCGTTATGCACCGAGAGGCTGAACTGGGTCGGGGAGAGGGCTTCGCCCCGTGCCAGTTCCTGGATCAGTTCGAGGGTGCGTGGGGTCTCCCCGTGGCGCGAGGCGAATACCAGCGGCAGGGCCGGATAGGATTCGGCCAGGGGCCAGGCGATATGGCAGACCATGCGCGCCAGTCGACTGAGGCGGCGGCGTTGCATGGCGGGCAGGAAGCTCACGGCGGGTTGCTGCTGCTCGTCATCGACAATGGGCTGGGGCGAGGCGCACCAGTCGGCCCACGCATCGGCGCTGTCCAGGCCGGGCGCCCAGGCGTTCCATTGATCTATGCTGAAATTCATCACGTGAAGAGCCCCGCCCCCTGGGCGTGATGATCCGGCCCCAAATGATGGAAATCGAATCGAACGGTGGAAACATGCTGTCATTGCGAACTGCGCATTATATCCGCACAGAATGTTTCACCATAGCCTGTAGTGCACTTGAATATCGCTTCGCATTCAGGCCGCGCAGGGCGGGGCGGCCCTGGCGGTCACGTGCTATTCGTCGAACTCTTCCCAGCCGCCCATTTCCTTCCAGCGATTGACGATGCCGCAGAACAGCTCGGCGGTCTTTTCCGTGTCATAGCGGGCCGAGTGGGCTTCGCGTCCGTCGAAGTCCATGCCTGCCGCCTGGCAGGCCTTGGCCAGCACCGTCTGACCGTAGGCCAGGCCGCCGAGGGTGGCGGTGTCGAAGCTGGAGAACGGATGGAAGGGGTTGCGCTTGATGTCGCAGCGGGCGATGGCCGCGTTGAGGAAGCCCAGGTCGAAGCTGCTGTTGTGCCCGACCAGTACGGCCCGTTTGCAGCCGCTGGACTTCACGGCCTTGCGCACGCTACGGAAGATCTCCCCGAGGGCATGTTCTTCGGAAACCGCCATGCGCAACGGGTGGTCGAGCTTGATGCCGGTGAACTCCAGCGCAGCTTGCTCGATATTGGCGCCGGCGAAGGGTTCCACGCGGAAGAACAGGGTTTCCTGCGGGTAGAGCAGGCCTTGCTCATCCATGCCGATAGGCACGGCGGCGATTTCCAGCAACGCGTCGGTGGCGCAGTTGAAGCCGCCGGTCTCGACATCCACCACCACCGGCAGGAAGCCGCGGAAGCGTTGCGCCATGGGCGAACGGGGCTTGCCCGAGTGCCCTTCGAATTCGTCCTCGAACTGATCGCCGCTCATGCTTGGGCCTCCAGGCGCCAGTGCAGGGTTTCGCCCGCGCGCAGCGGGATGATGCGTTGCTCGCCGAAGGGCAGGCTGTCCGGCAGTGTCCATTCCTCGCGACGCAGGGTGACGTGCTCGGTGTTGCGTGGCAGGCCGTAGAAGTCCGGGCCATGGAAACTGGCGAAGGCCTCCAGACGCTCCAGTGCGTTGCGCTGCTCGAAGGCCTGGGCGTACAGCTCGATCGCGCTGTAGGCGGTGTAGCAACCGGCGCAGCCGCAGGCACTTTCCTTGGCATGCTGGGCGTGGGGGGCCGAGTCGGTGCCGAGGAAGAACTTCGGGTTGCCGCTGGTGGCAGCGTCGAGCAGGGCTTCCTGATGGGTGTTGCGCTTGAGTACTGGCAGGCAATAGAAGTGCGGGCGAATGCCGCCGACCAGCAGGTGGTTGCGGTTGTAGAGCAAGTGGTGCGCAGTGATGGTGGCGCCGACATTGGCCGGAGCCTCCTTGACGAACTGCGCGGCGTCCCCGGTGGTGATGTGCTCGAAGACGATCTTCAGGCCGGGGAAGCGCTGCACGACCTGGGTCAGTTGCTCGTCGATGAAGTGCTTCTCGCGGTCGAAGATGTCGATCTCGTTGCGTGTCACTTCGCCGTGCACCAGCAGCGGCAGGCCGACTTCGGCCATGGCTTCCAGGGTCGGGAAGATGTTTTCCAGGCGGGTCACGCCCGACGACGAGTTGGTGGTGGCGCCCGCCGGATAGAGCTTGGCAGCGTGGACGAAGCCACTGGCCTTCGCCTGGCGGACGTCTTCGGGGCTGGTGGCGTCGGTCAGGTAGAGCACCATCAGTGGTTCGAAGCGGCTGCCCTGTGGGCGCGCGGCGAGGATGCGTTCCCGGTAGGCGGTGGCTTCGTCCCGGTTGCGCACCGGCGGCAGCAGGTTGGGCATGACGATCGCGCGGGCGAACTGCTTCGCGGCATCGGCCACAGTATGGGCCAGGGCTGCGCCGTCGCGCAGGTGGATATGCCAGTCGTCGGGGCGTACCAGGGTGATTCGGTCTTGCATCGGGAGTTTCCAGGCCATGGAGCGTGGGCGAATGCTACCGGAAAATGGGGTGCGCGGCTGCACGCGCTCGGTTTTGAGGTGAGGCTATTGTGTCTATGAAGGTTGAGGCCGGATTGGCAATGTTGTCTGGCTTTTTGCATACGCTCCCCGCGAGCACAGCGCAGTTGCCCTTTCGGTCGGTATGTGCCGCTGTCATGCATGCCGTGCCCGACTTGCGGGAAGGCGGCGAAGAAATACGCCCCTCAAGTTTCTCCCCGTCGCACCGATACTCCCATTGAATGCCGTTTTCCGTGGAGCCTGCCGTGCGCCTGCGCCCCGTTCTGTTTTTCTGCCTCGTGACCTCGCCGGTTCACGCCATCACCTTCCAGACTCGTCTGGAACGGGTGCAATGGCATGTGGAAGGCGATCAATTCGAGTGTCGGCTGATCCAGCCCGTCGCCGATTTCGGTGCTGGTGAGTTCGTGCGCCGTGCCGGTGAGCAGGCGGTGTTTCGCTTGAAGGTGCCGGAACGCTGGTTCGGTGGCGGCTCGGCGACGCTGTTGGCCGCCGCCGCGCCGTGGCAGCCGGGGCGCGGAGACGTCAACCTCGGGGCGCTGACGATTGGCGATGGCGAGATTCCGTTCAGCAGTTCCCAGGTGCAGGCCGGGCGGCTGTTGAGTGGTCTGCTCGAAGGGCGCAGCCCGGTGGTGCGGCATCGTACCTGGCACGGTGGCGACAAACTCGAAGTGCGCCTGCTGCCGGTGCGTTTCGGCAAGGCGTATGAAGACTTCCGGCTGTGTACCGCCAAGCTGCTGCCGTTCAACTATGACCAGGTCAGGACGTCACAGGTCGGCTTTCCGGGCGGTGATGTCATTCTCGATGAAAAGGGAAAGGCCAGGCTGGATGTGATCCTCGGTTACATGGCCGCCGACCCCAGCGTGAACCATATCGAGCTGGACGGGCACTCCGACAGCGGCGGTAATCGCTTGCTCAATCGCGACCTTTCCCGTCGGCGGGCGTTGGCGGTCAAGGAGTACCTGATCTCCAAGGGCATTGCGGACGAGCAGATCGTGGTGCGTTTCCATGGCGAGCGCTATCCGCTGGTACCCAACAGCACCGCGGCCAATCGTGCGAAGAATCGCCGTGTCACCGTGCGCCTGGACCGTGTGGACGTCGCCCCTACGGAGCAGGCGACCGCTCCGGCGGCGGAGTCGGCACCGGCCAAGGCGCCCACCACATCCTCCTGAGCCCACCGTTTGCCTGCCACGGGTTTCACCTCGGCGCCCGCCCGCTGATTTCCCCCTGTAAATCGCCGGCCTCGACCAGTAGAATCACCGTTTTCCGTACAATCCCGGGAGTGGATGGCAATGGCCGATGTAAAGAAGGTGGTCCTGGCTTATTCCGGTGGCCTGGACACTTCGGTGATCCTCAAGTGGCTGCAGGATACCTATGCATGTGAAGTGGTGACCTTCACCGCCGATCTGGGGCAGGGCGAGGAAGTCGAACCCGCACGCGCCAAGGCACAGGCCATGGGCGTCAAGGAAATCTACATCGACGACCTGCGCGAAGAATTCGTACGCGACTTCGTGTTCCCGATGTTCCGTGCCAACACCGTCTACGAAGGCGAGTACCTGCTGGGTACTTCCATCGCCCGCCCGCTGATCGCCAAGCGCCTGATCGAGATCGCCAACGAAACCGGCGGCGATGCCATTTCCCACGGCGCCACCGGCAAGGGCAACGACCAGGTGCGTTTCGAGCTGGGCGCCTATGCGCTGAAGCCGGGCGTGAAGGTGATCGCGCCCTGGCGCGAGTGGGACCTGCTGTCCCGCGAGAAGCTGATGGACTATGCCGAGAAGCACGGCATCCCGATCGAGCGCCACGGCAAGAAGAAGTCGCCGTACTCCATGGACGCCAACCTGCTGCACATCTCCTATGAAGGTGGCGTGCTGGAAGACACCTGGACCGAGCACGAAGAAGACATGTGGCGCTGGACGGTCTCCCCGGAGAAGGCCCCGGACGCCGCCACCTATATCGAGCTGACCTACCGCAACGGCGACATCGTCGCTATCGACGGCAAGGAGCTGAGCCCGGCCCAGGTGCTCACGGAGCTGAACCGTGTCGGCGGCGCCAACGGTATCGGTCGCCTGGACATCGTCGAGAACCGCTACGTCGGCATGAAGTCGCGCGGCTGCTACGAGACCCCCGGCGGCACCATCATGCTCAAGGCGCACCGTGCCATTGAGTCGATCACCCTCGACCGTGAAGTGGCACACCTGAAAGACGAGCTGATGCCCAAGTACGCCAGCCTGATCTACAACGGCTACTGGTGGAGCCCGGAGCGTCTGATGCTGCAACAGATGATCGATGCTTCCCAGGCGACGGTGAATGGCGTGGTACGCCTGAAGCTGTACAAGGGCAACGTCATCGTGGTCGGTCGCAAGTCCGACGATTCGCTGTTCGACGCCAATATAGCGACCTTCGAGGAAGATGGCGGCGCCTACGACCAACAGGACGCGGCCGGCTTCATCAAGCTGAATGCACTGCGCATGCGCATTGCGGCTGGCAAAGGGCGTTCGCCGCTCTGAGACTGAGGCAGGCGTTACCGTTATAAGAAACCCCGGCCCATGTTGCCGGGGTTTTCATTTCAACCGTGAGAACCTGTTCACGATCTGCTGCGCGTCGGCCCTGCTGCGTTAAAAACAGGCTCAAAATGCTCATTTACCACCTGTAAACTGCGCTTTTTCGCCTGCTTGACTCGCTGGCGCTCGCCCTTCGGGCCAGCCTTTGGCTGTTACTCCCGCTGGTCGTTGCGCCTTGCATGGCTCTAGCTCGCGAGATCGTGAACAGGTTCTGAGGAAGATCAGATGCGCCTTTTGCATACGATGCTGCGAGTCGGCGACCTGGATAAATCCATCGCCTTCTATACCGAAGTGCTGGGCATGACCCTGCTACGGCGCAAGGATTATCCCGAAGGGAAGTTCACCCTGGCGTTCGTCGGCTATGGCGACGAGGCCCACAACAGCGTGATCGAGCTGACCCATAACTGGGGCGTGGAGGGGTACGAGCTGGGTAATGGCTACGGCCATATCGCCCTGGAAGTCGCGGATGTCTACAAGGCTTGCGAGGATATCCGCGCCCGTGGCGGGCGCATCACCCGCGAGCCGGGGCCGATGATGCATGGAAGCAGCATCCTGGCCTTCGTCGAAGACCCGGATGGCTACAAGATCGAACTGCTGTCGCCGCAACGCGGGGACTGAGTGCCAGCGCAAGCCAGGCCAGAGAGCGTCTGGCTTGCCGCTGCCCTACAGATCGAAGTCGTATTCGTTCAGTTGCTTCTGCAGGCGGCGCTCTTCGAGCAGATTGTCGATGATGCGGCGTTTGGTCAGGTTGGTCTTGGCGACTTCGACCGGGGGATCGGCATCGTCTTCATCGTCGGCGATGAAGTCATCTTCCAGCTGGCTATCGTCTTTTTCTGACACTGAGAGCACTCCGAAGCAAAGGCAACTTCTGCAGGGTGGCGTGAGCGCCTTCACCACAGGCTTTCACACGCCTTGTCTGGCCGCACCTTATAACGGCAAACCAGGGCCTGGTAAAAAAGATTTTTTCAATCGGAGTGAGGGTTTTTGACGCTATTCATCAATCGTCAGAAGTCTTCTGCGGGTATTCGCACAAATCTTCTATACGGCAGCTGCCACACTGCGGTTTGCGTGCCTTGCAAACGTAGCGCCCGTGCAGGATCAGCCAGTGGTGGGCGTCCAGCAGATACTCCTTGGGCACGAACTTGAGCAGCTTGCGTTCCACCTCCAGCACGTTCTTGCCGGGGGCGATGCGCGTGCGGTTGCTGACCCGGAAGATATGCGTGTCCACCGCCATGGTCGGTTGGCGGAAAGCGGTGTTGAGCACCACGTTGGCGGTCTTGCGACCAACGCCGGGCAGGGCTTCCAGGGCTTCGCGGTTGTCCGGCACCTGGCTGCCGTGTCGCTCGATAAGGAGGCGGCAGGTCTCGATGACGTTCTTCGCCTTGCTGTTGTAGAGCCCGATGGTCTTGATGTACTCGGACAACCCGTCCACGCCCAGCGCGTAGATCGCTTCGGGGGTGTTGGCCACCGGGTAGAGCCGGGCGGTGGCCTTGTTGACACCGACATCGGTGGCCTGGGCCGAGAGGATGACCGCGATCAGCAGTTCGAAGGCATTGCTGTAGGCCAGCTCGGTGGTCGGGTTGGGATCGTCTTCGTGGAGGCGGCGGAATATCTCGCGGCGTTTTTCGGCGTTCATGGGGCAGGCGTGTCCGGTGTCGTATCGGTGGGCGCTCTTGATGGCGCGTGTCCCAGGCGGTTGTACAAAGCTATCAGCAGGCCCAGCAGGGTGAAGGCGCCAGTGGCCAGCAGGGGCAGTGGAAAGCCAGGGTAGCCGTCCAGTTGCAACAGGTTCCAGCCTTCGGCCCGTGGCCCGAACAGCAAGCGTGCATCGTCCAGCAGTCGACCGCTACCGAGCAGTTCGCGCAGGGCCGCCATGGGCAACAGTACCAGCAGGAAGCCAAGGGCCGTCAGTGTCGCGTCGATACAGGCCGCAAAAGGCCGTTGCGGGGCTGGCTGGCTGGCCAGCAACAGGCTGCTGCTGGCCAGCAGCGGGAGGAAGATACCGAGTCGCTGGTGCAGTTCGTAGGTGTAGGCCTGCATCAGGATATCGGCGCTGCCGACCAGAGTGGCAGCGATAACCAGCAGTACCGGCAGGCGCATGGAGATGCCGCCCAGTCGCGTGGCCAGCGCGCTGCCAAGACCGCTCAGTGGCAGCACGAACAGCAGTGCCAGGCCCAGGCCGAGCGCCTTGACCAGTGAATCGCTGACGGCCAGCAGGGGGCAAAGCCCGAGCAGTCTTGCCAGCACCGGGTTGTTGCGCCAGAGGTTGTCCAGGGAGCGTGGCGTCATGGCTGGCCTTCTCCATCGAGCCATTGCCGCTCGTGGCTCGAGAAGTATTGCAGGGCTCGCTGCACGGCGTGCACGACCGCGCGCGGCGTGATGGTGGCACCGGCGAACTGGTCGAATTCGCCCTGCTGCTTCTTCACGGTCCAGCCCCGGGCGGTCGGGTCATTCAGGGACTTGCCGTGGAAGCCCATCAGCCAGTCGCTGTGGCCAGCTTCTATCCGGTCGCCCATGCCGGGTGTTTCCCGGTGTTCGACAACCGCTACTGCACTGATACGGCCATCGGCGAGGATCGCGACCTGCAGGCGGATGCTGCCGTTGTAGCCGTCGGCAGCAGTCGCGGGCAGGATCACCGCGACGACCTTGCCGTGCTTGCGGGCGGCATAGGCGGGGCGTGGTTGCGTGTCGCCCAGCAGCGGGTGCTGGATATATTGGCGGCTGTCCAGCAGGGCGTCGTCGCGCAGTTCGGGGGGCAGCAACTGGTTCAGTTGGCGATTCTGTACGTCACGTTCGGCCTGCTCGATGCGCTCGGCACTGACACGCTGAAGGGCGCCCAGTATGACGATGCCCAGCAGCGCTATACCCAGCAGGACAAGGCCATTGCCAACCCATGAGCGAGTGGTTTTCATGCGCGGTCCTTCGGCAGGGCCGCCGCTCGCAGGCAATGGTCGATGGTCGGTGCCGCGAGGTTCATCAGCAGGACCGCGAAGGCCAGGCCGTCCGGGTATCCGCCCCAGGCCCGGATGACGTAGACCAGTACGCCGACACCGATGCCGAACAGCAGTCTGCCGCGAGGGCTCCCTGCGCCGCTGATGGGGTCGGTCACGATAAAGAAGGCGCCGAGCATGGTGGCCCCGCTGAGCAGGTGGAACAGCGGTGAACCGTTGCCATCGGAGCCACTGCCGTTCCAGAACAGCAGGCTCATCACGCCCAGGGCGGCCAGCATCCCGAGCGGGGCATGCCAGGAATAGAGGCGCTGGCGCAGCAGCCACAGTCCGCCCGCCAGAAAGGCGAGGTTGACCCACTCGCTGCCGGCGGCAGCGAACTGGCCGAAGATCGGTGCCTGCCAGAGTTCTTCCAGGGTCAGGCGGTCATTGTGCTGGAGGGCATTGAGTGCCGTGGCCTGGCTCCAGCCATCGGCCAGTTCGGCCATGCCGAAGACCCGCTCCAGCCCGCTGGCGATGTGCTGGGCGTGGGGCAGCGACCAATGGCTCATCTCCATGGGAAACGCGACGAGTGCCACCGCGTAACCGACCATGGCCGGGTTGAACGGGTTCTGGCCAACACCGCCATAGAGCTGTTTGCCAAGAACGATGGCGCTGGTGGCGGCCAGCACGACCAGCCACCAGGGGCTGTAGGGCGGCAGCGCGAGGGCCAGCAGCAAGGCGGTCAGCAGGGCGCTGCCGTCTGCCAGTGCCTGTCGTATGGCGCGCCCGCGCAAGCGGATCATCCAGGCTTCGCAGGCCAGCGCCGTCAGGCTCGCCCAGAGCAGGTTGGACAGCGGCCCGGCGCCGTAAAGCCAGACCATGATGCAGAGGCCGGGCAGGGCCGCGATCATGACGCGCCAGGTAGCGGGGCGCGCTCGCAGCGCGGCGTTCATATCGGCTCCGCAGGCTTTTCCAGTTCCTGCAAGCGTTGTTCGGCCTGGCGCAGGCGCTCTTGCGCGGCACCCAGTCGTTCCGCGCTCGCCTGGGTGTCGCGCTGCAACTTGCGCAGTTCGGCCCTGGCGAAGGCCAGTTCGGTCTTGATGGCCTGGCTGGCCGGGGTAACCGGCCGCGTGTAGGTGCGTTGCAGGTCTGGCGGTGTCTTGCCCGAGGCGTCTTCGGCGGTGTGCAATTGCCGTTCGGCTTCGGCCAGTGCTTCGCCCAGGCGCTGCAACTGGTTCGCTTCGGCGCCTTCCTGCTGGGCTTTTTTCAAGGCGCTGCGGCAACTGACCAGATGGACCTTGGCGCGTCGCAGGGCTTCTACCCCTGCCGGGCGTGGGGTGACGGCCAGGTCGGGGCGTGGAGCGGCCTGTGTCAGTGCCGCCTGGGCCTTTTCGCTGGCGATCCGCAACTGCTCCACTTGGGCGGCCAGTTGCGGGTTCGGCCGGCTGGCCATCTGTTGCCGTGCTTTATTCAATGCGACCTGGGCCATGTTGGCGGCCACCCGCAACTTCTTCTGCTCGGCGGCCTGTTCACCGCCATCGGATGCCTGCGAGTGCCCCGGTCTGGGCTGTGTCTCCCTGGACTGCTGCTCCAGGCGCGCCTGCCGCTCCTGACGATCGCGCTGTTCGGTCCGTTGCAGCCGCTCCTGGCGTTGCAGGAAGCGCTGTCGGGAGTGATTGGCCTTGTGCTGCCGGGCGAGGGCGATTGTCGTCGGGTCCGTCTGGCGGCTCAGAGAGAAGTCGACCTCGACCATGTCGATGCAATCGACCGGGCAGGGTGGTACGCAGAGGTTGCAGCCGGTGCATTCGTCGGCAATGACGGTGTGCATCAGTTTGGCGGCGCCGACAATGGCATCCACCGGGCAGGCCTGGATGCACTTGGTGCAGCCGATGCATTCTTCCTCGCGGATGCGGGCAAGCAGCGTGGGCGGTTCGGCGATGCCTGATTCCACCGGTACTTCCTGCACATCGAGCAATGCCGCCAGGGCGTGCACGGTCGCCTGGCCGCCGGGCGGGCATTTGCCGATGCGCTCGCCCTCTACGATGGCGCGTGCGTAGGGCATGCAGCCAGGGTAGCCACATTCGCGGCACTGAGTCTGGGGCAGCAGCGCGTCGATGCGTTCGACCAGTCGCTGTTTCAGCGGATCATTCATGGCCGTCCGCAGGGGTGAGGTGGCCAGGGTCATGCCTTGACCAACCCGTTGAAGCCCATGAAGGCCAGCGACATCAGGCCGAGGCTGATAATTTCGATGGCCGCGCCTCGAAATGGCACTGGGATATCGGCACGCGTCAGGCGTTCGCGCAGCGCCGTGAAGAGGACCAGCACCAAGGTAAAGCCCAGCCCTGCCGCCAGACCCTGGAACAGGGCGATGATCGCGGTGGTTTCCGGGGGCGCGGCATTGTGCAGGACACTGCCCAGGACAATGGCGTTGCCGGCGAGCAGTGGCAACAGTGCGGCCGGCTTCAATCCGATCTGAGGCACATGATTGCGGCCCAGGTGCACGGCAATCTGGGCAATGGCGAGGATAAGCAGGGCGAAGGCGGGCAGGCGCAGGTGCATGAGGCCGAGGGGTGACAGGACCTGTTGCAGCAGCACGTGGTTGCCCAGCACGGAAAGTGCCGTCACGGCGGCACTGATCAGGCCCAGCCACAGGGCGGTTTCCAGTTTGCGTGGTGCGCCAGGCAGTGACGACAGGCCAACGAAGTGGGCCAGCACGAGATTGTTGACCAAGGTGGCGCTAACCATGATCAGGGCGAGTTCGGTCATCGCGGGGTTCCGTCGCGCGCAGCAAGGCGTGGCTGAAAGGCCCGCTATTATCGGGAAGGGCTTGTGCCGGTACAAGCGCGGAGGTCGGTTGTGGTATGTGCGACGACAGTTGCCGGCGTCGGGTGCGAGGGGCTTTGCATGGCGGGGACGTCGGCAAGAAGCGCCATGACCCCCCCTGGTGTCCCCGCGAAGGCGGGGACACCAGGGCTAACGCATGATGATGAGGCTCCTTGCGCCGAGCGATCGGCGCAAAGGCCGGTCAGCGCTCGCGCAGGGCATCCGCCCGGGCGCGGATGATGGGCTTCAGCAGGTAACTGAGGATCGTCTTGCGTCCGGTGATGATGTCCACCGAGGCCACCATGCCAGGGATGATCACCAGGGGTTTCTCCTCGCTGCCGAGGTGGTTCTTGTCGGTGCGCAAGCGAATCAGGTAGAAGCTGTTGCCTTCTTCGTCGGTGATGCTGTCGGGGCTGATCTGCTCCAGCTTGGCCTGCAGGCCGCCGTATATGGTGAAGTCATAGGCGGTGAACTTGACGATGGCTTCCTGGCCCGGATGCAGGAAGGCAATGTCCTGCGGGCGGATCTTGGCTTCGACCAGCAGCGAGTCGTCCAGCGGTACGATCTCCACCAGAATGTCGCCCGGCTGTATCACGCCGCCGATGGTGTTGACCAGGATCTGCTGCACGATCCCGCGCACTGGCGAAGTGACCAGGGTGCGGTTGACCCGGTCTTCCAGCGCCTTGCCGGTGGCGGTGATCTTGTTCAGTTCCGCCTGCGCTTCGCTGAGCTGCTGCAACGCATCGCTCTTGTAGCGGCTGCGGGTTTCCTTGATCTTGTTCTCCACTTCCTTGATCGCGGCCCCGGCCTTGGGGATCGACAGGTTGATGGCGGCCAGTTGGCCGCGTGTTTCCACCTCGGCGCGTCGCAGGCGCAGCACTTCGACCTGGGAAATGGCACCGGCCTCGATCAGCGGCTCCGACATGCTGATTTCCTGCCGCAGCAGTTTCAGGCTGTTGCTGAACTGGTTGGCGTTGGACTGGAATTCACGCAACTCCTGCTGGCGCTGGACCAGTTGCTCGGACAGCCCGGAGATTTCCTCTTCCAACTGCTGGCGGCGGCTGTCGTAAAGCGCCTGTTCGCCTCGGGCGACGCCGGGGGCGAGGGTGACGATGTCGTTGGGCAGTTCCAGGGCTTCGTTGGCTATTTCCGCTTGCAGGCGAGTGATGCGTGCGGTCAGCGACAGACGATCCGCTTCGGTTTCTCCCACATTGGAGGAAAAGCGCGTGTCGTCCAGGCGCAGCAGTGGTGCGCCGGCTTCGACGATCTGGCCGTCGTGGACGAATATCTCGGAGACGATCCCGCCCTCCAGGTTCTGGATTTTCTGCAGGCGCGAGGAGGGAATGGCCTTGCCGTCGCCCTTGGTCACTTCCTCGATCCTGGCGAAACCGGCCCAGACCAGCATGAACAGCAGGAAGGCCACGATGCCCCAGATGGTCAGGCGCACGATGCGTGGGGCGTCTTCGACCAGGGCGCGATTGACTTCGGGTACCGCCTGCAAGCCATCGTCGTCCTGTGGACGGAAGTAGCTGCCGAGGGTTTTTCTGAAATTAGCGAGAGACATTGATCTGCCCCTTCTTCAAGGCGGTCATGACGGTCGCTTTCGGCCCGTCCGCGATGACCTTGCCTTTCTCGATGATGATCAGGCGGTCAACCAGGGACAGCATGGAGGCGCGGTGGGTGACGAGTATCAGGGTCTTGTGCTCGACGATCGGTGTCAGCAGGCTCTTCAGGCGCTCTTCACTGCTGTTGTCCATGGCACTGCTGGGTTCGTCCATGACCAGGATCGGCGGGTCGAGCAGCAGGGCGCGTGCGATCGAAACGGCCTGGCGCTGACCGCCCGAGAGGTTCAGGCCGCGTTCGCCGACCTGCAGGTTGTAGCCGTCCGGGTGCAGGCGGGCGAAGTCGTGCACGCCTGCCAGCTCGGCGGCGCGCAGTATCGCTTCGTCTTCCACGTAGCGGGCGCCCATCACCAGGTTGTCGCGCAAGGTGCCGCTGAACAGCTGGATATCCTGGGGAACGTAGCCGATGTTGTGGCGTATTTCGCTGACATCCAGTTGGCGGATGTCCATGCCGTCCATCAGCAGGCTGCCGGCGCTCGGGGCGTAGAGGCCGAGGATGAGTTTTTCCAGCGAGCTCTTGCCCGAACCGGTACGGCCGATGATGCCGACCTTTTCTCCTGCCTTGATGTGGATGTTGATGCCTTCCAGCGACAGCGTTTGCTGCCCCGGATAGGCGAAGTCCACCTGGCGCAGTTCGATCTCGCCTTGCAGGGACGGGCGTTGCAGCGGTCTTTCCGTACTCTGGCGCTCTTGTGGCAGGTCCATCATCTGGTCGGTGGAGGACATGGTCAGGCGCGCCTGCTGGTAGCGCGTGATCAGGCCGGAGAGCTGCCCCAGCGGCGCCAGGGCACGGCTGTTGAGCATGTAGCTGGCGATCAGGCCGCCCATGCTCAGGTTGCCGGACATGATCAGGTAGACACCGGCCACGATCATCACGACGCCGGCAAGCTGCTGGATCCACTGGGTCAGGTTGACGGCCAGGGACGACAGGACCTTGGCGCGCAGTTCCAGTTTGCTCAGGGTGCCGATGGTGTGTTCCCAGTGGTACTGGCGCTCGCTTTCGGCGTTGTTGATCTTGATGGCATCCAGGCCGCCAAGGGTCTCGATCAGGGTCGACTGGCGCTCGCTGGACAGTTTCAGTGAGCGCTCGATGGTCGCCACCAGGGGCTTCTGTAGGGCCCAGCTGGTCAGCAGGGCAATCGGGAAGGCCAGCAACGGAACGAAGACCAGCGGTCCGCCCAGCAGGCCGATGACTAGCAGGATCAGCAGGGTGAAGGGCAGGTCGATCAGAGCAGTCAGGGTCAGGGACGAAAGGAAGTCCCGCAGTGACTGGAACTCATGGATGTTCTGGGCAAAGCTGCCGATCCGCGCCGGGCGCGCCTTCATCGACATGCCGGTGATGCGCTCGAACAGAGTGGCGGAAATGATCAGGTCGGTCTTCTTCCCGGCGATATCCAGACACAGGCCGCGCAGGGTCTTGAGGATCAGGTCGAACAGGAAGGCACCGCTGATACCGATGGCTAGGACCCAGAGCGTGGCTTCCGCCTGGTTGGGCACGACCCGGTCGTAGACGTTCATGACGAACAGCGGGGTGGCGATGGCGATCAGGTTGATGAAGAAGCTGGCGGCAATCGCATCCATATAAAGGAAGCGTGAGAGCTTGAGGGTGTCGCGGAACCAGGAGCGTGTGCGTGGCACGAGTTGCTCGTGGTGCAGGTCGTGCTGGTGGCGCGGTTGTGCGAAGAGCACGCGGCCACTGTATTGCTCGCGCAGTGTCTCGACTGGCAGGGAGATCTCGCCGCCTTCTGTCTCGCAGGGCATCAGGCGCGCCAGGCCGTTCTCGTCATAGCCCAGCAGGATGGCGGTACGCTCGTCCCGCAGGAACAGCATGGCCGGTAGGGACATGGCCGGTATGCGGTTCAGCGGTCGGCGCATCAGGCGTGCCTGCAGGCCCGCACGGGCGGCAGCCCTGGGCAGCAGGTCGTCATTCAGGCGCTGGTTCTTGAGCGGCAGTCCGGCAGTCAGTGTGGCGCGGCTGGCCGGGCGGTCGTGCAGTGAGCAGAGGATCAGCAGGCCATCCAGCAGCGGGTCGTCGTGCAGCTCGCGAGGGTCACGACGTTCCTGTCTGTGGGGTGGCTGAGCAGAGTTATCGTCTGGCAGGGGAGGAACGGTCTGATCAGCGGTATCACTCATGGGTAGGGCTTCTTCCGCGAGGTATCTAGCATGAACAACGGGGGACTCCGGCTTCGGAGTCCCCCGTTTTTTCCATCATAGCACTGGGGCGATCAGTTCAGACCGGGCAGATCGACTCTGGTCTTGCTGTCGCTGAGCGCGGTGCTGGCCATCGGTGCCACGACCGACTGGCTCTTCAGCAGCTCACCCGTGGTGCCCAGGATACGGTACTGAGTGAAGAGTTCGATGTACTTCACTTCGGTATAGCGACGCTGTGCGGTGAACAGCTCGTTCTCGCTGTCCAGCAAGTCCAGCAGGGTACGCTCGCCGAGGGCGAACTGCTTCTGGTAGGCGTCGCGGACTTTCAGCGAGCGGTCGGCGTAGTCCTTGGCGATCGGCAGTTGGCGGCGTGCGTTGTCCAGTGCGGAGTAACCCAGGGCCAGTTCTTCGTTGAGCTGGCGCAGGGCGTTGTTGCGTACATCCAGCGCTTCGTTGATCTGGTAGGAGCGCGCTTCCAGGGTCGCCTTGTTGGAACCCCCCTGGAACAGGGTGTAGTTCATGCGGACCATCGCTTGCCACTCGTTGACGTGGCCTTCGGTGCCGTCGAGGTTGTTATCAGCGGAACGCGACAGTTGCGCGTCGAAGCGCGGGTAGTAGGTGGACTTGGCCGTGGCGTACTGACGCTCGGTGGCTTCGATGTCCGCTTCGGCAGATTTCAGAAGCGGGTTGGTGGTGACCATGATGCGCTGGGCATCAACCAGGTTGTCTGGCAGGTGCGCGCTCAGCGGTGCCGGGGTGGCCAGGGCGTCGGGCAGCGAGCCGGTCACGCTGAAGTAGTTGGTTTTGGCATCGGTCAGGTTGGTTTCTTCCGTCAACAGGTTGTTGCGGGCTTGTGCCAGTCGGGCTTCGGCCTGGTCAAGGTCGGCCAGGCGGCCTACGCCGCGTTCGGTGCGCAGGCGGATCTGGTCGAAGATGCGCTCGTGGCTCTTGAGGTTGTCGCTGGCGAGCCGTACGAATTCCTGGCGCTGCAGCACGTCCAGATAGACCTCGACGGCGCGCAGGGCGGTGTTTTCGCTGGTGCCCAGTACCGACCAGGCGCGCGAATTGACGGTGGCCTTCATGCGGCCGACTTCATTCGGCGTCGCGAAGCCGTCGAAGAGCATCTGGTTCAGGTTGATGCTGCCTTCGCTGCGATGCAGGTTTCTCCAGTGATTCCCGCCACTGCGGGTAGAAGGGCTGTCGGTGCCCTCGCGACCTGTGCCCGCGCTCAACGTGACGGATGGCAGGTAGCCGCCTTTCACTGCGCGCAGTTCTTTTTCTGCGACGTAGCGACTGTTTATAGAGCGGCTCACTTCAGGGTGATAGTTGAGAGCCTGCTGAATGGCGCTGGGCAGGTCTTCCGCTGACGTGATGCCTGACATGGCGAGCATGATGGAGGCGGCTGCAAGGCGGCGCTGGAATTTCATGTGAGGAGTTCCTTTTGGATGTTACAGATAACTTCCGGTTTTATATCGCTATTTCCCGGCAATGAAATGCTGGCGAGGGAATACTCTTCATTATGGTAGGTCTCGTGGCTAATCCTGCATAGCGTTTCCGGATTGAAGATTATAAAAAGTAGTGTTGCTTAAAATGATGTTCTTTCTTCGGTTCGCATGGGTTAGTCCTGCCGTTATTGGGTTGTCAGGCGTGCGTCATGGGTGATTTTTGATGCGTATCGATCGTGACAAAAGTATGACGTCAAGCCAGTCGCCACGGGGCTTTGCGTCCGAGGTGGTGTGCTGTGATTCTGGCGTCAGAAAAATGCCAAAACGGGCCAAAATGGCGGCGGCAACGGATGCTGAAATCTGGATGGTGAGTTGTAAAAAAGCGCATATATACAGATGATGTGAATGGGTATAGTTGTGCTAGATATGTGCTGGCTGTTCTTGAAGAAAAGCTATATAGGCCTGGCTGCACTTTACAGATTAAGAGTGTTATCAAGGAGAAACCCATGGCTATCATTGGTGTTGTTAAAGGTGTTGTAGGACAAGTCTTTGCCGTCGCCGCAGACGGTGCCCGCCGCTTGCTGGTGGAAGGGGATCGGCTCTTTACCGGCGAGGAGGTCCTGACTGGTTCGACTGGCGCCATCACCATTGAATTGCCGGATGGGCGCACCCTTGACGTCGGGCGCGACAGTCGCTGGGGCGAAGTGGCGGGTATTTCCGACGATCAGCCTGCCGGTACGCCGGCAGATGATATCGAAGCCTTGCAGCAGGCCATCGCCGACGGTGCTGACCCGACTGATCCGACCGCAGGCCTTGAGGCCACCGCGGCGGGTGCAACGGGCACCGGCGAGGCGGGCGAAGGTGGCGGTAGCCACACGGCCGTGGTCCTCGACCTGACGGGCGAACGTGTCGCTGCTGATCCGGGTTACCCGACGGAAGGTATCTCCGTCGCCTTCAACAATGCGCGGGAGACGCTCGGGGAGCCTGACACCAACGGTTCGTCCTTCGCCGCCATCCTCACGCTCATCGCCCCTGACCGCATCATCGAAGGTGAGCCCATCACCTATACCGTCGTGGTCAATAGTCCGGTCGTCGGCAGCCCGCTGGTGGTGACCCTGACCAACGGGCTGGTCGTGACGATTCCGGTGGGTGGAACCAGTGGCAGCGTGACCATCCCCAGCCGGCCCGACGACAGCTATATACAAGGTGACGAAGTCCTGACCGTCGGTATCGGCGGCACTACCGGCGGCAGCTACAGCTCGCTGGATACCTCCAGTACCACGACCACCACTGTGGTGGATGATAACGACGAAACCACCGTTTCCCTGACGGCTACCCCGAACGTCAATGAAAACGGCACGGTGACCTACACCGCCACCTTGACCAATCCGGCCCAGGGCGATGTCACCGTTACCCTGAGCAATGGCCAGACCATCACCATTCCTGATGGCGCCACCACCGGCACGGTGGACTATGTCACGGGCAACGACATCTACAATGGCGCGCCAGACCTCTCCGTCACCATCACTAATGCGACAGGTGGCAATTTCGAGAGCCTGGTCATCGATGGCACGCCAGCCAATACCGTGGTCGACGACACGGTAGACACCACGACCTTGACGCTGGGTGATGTCACCGTTGCCGAAGGCAGCGGCACCGCGACCATCAGCGCGACGCTGAGCAACCCGACCGATCGCGACTTCACCGTTACCCTGAGCAACGGTGCGACCATCACCTTCACGGCGGGCAGCAGCACGGGCGTCTCGACGCCGTTCACGGTTCAAGGGGACGACCCTTATGTGGATGGCGAGAGCTATGTGGTCAGCGTGACTGACCCAGGCAATCACAACTTCGAAAGCCTGGACACCAGCGACACCTCGACCGTGACGGTCACCGACACCATCGACACGGTGACGGCGGAACTGAGCGTCGACCGCACGGTAACGGATGAAGGCACGGGTGACCTGGTCTACACCGTGACGCTGAAGGATGCCAGCGGCAATCCGGTGACGGCGAACAATCCGGTGACGGTGACGACGACGCTGGGCACGGTGACCATCGCGGTTGGCGCGAGCAGCGGTACGCTGTCGGTGCCGGTGCAGGGCGATGACGTCTATGTGGACAACGAGGTGGTGTCCAACGCGATCACAGGTATCAGCGAAGCGAATGCGGGTGCACCTGGCAGCTTCGAGAAGCTGGATTACGACAGCACCGGCGTCAGCACGACGATCAATGACACCGTCGACACGGTTACGGCGGAACTGAGCGTCGACCGCACGGTAACGGATGAAGGCACGGGTGACCTGGTCTACACCGTGACGCTGAAGGATGCTAGCGGCAATCCGGTGACGGCGAACAATCCGGTGACGGTGACGACGACGCTGGGTACGGTGACCATCGCGGTTGGCGCGAGCAGCGGCACGCTGTCGGTGCCGGTGCAGGGCGATGACGTCTATGTGGACAACGAGGTGGTGTCCAACGCGATCACAGGTATCAGCGAAGCGAATGCGGGCGCTCCTGGCAGCTTCGAGAAGCTGGATTACGACAGCACCGGCGTCAGCACGACGATCAATGACACCGTCGACACGGTTACGGCGGAACTGAGCGTCGACCGCACGGTAACGGATGAAGGCACGGGTGACCTGGTCTACACCGTGACGCTGAAGGATGCCAGCGGCAATCCGGTGACGGCGAACAACACGGTGACGGTGACGACGACGCTGGGCACGGTGACCATCGCGGTTGGCGCGAGCAGCGGCACGCTGTCGGTGCCGGTGCAGGGCGATGACGTCTATGTGGACAACGAGGTGGTGTCCAACGCGATCACAGGTATCAGCGAAGCGAATGCGGGCACTCCTGGCAGCTTCGAGAAGCTGGATTACGACAGCACCGGCGTCAGCACGACGATCAATGACACCGTCGACACGGTGAAGGCGGAACTGAGCGTCGACCGCACGGTAACGAATGAAGGCACGGGTGACCTGGTCTACACCGTGACGCTGAAGGATGCCAGCGGCAATCCGGTGACGGCGAACAATCCGGTGACGGTGACGACGACGCTGGGTACGGTGACCATCGCGGTTGGCGCGAGCAGCGGCACGCTGTCGGTGCCGGTGCAGGGCGATGACGTCTATGTGGACAACGAGGTGGTGTCCAACGCGATCACAGGTATCAGCGAAGCGAATGCGGGCGCTCCTGGCAGCTTCGAGAAGCTGGATTACGACAGCACCGGCGTCAGCACGACGATCAATGACACCGTCGACACGGTTACGGCGGAACTGAGCGTCGACCGCACGGTAACGGATGAAGGCACGGGTGACCTGGTCTACACCGTGACGCTGAAGGATGCCAGCGGCAATCCGGTGACGGCGAACAATCCGGTGACGGTGACGACGACGCTGGGCACGGTGACCATCGCGGTTGGCGCGAGCAGCGGCACGCTGTCGGTGCCGGTGCAGGGCGATGACGTCTATGTGGACAACGAGGTGGTGTCCAACGCGATCACAGGTATCAGCGAAGCGAATGCGGGCGCTCCTGGCAGCTTCGAGAAGCTGGATTACGACAGCACCGGCGTCAGCACGACGATCAATGACACCGTCGACACGGTGAAGGCGGAACTGAGCGTCGACCGCACGGTAACGAATGAAGGCACGGGTGACCTGGTCTACACCGTGACGCTGAAGGATGCCAGCGGCAATCCGGTGACGGCGAACAATCCGGTGACGGTGACGACGACGCTGGGTACGGTGACCATCGCGGTTGGCGCGAGCAGCGGCACGCTGTCGGTGCCGGTGCAGGGCGATGACGTCTATGTGGACAACGAGGTGGTGTCCAACGCGATCACAGGTATCAGCGAAGCGAATGCGGGCGCTCCTGGCAGCTTCGAGAAGCTGGATTACGACAGCACCGGCGTCAGCACGACGATCAATGACACCGTCGACACGGTGAAGGCGGAACTGAGCGTCGACCGCACGGTAACGAATGAAGGCACGGGTGACCTGGTCTACACCGTGACGCTGAAGGATGCCAGCGGCAATCCGGTGACGGCGAACAACACGGTGACGGTGACGACGACGCTGGGCACGGTGACCATCGCGGTTGGCGCGAGCAGCGGCACGCTGTCGGTGCCGGTGCAGGGCGATGACGTCTATGTGGACAACGAGGTGGTGTCCAACGCGATCACAGGTATCAGCGAAGCGAATGCGGGCGCTCCTGGCAGCTTCGAGGAGCTGGATTACGACAGCACCGGCGTCAGCACGACGATCAATGACACCGTCGACACGGTGAAGGCGGAACTGAGCGTCGACCGCACGGTAACGGATGAAGGCACGGGTGATCTGGTCTACACCGTGACGCTGAAGGATGCCAGCGGCAATCCGGTGACGGCGAACAATACGGTGACGGTGACGACGACGCTGGGCACGGTGACCATCGCGGTTGGCGCGAGCAGCGGCACGCTGTCGGTGCCGGTGCAGGGCGATGACGTCTATGTGGACAACGAGGTGGTGTCCAACGCGATCACAGGTATCAGCGAAGCGAATGCGGGCACTCCTGGCAGCTTCGAGAAGCTGGATTACGACAGCACCGGCGTCAGCACGACGATCAATGACACCGTCGACACGGTGAAGGCGGAACTGAGCGTCGACCGCACGGTAACGAATGAAGGCACGGGTGACCTGGTCTACACCGTGACGCTGAAGGATGCCAGCGGCAATCCGGTGACGGCGAACAATCCGGTGACGGTGACGACGACGCTGGGTACGGTGACCATCGCGGTTGGCGCGAGCAGCGGCACGCTGTCGGTGCCGGTGCAGGGCGATGACGTCTATGTGGACAACGAGGTGGTGTCCAACGCGATCACAGGTATCAGCGAAGCGAATGCGGGCGCTCCTGGCAGCTTCGAGAAGCTGGATTACGACAGCACCGGCGTCAGCACGACGATCAATGACACCGTCGACACGGTGAAGGCGGAACTGAGCGTCGACCGCACGGTAACGAATGAAGGCACGGGTGACCTGGTCTACACCGTGACGCTGAAGGATGCCAGCGGCAATCCGGTGACGGCGAACAACACGGTGACGGTGACGACGACGCTGGGCACGGTGACCATCGCGGTTGGCGCGAGCAGCGGCACGCTGTCGGTGCCGGTGCAGGGCGATGACGTCTATGTGGACAACGAGGTGGTGTCCAACGCGATCACAGGTATCAGCGAAGCGAATGCGGGCGCTCCTGGCAGCTTCGAGAAGCTGGATTACGACAGCACCGGCGTCAGCACGACGATCAATGACACCGTCGACACGGTGAAGGCGGAACTGAGCGTCGACCGCACGGTAACGGATGAAGGCACGGGTGATCTGGTCTACACCGTGACGCTGAAGGATGCCAGCGGCAATCCGGTGACGGCGAACAATACGGTGACGGTGACGACGACGCTGGGCACGGTGACCATCGCGGTTGGCGCGAGCAGCGGCACGCTGTCGGTGCCGGTGCAGGGCGATGACGTCTATGTGGACAACGAGGTGGTGTCCAACGCGATCACAGGTATCAGCGAAGCGAATGCGGGCACTCCTGGCAGCTTCGAGAAGCTGGATTACGACAGCACCGGCGTCAGCACGACGATCAATGACACCATCGACACTGTGTATGCAAAGATCTCCGTGGATAAATCAGCCGTTTTCGAGGGCGGTGCTCTGACGTATACGGTCAGTCTGGTCGATGCTAACGGCGACCCAGTCACTGTGCTGACCGGCAAGACTGCCGTGGTCAATCTGGTCTGGACGGGCGATGCGGCGAACCTCAATGATGTCAACGTATTGCCTGCAACAGTCAGTTTCACAGGTGGTGAGTCCGTCAAGACGTTTAAGGTGACGAGCAAAACCGACACCCTCGTCGAGGTGTCGGAGCCGCTGACCGTGACGATCAGTGGAGTCAATGGCAGCAGTGCCAATGGTTTCGAGAACCTCGTTGTCGGAAGCGAAAATACTGCGACCTCCAGGATTTATGACAAGCCGAGCATCAAGGCGGTCGATCAGAACGGTGCCAATGTTGACGGGCAGATCACGGTCTACGAAAAAGGCCTAGATAACGGTGGCAGTGAGAAGGACGGCGATAGCGAAAAGGCCAGCGGGACGCTGCAGTTCGAGTCCAGCACCGGGCTGCAGAGCGTGACTATCGCCGGGACGGAAGTCACCCTTGCCCAGTTGCAGGGCCTGCCGGGAACACCTGTCACCATCACCGTGGCCGGGCATGGCACCCTGACCCTGACGGGCTTCAGCCCTGTGACCCAGGGCGGCGTCGTGGTCAATGGCAACATTGCCTATACCTATGAGCTGACGAGCAAACAGACCCATGCCGATGGTGCGGGTATTAACGATCTGCTCCGGGAGCTTGCACTGGAGCTCAAGGCCGGTGCTTTGCCCGGCAGTACTGGAAGCTCGTCAGCCACAGGCAAGCTTGGCGTCCTGGTTGTCGATGATGTGCCGGAAGTCAAACTCACGGGTGCTGCGCTCAACGATCTGACCGTCGATGAAACCGACCTGGGAACAGTAGCCGGCGCGTCCACGACGGGAGACTTCAAGTCTGCTTTCGAGCTGATCGAGGGTGCGGATGGTGCCAGCATCATCGGTTATGAGCTGGGCGTTGCCAGTGGTGCCGTGACCGGCCTGGTCGACAGCCTGAGCAAGACGGACATCACGCTGTCGCTCAATAACGGTGTGGTCGAGGGCAAGGCGGGTAGCCTGACTGTATTCACCATTTCCGTGGACAGCAGCGGCAAGGTCACGCTGACCCAGTTGCGTGCCGTCGAGCACAGCGATGCCGAGGACCCCAATGATGAAAGCGCCCCGTTCGATTCCTCCGCGATCACCCTGACTGCGGTCGCGAAAGACAGCGATGGTGATATCGCGCGTTCGGACGCATTGAAGATCGGCGACAAGTTCACCTTC
The DNA here is from genome assembly GCF_013395055.1 of Pseudomonas sp. ABC1. Classification (NCBI taxonomy): domain Bacteria; kingdom Pseudomonadati; phylum Pseudomonadota; class Gammaproteobacteria; order Pseudomonadales; family Pseudomonadaceae; genus Pseudomonas; species Pseudomonas sp. ABC1. Next base: position 3,284,592 of record NZ_CP058349.1, read on the forward strand.
CTCGATGACGGCCCGACCATTACGGCACCGGAAGACAGTTCGGTGAGTGAGTCCTCGCTGGCCACGGGTACTTCGCCAGACAGCAGCAAACTGGCTGTGAGCGGTTCTCTGGGGGTCCACTATGGCGCCGATGCCGGAGCCAGCAAGGCGACCTACTTCACGGCAGATACCCTGGCGGGCTTGCCGACGCTGAAGTCCAATGGTGCTGTCCTCACGTACAGCATTTCTAATGAGATCGCCAGCGGCAAGGGCTACACGCTGACGGCCACGGCAGGCGGGAAGACGATCTTCACCGTCACTATCGATCAGGTCACCGGGCGCTATACCTTCACCCTGCAAGGGGCACTGGACCATACCGCGATCGACCCGAGTGATACCGATCGTTTCCTGCCGATCGATCTGAACTTCGATTTCACCGCGCGCGACAGCGATGGCGACACGGAAAGCAGCAAATTCAAGGTCAGTGTCGGCGACGATATCGAACTGGCGGCCTACTCGCTCCAGGTGGTCGAGGACAGTACCGCTGCCGTAGGCGGCAATACGTTCTCACTCGGTGCCGACGTGGCAGCCAGCGAAATCATTATTCTTGATTCGAACGGTGATCCACTCACCGGGGCTTCTGGCAGCAATGGAAGTACGGTGTACGCTTCGGGGCATGGCCTGCAAGGTACTGTCACGGTTCATGCCGATGGCAGCATCACCTATGTGCCGACACCCAACTACAGCAACCAGGTTCAGGGCGGTGGTTTTGCCGCCGATCAACTGAAGTACCAGATCATCAAGGACAATGGCGATAGCATCTCGGGTGTGGTGACAGTCAAGGTCGAGGCTGTGGCGGATACGCCGAACCTGGAGGCGGTCGCTAACGTCTCTACGCCAGAGGACACCGCGGTCGTCGTCGGTTTGAAGTTGCCGACATCCGCGGACACCGAGGACCGGCACGCGGGCGTTGCGGACAACCCGGAACTGCTGGGCGCCATTACCCTGACCCTGGCCGCCGCCGGTGGCAAGAGCATGACCCAACTGGACGGTGCCAAGGTCAGCACGAAAGACGCCAACGGCGATGAAATCGTGTTGAAAGCTGCTGGTAACGCCAGCGGTACGATCATCATCGTCATTTCCGATAACGGTGTGACAGCCAACGCTGACTATCACCACAGTGACGTCCCTGCTGTCGGGACGCCTGGTGTCTATTACCTGACCGAGGCCGAGTACCAGGCGATCACGGTGACGCCTGCCGATAACCGTCACGAAAACCTCCAGCTGTCCGTCGAGGTCAAGAGCTACGAGGTGGACGACACCGGCAAGCCGCTGTCGGGTGTCACCCCTGCGAGCAACAGTCAGACGGTGCAGATCGATGTGCGTGCGGTCACGGAAACCGACTTCACCTTTACGCTGGAGAAATCCAGCTACATCTTCGCCGAAGACACCGTGCTCGACCTGACCGATGAACTGAAGGAGGCATTCACCGACGTCGATGGCTCCGAGCAGTTCTGGTACAGCCTCGAAGGGCTGGTTCCAGGCACTGTGGTGACCATCGATGGCGCGACCTACACGGCGAACGCCGAGGGCAAGATCGGCAGCACTGACAAGATCACAATCAATGCCGCTGACAAGAACCCGACCTTCACCATCAAGGCTCCGGCGGACTACAGCGGTGACATGTCGAATGTGAAGATCACCCTGAATGTCCAGGACCGTGATAACGACTCTAATGCTTCTCCCGTGGTAGAGCAGAAGTCCGTTTCCCTGAGCCTGCATGTCACGCCTGTCGCTGGCGATGTGACGGCCGGGGATGTGGAGACCCGTGAGGACACTCCGGTCGACTTCCTGAAGCACATCGAGGTGACGGACAAGGGAACGGGCAGCGAGGTGATCGACTCCGTTTCCTTCACCGTTCCGACCGAAGGCAATGCCAACGGCAGCACCTGGGTCGTCAAGGCTCCTGTGGACAACCCGACGGTGTCGGATAATGGCTACTCGGTCGCGGGCAGTGGCACGGGCAGCACTTATACCATCACGTTCAATGATGTTGCGGCCAATGGCAAAGTGCTGACTCAGGAGGAGCGCGAGGCCGTGCTGGATGCTTTCACCATCACGCCACCAGCCCATAGCAGCAAGGATGCGACGGTCAAGGTGTTCGTCACCACGACGGATACCAACCCTGATGTGACCCAGGGTTTGAAGAGCGATACCAAGACAGTCGAACTGGAGGTCGAGATCACCGTTACCCCGGTGGCAGAGCGTACGGGCACGGACACCGATGGCAACAGCACGCCAGACCTGAGCCTGCCAGGCAGCCATACCTACGCCGCTACGCTGATCGGCACCGAGGACAAGCCGTTTGCATTGAAGCAGGGGACCGTTGGGCTGTTGGACAAGAGCCAATGGGTCAACGAGGATGGCGATGAGGTCACGACTGCGCTGCTGACGCCGTACAAAGGCGAAGGCGAGGGCGGTACGTTGGCAATCGGCTCCACCCTGACCTGGGATGGCGGCTCCGCCGTATTCAACGGCACGCCGATCGAAGTGCCGCTGGACAAGCTGTCCAGCCTGACCTTCCAGGCTCCGCTGAACGATGCCGGCACGTTCAATATCAAGGTGCAGGCCAAGACCTACGACTGGGATGACGACAGCGAAGGCCAGGGAACGCCGGACACGGCCGTTTCCGATGCCGGCTACCTGAAAGGTATCCTGATCGCACCGGATGCCGACCTCGCCTCGTTGTCGGTCAGTCCGGCGCAGGGCAAGGAAGACACGGATATCGCCCTGTCGATTCGTCCGTCCACCTCGGACAGTTCGGAAACCTTCAACGTCAGCATCGACAAGATTCCGGCAGGTGCCAAGCTGAACTACGGTGGCCAGGAAATCACCATCGATACCACGAATGTTCCGGGCATCACCGTGACCAAGAGTGGCAATACCTGGTCCGTGGTGATCGATGACTTCCAGCAGAGCACTCCGCTGACCGTGCTGCCGCCGCTGAACAGCAACGTCGACTTCACGCTGGACGTGAAAACCCAGACGGTCGATGCGCTGCCTGGTTTCGCTACCAGCATTGGTAGCTGGAGCGCGGTGCAGAAGCTGCCGGTCAAGGTGGTCGGTGTGGCGGACGATGCCCACGTCAAAGGCCAGGCTCATACCTACACAGAGGCTGATCTGGATGGCGGGGACCGTATCAAGCTGGTTGATCTGATCGAAAAGGTCACTCAGAACGACCAGGACGGTTCGGAAAAACTGACCTTCAAGATCACCGGCCTGGATGCCGAGTTCAGTCTTCAAGGTGCACGCTACCTGGGTGGAACCGGTGCTGACCGTGTCTGGGAAGTAGATTCCGAGGCCGCCCTCAAGGCCTTGACCATCAAGGTGCCGGAGCATTTCAGTGGCACGGTGTCGATCACCGTAACGCCGGTGACCACGGAGAACGATGGCGACTGGAAAGCCAGCCCGTCGACCGTCCTGAGCGCCACCGTGACGCCGTCTCCCGAAGCGGTCGGGAACCTGGCCGCGACGTTGGTCGAGGACCAGGTGTCCAAGGTCACCTTGTCCGTCAGTGGTCCGGACAGCAGCGAATCGCTGACGGCTGTGCATATCAAGGTGGAAGACTTCGCCGCCAAGGGCTTTGAGCTGTACCTCAATGGTGTCGATTTGAATGACCCTGCGTCGGGCGTAGCCACCACCACGGACGCCAATGGTGACGCGTGGTATGTGCTGGATGCTGCGCAGGCTGACACGCTGACGGCGCTGGCGACTACGGAGCACAAGGCCAACAACCAATCGGACGCGCCTGATCTCACGTTCACGGTCAAATACGAAGTCACCGATGTCTCCAGTGACGGTACTGTGGCTGCCGTGACCAAGCTCGGCGATGCGCAGGAATATACGCTCACGGTTGCACCTGTCACCGACCCAGTCGAGGTCAGCCTCGAAGCCTTCACGTCCGACGGCGCGACTCTGGTTGCGGACCTGGGGGCTGCTGTTCCGACGGTCACGTTGGAGAGCACGGGCAAGTTCAATGTCGGTATCGAGTTGAGCACCGCGGATATCGACGGTAGCGAGGCCTTTACCCAGGTCATCATTACTGGCGTACCGGATGGCCTGCTGGTCAATGGCCTGACCATCGATGGCCAGGACGTCGGGGTCGCCCGGCAACTGGATGATGGCAAATGGCTGATCGAAGTGACGCAGTCGCAACTGTCGCACTTCGTGAGCACCGTGGATGGTGGTGCCATCAATGCGCAGGTGTCCTTCACTGCAGGCTCCGAGTTGGTCGCTGATGTCAGCGGGACTGTCAGCATCGAAGTGTTCAGCCGCGATACCGGTGCTTCTGGCCTGGAAAGCGACACTGCACAGTTCCAGTTCAAGACGGGGCCGAACTATGTCGGTGGTGGGGTCGGCTCGGATATCAGCCTGACGTTCGAACAGGACAAGACCTTCACTGCATCGGAAGACAAGCCGTTCACCCTGGACCAACTGTTCAACGCAGAGATCGGTAACAACCCAGCGGGGCTGGACGTCAACTTCACCCTCAGCCTGAAGCTGCCGGCGGGCGCGGTCATCACCCAGGATGGCAACGCACTGACAGCGACCAAGATCGGTGACGGCGCCGAGGAACTGTGGCTGATCTCCGGAACCGCGAAGAGCACCGAAGAGCTGGAAGCGTTGCTGAAACTGGTCGAAGTCACGCCGCCGCAGAACCTGAACGACCACTTCGGTGGCCTGGATGTCGATGCGACCTTCGCCGGCAATGTGCCGTCGACGGGCGAGCAGACCGTGGTGAAAGTGCCGGCCAACCTGCCGATCACGCCTGAAACCGACGGCGTTGCCGTGACTGTTGCCCTGTCGGCTGCCGATGCCGCTGGTGCACCGACGTCCGGCAAACCGGTGGAAGGTTCCGACGTGGCCATCAGCATCAATATCGGTCGGGGCGTGGACGGTCCGTCCGTGCTGGGCGACAGCATTACCATCAAGCTGACCGAGGGTGACGGCTTCAGTGGCGGCACGCTGTACCACAACGGTGTCGCCTTGGTGGCCGAAGCCGACGGCAGCTACATCCTGCCGCTGGATCAGGCGACCCAGGATGCCCTGATGACCGGTACCAGCACGTCCATTCCCGGCCTGACGTACAAGCCGGCCGCTGGCCAGCAGTATGTCAGCGGTAGCCTCAAGGTCGAAGTCGCCGTGCAGAGCCAGGAAGAAGGCTCGCCGAAGTGGAATACATCCGAGGGTTGGGCTTCCAGCGAGGGTGACAGCGGCGCCGTGGTACTGGAAAAGGTCAACAACGGCTTCGAGTTCACGATCGTCGGGGATAACACCAACCCATATAACCCTGGGAATAAAGGTGTCGTGACCGGCGATGAGAACCAGGACGGTACGAGCCATATCGCCCTGAATATCACCGGCAAGCTGCTGGATGCGGACGGTTCGGAGCAAGTGCATACGGCCATCATCGAAAACCTGCCCAATGGTTTCATCGTGTTCTACACGGATGCGGCGGGGCAGGAAGTCCAGGCGACCAACACCGGTACGAGCTGGAGCATTCCGGTGGATGGGCTGGGTCTGCCCGCTATCAGCATCCAGGCGCCGCAGAACTGGAGCGGTACGGTGGATGACCTGAAGCTGAGCGTCCTCAGCGGCGAGAAGTCGGATGCCGAGAACCAACGCGTCGACAGCACGACCTTCTCGCTGGAAGTGGCGCCGCTGGCCGATGGCTTCGAGTCCGATACGCCAGTGGTGGAGCAATCCTTCGGGCGTGAAGGCGACATTATCAGCCTGAACCTGAACCTGGCCATGCGTGACCGGCAGGCGGCCAATGCCACCGATGCGTCAGTCGAAACGGTCGTGCTGACCTTGGTCGGATTGGGGACCTACGCGAGCTTCTTCATCGATGGCGTCGCCGTGGCGGCGGACAAGGTGAGCTACGATAACGGCACCTATACGCTGACAGGCCTGAGTCAGAACGACCTGGACAACCTGGGCTTCATCCAGGCGAAGGACTCGCTTATCGATCAGGACGCCAGCAAGAGCGGCGTACAGATCGGCTTCACTGCCAAGACGGTAGACGGCAGCAGCGAGAGCACGGAGATTTCGGGCACCTTCGACCTGACACTGTTCGAGCAGAGTGGCGCAGGCGTCGTGCTGGATGGTTCCGGTAACAGCCTGAACAACCTGATCGGCGGCGCGGGCAATGATGTGCTGACCGGTGGTGATGGTGACGACATCCTGCGCGGTGGCGCCGGTGACGACACCCTCATCGGCGGTGCGGGCAACGACATCCTGATCGGGGGTGACGGCGACGACATCCTCATCGGTGGTTCGGGTGACAACATCCTGACCGGTGGGTCGGGAGCCGATACCTTCAAGTGGCTGGCTGGCGATACTGGCAACGACAGGATCACCGACTTCGATGCCAGTGAGGGAGACACCATCGACCTCAGTGGGCTGCTGGCGGAACTGAGCGGTGGTGCTACGCTCGACTTGAGCAGCCTGATCAGCGTGAGTGGTTCGACACTGAGCGTGAAGAACCAGTCGGGTCAGGAAGTGGCCAGCATCAAGCTGGAACACGGAGGTGTAGATGTCGACCTGTCGAGTTATGGCAGTGCTTCGGCTGACATCATTTCCGGGCTCATCGACAGCAAGGTCCTGAAAGTCGACGACTAACCATTCGTCCGGATGGTTTAATTGAGTGCCCCGCAGGGGGCACTCTCTTCCGTCAGGACGTCTGTAATCGAGGACACGGCCATGCTTTATGTTCAACGCGATAGCGCGGGCAATCTACTGCGGGTCGAAGAACAACCCTTTCCGGAGATGAACGGGGAAATGACGGCGAAAACTTTCGAGCTCCAGGCCTGGCAGCAGCAGAAGGCGATTCAACAGAGTCTTCAGCATTTGCGCCAGAGCGATCTGGACATGATTCGTGTGCTGGAGGACCTTATCCAGGTGCTCATCAGCAAGGGCGTCATCAGCATCACCGACTTGCCGGAAGCGGCCCAGGCGAAGCTGAACAGCCGTTTCGAAACACGGGCGAGCCTGAGCGAGCTGGGCAATCTGATTGCCGAGGACGAGGATGTGCGTCTGGTCTGACATGTCGAGGCGCGAGAGCCATGTTTTATATCCAGCGAGATGACGAAGGCTTGATCGCGCATGTCGCTTCACAGCCTTTCGAGCAGGCGACCGAAGTCGTGGAAACCTCCACGCCGGAAATCGACCTGTGGCTGTCACGGCATGAGGGCATTCGCTCTCTGGCCGATCAGGATCTGTCGATGGTGCGGGTTCAGGAAGACGTCATCGACGCCTTGCTGGGCAAAGCCGCTTTCAGCATTACCGACCTGCCTTCCGGTGCCCAGGAAAAACTCTACAGCCGCATGGCGGCGCGTCGTGCGCTCAGCGAGTCGGTCGAGCCGCAGGGTGACGATGACAGCCTGTTGCCCTGATCGGGTACCGCGCTCTTGAAGCGACGGTACGGCAAGACGACGTTCGTTGGCAGGTGCCTTTGCCTGCTGGTCCTGTTCGCGTGCGTCGGTTTTTCCTTTGGCTGGGACTTCAGCCGCATCCTGCGCCAGAGCGACCAACTGTATGGCCCTGCTTCGGCACAGGCACGGCAGCGGATCGAGGACTGGCAGGCGCTGTTGCGCCAGGGGCAGGCGCAGACCGAGCAGGCGACGCTGGAGCGTGCCAACCTGTTCTTCAACAAGACGCTGGATTTCCAGGATGACCGGGTGATCTGGCGCCAGACGGATTACTGGGCGACGCCCGTCGAGGCCCTGCGCAAGGGGGCGGCGGACTGCGAGGACTACGCCATCGCCAAGTACTTCACCTTGCGCCAGTTGGGCATTCCGAGCAGCAAGTTGCAGATCACCTACGTCAAGGCCATCCGCCTCAACCAGGCGCATATGGTCCTGACGTATTACCCCACGCCGGGCAGCGTGCCCCTGGTGCTGGACAACCTGACCGATGACATCCTGCCGGCCACCGAGCGCACCGATCTGGTCCCGGTGTATTCGTTCAATGCCGATGGCATGTGGTTGCCCGGTGCGGCAGGCAATCGACGGGTGGGGGATAGCAAGCGCCTGTCCCGCTGGCAGGACCTACTGACAAAAATGCGGGCTGAAGGTTTCGTGATCGAGGATTGAGGACTATGTCTCTATTTAAGCAACTGCTCGTCGGGATCATGCTGTTCACACTGCTGATTTTCACCGGCAGCTTCGTGGTCAACCTGGAGAGTTCTCGCGAGCAGTTGAACAACCAGTTGAGCTCCCATGCTCAGGATGCGGCAACGGCTCTGGGTGTTTCGCTGACGCCTCATATCGACGATCCGGTGATGATCGAGCTGCTGCTCAATTCGATCTTCGACAGCGGCTATTACTCCAGCATCCGCCTGATCGATCAGAAGAACGGCCAGGTGCTGGACGAACGCGTCTCCAATCTCCAGCAGAGCAGTGCGCCGGAATGGTTCGCCGGCCTGGTGCGGCTGCAACCCGGACTGGGCGAGGCGGTGGTGATGCGGGGCTGGGAGCAGGCGGCACGGGTCGAGGTGGTCAGCCACCCGCAGTTCGCCCTGGCACGGTTGTGGAAGAGCACCCTGGGCAGCCTGTTGTGGCTGCTGCTGTGCAGCGCCTCCAGCCTGTTGCTCGGCGCCTGGTTGCTGCGCCGCCAACTGCGCCCGCTGAACTATATGGTCGAGCAGTCCCAGGCGATCACCCGCCGCGAGTTCATCAGCCTGCCCGACCTGCCGTCCACGCCGGAGTTTCGCCGGGTGGTGGAGGCGATGAACCTGATGGTCGAGAAGCTCAAGGCGCTGTTCGCGGAAGAGGCCAAGCGCACCGAGGAACTGCGTGTGCAGGCCTATCAGGATGGCTTGACCGGCCTGTCCAACCGGCGGGCGTTCGATATGCACGTGCAGAATCACCTGGACGATGCGGACATGCCCAATGGCTATCTGCTGCTGATCCGTATCTGCGACCTGGCGGGCCTGAACCAGAAGATCGGTGGCGAGCGTACCGACCGGCTGCTGGCGGCGCTGGCAGAGCAGATGCGGCATGTCTGCCCCTCTACCGAGGACGACAGCAGCCTGTCGGCGGCGCGTGTACGTGGCGGTGAGTTCGCGTTGTTCATGCCGGGGCTGTTGCGACTCGAAGCGGAGAAGATGGCCGAGGAACTGGCCCTGGCCATCGAGAACCTGCACACCATCGGCGAAGCGCCTGCACGGCCCGTGGCTCACCTTGGCCTGGTGCCGTTCCAGCGTGGTGATTCGCTGCCGGCCTTGATGCGCCTGGGTGACCAGGCGTTGTGCTCTGCGGAAAACCAGGGGCTCGGGCGCTACAGCCTGGCCGAGTGGCAACGCGGACAGGTGCTGGCCGATGACCGTCATATCTGGTTCGAGCGACTGGACCAGGCGCTGTCGAAGGATCAGGTCGCGCTCTACCTGCAATCGACCCATGATGCCCGCAACACCTCGGCCGTGTTGCACCACAAGGTCCTGGCGCGCCTGCTTGGGGCCGGTGGTGAGCCTATCGCTGCTGGGCAGTTCCTGCCGTGGCTCAATCGCTTCGGCTGGAGCGAGCGCCTGGATCGGCTGATGGTGCAGAAGGTACTCGAACTGCTGCCACACAGCGACGTGCCACTGGCACTCAACCTGTCCACCGGCACCCTGCGCAACCTGGAGCTGGTTGGCGCCTTGTTGCAACCGCTCTCCAATGCCGCTGGCAAGCTGATCCTGGAAGTCGAGGAAAGCCAGTTGCAGGCCAACGTCGACCTCGACGCGCTGGCCGGACTGTTGGCCGGCCACGGTTGCCAGCTTGGGGTGCAGCACTTCGGTGGGCGCTTCAGCATGATCGGCAACCTGTCGCGACTCGGCCTGGCCTACCTCAAGGTGGACGGCAGCTTTATCCGCCAGATCGACCAGGAGCAGGACAAGTGCCTGTTCATCGAGGCCTTGCAGCGCGCGGCGAACAGCATCGACCTGCCGTTGATCGCGGAGCGGGTCGAAACCGAAGGCGAGTTGAAGGTGCTGGCGGACATGGGCGTCCACGGTGTGGCGGGGCGCCTGTTCGGCGAGCCGCAGCCCAGCGCTACCGTTATCGGCTAGCAGGCGTCCGGCCTGGGCCGCACGCAGGATGGGTGGAGCGCAGCGATACCCATCGAGCGCATGTCCTGGGTTTCGCTGCGCTTAACCAGGCTACGGGCAAAGACGTTGAAAAGCTTTATGCAATTGGCCTGGACAGGGGCGCGAACAGGGCATCCAGTTCCTGTTCGTCCAGTGCCCAGTTGCCTTCGGCGTCGTTGCCCAGCAGCGCCTGGGCCAGGCGGGATTTCTCCAGTTGCATCTGACGGATGCGTTCCTCGACGGTGCCGCGAGTGATCAGCCGGTAGACGAACACAGGCTTGTCCTGGCCGATGCGGTAGGCGCGGTCGCTGGCCTGGTTCTCCGCTGCCGGGTTCCACCAGGGGTCGTAGTGGATCACGGTGTCGGCGGCGGTCAGGTTGAGGCCGGTGCCGCCGGCCTTGAGGCTGATCAGGAACAGCGGCACTTCGCCGGCCTGGAAGCGCTCCACCGGTGTGCGCCGGTCGAGGGTCGCGCCGGTCAGTTTCAGGTAGTCGATACCGCGTTTGTGCAACGCCTGTTCGACCAGTTCCAGCATCGAGGTGAACTGTGAGAACAGCAGCACCCGGTGCCCTTCCGCCAGCAGTTCGTCGAGCATCTCCAGCAGGCTGTCGAGTTTTCCCGAGCTGCTGCCCCGAGCTGCCGCCTCGGGGCCGAGCAGGCGCAGGTCGCAGCAGACCTGGCGCAGGCGCAGCAGGGCGTCGAGGATGACGATCTGGCTGCGCGCCAGGCCGTTCTGCTCGATCTGGGCGCGGATTTTCTGCTGCATCGCCTCGCGCACCTGTTCGTAGCGTTCGCGCTGGGCTTCGTTGAGTTCTACCCAGTGGACGATCTCGGTCTTGGCCGGTAGTTCGTGGACCACGTCTTCCTTGCGCCGGCGCAGCAGGAAGGGCGCGATGCGCTGGCGCAGTTGTTCCAGGCGCAACGTATCGCCCTGCTTCTCGATGGGCGTGCGGTAGTTGCGGGTGAAGGTGCGCAGGTCGCCCAGCCAGCCCGGCATGAGGATATGGAACAGCGACCAGAGTTCGCCCAGGTGGTTTTCCACCGGCGTGCCCGACAGGCACAGGCGCTGGTTGGCCTGCAACTGCTGGGCGGCCAGGGCGGCCTTGCTCCTGGGGTTCTTCAGGTTCTGCGCTTCGTCGAAGATCAGCAGGTGCAGCGGTTGTTCGCGCAGGTAGTCGATGTCACGCGGGAGCAGCGCGTAGGTGCTCAGCAGCAGGTCGTAGTCGGCCAGTGCCTGGCGGTGTCGGTGTCGGTCGCTGCCATGCAGGGCGAGCACACGCAGTTGCGGGGTGAAACGCCGGGCTTCGTCCTGCCAGTTGGGGATCAGGCTGGTGGGCATGATCGCCAGGGCCGGGTGGCACAGGCGGCCAGCCTGCTTTTCCTGCAGCAGGTAGGCGAGGCTCTGCAAGGTCTTGCCCAGGCCCATGTCGTCGCCAAGGATGCCCGACGCGCCCAGTTCGCGCAGCCGGTTCATCCAGGCCAGGCCCTGCAACTGGTAGGGGCGCAGGTCAGTATTGAGGTCGCTGGGGGCGCTGCTACTGGAGGTGGCCGGTAGCCGTGCCTGAACCTGTTGTTCGCCCTGCCAGTGCAGGCCGTTCTGGGTGAGCTGGGCGATGCGCGGCAGGTCGATGCGGTGCAGCCTGAGACTGCTGCTGTCCGACGGGTTGGGCAGGTACAGCTCGCCCAGCGTGCCCAGCAGGGCGTTGAGGCGGGCGAAGGGCAGTATCACGTTCGCACCCGAATCCAGGCGCAGGCGCAGACCGCCGCTGCTCTTGTGGGTGCGGCTGTTGAGCAGGTCTGGCGCCTGTTGCAGCAGGCGCATCAGCAGCGGCAGCAGGTTGCTGCGTTTGCCGTCGATGACGATGCCCAGTTCCAGTTCGACATGGACCGGGCTGCCATCACAGGGTTGAAGCTCCAGGTACCAGTCGTCCACTGGGCTGAAGTCGTAGAGGAAGCCCGGCAGTATCTCGATCTGCCAGCCTTCGCGGCGCAGTTCGGGCAGGCCGTGCTGGACGAAGTGCAGCCAGCCTTCCTCGTTGGCGGCCTGGAACATTTCCGCCGAGTCGTTGGGCAACGCCTGGCTCTGGCGCAACGCCGGGCTCAGGCCCAGCTCGCGCAGCCGTTGCCGCGCTGCCTGCTCCAGGGCCGGCTGACGGGCGATCAGCCGTTCGCCTTCGGCCAGGCGGATACGGATCGGCTCGCTGTCGCGTTTGCCATGCACGCTGATGCCGTCATAGACGAACACCAGGCCGGCACGGTGCTGGTACTCGCGCACCATGCGCTGCTTGCCCGTGCGGTAGGTCAGCGCCAGGTGGCTGGCCAGGCTCAGGCGCAGGGTGGGTGGCACGCCCTGTTGCGGGTGTGCCTGTCCGGCTGGCGGCTGCATGGCTCAGGCACTGGCCTGCAGGCGTTCGAGCAGCGCTTCGAGGACGTTGAAGCGTTCCTCCGCGCGCTCCATCGGCACCTGGAAGCGGAACGAGGTTGCACCGTCGAAGCGGTAGCGCTTGGGCTGGCTCTGGATCAGCTTGATCAGCACCATCGGGTCGACGCTGGTCTGGGCGTCGAACTCGATGCGTCCACCCTGCGGGCCGGCGTCGATCTTGCGGATACCCAGGCTGGCCGCCTGCAACTTGAGCAGGGTCAGGCGCATCAGGTGTTTGGCCGGCTCCGGCAGCAGGCCGAAGCGGTCGATCATCTCCACTTGCAACTCTTTCAGGCCGTCCTCGTCGTTGGCGTTGGAAATGCGCTTGTAGAGGATCAGTCGCGCATGCACGTCTGGCAGGTAGTCCTCGGGGATCAGCGCCGGTACGCGCAGGTTGATCTCGGGGCCGTTGCCCAGCGGCTGCTCCAGGTTCGGCTGCTCGCCTTTCTGGATGGCCTTGACCGCGCGCTCGAGCATTTCCATGTAGAGGGTGAAGCCGACTGCCTGGATCTGCCCGCTCTGGCCGTCGCCGAGCAGTTCGCCGGCGCCGCGTATCTCCAGGTCGTGTGTGGCCAGCACGAAGCCGGCGCCGAGGTCCTGGGCGTTGGCGATGGCTTCCAGACGCCGGCTGGCGTCTTCGGTCATCTGCTTGCGCGGTGGTGTCAGCAGGTAGGCGTAGGCCTGGTGGTGGCTGCGGCCGACGCGGCCACGCAATTGGTGCAGCTGTGCCAGGCCGAACTTGTCCGCGCGCTCGATGATGATGGTGTTGGCGCTGGGCACGTCGATGCCGGTCTCGATGATGGTCGAGGCCACCAGCACATTGAAGCGCTTGTGGTAGAAGTCGCCCATCACCTGTTCCAGCTCACGCTCGCGCATCTGCCCGTGGCCGATGCCGATGCGCGCCTCGGGCACCAGCTCGGCAAGGTCGGCGGCGCATTTTTCGATGGTTTTCACATCGTTGTGCAGATAGTAGACCTGGCCGCCGCGCAGCAGCTCACGCAGCAGCGCTTCCTTGATGGTCGGCTTGTTCGCCTCCATGACGAAGGTGCGCACCGACAGCCGCCGCGCCGGCGGGGTGGCGATGATCGACAGGTCGCGCATGCCGGCCACCGCCATGTTCAGGGTGCGTGGGATCGGCGTGGCGGTCAGGGTGAGGATGTCCACCTCGCTGCGCAGCGCCTTGAGCTGTTCCTTCTGGCGTACACCGAAACGGTGTTCCTCGTCGATGATGACCAGCCCCAGGTTGGCGAACTTCACGTCGTCCTGCAGCAGTTTGTGGGTGCCGATGACGATGTCCAGCTTGCCCTCGGCCAGTTGCTGTACCGCGCCTTCCACATCCTTGGCGCTCTTGAAGCGGCTCATCACCTCGACTTTCACCGGCCAGTCGGCGAAGCGGTCGCGAAAGCTGTTGTAGTGCTGCTGGGCGAGCAGGGTGGTGGGCACCAGTACGGCGACCTGCCTGCCACTATGGACGGCGATGAAGGCGGCGCGCATGGCCACTTCGGTCTTGCCGAAGCCGACGTCGCCGCAGATCAGGCGGTCCATCGGTCGTGGCGCCAGCATGTCGGCGCGCACGGCGTCGATGGCGGCCTGCTGGTCGGGGGTTTCCTCGAAGGGGAAGCCGGCACTGAAGGTTTCGTAGTCCAGTTGCGGGTCGCGGAAGGCGTAGCCTTCGCGGGCGGCGCGGCGGGCATAGATGTCGAGCAGTTCGGCGGCGACGTCGCGCACCTGTTCTGCCGCCTTGCTGCGCGCCTTCTGCCATTGCTCCGAACCGAGCCGGTGCAGCGGGGCCAGGGCATCGTCGCTGCCGGTGTAGCGGGCGATCAGGTGCAGGCTGGCGACCGGCACGTAGAGCTTGGCCTCGTCGGCGTATTGCAGGGCGAGGAACTCGGCGGGCTGGTCCTCGATCTCCAGGGTGATCAGCCCCAGGTAGCGGCCGACGCCGTGGTCGATATGCACCACCGGCGAACCTTCGCGCAGTTCGGTGAGGTTCTTGATCACGTTGTCGCCGCCGTCGCGACTCTTCTCGCGGCGACGACGCTGCATGATGCGCTGGCCGAACAGCGGGCTCTCGGCGATCAGCGCCAGTTCCGGTTGCTCCAGCAGCAGGCCGTCGTCCAGCGGTGCGATGGTGATCGCCAGGCGCTCGTCGCTGGCAATGAAGCCCGGCCAGCCGTCGACGCTCTGTGGCCTCAGTTTGAGGCGCGCCAGCAGTTCCAGCAGCACTTCGCGGCGGCCTGCCGACTCGGCGGTGAACAGCACCCGACCGGGGAATTCTTCCAGGAAGCGCCGCAGGGCGCCCAGCGGCTCGCTGGCCCGGGCCTCGATCGCCAGCTCCGGCAACACCTTGGCGGGCAGGCGCTCGCGGCCGATACCGGGTTCGATGTCCTGTGCGTCGGCGACCACCCGCGGCCACTGTTTCAGGCGTGCGAAGCAGTCTTCCACCGGCAGGAACAGTTCGTTCGGCGGCAGCAACGGCCGCTCCGGGTCGACATGGCGCTCTTCGTAGCGGTTGCGCACGTCCTTCCAGAACTGCTCGGCAGCCTGTTCGATGCCCGGCAGCGAGAACACCTGGGTGTCGGCGGGGATGTAGTCGAACAGCGTGGCGGTTTCATCGAAGAACAGCGGCAGGTAGTACTCGATACCGGCCGGGGTGATGCCGGTGGAGAGGTCTTGGTAGATCGGGCAGCGGCGGAAGTCCACGTCGAAGCGCTCGCGGAAGCGTGCACGGAAGCCGGTTACCGAGGCCTTTTGCAGCGGGAATTCGCGGGCTGGCAGCAGGCGGATGGACTCCACCTTGTCGATGGAGCGCTGGTTCTCCGGGTCGAAGGTGCGCAGCGTCTCGATTTCGTCGTCGAACAGGTCGATGCGGAACGGCTGCGGGCTGCCCATCGGGAACAGGTCGATCAGTGCGCCGCGCACGGCGAACTCGCCATGTTCGTAGACGGTTTCCACGCAACGGTAGCCGGCCCCTTCCAGGTTGAGCCGCATCTGTTCCACGTTCAGCTTCTGGCCGACATCCAGCACCAGGCTGGAACCCAGCAGGAAGCGCTTGGGCGCCAGGCGGTGCAGGGCGGTGCTGATCGGCACCACCAGCACGCCGTGCTCCAGTTGCGGCAACTGGTAGAGCGCGGAGATACGCTGGGAAATGATGTCCTGGTGCGGCGAGAACAGGTCGTAGGGCAGGGTTTCCCAGTCGGGGAAGTGCAGCACTGGCAAGTTGGGCGCGAAGAACGCCAGTTCTTCCTGCAAGCGGTCGGCGCTACGGCTGTCGGCGGTGAGCAGCAGGGTGAAGCGTTTGGCACTGCTGGCGGCCTCGGCGATGGCCAGGCTCAGCGCGGCACCGGGCAGGTTGCCCCAGTGTTGCTTGCCGCTCGCGGCAGGCATGGACGGAAGGCGCAATACGGACACGGCGTACGTGGCTCCGGAAATGATGGAAGCCGGGGATTGTAACGCTAGAAGCCGTTGCAAGCTGCAAGCTTCAAACAGGCTGTCGGGGAGAGGGGGCGCGCTGACGTGGAGGGCATGACGCCGCACCACCCCGTCACGGGTGGCGGGGCGGTGTCAGGGTTTCAGGTGTGCTGCCGTTCTTACTTGTGCAGGACGAACTGGCCGCTGAAGCGCACGGCTTCCCGACCGTCGGCGGTCAGGATGTGGCTGTCGAGGGCGATCCGCGAGCGACCACGGCGGCGGTAGATGGTCTCGAAGCGTTCCCAGGCCTCATCCGAGGGTGGCGGGCAGACGGCGATGGCATCGTCGAGCACGGGGAGCGGATAGGCGATCTGCCCTTCGTGGATGACGATATGGCCATCCTCGATGCCTGCTTCGCGCAGGCGCAGGTGCATCCAGCCCCAGCCGGCCAGGACCGACACGCAGTACAGGCTGCCGCCGAACATGCTGCTCTTGTGGTTGATGTTTTCCTGCAGCGGCGCACGCAGGCGCAGCTCATGGTTCTCCCATTGCTCGACACGCAGGCCCATGGCGCGTGTCAGCGGGATGTCGTGATGAAGGATGGCTTCCAGGTAACTGCTATCGCGGCTCATGCCGGGGAGATTCCTAAAACAGAACGTTGCGGATACAGGCAGACGGCAAGCATGACGGCTGAGTCACGGTTTTACCAGTAACAAACGATCTTTTAGCGTGGTTGCAGTCAATTGGTAACCTTGGGCTGATAGGCGCCGCAGCGGAAAAACGGCGGCCTCCTGGCGGCCAGGATCGGGGCGTGCATAGGGTGTGGCACACGACGACTTCGCGCGTTCGGCTGCTTTTACCCGCTTTCTGCCATTGCGCGCCGAGTCGCGTTAAACTGCGCGCATTTTCCAGCCCCCGGAGCCTCTCCATGTCCCGCGTAACCCTGAGCCGCTACCTGATCGAACAGACCCGCAGCAATAACACGCCTGCGGATCTGCGTTTCCTTATCGAAGTGGTGGCGCGTGCGTGCAAGGAAATCAGCCATGCGGTTTCCAAGGGTGCGCTGGGCGGCGTGCTGGGCAGCATGGGCACCGAGAACGTGCAGGGCGAGGTGCAGAAGAAGCTGGACGTACTGTCCAACGAAATCCTGCTGGAAGCCAACGAGTGGGGCGGTCACCTGGCCGGCATGGCTTCCGAAGAAATGGACAATGCCTACCAGATCCCCGGCAAATACCCCAAGGGCGCCTACCTGCTGGTCTTCGACCCGCTGGACGGCTCCAGCAACATCGACGTCAACGTCTCGGTCGGCACCATCTTCTCGGTCCTGCGCTGCCCAGGTGAGTGTTTCAGCCAGAACGATGCCCTGGGCGAGGAAGCCTTCCTGCAACCCGGTACCCAGCAGGTGGCCGCCGGTTATGCGATC
This sequence comes from Pseudomonas sp. ABC1, assembly GCF_013395055.1. Lineage (NCBI taxonomy): Bacteria > Pseudomonadati > Pseudomonadota > Gammaproteobacteria > Pseudomonadales > Pseudomonadaceae > Pseudomonas > Pseudomonas sp. ABC1. Next base: position 3,301,953 of record NZ_CP058349.1, read on the forward strand.
TATGGTCCGCAGACCATGCTGATGCTGACACTGGGCAATGGCGTCAAGGGCTTCACCCTGGACCGCGAGCTGGGCAGCTTCGTCCTGACCCACGACGATATCCGCGTGCCGCAGGCCACCGCCGAGTTCGCCATCAACATGTCCAACCAGCGCCACTGGGAAGCCCCGGTGCAGCGTTATGTCGAGGAACTGCTGGCGGGCGAGACCGGGCCGCTGGAGAAGAACTACAACATGCGCTGGATCGCCTCGATGGTGGCGGACGTGCACCGCATCCTGACCCGTGGCGGCGTCTTCATGTACCCACGCGATGCCCGCGAGCCGGAGAAGCCCGGCAAGCTGCGGCTGATGTACGAGGCCAACCCGATGTCGTTCATCATCGAGCAGGCGGGCGGCGCCTCGACCAACGGCTACCAGCGCATCCTCGACCTGCAACCCGAGTCCCTGCACCAGCGTGTGGCGGTCTTCCTTGGCTCCAAGGACGAGGTCGAGCGCATCACCGGGTATCACCAGAAAAGCTGATGGGCGTAGGCGTGCGGTGTTGATCGCACAGGTGCGCGTGGCGCACCCTACGGCCTTCGTGCAGCCGCTTCAGCGCTTCAACATCGCCCGGATATCCGCCAGGGCGGTGTTGCCTCGGGCGGCCTTGACCTCCACCGGCGCCTCTTCCTGGCCTTCCCACTCCAGATCCTCGGGCGGCAGTTCGTCGAGGAAGCGGCTGGGCAGGCAATCGATTACCTCGCCGTACTGCTTGCGTTTGGCGGCGAAGGTGAAGGCCAGCGTCTGGCGCGCGCGGGTGATGCCGACGTAGGCCAGGCGGCGTTCTTCTTCGATGGTGTCGGCCTCGATGCTGGAGCGGTGCGGGAGGATTTCCTCCTCCATGCCGATGACGAACACATAGGGAAACTCCAGCCCCTTGGAGGCGTGCAGGGTCATCATCTGCACACCCTCGGCGCCATCTTCCTCTTCCTGCTGGCGCTCCAGCATGTCGCGCAGGACCAGCTTGGCGATGGCCTGCTCGATGGTCATGTCGCCATCTTCGTCCTTTTCCAGAGTGTTCTTCAGCGCCTCGATAAGGAACCAGACGTTGCCCATGCGGAAGTCGGCGGCCTTGTCGCTTGAGGTGTGCTGGCGTATCCAGTTCTCGTAGTCGATGTCCGCCACCATGCTGCGCAGGGCGGCGATCGGGTCGTCCTGGGCGCATTGCTGGCGCAGGCGGTCCATGTAGTGCTTGAAGCGTTGCAGGCGGTCGATGTAGCGGCTGTCTAGGTGCGCGGCGAGGCCGATCTCGTCGCAGGCGGCGTACATCGAGGTCTGGCGCTCGGTGGCGTAGTTGCCGAGCTTCTCCAGGGTGGTCGAGCCGATTTCCCGGCGCGGTACGTTGATCACCCGCAGGAAGGCGTTGTCGTCGTCCGGGTTGACCAGCAGGCGGAAGTAGCTCATCAGGTCCTTCACTTCCTGGCGGGCGAAGAAGCTGGTGCCGCCGGACAGCCGGTAGGGGATCTGGTGGTGTTGCAGCTTCAGCTCGATCAGCTTGGCCTGGTGGTTGCCCCGGTAGAGGATGGCGAAATCGCTGTAGGGCCGCTGGTGGCGCATGTGCAGGGTGAGGATTTCCAGTGCCACGCGCTCGGCCTCGGCCTCCTCGTTGCGGCAGCGGATCACGCGGATCGGGTCGCCGTGGCCCATCTCGCTCCACAGCTGCTTCTCGAAGGCGTGGGGGTTGTTGGCGATCAGCACGTTGGCGCACTTGAGGATGCGGCTGGTGGAGCGGTAGTTCTGCTCCAGCATCACCACCTTCAGCGACGGGAAGTCTTCCTTGAGCTGCATCAGGTTCTCGGGCCGCGCGCCACGCCAGGCGTAGATCGACTGATCGTCGTCACCGACCACGGTGAAGTGCGCGCGCTCCTCCACCAGCAGCTTGACCAGCAGGTACTGGCTGGCGTTGGTGTCCTGGTATTCGTCCACCAGCATGTAGCGCACGCGGTTGCGCCACTTCTCCAGCACCTCGGGGTGATCCTGGAACAGCTTCACCGGCTGCAGGATCAGGTCGTCGAAGTCCACCGCGTTGTAGGCCTTGAGGGTGCGCTGGTAGTGGGTGTAGACGATGGCGGCGGTCTGCTCCCGTGGGTTGCGCGCCTCGGCCAGGGCCTGTTCCGGCAGTATCAGGTCGTTCTTCCAGTTGCCGATGTAGCCCTTGATCTCGTCCACGCCGTCGTCGCCGGAATATTCCTTCTGCATGATGTCGGACAGCAGCGATTTGATATCGCCTTCGTCGAAGATCGAGAAACCGGGCTTGTAGCCCAGGCGGGCGTACTCCTTGCGGATGATGTTCAGGCCCAGGTTGTGAAAGGTGGAGACGGTCAGCCCCTTGCCTTCTCCGGGGCGCAGCAGGCTGCTGACGCGCTCCTTCATCTCGCGGGCGGCCTTGTTGGTGAAGGTCACGGCGACGATGTACTGGGCGCGGATACCGCATTGCTGGATCAGGTAGGCGATCTTGCGGGTGATCACGCTGGTCTTGCCGGAGCCGGCGCCGGCCAGCACCAGCATCGGCCCACCGATGTAGTTGACGGCTTCCTGCTGGCGGGGATTGAGGCGGGACATGGCGGTGATCGGCTGTTGTACGAAGGGCCGGGTATTCTAGCAGCTCGGCCTCCGCTGCCGTAGGGTGCGCCGCGCGCACCGGGATCATGCGCGGCAGTGCAGGCGGTGCGCATGGCGCACCCTGCGGTTCAGGTGATCCAGAAATAGTAGAGCGTCATCCCGCCACCGACGCTAATGACCAGTACGCGCAGCCAGCTTGCTGGCAGTTTCTGGCTCAGGGCGCCTCCCGCATAGCCGCCCAGGGTGGTGCCGACCAGCAGCACCAGCAATTCAAGCCAACTGACGCGCCCGGCGATGATGAAGGTCAGGCTGGCGACGCTGTAGATCACCGCCGAGATCAGGTTCTTCAAGGCGTTCGAACGGACCAGCGGATGGCCTTCGATGGAGAAGGCCGCCAGTTGCAGGATGCCCATGCCGGCACCGAAGTAGCCACCGTAGACCGAGACCAGCCCGTGGGCGGCGAGGGAGATCGGCGTGTGTGGCGGGCGTTCGGCTTCCTTGCGACAGGCGGCCAGCAGGCGCCCCAGCAAGGGGCTGAAGGCGAACAACAGCGTCGCGAGCAGCAGCAGCCAGGGGATCATCTTGCTGAAGACCGCGTCGCCGCCGACCAGCAGCAAGAGGCCGCCCAGGAGTCCACCGGCCAGGCCTGCCAGCAGCAGTGGCACCAGGTAGCGCCCGAGGGGTTGCAGGCTGGAGCGGGCCGCCCAGGCACCGGACAGGCTGGCGGGCCAGAGCGCGACGGCATTGGTGGCGTTGGCTGTGACCGGCGGCAAGCCGATGGCCAGCAGTGCCGGGAAAGAGAAGAACGTACCGCCACCGGCCAGTGCATTCATACCGCCTGCGGCAAAGCCGGCGAGCACCAGCAGAAGGATATCGCTGAGGGACATGGGCTGCTCCGTCGATTGTTGTTCTTGGAACCGTTGCGGAGCGGGATGATAAGCAAGCTACAAGCTACAAGCTACAAGCTACAAGCTACTGGACGCGGTCCCCACTACTGCCATTCCCGCGCAGGCGCACTGCTGTCCGGTACGGGTTTTGCCTGGCCCACGATACGGTGGCCTTGCGCTCATCGCTCCTGGCATCCGCACAGCCGTCTGCGGCGGTGACTGTAGGAAGAAGCCCGCTGGCCTTAGCCTTGCGCACCTAGGCTCCCGCCTGCGCGGGAGCGACGGGGTGAGCTTTTCCCCTGGGTCACTTCGGTATTGACTGCGAGCCCGGCCAGCCCCTCGGAGCAACCTTCGCCGACAGGGATGTCGGCGTAGAGCCTCAGGGATGAGTGCATGCGTGTTGCGTAGAGGGGCTGGTCGGGCTCGCGATACGCGGTCATGAGAACGAACAGCCTAGGACGCGATATTGAGTCGGCAGAGCAAGCCTCAAACCGCACATCCAGGCTTCATAAGCCTTGCAGCCCTCAGGGGCAAAACCCGTACCGGACAGCAGTGCGCGAAGGCGGGAATCCATTCGGTAGTTGCGACACCACGGGCCTTGTGGCTCCGGTGGCGAAGCTCAGCCCGCCAGCGCCTGGCGGATCACTTCTACGGCCCGTTGCACGTCTTCGCGGCGGGTATGCCGGCCCAGGCTCAGGCGCAGGCTGCTGTAGGCCTGCGCCGGGCTCAGGCCAAGGGCCAGCAGTACATGGGACGGGCCGCCGCTGGCCGAGTTGCAGGCGGAGGTGGTGGACAGGGCCAGCTCTTCGCCAAGGTCGCCGGGTTCGAAGCCGGGGCGTTCGATCAGCAGGTTGAGCGTGTGCGGGATGCGCTGGCTGGCGCTGCCGTTGAGGCGTACGCCGGGCAAGGCCAGCAGGGCATCGCGCAGCAGCGCGGAGAGTTCGTCGATGCGCTGGCGCTCTTGCGCCATTTCCGCCTGGGCGAGGGCGAAGGCGCTGCCCATACCGACGATCTGGTGGGTGGCCAGGGTGCCGGAGCGCAGCCCCTGTTCATGCCCGCCGCCGTGGATCTGCGCGCGCAGCGACTCCCGCGCGCGTTCGCCGACATAGAGCATGCCGATGCCTTTCGGGCCATAGGTCTTGTGTGCGGAGAAGGACATCAGGTCCACCGCCAGGCGGGCCAGGTCGATATCCACCTTGCCGGTCGCCTGGGCGGCGTCAACGTGGAACAGCGCACCTTGCTCGCGAACCAGCGCACCGATGGCGGCGATATCGGTCAGGGTGCCCAGTTCGTTGTTGACCAGCATCAGCGACACCAGCAGGGTGTCGTCGCGCAGCGCAGCGCGCACGGCTTTGGGCTGGATCAGGCCTTCAGTGTCGGGTTCCAGCCAGGTCACCGGGAACCCTTGCTGTTCCAGTTGCAGGACCGTATCCAGCACTGCCTTGTGTTCCAGACGGCTGGTGACGATATGTCGACGCGCACCATCACCGCCCTGGGCGACCCCCTTGATCGCCAGGTTGTTCGACTCGGTGGCACCGGAGGTCCAGACCAGGTCGTCCGCGCTGGCGCCGACCAGATCACCCACTTGTTGCCGAGCCAGTTCCACGGCGGCGCGAGCATGCTGGCCGAAGGCATGGGAACTGGATGCAGGGTTGCCGAATGTGCCGGTATTGCCCAGGCAGGCGAGCATGGCCTGGATGACACGGTCATCGACTGGGGTGGTGGCGGCGTAATCGAAATACAGCGGTAGTGTGGTCATGGTCTCTGGCAGGCGATTTCGGTGGATGAATGGCAGGAAATGCTACTGACGCGCCCGGAGAATTTTTTTGATTATCGATCCCTGTTTTTGTATTAATGAAGAATATTTTTCCATTAATGCCGTTTATTTCGATAGATATTTTCATGGATAAACTCCACGAGAATTTGTTTATTCCACACTGGAATAAATGGCCTTTGGCACGGGTGCACAGTCATGGACAAATTCGACCGGGGGATTCTGGATCTGCTGCAGGACGACTGCGTGCGCTCCGTGGCGCAGATCGCCGAGCGGATCGGCCTGGGCAATACCGCCTGCTGGCGGCGTATCCAGCGGCTGGAAGAGTTGGGGGTGATCCGAGGGCGCGTGGCGCTGCTCGATCCGCGTCAGTTGAATGTCGCGGTCACAGTGTTCGCGGCGATCCGCACCAACCAGCACAATGCCGACTGGCTCGAGCAGTTCCATGCCAGTATCAGCACCATGGAGGAGGTGGTCGACTGCTATCGCATGGCCGGCGACACCGACTACCTGCTGCGCATCGTGATTCCGGATATCTCCGGTTATGACGCGGTCTACAAACGCCTGATCGGGATTCCCGGCATCACTGACGTCAGCTCCAGCTTCGCCATGGAGCAGATCAAGTCCACCACCCGCCTGCCCCTGCATTACCTGGCCGCGTCATGAGCATCTGTTCACGACCTGTGGCTTTGGCTCGCGATATCGCGAGCAGGTTCTGGGCCCGGCGGATGCTACTATGCGCGCCCTGTCGGCCGGTCATGGATTCGAAGGAGGCTGTCGGCCCATGCGTCTTGTCTGTTCCATTCTGCTGAGTGCTCTCGCGGTGCTGCCCCCATGGGCCGCTGCCTCCGTGGGCAAGTGCGATTACCTGGTGGCCACTGGCGCGGGAGACAACCCGCCCTTCCTGTGGCGCGACCCGCAAGACGCCAAGCGCCTGATCGGTGCCAATGCGGACCTGCTCAAACGCATCGGCGATGGCCTTGGCCTGACCATCGATGTACTGCGTAGCGGTGACGCCCGGGCGGCCTGGCAGGAAGTCGAGAGCGGGCGCATGGACATCCTGGCCGATGCCCGCCAGCCAGCCCAGGCCGCGGCCATGGACTTTATCGAGCCGCCGATTGCCGTGCTGGACACCACCGCCTGGGTGCGCAAGGACCAGCCGTTGGTCTATGCCGAGCCAGGGCATCTGGTTGGGCACCGGGGCTTGTTCAGCAAGGGGGCGAACCCGGACACATCCCTGTTCGAACACTTGCAGGCGCAGGGTGTGAGCGGCTTCACCCGTGGTCTGCAACAGGTCCTGGGCGACCAGGCCGATTACCTGCTGTACGAGCGCTATGGCGCGGTGGCGCGGTTGGGTGCGCTGGGTGAGCTGGACGCCGTGCAACGCCTCGAACCGCCCGTGGCGCAACAGAGTATGCACCTTGCCATCGGCCATGATTCGTCCTGCAACGATCCGGACCTGCGCGCGCAGCTGGAAAAGAAGATGAGAGAATTGCAGGCCTCCGGCGAGACCCGGAAGCTACTGCTGGACAACCTGAAGCGCTGGCGTGAGCAACAGGCCACCGCCCGCTGACACGCCCCTGTTCGACAGGCGTCGAGGCGTGCTGCGTTCAAGCCGGGTCGCCCCGCGCAAGGTCTTTGCCGGCAGCCATGGCCCCGGCGTTTTTTCGAGGATCGCTATTTCATGAGAAAGACTGGCAGCCATGCCTTTTTCCCCCTGGCATTCGTGCCGCTGGCGCTGCTGTATGGCTGTGCCCGTGACCCGTTGCCCACCGAACAATTGCGCCTGAGTGAACAGGTGATCGTGCAGGCGCGCGCCGTGGGTGCCACGGAGGAAACCCCTGAGTTGAAGACGGCCCAGCAGAAGCTCGGGCTGGCGCATGCCGAGATGGTGCATCGTCGCTACAAGCAGGCACGCCTGCTGGCCGAGCAGGCCGAGCTGGATGCACGCCTGGCCGAGGCGCGGGTGCTGGGCGAGAAGAGCAAGGCGCAGCAAGCCGAACTGGGGCGCCAGATCGAGCAGTTGCGCAAAGACGTGGGAGCGTTGAAATGAACCTGTCGATGCCGCTGGCGGCTGTGCTGGGGCTGCTTCTGACGGGGTGTGCCCTGGATGAGCAGGCGCGCGTGCTGGACGAGGCACAGGCGTCCTACCAGGCGGTGCAGAATGACGAGTCGATCGTTCGCCATGCGCCCAAGGATGTGCTGCGGGCCGGTGAAACGCTGGAGCGTGCGCAGCGTTTCGGCGGCTACCTCGGCAGCCGCGAGGATGTCCTTCACTACAGTTACCTGAGCCAGCGCTACAGCCAGATCGCACGCGAACATGCCGATCTGGTGCAGGGACGCGAGCGCCTGGGGCATCTGCAACGTCAGCGCGAGCGCATGCAACTGGCGCTGGAAGGCGCCAGGATGGCGAGTGCGACACCCGGACAGCAGGACCCGCAGGATCAACTGATCAGCCTGGCCGCCACCGAAACCGACCGTGGTTTGCTGATGACCCTGGGCGATGTGCTGTTTACCGCCAACTCGACCGAACTGAGTCCTGCGGCCAATCGCACGTTGCTCAGGCTCGTGCAGTTCCTGCAGTTGAACCCGAAGCGTTCGGTGCGGGTGGAGGGCTACACCGATAACCGTGGCGATGAAGGCGAGAACCAGCGTCTTTCCCAGGCACGCGCACAGGTGGTGGCCGACTTGCTGAACAGCCTGGGCATCGATGCTTCGCGTATCGCTGTGGTTGGCTATGGGCATCTCTACCCCTTGGCGGAAAATGCCTCGGCACGGGGCCGGGCACAGAATCGCCGGGTGGAAATCCTCTTCTCGGACGATCAGGGCCAACTGGCGCCGCTGCGCTGATACGGTCGTTTTGCGCGGGGTGCGTGTAGCGCCCCGTCCGTGTCGAAAGCCTCTGGATTGGCCGCAGATGTATCTGTTTGATGCAAACTGTACCGGTTATTTCGTGACGGGATAGGCTACTGTTACGGTTCAGTTGCCAAAGAGCGTGCGTCATGACCAATCTGTTGCTTTACCAGCGCATTGCCCAGCAACTGGCCGAAGATATCCGCCGTGGTGTCTACCGTCCCGGTGAGCGCGTGCCGTCGGTGCGCAAGATGAGCCTGCGGCTGAACGTCAGCCACGCGACCGTGCTGCAGGCCTACGCCAACCTGGAAGACCAGGGCATGATCCGTGCCCGTCCGCAATCAGGCTTCTATGTACACCAGACCCCGGCACTGACGGCGCCCACGCCGGACATCGCGCAGGTGGAGCGGCCGCACCTGGTCACGCGCAGCAGCATCATCAATCAGGTACTCAGCGAGTCGCGGCGCGAAGGCGTGATCCCGCTGGGTGCCGCCGTGCCCCATCCCGATTACCTGCCGATTCGCGTGCTGCGCCAGTACCTGTCGCGGGTCACTCGCTTCCAGAGCGCGCAGGCTTTCAGCTACGTGTTCAGCCCCGGCTACGAACCGTTGCGCCGGCAGGTGGCGATCCGTATGCGCGACGCCGGTGTGGTGGTCGATCCCAGCGAAGTGATCATTACCCATGGCTGCGTCGATGCCTTGCAGATGGCCCTGCGCGTGCTGACCGCGCCGGGCGATCTGATCGCCGTGGAGTCGCCGAGCTACTACGGCCTGCTGCAACTGGCCGATCTGCTGGGTCTCAAGGTCATCGAGATTCCCAGTGATCCGGACACCGGCATCAGTGTCGAGGCCCTGCAACTGGCCGCCGCCCAATGGCCGATCAAGACCCTGGTGATGACCGCGCGCCTGAGCAATCCGCTCGGCGGCGCCATGAGCGACAGTCGACAGAAACAGTTGATGGATGTCGCCGAGCGTTTCGATTTCCAGATCATCGAGGACGATATCTACGGTGAGCTGGTGTTCGAGCAGGGCGTGTTCAAGGCGCTCAAGTCGCATGACCGTAACGACCGCGTGCTCTATTGCTCCAGCTTCTCCAAGACCCTGTCCCCCGGCGTGCGCATCGGCTGGGTGATCGCCGGGCGTTATCAGGATGCGGTTCAACGCCTGCAGACCTTCAGCACCTATTCGGCGTGCAGCGTGACGCAACTGGGGGTGGCGGCTTACCTGGAGAATGGTGGTTACGACCGTCATTTGCGGCATATCCGCCAGGAGTATTGCAGCAATATCTCGGCCTACCAGTTGGCGGTGCAGCGCTACTTCCCGGACGGCACGCAGATGACCCGGCCCAAGGGCAACTTCATCCTCTGGGTCAGCCTGCCGGCCAGGGTCAACACCAAGACGCTGCATGCCTGGGCGCTGGAGCGGGGCATCAGCATCGCGCCGGGGCTGATCTTCAGCAACACCGAGCAGTTCAACCACTGTATCCGCCTGAACTGCGGGATTCCCTGGAGTCCCAGCGTCGACCGGGCGTTGCAGACCCTCGGCGAGCTGGCTGTGCAACTGTGCCGGCAGGCCACCGAGTGGCCCGAGGCACTGCGCTAGCCCCGGCAGGGGTTGAAGGATGGGTATGAAAGGAGAGGCTATGGTGCAGTTGGCGCGTTATGTGATCGGCCTGAGCTGGGTCTATCACGGTATTTTCCCCAAGCTGCTCCAGGTCGCGTCACTGGAACTGGCGATGACCTCCAGCCTGGGTTTTCCCCCGGAGCAGACCTTGTGGCTGATCAAGGCGGGTGGGCTGGCCGAAGTCATCTTCGGCGTCCTGTTCATCTGCTGCTATCGCATGCGCTGGGCACAGTTGGCCAGCATCGCCGGGCTGGTCGGGCTGCTGTTGTTCGCTGCCGTGATGACACCCTTCGTATTGCTCGAAGCATTCAACCCGGTCACCACCAATGTTCCGTTGATCGTGCTGGGTGTCTATCTGTTACGGCAGCAGGTCGTGGCGGGTTCTCAGTAGGCCAGTTGGCTCAGCGGCAGGTTCTCGATACGCGGCGGAGGTGCCTGGTAGTCACCGTCGCCGGTCAGTTCGAACAGCAACTCCTCGCGCAGGCGATTGAATTCGTAGCTGTTGCGGTTGCGCGGATGGGGCAGGTCGATGGTGACGACGCGCTTGATGCGCCCGGGGCGGGGCGCCATGACCACCACGCGGTCGGCGACGAAGATGGCTTCCTCGACATCATGGGTGACCAGCAGGCTGGTGATGCCAGCGCGGGCGCGGATGGCCAGCAATTCTTCCTGCATCTGTTGGCGGGTCAGCGCGTCCAGCGCGCCGAAAGGCTCGTCCAGCAGCAGGATGCGCGGGCTCGCCACCAGGCCTCGGGCGATGGCTACCCGTTGTGCCATGCCGCCGGAGAGCTGGTGCGGGTAGGCCTGCTGGAAGCCGTCCAGGCCGACCAGTTGGACCAGTTGCTCGATGCGCCGCGCCCGTTCCGTGCTGGTGAGTTTTTCGTTGACCTGGCCGAGGTCGATGTTTTGCGCGACGGTCAGCCAGGGAAACAACCGGTGCTCCTGGAAGACGATGCCACGTTCGCTGCCGATGCCGCGCACGGCCTTGCCGTCGATGCGGATTTCGCCGTCGAACGCAGTGTCCAGGCCGATCAGCAGGCGCAGCAGGGTGGACTTGCCGCAGCCACTGGAGCCGAGCAGGGCGATGGATTCGCCGTCGGCGATGTCCAGGTTGAATTCGCGGATGGCCTCCAGTTCGCCTCCGGCCACGGCGAAGCGTTTGCCGATGCCGGAAAAGCTGACGATCGGCTGCGGTGAGGTGAGGCTGTTCATGCGTGTCTCCAGCGCGTGGCGCGTGTTTCGAGCTGTTGTCCGAGGGCGTTGAGCAGGGCGCCGGTGATGCCCACCAGCAGCATGCCGGCCATCACCTGGTCCATGCGGAAGAGTTGCTGGGCACTGATCATCAGGCTGCCGATGCCGCCGTTGGATGGCATGAAGTATTCGGCACCGATGGTGCCGAGCCAGGCGAAGATCAGTGCCAGGCGCAGGCCGGCGAAGATCGCCGGCGCGGCGCCTGGCAGGATCAGCTTGCGCAGTCGCAGCAGTGGGTTCAGGCGCAGCACGCGGGCGGCTTCGTCGAGTTGTGGCGACAGGTTGGCGATGCCGCGCTGGGTGGCGATGAGCAATGGGAAGAAGGTCGCCAGGCCGACGAACACCAGTTTGGCCGGTTCGCCGAGGCCGAACCAGGCGGTGAGCAGCGGCACCCAGGCGAAGATCGCCACATGCCGCAAGACGCTGAAGGTGGGGCCGAACAGCCGTTCGGCGGGCTGCCACAGCCCGAGCAGCAGGCCCAGCAGGATGCCCAGGCTGCCGCCGAGCAGCAGGCCACCGACGGCGCGTCCGAGGCTGCGCAGCATGGCATCGATCAGGGTGGCGTCGAGCAGTCCTTGCCAGGTGGCCTGCAATACGGCCAGCGGTGTGACGAGGATATTGGCGTCGACCCAGTGCCGTTCACAGGCCAGTTGCCAGAGTGCCAGCAGCGCCAACGGTAGCAGCAGCGATTGCAGGCGCTGCCAGCCACGGGTCGTACTGCCACGGCGAAACTCCGCGGTGGGCGGGTGGGGCCAGTGGATCAGGCGGTGGTCGAGGAGGGCGATGCCCTTGTCCATGCCGATGCCGATCAGGCCGATGACCAGGATGCAGACGAAGACGATGTCCAGCATGAACAGCTGTCGGCCCCAGACCATCAGGTAGCCGATGCCTTCGCTGGAGGCCAGCAGTTCCACTGCCAGCAGCGCCGACCAGCCGGTGGCCAGCGCCAGGCGCAGGCCGGCCATGAACGAGGGCAAGGCCGCCGGGATGGTCAGGCGCCAGAGCCGCAGGTGCAGGGGCAGTCGTAGCACGGCGGCGGCTTCGCGCAGGCGCGGTTGGGCATCGCGCACGCCGACCAGCGTGTGCACCGTGATGGGGACGATGATGGCCTTGATCAGCACCACCAGCTTCAGGGCTTCGCCGATGCCGAAGAACAGCATGAACAAGGGAATCCAGGCCAGCGTCGGTACCTGCGCCAGGCTGGCGAAGGTTGGCCAGACCAGGCGTTCGGCACGTGGGCTGGCGCCGAGCAGTGCACCGAGCAGGATGCCGCTGGCGACCCCGCCGAGCAGCCCCCAGGCGAGTCGTTGCAGGCTGATGCCCAGGTGTTCCCAGAGCTCGCCCGCACCGAACTCCAGCAGGGTCTGCCAGACCAGTGACGGCGCGGGGAGAATCTGCTCGCTCATCCAGCCGAAGCGGCTGGCCAGTGACCACAGGACGAACAGCCCCACCGGCAGCAGCCAGGGCAGTACCTGTGGCAGCCAGCGCGCGGCGCCGGTTGGCGTGGACAGGGATGGGGGCTGGGCGGTGGACATCGCAGGTTTCCGGTGAAAGAGAGAAAATTCTTATGGATATATAAAAGAGAAATTCAATTCTTTTGTGTGATAAGTCGGGCATTAGAAGGAAGGGCGGTGCCCGGCAGCCAATGCATTTTTCGAATATTTTCGATGCCCTCGCTGCATCCTCCCCAAGGGTGGGCGTTGCGGATTTTCTTATATCCAAGAGATTTAAAAAAAGAATTTAATATTATTTATTTATATCCAAAGCCCTGGCCTATGGTGATGTTCCCGGTAGCACGCTTTCGTCATCGCCACGGAGCCCATTATGAAACGCCTCTCCCGATTCCTGCTTGAGAAGATCCTGCCCGCCGCCCTCGGGCTGGGTGTCTATGCCACCGCACAGGCCAGCGACGTTACAGGCCAGCGACGTTGGCCCGAGGAAATCCGTATCGCCGTGCCGGACCTGAGCGCCGGTAGCGAGCACAGTGGCGGCGGTGTCGTCGACGTATTGCGCAGCCAGCGTATCTTCGAGGAGGCGTTCGCCGCCGAGGGCGTCAAGGTGCGCTGGCTGTTCTTCAAGGGCGCGGGGCCGGTGATCAACGAAGCCTTCGCCAATGGCCAGGTCGACCTGGCCTACCTGGGCGATTTCGCCGCCATCATCGGCAAGGCCAGCGGCCTCGACACCCGTCTGCTGAGTGCCACGGCGCGCAATATCCAGCACTACCTGGGCGTGCCCAGTGGGTCTCCGATCGGGTCGCTGCAAGACTTGCGCGGTAAACGGGTCGCGGTGTTCAAGGGCACCGCCAACCAGTTGTCATTCGCCCAGGCCCTGGCCAGCCAGGGGCTCGGGGAGCGTGACGTGAAGTCGGTCAGCCTGGATTTCAACGCGGCGACCGCCGCCCTGGCGGCGCGGCAGATCGACGCTGCCTGGGGCAGTACCAACCTGCTGGCGCTGCAACTGCGTGGTCTGGCCGAACTGCCCGTGAGCACCCGTGACCTCGGTGGCGCCGGCGATCTGCAGGGTGTGCTGGTCGGCCGGGGGGAATTCGTCGAGCGTTACCCGCAACTGATCCAGCGCCTGTTGAGCGTGCAGCAGAAGGCCAGCGATTGGCTGCGTCAGGCGCAGCATCGGCAGGATTACATCGACCTGGTGGCGGGGCTTTCCGGGTATCCCCGCGCGTTGCTGGAGCGAGACCTGCAGGCGCAGGACTTCTCGGTCATCTTCGATCCCCGGCTGGATGCCGGCTTTCTCGACCGTTTGCAGAACAGCGTCGATTTCGCCGCGCAGCAGCGCTTGATCCGCAAGGATTTCGATGTGCGTGAGTGGCTGGCTGACAGCCCGGTGCAGGCGGCCAGCAGCGCGCCGCCGCTGGTGGTCGACCTTGGGTTGCTGGCAGGTGCCTTTGCCCACTGATTCCGGGGCCGATATACCCCCTCTCCCGCTTGCGGGAGAGGGCTGGGGAGAGGGCTGCAGGCGCACAAACCCTCTCCCCCGGCCCCTCTCCCATGAATGGGAGAGGGGAGAAAGCTCTGCTAGCCGATCAGTGGCGAGGTGCCGGTCTGGTCGATCCTGAGCAAGGTGGTGATCATCTCCTGGGCGGCGGGTGCCAGCCGGTAGCCGTTGCGGCTGATGATCGCGCAGTGGGCGCCGCGGGTTTCCAGGTTGCTGGGCATGTTGCGGAAGGTCAGGGCCTGCAGCAGGCCCTGCTGCAAGTGCTCGCGGATGCCTTCCTCGCCGGCGATGCCGAGCATGTCGGTCTGCCGCACGATGCGCACCAGGGCCGCCTGGTCCTCGCATTGCACCGTACTGCTGAAGTCCACCAGCCCACTGAGGCTGGCCAACTGCTTGCGGGTCGCTGGCGGCAGTAGCGGCGTGGCCAGCGGATAGGCGAACAGGTCGTTGGTCGACAGGCTTTCCTTGCTCAGCAAGGGGTGTCCGGCACGGCAGAAGAACACCCCGTCGCGTCGCTTCAGTGGCTGGATATTGAATGTCGGGTCATTGCTGAAATGACGGCTGTCGGCTACGGCGAACTCCAGCTCTTCGCGTATCAGGCTGCGCCCCAGGCGCTCCCAGTTGTCCACCTGCAGCCTGACGAGGATGCCCGGGTGCGCGGTGCTGAAGGCGGCCACCGCGTCCGGCACCAGGCTCTGCAAAGGCGCCGGGCCGCAGCCGAAGTGCAGTTCTCCGGCATCCAGGCGTTTCAGTTGGGTCACTTCGTTGACCAGATTGCGGGCTCCCTGCACCAGCAAGCGCGCATGTTGCAGCACCACTTGCCCTTCCGGCGTAGGGGGCAGCTCCTTCTGGCGACGATCCACCAACTGGCAGCCCAGTTCCTGTTCCAGGTTCTGGATGCTGCGGCTGAAGGCCGGCTGCGTGATGTTCATGGCGTCGGCGCCCCGCACGAAACTGCGGTGTTCGTTCAGAGCCAGCAGGTAGCGCAGCTGTTTCAGATCCATATAGAAAACCGGCATGAAAAATATTAGGCGAATGCATTGGATGCATGTGAAGGCCTGGTTTTAAATGCAGTCTCTTATTCGGTAAAAGAATTATTTGTAATTTTAATAGTTCTTTATCGAATAAATAATATCGCCCCGGAATGACCGGGGCCCTGCCTTGCCGGGGCGCCCCGATGCCCTGAAACGATGAGGAATACGCCATGCCGAGTGATGGAACGGACGCCCTGCGTCTGCAGGTGGCCAAACGCTCACGCTATGCCCTTGCTTCTTTGTTACTGAGTTGCCCGCTGGCGCTTCTGGCGGATGAGGCGGTGCGCCCATCGGCAACGCTGCCAAGGGCCGAGGTGGACGACACCCTGGCGACCGTGACGGTCAGTGCGCGCCGCCGGGAAGAAAACGCCCAGGATGTGCCTACGCCGATCACCGTGCTCGATGGCGCCACCCTGGAGCGGCAGCGGGTGTACAAGGTGCAGGACCTGCAGCAGGTCCTGCCCAGTGTCAACGTCGCCTATATCCATGCACGCCAGTCCAGCGTGGCGGTGCGCGGCATCGGCAACAACCCGGCCAGCGACGGCCTGGAGGGCAGCGCTGGCATCTACCTCGACAATATCTACCTGGGCCGCCCCGGCATGGCGGTGTTCGACCTGCTGGACGTCGAACAGCTCGAACTGCTGCGCGGTCCGCAGGGCACGTTGTTCGGCAAGAACACCACCGCCGGGGTACTCAACATCAGTACGCGCAAGCCTACCTTCACGCCGGAGCGCAGCCTGGATGTCAGCGGTGCGGAGTACGGCCACTTCCAGGCCAAGGGTTCGGTTTCCGGGCCGTTGACGGAGACCCTTGCCGGGCGCCTGTCGGCCTACCGCACGCGCGAGGATGGCTATATCGACAACCGCCATGACAGTCGCACCTTCATCGGCGGCGAGCGCGAGGGGGCGAGGGGGCAGTTGCTGTTCCAGCCGCACGAGGATTTCAGCCTGCGCTGGATCGCCGACTACAACCAGGAAAACTCCGGCAACGGCGTATGGGCGCTGTATGGCGTGTCCGAGCGCTTTCGCGAGCGCGCCGCACTGATCGGCGCCCAGTCGCAGTACGACATCGGCAAGCGCGAGGTGAACATCGACAGCGAGCAGTCGGTGAACGTCTGGCAGGGCGGCACCTCGCTGGAGGCCAACTGGACCCTGGGCAGCGGCCATACCCTGACCTCGGTGACCGGCTACCGCTACTGGCATTTCATCCCGCGCAACGACGCCGACCTGACCGAAGTCCCGGCCATCATCCACTCCGGCGTGGAGGTGCATGACCGCCAGTTCTCCCAGGAAATCCGCCTGGCTTCGCCCAGCGGTGGTGCCTTCGACTATGTCCTCGGTGCCTATGCCTTCCACCAGAACCTGGGCAACAAGACGGTGACCCAGTACGGCCCGGCCGCCGACCTGTTCGTGCTGGGCAGCCCCACTGGCATCTTCAACGATGTGCGCACCCAGACCAACGGCAAGATCGAGACCGACAGCCTGGCGCTGTTCGCCCAGGGCACCTGGCACCTCAGCGACCGCCTGGACCTGACCGCCGGTGTGCGCGGCACCTACGAGGAGAAACGTGCGCGCCTGCATCGCTTTGCACCGTTCGGCGGCGCCAGCCTGCCAGCCGGCCAGGAGGCGATCCGCCAGCGCCAGATGGGCGCGCTGGACACCGGCGAGTTCGGCCTGCACAACGCATCGCCGTCCGGCTTGCTCAGCCTGAGCTATCGCTTCGACGATGACCTGCTCGGCTATGCCAGCCTGGCCCATGGCGAGAAGTCCGGAGGGATCAACCTGAGCGCGCCGGTGGCGGGGCTGGGCAGTGACTCGCTGGTGGTCGGCCCGGAGCGTGCCAACGATGCCGAACTGGGCTTCAAGAGCACGTTGCTGGAGCGCCGCCTGCAACTCAACGCCAACCTGTTCTTGACCGGTATCCACGGCTACCAGGCCACCACCCTGGCCCAGGTGCCCGGCTCGCTGACGGCGGCCCAGGTATTGGCCAATGCCGGCAGCGTGCGCTCGCGTGGTGTGGAGTTCGAAGCCTCGTGGCTGCCGCTGCGCGGGCTGGTGCTGAACTTCAACGGCTCCTTCAACGACGTCACCTACCTGTCGTTCAAGGACGCGCCGTGCCCTAGCGAGATCAGCCTGCAACCCAACCCACCGGCCAGTTGCGACCTGAGCGGCGAACGGGTGGTCGGCGCGTCGAAATGGATCGGCAACTTCAACGGCCAGTATCAGTGGCAGCTCGACAACGGCCTGCAACCCTACCTGGGGCTGGGCTATTCGTACCGCTCCAAGGCGGTCGGCACCCTGGACAACTCCGAACTATCGCGGATCGACGGTTACGGCCTGCTCAACCTCTCCGCCGGTGTGCGCGCCGATATCGGCGAGGGGCAGGCGGATCTCTCGTTGTGGCTGAAGAACGCCACCGACGAGGACTACTACCTGACCAGCTTCGCCTGGACCAACGGCGCCTACACCGCCTCGGTGGGCGCACCACGCACCGCCGGGGTGACCCTGCGCTATGACTTCTGAACCCCTGACCCTTGAGGAAACTGCCATGAGCCAATCCGCTGTCGCTGCTTCGGTCCAGCCCGCCGTGCTGGACATCCATCCCATCTCCGGTCGCATCGGTGCCGAAATCCGAGGCGTGCGCCTGTCCGGCCAGCTCGATGCCGCCACGGTCGAGGCCATCCAGCAGGCGCTGCTGGATCACAAGGTGGTGTTCTTCCGCGGGCAATCGCACCTCGACGACCAGGGCCAGGAGGCTTTCGCCAAACTGCTCGGCGAGCCGGTGGCGCACCCGACGGTGCCGGTGCGCGAGGGCACCCGCTACCTGCTGGAGCTGGACGGCGAACGCCGTGCCAATTCCTGGCACACCGACGTGACCTTCGTCGACGCCTATCCCAAGGCTTCGATCCTGCGCAGTGTGGTGGCGCCCGCTGCGGGTGGCGACACCGTATGGGCCAACGCCGCCACGGCCTACAGTGACCTGCCGGTGGAACTGCGCGAACTGGCCGACAACCTCTGGGCCATCCACAGCAACGAATACGACTACGCCGGCCACAAGCCCAATGTCGATCCCGCGCGCCTGGCCGAGTTTCGCAAGGTGTTCGCCGCCTCGGTGTATGAGACCGAGCATCCGGTGGTGCGGGTGCACCCGGTCAGCGGCGAGCGCAGCCTGCTCCTAGGGCATTTCGTCAAACGCTTCAAGGGGCTGTCGAAGAGCGACTCGCAGGCGCTCTTCGACCTGTTGCAGGGCTATGTCACCCGTCTGGAAAACAGCGTGCGCTGGCGCTGGCAGGTCGGCGACGTGGCGATCTGGGACAACCGTGCCACCCAGCACTACGCCGTGGACGACTACGGTGACCAGCCCCGCGTGGTCCGTCGCGTGACCCTGGCCGGTGAGGTGCCGGTCGCCATCGACGGTCGTCGCAGCCAGACACTGCGTCATCAATGAAACCGGAGCCTTCCCATGAGCCAGACCGCAAGGGCCACTGCCGTGGCCGATGAGTTCCGTATCACCGCCCTGGATGCGCCGCTGGGCGCCGAGGTGCATGGCCTGGACCTGCGCCAGGCACCGTCGCCCCATCAGGTGCTGGCGCTGCGCCAGGGGTTGCGCGACCACCATGTCCTGCTGTTTCGCAATCAGTCGCTGACGGACCGTCAGTACCAGGATTTCGTCACACTGTTCGGCCCGGTGTTCCAGCCGCCGACCGATGTGCCGGTGCTGTCGTCGGGGGCCGACGGCAAGGCGCCGGTGATCGTCAAGGTGGCCAATGCCGAGGATGGCGAACTGGGCAATGCACCGCTGGCGGCGCATATCGACCATCAATGGACGCCAGCGCCTTCGGCCAGCTCCTTTCTGCAAGCGCTGGCAGTGCCATCGAGTGGTGGGGAAACGCTGTTCACCAACCTGGCGCTGGCCTACGAGCGCCTCGACGCGGCGACCCGCGATGAAGTCGATGGGTTGCGTCTGATCACCTACAACCCCTTCGTGCGGATACGCCAGAACGGCGGTTATGGCGGCACCTTCCATGCCTATCGCACCCCGGATATCGAGCCGGTACAGGGCAGCGAGCACCCGCTGGTGCGCACTCATCCAGAGAGTGGACGGCGGCTGTTGTTCCTCAGTGCACGTACCGAGGTGGAAATCCCCGGCTACGATCCCGAACGGGGTGCGGCGCTGATCGCCCGCCTGCGCGAACACCTGGCGCGGCCGGAGCTGACCTATACGCACCGCTGGCAGGTGGGTGACATTCTCTGGTGGGACAACCAGGCGACGTTGCATGCACGCAACGGTTTCCCGGAGGAGCAGACGCGACGCTTGCAGCGCATCAGTATTGGTGGCGGGCGGCCGTTCTGAGCAGGGTGTTACCGGGCGCGCATGGCGCCCGGTAATGGCTGTCGTCAGGAGCGGCGTGGTACGGCGGTGAGCAACTCGGTGGGCGGCATTTCGCAGTGGATCTTGCGGCCGATCAGTTCCTCGATTGGCGGCAGGGCGAAGGCGTCGTCCTCGCCGGCGAAGCTGATCGAGGTACCGCTGGTGCCGGCACGGCCGGTACGACCGATGCGGTGCACGTAGTCGTCCGGGTCTTCCGGCAGGGTGAAGTTGATCACATGGCTGATGCCGTCGACGTGGATGCCACGTCCGGCGACATCGGTGGCCACCAGCACGCGGATCTTGCCTTCGCGGAAGCCTTCCAGCACCTTGATGCGCTTGTGCTGCGGTACGTCGCCGGACATCTGCGCGGCACTGATGCCGTCACGGGTCAGGCGCTCCTCGATGCGGCGTACCTCGTCCTTGCGGTTGGCGAAGACCATCACGCGGGTCCAGTCGTTCTGGGCGATCAGGTTGTACAGCAGCTTGTATTTGTCGCTGGAGGCGACGGCATAGACGTGCTGCTCGACCGTGTCGCTGGCGACGTTCTCCGGTTCGATCTCGACGATGGCCGGGTCGGTGGTCCACTGCTGAGCCAGGTTCATCACGTCGTCGGTGAAGGTGGCGGAGAACAGCAGGGTCTGGCGTTCGGATTTCGGTGGGGTCTGGCGGATGATCTGCCGCACTTGCGGGATGAAGCCCATGTCGAGCATGCGATCGGCTTCGTCCAGCACCATCACCTCGACCATGTCCAGGTGCACTTCGCCGCGCTGGTTAAAGTCCAGCAGGCGGCCCGGCGTGGCCACCAGGATGTCGCAGAAGCGTGATTCGAGGCTCTTGAGTTGCTTGTCGAAGTCCATGCCGCCAACGAAGCTCATCACGCTCAGGCCGCTGTACTTGGTCAGCGCCTCGGCATCCTTGGCGATCTGCACCACCAGTTCGCGGGTCGGCGCGATGATCAGTGCGCGCGGCTCGCCCATGTAGCGCTCCGCCGGAGGGGGCGTCTGCTGCAACTGGGTGATGGTGGAAATGAGGAAGGCGGCGGTCTTGCCGGTGCCGGTCTGGGCGCGGCCGATGGCGTCGCGGCCCTTCAGGGTGTAGCCCAGCACTTGTGCCTGGATCGGCGTGCAATAGGGGAAGCCGAGGTCCTGGATGGCATGCATCAGGCTGTCGGAGAGTGCGAAGTCGTGGAAGCGTGTCTTGCCTTCGGCGGGTTCGACCTGGAAGTCTTCGCGCTTCCAGGCGGGGCGTGCCGGTGTTTCAGGCTTCTTTGGGCGTGCCCGTCGGGTACGTTCTGCATTGCCCGCAGGTTTCTCGCCGGTGCGGGCGGGTTTGGCCGGCTTGTCCTGGCGTTGTGCGGTGGGCGCGGGGGCTGGCTCGGGCTGTGGCGCTACGGCGGGCTGTGGTGCCGCGTCCTGGCCGAAAATCTTCTTGAGTGCTTTGAGCACGGTCATCTCATCATCTGATTCTGGGAAAGTCCGGCGCCAGTGTAATGCAAGACGCCAGCAGGGCGAAGCATTGCCCGCCGTGCCGGTATCTGCGGCGATTCAGTCGCGTTGCAGGCGTTCGGCAAGCCAGTCGCCGATATCGAGTACCTCTTCGGGCAGCACTTCGTGCCCCATCGGGTAGTCACGCCATTGCACGTCGACGCCAGCGGCCAGCAGGCCGTCGTGCGCGGCGCGGCCCATGGCGGTCAGCACCACGTCGTCGCGGGTGCCGTGCAGGCAGAGGGTGGGGCGTTGGCGAGCGTCGGCTGACAGTTGCAGGGCCTCTGGAAAGGTCGGCGCATAGGTGGAGAGGGCGATGACACCGCCCAGCGGTCCCTGCCAGCGCAGGAAGGCCGTGTGCAGGGCGACGGCACCGCCCTGGGAGAAACCGGCGAAGAAGATGCGGGCAGGGTCGATGCCGCTGTTGCGCTGGGCCTCGGCGAGTTCGATAAGGGCCTGGGCGGAGGCTTCCATCTGGTCGCGGTCGATGGCGCGGGCGGGAGACAGGGCGATGATGTCGTACCAGCTTGGCATGCTCCAGCCGCCATTGATGGTGACCGCGCGCGTCGGCGCCTGCGGCAGGATGAACCGGGTCGAGTCCAGGCGCTGTTGCAGGGCGCTGGCGACGGGCTGGAAGTCGTAGCGGTCGGCACCCAGGCCATGCAGCCAGATCACACAGGCATCGGCTTTGTGGCTGGGGTCGATAACGAGTGGTTCGGTCATGGCGAAGGGCTCCCTGGAGGGCTGGAGGATATTGGGCGGCAGGCTATAAGCAGCAGGCGACTGGTTGCAAGCGAAAGCGGGCGCGGTGGTATGGGCGGGGTGATTGTATGAAGGCCGACATACTTGTTCATATGGTGCAGATCACATGGGTTTCCATGGGTAGCGCCCACAGTTGCCCCCTCTCCCGCTTGCGGGAGAGGGGAGAAACACCCCTGCGGCCTGATTGAACTCGTTGTTTCAGCCATGGTCTTTCGGACAGCGTGTTTCCGGTCAGCGGCTTTTCCCGTGGCGCTCCGGTGTTAGTCTTGAGACGCCTTGCAGGCGTGACGAAGGGCACGCCTGCCAACAGAACGTAGATGAAGGAAGACCATATGAAGAAGCTGAGCTTGACTGCCCTGGCTGTCAGTGTCGCGTTGCTCGCGGGCTGTACCAACAATCCCTATACCGGTGAACAGCAGGCTGGCAAGGCTGGGGTCTACGGCGGGATCGGCGCCGCCACGGGGGCAGTGATCGGCGCGGCGACTTCGAGCAAGAAGGACCGTGCCAAGGGCGCGCTGATCGGTGCCGCTGTCGCCGGGGCGGCCGCGGGTGGCTACGGCTACTACGTCGACACCCAGGAAGCCAAGCTGCGCCAGACGTTGCAGGGCACTGGTGTACAGGTGCAGCGCAATGGCGACAACCTGACGCTGATCATGCCGGGCAATATCACCTTCGCCAGTAACTCGGCGGATATTTCCAGCAGCTTCTACCCGACCCTGAACTCCCTGGTGCTGGTGTTCAAGGAGTTCAACAAGAACGGCGTGGACATCGTCGGCCATACCGACAGCACGGGCTCCGCGCAGTTGAACCAGGACCTGTCCACCCGTCGCGCCCAGAGCGTGGCGTCCTACCTGGCCGCCAACGGCGTAGCGGCCAGCCGCATTTCGTCCTACGGTGCCGCCTCCAGCCAGCCGATCGGCAACAATGCTTCGGCGGAAGGGCGTGCGCAGAACCGCCGTGTGGAAATCAACCTGCGTCCGCTGTAATTAGCCGACGCGGTTACCGTGACGCCGGCCTTGCCGGCGTCACGCATGTTCGAGCAGCCCCATGGCCTTGCTGCGCGCCTGATTGAGGTCCCGTGCATGGTGCGGGCGATGGCCTTGCCCGAGGGCATGGCGCAGTTTCAGGCGTATCTGGGCATTGCAGCCCGACAGGATCAGCGCAACCCCTTGGCGCTGGTAGTCATGCAGGACGCTCTCGAAGGCCGCCAGGGCGGTCATGTCCAGCATCGGCACCGCGCTCATGTCGACGATCACCACCTTCACGTCCGGATTGAAACGGCGCAGCACGCCCAGTGCCTTTTCCGCAGCGCCGAAGAACAGCGGGCCGCGTATCGCATAGGCGGCGACGTGCTCCGGCAGCGCCTGCATCTGCCGGGCCTGGATGCGTGACAGGCCCGAGGTGCCGGTCAGGTCGCTCATGCGCTTGATGAACAGCCCCGCCGCCAGCAACAGGCCGACGCCCACCGCCAATACCATGTCGAACAATACGGTCAGCGACAGGCAGGTCAGCAGCACCAGCACATCGTTGCGCGGCGCGATGCGCAGTGTGCGCAGCACATGCGGCGCTTCGCTCATGTTCCAGGCAACCATCAGCAACAGCGCCGCCAGTGCCGCCATCGGCAGGTAGCTGAACAACGGCGCTAGCCAGAGCATGGCCAGCAACACCACCCCGGCATGGATGATCGCCGCCAGCGGTGAAAAGGCCCCTGCGCGCACGTTGGCAGCGCTACGGGCGATGGCTGCAGTGGCGGTGATGCCGCCGAACAGAGGCGCCACCAGGTTGCCGAGTCCCTGGCCGAGCAGCTCGGCGTTGGGGTCGTGGCTGCCACCGGTCATGCCGTCGGCGACCACCGCGCACAACAGTGATTCGATGGCGCCGAGCATGGCGATGGCGAAGGCCGGGCCCATCAGTTGATGCAGCAGTTCATAGGACAGTTGCAATGGCTGGCCGTCGGCACCGGGCAACTGCCAGGGCCAGACGAAGTCCGGCAGGAAGGGTGGAATGCCGGGATGGGAAACGCCATCGACGTCGTAGCTGAAACGCTCGCCAAGGGTTGCCACTTCCAGTCCATTGCTTTCCAGCAGCCAGCCGAGCAGCGCGCCCGCTGCCAGGGCTACCAGATGGCCGGGCACCTTCGGTACCCAGCGAGGCCAGACGATCAGGATCGCCAGGCAGGCGATGGCGACCAGGGCATCGCCCAGGTGGGCGGTGGGCAGGGCACTGGCCAGCATGGAGATGCTTTCCACATAGTTCTGCGGCTGCCCGTCCAGTTGCAGGCCGAGGGCGTCCTTGATCTGCAGGGTGGCGATGACGATACCGATCCCGGCAGTGAAGCCCAGCGTGACCGGGTAGGGGATGAAACCGATCAACCGCCCGGCCCGCAGCAGGCCGAGCAGGATCAGGATCATGCCGGCCATCATGGTGCACAGCAGCAGGCCGCCAAGGCCGTATTGCTGGGTGATGGGCAGCAGGATGACGACGAACGCGGCGGTCGGCCCGGAGACGTTGAAGCGCGATCCGCCAGTGAAGGCGATGAGAGGCGCTGCGACCAGGATCGTATAGAGGCCGTGCTGCGGCGGGACGCCGACCGCGATGGCCAGCGCCATGGCCAGGGGGATGGCGATGATGCCGACCGTCAGACCGGCGCTGATGTCGCCGCGTAGTGACTGGGCGTTGTAGCCCATGCTCAGGGTCTGGCGCCATGCGGCGAACAGAGGCGGCAACTTCATGCTGGCCCTCCCGGGTCGGTAGACAATGGAGCGCCCAACTGTCCGCCTTTTGTTTTCATACGTCCATTGTCGTGTCCCCGGAGTACGACCTTGGTCGCAAGCCGGTCTGGTGCGTTGAGCATGCTGCCTGCGAAGAGTAAACTGCCGCCCCCGTAAGTGTCCGTAGGTCTGGTGACAGCATGCGCAAAGACAAGAAACAGGTGATCGGTGATGAAATCTCGGACGAGTGGGTCAAGCTTTTCCTGGAACCCGAGCCTGCCGATGACACGCCGCCTTCTCTGCACAAGTTGATCAAGGCCTACCGTGGACTGCGAGTGAACGACTTCGAGCGCTTCGTCGCGTTCTTCGTCGAAGCGGGTCATGACCTCGGCGCACGGGATGCCGAAGGCAATGATTTCGTCGCCCTGGTGGCCGATCAGCCACTGGCACAGCCGTATATCGAAGTGATCGAGGCGGCTCGCGCCTGAGCGTAGCGCCTCGTTCGTTGCGGCGCAGGCGCCGCACACCGGATTCACCCGTTGCGGGCTGTCCGTCCAGAGCCGCCAGGTGCGCTCCAGGCAGCAGGTAACGGAAGGAAGGAGGCCAAAAGCCGCCCTTCCATAGTTGGCCGGAGTTTCCAACCGGCCCTCGGGTGCAACATCCCGAGCAGTGACCAGGGCGCGTCTGCGTCGAGGTCGTCTGGCTGGTGGGTTTCACGTGCCCGCGTACTGCGGTCATGACAGTTAATGCTGTGATTCTGGAGAACGCGTTAATGACGCAACACGAAAGCGAAGCAGTGGATGTGGTGTTGGTTGGGGCCGGCATCATGAGCGCAACCCTGGCTGTGCTGCTCAAGGAACTGAACCCCGACGTCCGGCTGGAAATCGTCGAGTTGCGGGAGGCTGGCGCATCCGAAAGCTCCAACCCCTGGAACAATGCCGGTACCGGCCACGCCGGTCTCTGCGAGCTGAACTACACGCCCCAGGGCAAGGACGGCTCGATCGACATCAAGAAAGCGGTGCACATCAACACCCAGTTCGAAGTGTCCAAGCAGTTCTGGTCCTACCTGACCACCCAGTCGGGTTTCGGCTCTCCACGTTCGTTCATCAATCCTGTGCCGCACCTGAGCTTCGTGCGTGGCAGCAAAGACATCGGTTTCCTGAAGAAGCGCTTCGACGCGCTGACCCAGCACCATGCCTTCGCCGACATGGTCTATTCGGAAGAGCGTCAGACCCTGGCCGAATGGATGCCGCTGGTGCTGCCGGGCCGTGCCGAGGATGAGCCGATCGCCGCCACCCGTGCCCTGAACGGTACCGACGTCAACTTCGGCGCACTGACCCTGCAATTGCTCGACTATCTGTCGAAGCGCGACGGTGTGCGTATCTCCTATAGCCACAAGGTGACAGGCCTCGAGCGCAAGGCCGATGGCTGGCAGGTCGAGGCGCGTGATGCCCGCAGTGGCGCCGTACGCCGACTGAATGCCGGTTTCGTGTTCCTGGGTGCGGGTGGTGCCGCGCTGCAACTGCTGCAACTCTCCGGTATCGAGGAAGGCAAGGGCTACGGCGGCTTCCCGGTGAGCGGCCAGTGGCTGCGTTGCGACAACCCCGACGTGGTCAGCCAGCATCAGGCCAAGGTCTACAGCCAGGCCGCCGTCGGTGCGCCGCCGATGTCCGTGCCGCACCTCGACACCCGCGTCGTCGACGGCAAGAAGTCCCTGCTGTTCGGGCCTTACGCCGGCTTCACCACCAAGTTCCTCAAACAAGGTTCGATCCTCGACCTGCCGCTGTCCATCCGTCCGGGCAATATCGGACCCATGCTGGCCGTCGCGCGCGACAACATGGACCTGACCCGCTACCTGATCAAGGAAGTGCGCCAGACCATGGCCGAGCGCCTGGAGTCGCTGCGCGCCTTCTATCCTGAGGCGAAGGATGAGGACTGGCGCCTGGAGATCGCAGGCCAGCGCGTGCAGATCATCAAGAAGGACGAGAAGAAAGGTGGTGTGCTGCAGTTCGGTACCGAACTGGTCGCCGCCGGCGATGGCAGCATCGCTGCCCTGCTGGGGGCTTCGCCGGGTGCATCGGTCACCGTATCGATCATGCTCGATCTGATCGAGCGCTGCTTCCCCGAGCAGGCACGCAGCGAGGCCTGGTCGGCCAAGCTGGCCGAGATCTTCCCGGCGCGTGAGGCGGCTCTGCGTGACAGCGCCGATGTCTATCGCGAAGTCAGTGCGCAGTCCAACCAGCGTCTGGAGCTCGTCTGAGACGAATCACCAGGGCAGTTTTCCTGCCCTGACGCGTTTGGCCAGTGCACATAAGAACCACCCGCAGCTTCGGCTGTCGGGCGGTTTTTTATTGATGTCACTTCCTCCGCTTGGCCACGGTCATCCGCCACTGAAAGGGGCTCCAGCCATTTTTTGTTATGGCTGTGCGGCCATGGCGGCTCTGGATATACTGCGCCCCTTGGATTCATTACCGGGAGAAAGCAGCATGCTTCAGCGTCTTGTGTCGGGTTTCATTGCCGCATCCGTTCTGGTGCTTGCTGGTTGCGCCCATAGCCCGCAGCAACTGGATCCTCAGCCAAAGCTCAACGAAAGCATTGCGGCACTCGGTCGTGGCCAGCCGGTGGTCGTGCGGGTCGTCGATGGTCGTGCGTCGCAGTCCCTCGGCACCCGTGGCGGGCTCTATCCGGAAACCAGCTCCATCATCGTGCCCAGTGCGAAGGTCCTGCCCAGGCTGCAGACCCAGGTCGAGGCCGCCGTGCGTCTGCTGGGTTTCACCCCTACGCCGAACGCCTATAACGCGCCGCAGTTGACCCTGACCCTGGCCGAACTGAAGTACCAGTCGCCGAAGGAAGGGCTGTATGTGACCGAGGCCGATATCAGCGCGACCTACCGCGTCGAAGTGCAGAATGCCGGACGCAGCTACAGTGGCCGTTATGGCGCGTCCCTCAATCAGCGCTTCGGCATGGCGCCCAACGAGCAGACCAACACCAAGCTGATCAGTGAAGTGATGAGCGATGCGTTGACCCGGGTCTTCCGTGACCAGCGCATAGGCCAGACCCTGGCCCAGTGACCTCCATGGACGCCGGCATTCGCCGGCGTCCTGTCGTTCCGGTTATTCGGTGTCTGTGGGTCTCAATAGCTTCCTGAAAAGTCAGGCCTGTGCATTTCGTCTTTCCATGGGGCGAGTCTGGTTCAACCCTTGATACCCTTTCGGGTTGCCCAGGCCGTCAGCGCCTCCGCCGGCAGGTTTTGTCTTCAACCGCCTGGATCGTATCCGGGCCAGCCTTAGAGTGAATGTATTCCCGTGTCCCTGGTGCTCAATTGTCTTGCGCTTATCATCAGTCTCACTGGTTCCTGGGTGCTGGTGACCACACGCCGGCGTCAACGTGTCGTGGCGGCCATGCGGCGGCCCCAGGTCGATGCGTCGAAGCGTGCCCAGCGTGAGCGCCAGGAAGAGGACCAGCGCGAAGCACGCGTCGACTTCGTGTTCTACGCGGCTGGTTTTGCGGGGCTTGGGCTGGGGCTGGCGATATCCTGGCTGAGCCGGATGTTTTGAGCGACGGGCGAACCGTCGCAAGCGCTGCTGGAGTAGGTCCGCAGCCGCCAGGGTGACGCCGTGCGCACCGGCGGCTCGTTTCACCTCCCCCGGTGAGCGCTGTGCATTCCCGTCAATGAATCAGAAGCGGTAGGTCAGTCCCGCGCCGAAGCCGTGTGCGCTGTTCTCGTACTTGGCTGAATAAGTTTGGGAGGCGTTGTTACGGCTGCGATTGACCTTGATGTCTTCTTCCCACAGGTAGCTGTAAGCGAAGTCCAGGGTCACGTCGTCGCTGGGGTTCCAGGCCAGGCCCAGGCTTACGGCGGTACGGTCGCCGGAAGGAACCCGTGGCGAGCGGTCGACGTTGTTGGTCGGGCTCTGGTCGAAGGCCAGGCCGCTGCGCAGTGTCCATTGCGGGCTGAGCTTGTAGGCGGCGCCGAGGGCATAGGCCCAGGTGTCATGCCAGTGCTGTTCTTCGACGATGGGGGCGAGGGTCGGTTGCAACTGGGCGGGTATGCCCTTGTTCTCGATGACCAATGCTTCGAAGCGGCTCCAGCGCGTCCAGGTGGCACCGGCGTAGAGGGTCCACTGGTCGTTCAGCTCGTGGGTGATGGAGAAGTCGAGCGACTCGGGGCTGTCGAGGTCGAGTGAGGCCTTGTACTTGCCTGGGGCGGGTATGCCGGCCGAGGCCAGTTGATCGAACGCCGGGCCTGACAGGCGGGTGTCGCCCTTGAGCCGGTACTCGACTTTGGAGTGGTAGGTCAGGCCTGCACGGGTGTGCGGTGTGAATTCATAAAGAACGCCCAGATTGAAACCGAGTGCCGTGTCGTTGCCTTTGACCTTCACTTGTCCGTCGTTGCTGCCGGGAGTGAAGCGGCTCAGGGAAGCGCTTTCCAACTGGCCGTCGATACGGTTGATGGTCGGTCCGAAGCCGATCGACAACTGCTCGTTGAAGCGATAACTGACGGTGGGTTGCAGGGTGATGACCCGTACTTCGCTGTAGTTACCGAAGTAGCGGCCTTCGAATCCGCTCTCATAGTCGGTGATCATGCCGAAGGGGACGTAGACGCCGACACCGATCGCCCATTTTTCGTCCAGTGGCTTGACGTAGTAACCCATGGGGACGGCAGTGAATGGCACCATGTCGCCGTCGTTGCTGCCGCTGACATAGGACGGGCTGCTGGTGTCGCTGATGTCCGTCTTGGCGTGGAGGGCGGCGATGCCGAAGCTGGCTTCTTCACGTTTCAGGCGGGCCATGCCGGCGGGGTTGCCGAACAGGGTCGAGGCGTCGTCCGCCGCCGACGAGCGGCCGGCGTAGGAGGTGCCCATGCCGCTGATGCTTTGTTCGTTGAGCGCGTAACCTGCCGCAAGGGCCTGGCCAGTGAGTGCACCGACGGTCATGGCCAGTGCGGTTTTCAACCCTATTGTTTTCATTCTTGGCTATCACTCCAGTGGACGGTTTACACCTGCCGTGTTGGACCGGGTTCATCCTGAATGGTGCCGGGCAGGCTCTATTTCGCGGTTTGCGGTCCGTTCGCGGGGGAGTGTATAGCAAGCCGCGGCGTGACCGTTGGGACCGTTCGTGACCGTATGGACGAGGCACCGGGTATGTGGATGTTTCATCGCGAGGGCCGGTCGGGGCGGGTATACTGCGCGCCTTTCGGCCTGGTGTGACATGGGCTTCGAACGGGAACTCAAGGAGTCACCTTTGTCCCAGGAAATCCAATGGGTGCTCGACGACGAGCAACTTGCCCGGCTTTGCGAACGCTGGAGCCAGCAGCCTTATGTGGCGCTGGATACCGAGTTCATGCGGGTCGATACCTTTTATCCGATCGCCGGCCTGTTGCAGGTCTGCGATGGCCATGAAGTCTGGCTGATCGATCCGCTGTCGATCTCGGACTGGCGTGCGTTCGCCGCGCTGCTGGAGCATCCCGGCGTGGTCAAGGTGCTGCATGCCGGCAGCGAGGACCTGGAGGTCTTCCTGCACCTTGCCGGTGCCCTGCCGGTGCCGCTGTTCGATACGCAAGTGGCGGCGGGCTACCTGAATATCGGTTTCTCCATGGGTTATTCGCGCCTGGTCCACCAGGTGCTGGATATCGAGCTGCCCAAGGGCGAGACGCGTTCCGACTGGTTGCAGCGCCCGCTCAGTGATACCCAGGTGCGCTATGCCGCCGAGGACGTGCAGTACCTGGCCGAGCTTTACCTGGCCTTGAGCGCCCGTCTGTCTGCCGACAAGTTGGCCTGGATACTGGATGACGGTGCAGAACAGGTCAGCCAACTTCGCCGTGTGGTCGATCCGCGAGAGGTCTACCGCGACATCAAGCAGGCCTGGCGCTTGCGGCCGCAGCAACTGGCCGTCATGCGTGAGCTGGCGGCCTGGCGTGAGCGTGAGGCCCGTGAGCGCGATGTGCCGCGCAACCGCGTCGTGCGCGAGAACAGCCTGTGGCCGCTGGCGCGTACCCAGCCGCAGGACCTGGTCAGCCTGGCGCGTATCGAGGACATGCACCCGCGCACCGTGCGCCAGGATGGCGAGACCCTGCTGGAGATCATCCGCCAGTCGGCCTCGCTTCCCGAGCAGGACTGGCCTGCAGCCCTGCCCGAACCGCTGCCGCTGGAGGTGTCGAGCCTGCTCAAGAAGCTGCGCGTGGTCGGCCAGCGTGAGGCGGAGCGCCTGGAGATCGTGCCCGAGCTGATGTTGCGCAAGAAGGTGCTCGAAGCCCTGCTCAAGACCGGCTACCCCAACGGTCCCTACCATTTGCCCGACTCCCTGCGCGGCTGGCGTCGCGAACTGATGGGACAGGCCCTGCTGGATATTCTGGAGCGTCAGCCATGAAACGTATCTGCTCGATCTACAAGAGTCGGCGCAAGAACGAGATGTACCTGTATGTATTGAAGCAGGATGCCCTGGCACGTGTGCCTGAGGCCTTGCTGGCGGCGTTCGGCGCGCCCATCCATGCGTTCGATATGGTCCTGAGCCCCGAGCGCCAACTGGCCCGGGAAGATATCGCTCAGGTGCTGGCCAACCTCGACCAGCAGGGCTATCACCTGCAGATGCCGCCGCCCGAGGACGACTATATCCAGCACCTGCCGGAAGAGCTGCTGACGCGCAACGACCCGGTCTGACGGCTGGCCGGTACGGCGGCGGGTTTCTGCCGCTTTCCGTTCGTCCTGTTCGGCCATGCCTGGCGCTTGAAGCGCGGTGCGGCAGACCCTAGACTTGCCGGCCTTTTACCCTGTGTGACTGCCCGCTTTCATGGCTGCCAAAGTCGAACCCTTCTGGATACGCAAGACGCTCTCCCAGCTCGATCGTGACGAGTGGGAGTCGCTGTGCGATGGCTGCGGCCTGTGCTGCCTGCAGAAACTGGAAGACGAGGAAGATGGCGCCGTCTACTACACCCGCGTGGCCTGCAAGCTGCTGGACCTGCAGACCTGCCAGTGCAGTGACTATCCCGCCCGACGCGCGAGCGTGCCTGATTGCATCCAGCTGACCGCCGCCGATGCGGTGGATTTCAAATGGTTGCCGCCAACCTGCGGTTATCGGCTGGTGGCCGAAGGCAAGGACCTGCCGCTATGGCATCACCTGGTCTGCGGTGACCGGCAGGCGGTACATGACGAGCGCATTTCCCAGGCGGGTCGCATGATTGCCGAAGACAGTGTGGATGAGGATGATTGGGAGCAATACCTGATTTTCCGTGCTGGTTGATCCGTTCCCTTGAGGAGTTCCGTCATGCCCGTTCGTTTGCTGCCGCTGCTCGTTGTGCCGCTCCTGTCCCTCGGCAGCATGACCGCTGTCGCTGCGCCCAAATCCGACCTGGATTATCAGGTCAGCCTTCTGCCCGAGGATGGGCAGGCGCTGGTACGCGTGATCCTGGAGAAGGGCGAGGTCATCCGCTCTTTCGACTTCAACCTGGGCGACGACGGTCGCTACAGCGATTTCCAGGCCGATGGTGAATGGAGCGAGGCGCAGCCAGGTCGTGGCGTCTGGCGTCCGGCCAGTGGCAAGGCAGTGCTCAGCTATCGGGTACGCTTGAGCAGTGTCCGCGACAATGGCCGTTACGATGCCCGCATGACGGATGACTGGGCGCTGTTTCGTGGTGATGACCTGATCCCGTCCGCCAGGCTCGACGAGCGAGAGGGCACCCGGCTGACCGCCCGCCTGGCCTTCGAGCTGCCGGACGGCTGGAAAAGCGTCGAGACCGGCTGGCCGCGCATCGGCAAGAACCGCTTCCGTATCGACAACCCCGAGCGCCTGTTCGACCGGCCCACCGGCTGGATGGTGGCCGGCAAGCTGGGTACGCGCCGCACTCGCCTGGGGGAAACCGATGTCAGCGTTTCCGCACCGGTGGGCGAGGGCGTGCGACGCATGGATATCCTGACCCTGCTCACCTTCGTCTGGCCGCAGGTGCAGCAGGTGTTCCCGCGTGACCCGGCCAAGCTGCTGGTGGTCGGCGCTGGCGATCCGATGTGGCGTGGCGGCCTTTCCGGGCCCAATTCGCTGTTCATGCACGCCGACCGTCCGCTGGTCAGCGAAAACGGCACCAGTTCGCTGGTGCATGAGTTGGTGCATGTCTTCAGTCGCATCCGTGCCCGTGACCGAAGTGACTGGATCACCGAAGGCATCGCCGAGTATTACGCCATCGAACTGATGCGTCGTGCCGGCGGCATGAGCGAAGAACGCTATCAGGCCGTGCGGGCGCATCTGATCAAATGGAGCAAAAGTGTCGACAGTCTGCGCACTGACCGTGCCAGCGGGCCGGTGACCGCCAGGGCCGTTCTGCTGCTCCAGGACCTGGACAAAGAGATCCGCCAGCGCAGCAAGAGCCGGCACTCGCTGGATGATGTCAGCCGTGGCCTGATGCGCCTGGACAAAGTCAGTACCGAGGATTTTGTCGACATTACCGAGACCCTGCTCGGCGCCGGTTCGAAAGTGCTCGACAGCAAGTTATTGCGCTGACCGGGCAATTGGTCATTTTCTATATACCCGGCGGATAACGCCGATATAATGCGGCCCTTTGCCGGCTATTAGTCGCTCGCTGCAACAGGGTTTCGATGCCATTCCCTGTGCGGTCGCCGGGCCGTCGTTTCCTGGAAGAATCTATGAAAAGCGCTGAAATCCGTGAAGCCTTCCTCCGCTTCTTCGAAGCGAAGGGGCATACCCGCGTCGCCTCCAGTTCGCTGATCCCGGCGAACGATCCGACCCTGCTGTTCACCAACGCAGGGATGAACCAGTTCAAGGACTGCTTCCTCGGCCTGGAAAAGCGCGCCTATACCCGTGCCACCACCAGCCAGAAGTGCGTGCGTGCCGGCGGCAAGCACAACGACCTGGAGAACGTCGGCTACACCGCGCGCCACCATACCTTCTTCGAGATGCTCGGTAACTTCAGCTTCGGCGACTACTTCAAGCGCGATGCCATCACTTTCGCCTGGGAGTTCCTGACCAGCGAGCAGTGGCTGAACCTGCCGCAGGAAAAACTCTGGGTCACCGTCTACGCCAGCGATGACGAGGCCTACGACATCTGGAACAAGGACGTCGGCGTGCCGGCCGAGCGACTGATCCGCATCGGTGACAACAAAGGTGCGCCGTACGCATCGGACAACTTCTGGGCCATGGGCGATACCGGCCCTTGCGGTCCCTGCACGGAAATCTTCTTCGACCACGGCGCGCATATCTGGGGAGGCCCGCCCGGCTCGCCGGAGGAAGACGGCGATCGCTACATCGAGATCTGGAACAACGTCTTCATGCAGTTCAACCGTACTGCTGACGGCGTGCTGCACCCGCTGCCGGCGCCGAGCGTGGACACCGGCATGGGGTTGGAGCGCATCAGCGCGGTGTTGCAGCACGTCAACTCGAACTACGAGATCGACCTGTTCCAGAGCCTGCTGAATGCCGCCGCCGATGCCATCGGTTGCGCCAACGAAGGCCAGGCTTCGCTGAAGGTGGTGGCCGACCATATCCGTTCCTGCGGCTTCCTGATCGCCGATGGCGTCACGCCGTCCAACGAAGGGCGTGGCTATGTGCTGCGGCGCATCATTCGCCGGGCCAGCCGGCACGGTAACAAGCTGGGCGCCAAGGGCACTTTCTTCCATCGTATCGTCGCCGCGCTGGTGGCCGAGATGGGCGATGCCTTTCCCGAACTCAAGCAACAGCAGGCGCATATCGAGCGCGTGTTGAAGAACGAGGAAGAGCAGTTCGCCAAGACCCTGGAGCAAGGGCTGAAAATCCTCGAACAGGATCTGGCCGGCCTGCAAGGCAAGGTGATTCCTGGTGACGTAGTGTTCAAGCTCTATGACACCTACGGCTTCCCGGTCGACCTGACCGGCGATATTGCCCGCGAGCGCGGCCTGAGCCTCGACGAGGACGGCTTCGAACGCGAGATGCAGGCCCAGCGCGAGCGTGCTCGTTCGGCCAGCGCCTTTGGTATGGACTACAACAGCCTGGTCAAGGTCGAGGGCGAAACCCGCTTTACCGGTTATGCCGTGACCCGCGACCAGGGCCGTGTGCTGGCGCTGTTCCGCGACGGCGTGGCGGTCGAACGCCTGCAGGCTGGCGAGGCGGGCGTGGTGGTGCTCGACCGGACACCGTTCTATGCCGAGTCTGGTGGTCAGGTCGGCGACAGCGGCTATCTGCAGGTTGGCGATGCCCGCTTTGACGTGCAGGACACCAACAAGGCGGGCGCGGCGTTCCTGCACCATGGCGTGCTGGCTGCTGGCAGCCTGGCCGTGGGCGAGCAGGTCGATGCCGTGGTGGATGCCTCGGTGCGCCAGGCCACGGCCCTGAACCACTCGGCGACCCACCTGTTGCATGCGGCGCTGCGGGAAATCCTTGGCGAGCATGTCAGCCAGAAAGGCTCGTTGGTGGACAGCCAGCGCCTGCGTTTCGATTTCAGCCACTTCGAAGCCATCACTCCCGCTCAGTTGAAGGCGCTGGAGGATCGCGTCAACGCTGAGATCCGCCGCAACACGCCCGTGGAAACCGAAGAGACCGACATCGAGACCGCCAAGCGCAAGGGCGCCATGGCCCTGTTCGGCGAAAAGTACGGCGACCGGGTCCGTGTCCTGACCATGGGCGCAGGCTTTTCGGTTGAACTGTGTGGCGGTACCCATGCTGCCCGCACGGGCGATATCGGCGTGTTCAAGATCACCAGCGAAGGCGGCGTCGCGGCAGGCGTCCGTCGGTTGGAAGCGGTTACCGGTGCTGGCGCCCTGGCCTACCTGAACGGTGCCGAGGAGCAGCTCAAGGACGCCGCCACCCTGGTCAAGGGCAGCCGCGACAACCTGCTGGAGAAGCTCGGCGGCCTGCTGGAGCGCAATCGCCAGTTGGAAAAGGAACTGGAACAGTTGAAGGCCAAGGCCACCAGTGCCACGGGCGATGACCTGGTGGGTTCCGCCGTGGACGTGAAAGGCGTCAAGGTGCTGGCCGCGCGCCTGGATGGTCTGGATGGCAAGGCCTTGCTGGCCCTGGTCGACCAATTGAAGAACAAGCTGGGCAGCGCGTTGATACTGCTGGGCAGCGAGCTGGACGGCAAGGTGGTACTGGTCGCTGGTGTGACCCAGGACCTGACTGCCAAGCTCAAGGCGGGCGACCTGATGAAGCAGGCCGCTGCGGGTGTCGGCGGTAAAGGCGGCGGTCGTCCCGACATGGCCCAGGGTGGCGGCACTGAGCCGTCCCGGCTGGACGAGACCCTGGCCCAGGCCGTGGCTTTCGTCGAACAGCGCGTCTGAGTGCTTCGGCAAGGGGCCGAATGGCCCTTGTGCCGCTGACGCAGCGAATGCAGGAATTCACTGGATGCCCTTCGGGGCGGTGTAGGCGATAAGAATGGCATTGATCGTACAGAAGTTCGGTGGCACCTCGGTCGGCACGGTCGAGCGCATCCAGCAGGTGGCCGAGAAGGTCCAGCGTTTCCGCGAGCGCGGCGATGACATTGTGGTGGTGGTCTCGGCCATGAGCGGGGAAACCAACCGCCTGATCGACCTGGCCCGGCAAATCAGCCAACAACCGGTGCCGCGCGAACTGGACGTGATGGTTTCCACCGGCGAGCAGGTGACCATCGCGCTGTTGGCCATGGCCCTGATCGAGCGTGGCGTGCCCGCCATTTCCTACACGGGCAGCCAGGCCGGTATCGTCACCGACAGCGTGCACACCAAGGCACGCATCCTCAGCATCGACGCACAGAAGATTCGCGACGAGCTCTCGGCGGGGCGCGTGGTGGTGGTCGCCGGGTTCCAGGGCGTGGACGAGCAGGGCAACATCTCCACCTTGGGCCGTGGTGGTTCCGATACCACCGGCGTCGCCCTGGCCGCTGCGCTGAAGGCGGACGAGTGCCAGATCTACACCGACGTGGACGGCGTCTACACCACCGATCCGCGTGTGGTCGCCAAGGCGCGTCGCCTCGACCGCATCACCTTCGAGGAAATGCTGGAGATGGCCAGCCTGGGCTCCAAGGTGTTGCAGATTCGCGCCGTCGAGTTCGCCGGCAAATACAGCGTGCCGTTGCGTGTCTTGCACAGTTTCCAGGAGGGGCCCGGTACCCTCATCACCCTTGACGAAGAGGAACCCATGGAACAGCCCATTATCTCCGGCATCGCTTTCAACCGTGACGAAGCCAAGCTGACCATTCGCGGCGTTCCGGACACTCCCGGCGTGGCGTTCAGGATTCTCGGCCCCATCAGCGCCGCGAACGTCGAGGTGGACATGATCGTGCAGAACGTCGCGCACGATAACACCACGGACTTCACCTTCACCGTGCACCGCAATGACTACAACAATGCCCTGCAAGTGCTGCAGAAGGCGGCGGGTGAGCTCAAGGCGCGTGAAGTCGTTGGCGACACGGAGATCGCCAAGGTATCCATTGTAGGGGTTGGCATGCGCTCCCACGCGGGCGTCGCCAGCTGCATGTTCGAGGCGCTGGCCAGGGAAAACATCAATATTCAGATGATCTCGACCTCCGAGATCAAGGTGTCGGTGGTGATCGAGGAGAAATACCTCGAGCTTGCAGTGCGTGCGCTGCATACCGCCTTCGAACTGGATGCTCCGGCCAGTAAGGGGGAGTGAGCAGAGCAGGAAAGGCGCATTGCGCCTTCCGTCGTTTGGGGTGGAGCGAAGGGAACTTTGAGCGCGCACTGGCAGGTCACATACCTTGTGAGAGTGCCAGGCTTGGGTTCACGGAGTACCGTCCGTTTTATCTTGCAGACTATTTTCTGACTGAATCCGTTTTAAGGAGAAAGGAATGCTGATTCTGACTCGCCGGGTCGGGGAGACCTTGATGGTGGGTGACGAGGTGACCGTCACTGTGCTGGGTGTGAAGGGTAATCAGGTACGCATTGGCGTGAACGCGCCAAAAGAGGTTGCCGTACACCGTGAGGAGATTTACCAGCGCATCCAGAAAGAAAAGGATGACGAACCAAGCCATTAATTTTTATCCGATTTTTGGCTTTGCAAACGGGGTAAAGGCAGGTATGATGCGCCCCGTGTTGCGGAGAGGTGGCCGAGTGGCCGAAGGCGCTCCCCTGCTAAGGGAGTACACCTCAAAAGGGTGTCGGGGGTTCGAATCCCCCCTTCTCCGCCATATAAAGCAATATAGAAAAACGTTAGCAAGTCGTTGTAAATGAACGAAAAAACTTGATAACGAAGATTTTGAATCTATAATGCGCAACGCTTCGCGGACTCATAGCTCAGCTGGATAGAGTACTCGGCTACGAACCGAGCGGTCGGAGGTTCGAATCCTCCTGAGTCCGCCATCTCTCGATGGCAATCACTGTAAAGTGGTTGAAATCAGAACCAGTGGTGATCTGGTATAAAAACACTCATGGACTCATAGCTCAGCTGGATAGAGTACTCGGCTACGAACCGAGCGGTCGGAGGTTCGAATCCTCCTGAGTCCGCCATATTGAAAAGGCCTGCAACGATGCAGGCCTTTTTCATTTCCGCCGCCTGGAACCATCAGGCTCGCCCCAGATAAAACCGCCAGTGAGTGACTTTCTGTAACCTGGCGCTGTCCATACTAGGCAGCAGCATCCGCAAGCGCTTGTATTGCCTGTATTTCGCTGCGGCAGTGTCAGTTGTCAGTGTTATAATCGCGCGGTCCGCCCCACAGGGCATTCGGAATCTTTCCCATGGACTTACCCAGTAGTCGTTCAATTTTCTCTTGTGCCAATCAGGCTGTAATCGATTGATTGCCCCGGCGTGCTCCTCCGCTGGGGGTGGAGTGCGTCATGAATGAAGTAGAAACCAAAAAGCCGCAAGAAAGCCTGCAGGACCGCCTGGCCCAGGTGGTCGAACTGTTGCAGCGGCACCGGCTTGTCGAAGACCTGGCGCATCGCCAGGAAGGCCAGAACAAGGATCTGGTCGAAGGTCTGGTGCATCGCCAGAACCTGAACGAGCTGCAACGCAAGCTCGATGAGCTGCACCCTGCCGACGTCGCCCATATTCTCGAAGCGTTGCCCCTCGACGACCGCCTGACGGTCTGGCAACTGGTCAAGGCCGAGCGCGATGGCGACATCCTGCTCGAAGTCTCCGATTCCGTTCGTGAAACCCTGATCGCCGACATGGATGATCAGGAACTGCTCGCCGCCGCCAAGGAGATGGACGCCGACGAACTGGCCGACCTGGCGCCCGAGCTGCCCCGGGACGTCGTCCACGAGTTGATGGAGAGCCTGGACGCCCAGCAACGCGAGCGTGTTCGCTCCGCGCTGTCCTACGAGGAAGACCAGATTGGCGCCCTGATGGACTTCGAGATGGTCACCATCCGCGAAGACGTCAGCCTGGAAGTGGTCCTGCGCTACCTGCGCCGCCTGAAGGAGCTGCCGGGGCATACCGACAAGCTGTTCGTGGTGGACTACGACGGCATCCTCAAGGGTGTCCTGCCGATTAAGCGCTTGCTGGTCAACGACCCGGACAAGCAGGTGGCCGAGGTCATGGCGGATGACCCGGTGACCTTCCACCCCGACGAGGACGCCTACGAGGCGGCCCAGGCCTTCGAGCGTTACGACCTGATTTCCTCGCCGGTGGTGGACAAGAGCGGCAAGCTGATCGGCCGCCTGACCATCGACGAGATGGTCGACCTGATCCGCGAGGAGAGCGAGAGCGAAGTGCTCAATATGGCGGGTCTGCGCGAGGAAGAGGACATCTTCGCCTCGGTCTGGAAATCCGTGCGTAACCGCTGGTCCTGGCTCGCAGTCAACCTGGTGACGGCCTTTATCGCGTCGCGGGTGATCGGCCTGTTCGATGGCTCCATCGAGAAGCTGGTGGCGCTGGCGGCGCTGATGCCGATCGTCGCCGGTATCGGCGGTAACTCGGGCAACCAGACCATCACCATGATCGTGCGGGCGATGGCGCTGGATCAGGTCAGTACCGGCAATACCATGCGCCTGTTGCGCAAGGAACTGGGTGTGGGGTTGCTCAATGGCCTGGTCTGGGGCGGGGTGATCGGTGCGGTGGCCTATTGGCTGTATGACAGCTGGTCACTGGGCCTGGTGATGACGGCCGCGATGACCCTGAACCTGCTACTGGCCGCCTTGATGGGGGTGTTGATCCCGATGACGCTGGCGCGCATGGGGCGCGATCCTGCGATGGGTGCCAGCGTGATGATCACCGCGATGACCGACAGCGGCGGCTTTTTCATCTTCCTTGGCTTGGCGACCATCTTCCTGCTGTAGCGGTCGCCACCACGATCACTGGCGGTGCCAAAAAGAAGAGGCCCATGGAATCCATGGGCCTCTTTTCATTTCGGGGTCTTCCCCGCACCCTCGTATGGGTAGGATGGGTCGAGCGTAGCGACACCCATCGAACGCATTCCCTGGGTATCGCTGCGCTCAACCCAGGCTACGGGAATATCTCGCGCAGGGCCTGCTTGTAGAACGCGAAGGCATCGACAGCACCCTGGACCGCTTGCTGGCGCTGTTCTTCGGTCAGTTCCAGACCGTCGAGCAGGGCTACGAACTGACGCCAGTGCAGGCCGCGTCCATCCGGGTGGGCCGCCAGATGACGGGCACCGCGTTCGCCATCCAGGCCGATCTGTTGGGTTTCCTTGTAGAGGAAGGCTGCGCCGAGGTTGGAGCCTTCGCTGCAATACAGCCAGCCTAGGGCCGCATAGGGCGTGGCAGGCGTGATGGCAGCAGGGGTGCTCGGCACGTCGTGGCCGATGTCACGCAGGTCCTGCTCTACCGCTTCGAAACGTGGCAGTTCGTTCAGGCCAGGCAGCAGGGCGTTGAGTTCGGCATCCTGATACAGGGCATTGATGCTGCCGTGGAAGCGGTGTTGCAGGCGCAGGAAGTAGCCATAGCGCTCCAGGCTTTCGAAGGGGCGCGAACCCATCACCAGGTTATCGACACTGTCGTGGTCGCTGGTGGTGCCGGATTTCAGGCGTTTTGTCAGCGGGAGTTCGGGCGCGTTCTTGACGATGGCATTCATCGGGTGGTGTCCTGAATGATGAAAACGATGGTGAAGATGATGGTCAGACCTCGCTCATCGAACAATGTCGGGACCGTTAAGAATGCTTAACGAATGGGTGGCAAGGCAGCCTGCTAGAACGCCGATTCGCGGATCAGCAGCGCCAGTACCCGCTGGCCGGCCTGCAGCAGCGGGCTGCGTGCCTCGCCTTCTATGCTGGCGGTGCCGCGCAAGGCCTGTGGCGGTGCCGGTTGTTCGTCCAGTGGACGCAGCAGGACACGGTAGAGTGCCTGCTCGGGAACCGGAACCCGCTCGTTGTCCAACTGGGTGGCAATGCCGCCCTGGTAGACCGAGGCCAGTTCCGGCGCCGAGGTGAGTTTGCGCACGGCGGTCTGGCCGATGGCTTCGAGTACCAGGCGCCGACGTGGCCGGCCTGGGTCTTCGGGGATGAACCAGGCTTCTGCGCCTGCCAGCAGGCGCTCCCTGTCACTTTCGCCGACGAAGGCCTCGACCAGTTCGCTGGCATGGCCCGTCACGGTCCCCAGCCATTCGCCCGCCGGCAGCCATTCCCCGGGTTCCAGGGGCTGGGCCAGGTCGGCGAGCGTGCCATCGAACGGTGCGCGCACCTGCAACTGTACGATCCGCTCGCCGACCGCCGCACGGCGACTGAGGGCCACGCGCAATTCTTCCCGTGCCACGGCCTGGCGCGAGCTGTCGTCGCTGCCGCGAACCTGAAAACTGCCCTGCTTGCGCAGCAGGTCGATCTCACGCTCCAGGCTGGCCAGCTCATGGGTCAGGTCGGGGGAGTGCAGATCGAACAGCAACTGCCCCGCATGAACGTGTTGACCGGCCCCGGCCTCGATACTCGTCAGGCGTGCACCAGCGGGTGCCAGCAGGATCGCCTGCTGCTCCGCACGCAGCAGCGCCGGGGCTTCGATACGGCTGCGCCAGGGCAGGACGGCCAGCAGCAGTGCGCCGG
The DNA here is from genome assembly GCF_013395055.1 of Pseudomonas sp. ABC1. Taxonomy (NCBI): domain Bacteria; kingdom Pseudomonadati; phylum Pseudomonadota; class Gammaproteobacteria; order Pseudomonadales; family Pseudomonadaceae; genus Pseudomonas; species Pseudomonas sp. ABC1. Next base: position 3,343,155 of record NZ_CP058349.1, read on the forward strand.
CGAGCAGGCCGAAGGTGATCAGGGTGTTGCGGTTCATACGGTAATCCTTGCGGCGGGAGTGCCAGTGACGCAGTTCGTTCCAGATCGGCCTGAGGATGAAGTGGACGATCTCCACCGCGAACAGGAACAGGCCGAGCAGCTTGAAGGCGAAGTGGTAGACCAGCAATGCGATGCCGAGGAACAGGAAGAAACGGTAGATCCAGGTGGCGAAGGCATAGCCCAGCATGACCCGGTGGCGCCAGGGCTCGAAGTACTCCGGGCGTTCGTCACCGAAGCCGAACAGGGTTTCGCGCATGTGCCAGCGCGCCAGTTCGAAGGCACGCTCCTGCAGGTTGGGCACGTCGATCAGGTCGGAGAACAGGAAGTAGCCATCGAAGCGCATCAGCGGGTTGAGGTTGACCGCCAGGGTGAGAATCCAGGTGGTGCTGGCGAGCATGAAGGCGGCGCTGCGCAGCATGCCGTCGGGCAGGAAACTCCAGGCCAGGGTCGCCCAGGCGGCCAGGCAGAGCTCCACCCCCATGCCCGCAGCGCCGATGGCCAGGCGCTGGCGTCGCCGCGTCAGCCTCCAGGCACCGCTGGCGTCGGTGTAGAGCACCGGCCACAGCACCAGAAAGGCCACGCCCATGGTCGGTACGCGACAGCCATAGCGTTTGCAGGTGTAGGCGTGGCCGAACTCGTGCAGCACCTTGGTCAGGCTCAGGGTGATCGCCGCCAGTGCCGCACCTTCCAGGCTGAAAAAGTGCAGGAAGGTGTGCACGAAGCTGTCCCACTGGCGTGCCGCCAGGAACAACCCGAGCAAGGCCGCGCACAGCGTGGCCAGGGCGAAGCCGCGACTGAACAGCGGCGCTACGCGCGGGTAGGTGCGCGACAGGAAGGCATCCGGGCGTAACAGGGGAATGCGGATCGACAAGTAGTTGCTCAGCAGCCAACTGCCCCAGCCGCTCTTCTTGCCTGCCGTGGAGCGTCGTCTCAGGTCGGCCAGCGCCGCGTCGCCACTGACTTCGATCAACTGCATGTTGCTCAGGAAGGTCACGAAGCCCGACACATCTTCGCTGTCCAGCTCCAGCGTGGTCTCCTGGCTGATCGCCTGCGCCACCGCTGCCGGGGTGCCCAGTTCCCAGCGGGCGAGGATCTCCGCTTCGGCCCAGCCTATGCGGTAGAAGCGGCCACGGGCGCTGTCTTCCAGCGTCCAGCTCGGCGAGCCATCGTGTGCCTGTGGCCCCGGGTGCAGGCGCAGGGTCTGGCGCAGTGCCGGGAGCGGTTGTTGCCGGGGTTGGCCGGGCAGGTCGGCGGCGAAGGTCATGACTGGCGTTGCCCGATAACGAGATGGTGCGCGCGGCGCACCCTACGCGGTGTGGCGAGTCTCGGGTAGGGTGCGCCGTGCGCACCGTGGGCGATGAGTGACATCATCTACCAGCCCAGGTAGACGCGCAGGGCCGCCAGCGGCCGGCGCATCAGGTAGTTGAACAGCAGGGTGCGCTGGCCGTACAGCTTGGCTGTGCCCTTGAGACCGACACGCAGGCGCGGGTCGTCGTCGGCGAAGGTCGCCATCAGGCGGTAGGCCATGCTGCCATCCAGTACCGGCGAGGCGCGGTAGCCCTGGCGGTCGAGGGTCGCCAATAGCGGGCTGCCGGGCTGGCTGTTGAGGAACAGGCGCACGTCGCTGCCGTTTTCCAGCTCGATGGCATCGCCTACGGGCAGATTGATTTCCAGGCGCACGTCATGCGGGTCGGCCACCTGCATGATGCGTTCGCCCAGGGCCACCGGGCGGCCAATCCAGTCACTGGGGTCGTCGAAGATCGCGACGCCGTCGCGGGGCGCCAGGATCAGTGCCCGCTCCAGGTTTTCGCTCAGGTAGTCGACATCGGCGCGGGCCTGGTCGCGACGGCTGCTCAGCTCCGCCAGGGCGGCCTTGGCGCGTTCGTCGAAAAGCGCCTGCTGGCGGGTCTGGCGCAATTGTGCTTCGGCGGCGGCCAGGCTCTGCCGTGCGGTTTCCAGGCGGCTTTCCAGCTCACGACGGTCGAGTTGCACCAGCGGCTCGTTCGCCGCGACCACCTGGTTGGGCTGCACGAGGATGCGTTCGACCACCGCCTGCAAGGGCGCGCGCAATACGGCGGGCTCACGCGGGACGATCTCGGCAGGTGCCAGAACGGTTTGCCGTACCGGCAGCAGCGCCAGTAGCAGCAGGGCGGCAACGGCCGCCATGACGACTTTGCGCGGACGGTGGCGCAGCAGGCTCAGGCGCGCTGCCGGGCTGCTGCGCCGAGGGGCCAGGCTGTCCCAGGCATGGGCGTAGGCATCCTGCATCAGCTCCAGCAAGGCCCGCTCCGCGCGCGCCAGGGGTTTATCGCAACTGAGCAGCAGGCTGGCCTGCAATTCACCATTGCGGCCTTTCAGGGGAATCCAGAGCAGGTGAGGGGCAAGGTATTCCGGCCATTCGGTCTGTAGGTTACCGGGAGCCTGTGCCACGTTCAGTTCTTGCAATTCGCCAGCCCAGGGCTGGGTACGCCAGTCCTGGCAGAGGCGGGCGAGGTAGAGCATGAAGGGCGCATTGGCCTCGATCTGCGCCAGGCCCGAGCAGGCCGTGATGCGCCCGCTGTCGGCCTGCCACAGCAGGGCTTCGCGGTAGTCGAGCAACTGGCGGCTGTCGTTGACCATCAGGAAGCCCAGTCCGAGCCGGTCTTCCTGGGCCCTGGCACGGCGCTCCAGTTGCAGCAGCAGTGCCATGCGCTCGCTGCGCTTGTCGCGCAGGTTGGTCACATTGCCATTCACGAATCCGCTCCGGGTGGTTGCAGCATGGCCACGCCGCTCATGCCTGGCAGCAGGCCGGCGGTGTCTCCGGTGATGCGGGCGAAGACCTTGATCGACTGGCTGAGCGGGTCGATGGCCGCGCCCAGGCGTTCGACCTGGGCGGCATAGCGCTGCCCGGTTTCGTCCAGCGCCACCTCGAAGTCCAGACCGGCCTTCAGCCAGGTGAGCCAGGCGGAAGGGACGATGAGTTCCAGTTGGTAGGCGCTGTCATCGTAGATGGCCAGCAATTCGGTGCCTTCAGCGACGTGTTGGTAACGCTGTGCCATACGCTGCGAAACACGCCCGGCAAAGGGGGCGTCTAGGTTGCAGCGCTTGAGCATGGCGCGACCCACACCGCTTTCCGCCTGGGCCACGGCGAGGTCGGCCTGGGTCTGGGCGACCTCGGCCTGGCTGATGGAGCCCAGGGCGTCGAGGCGCTTGGCCACGTCGAGCTTTTTCTGTGCGCCGCGCTGGGCGGCTTCGCTGCGGGCCAGTTGGGCACGCTGCACCGAGCAGTCGAAGGCGGCCAGGCGCTGGCCCTGCTTGAAGCGCTCACCTTCCTTGACCGACAGCTCGGTGAGCTTGCCGCTGATCTCGCTGGACAGCACCGTCTGGCGAACCGGGCTGAGCTGCACGCGCAGCTCGCCCGTTTCTTCGGCATGGGCCATGTCCGGCAGGCTGGCGGCGATGACCGCCAGCACGGAGCAACGGAACAGATAGGCGGGACGCCGCTCAGCGATCATTGACTCGCTCCACGGGGACCAGGCGGGCACCACGCAGCGAGCCCAGGCTTTCCCACATATCCAGGTGCAGTTCGCGACGTTGTTGCGGAGCCGCCTGGGCGACCAGCGGAACGGCAGGTGCCGCAACGGTCTGGGCGCCGCCATGGGGGTTCTGCTGGGCTGCGGCGATACCGGCGGGGATCGTGCCCTGGCCCTGGTCGAGGCGTACCGCGTTGCTGGCGATGGTGCGGCTCAGCTCGGCGATGCTGTTACCGGCGATCTGCTCGGGCAGCGGGTCGAGACCGGCGGCCTGGTAGACGGCGCCGTGGGCGACTTGCAGTTCGGCGAAGGCGCGGTCGCGGGTGCGGGTGGCGAGTACGGTCTCGGTCGCGGTGCGGACGCGTTCCAGTCGGCTCTGTGCCTGGCTGGCGTAGGCGCTCTCGCTCTGGCGCAGGATGCTGCTCTGCACCTGCTGCAGTTCGTTGGAGCGGGCGAAGACCTGGCTGGAGCGCTGGAATTCACGCCAGGCCACGTTGACCTGGGTCAGCACAGCCATGCGCATGGCCTGGCGGCGCAGTTCGGCGAGTTGCTGGCGCGCTTCGCCAGTCTTTTTCACCTGCGGGTAGGCCAGGACGTTGAACAGGTTCCAGCTGACCTGCATACCGGCGTCGGCCCAGTTGTCGTTGACCAGGTAGCTATTGCTGTCGTAGTTGGTGCCGACGAACAGGTTGGCGCCCGGCAGCAGTTTGAGCATCGCGGCGCGGGTTTCCAGTACGGCGTTGCGGGCTTCGTAGCTCTCGCTGCGAATCTCCGGACGCTGCACCATGGAGGTGGCTTCCAGGTCGGCCAGGTTGTAGGCCAGGGCCGGTTGGGTGTAGCTCGACTCACCCGGCAGCACCAGGCTGTATTCGGTGGCGGGCGGCAGGTTCATCAGGCTGGCCAGGCGTGACTTGGCCACGGCCAGTTCGCCTTCCACGACTTCCAGTTGGCGCACCATTTCCAGCAGGCCTTTCTGGTAGCGCAGGGATTCCAGCGGCGCGATCAGGCGTTGCTGCTCGGTCTGGCGGGCCTGTTGCAGTGCGTCGCGGGCCTCGCTCAGGGCACGCTGGACTTCTGGTTGCAGGCGCTCGGCGCTGGCGGCCTGCCAGTAGGCCTCGCGGACCTGCTGGATGATGTCCGCGACCACCTTGCGGCGGGCTTCCTCGGCGGCCAGCACCTTGTTGGCCTGGGCCTTGGCGCTGAAGTAGCTGACACCGAAGTCCAGCACGTTCCACGACAGGCGCAGATTGGCGTCCCGCGTGGCGCGGTCGCTGCTGGTCGAAGGCTCCAGGGACTGGCGACCGGTGGTGACCGATTCGCTGGACGAGCCGGAGACGTTGTCGCGGCCTTTCCAACCGGCACTGGCGGCCAGTTGCGGCAGCAGGTTGAGGTTGCTGACGCTCAGGGTGTTGTCTTCCAGGGCGCGCTGCATCAGGCCCAGGCGCTGTTGCAGGTTGTACTTGACCGCCCGCGCCATGGCTTCTTCCAGGCTGATGGCGCCGCTCACCGGCTCCTGGGCCTCGAACATGCTGCGGCGGTCAGCGTTGGCCTCGGCCAGTTGCTGTTCCGGCGTCAGCGCTTCAGGCGTGACGGCGCAAGCGGACAGGCCCAGGGCGGCGCAGACGATGGCCATGCGCAGGGAGGTCGGGTTGAAAGGGTTACGGGTCATTTTATAAGGGTCCTTGAAAGTGTTCAGGCAGTGTGTCGGGTTGTCTGGGGGGCCGACTCGTCGTTCAGCCCACTCAATTGGTCAAGCAGTTCGAGGGCTTCGCTGAGCAGGGCGCTGGAGGTTTCCTGGCGCAACTGTTGCGGCAGGCTCTCGGCCGTCTCGGTCGATTGCTGCGCCGCTGGCTCGCGACCATTGCTGGCCGAGCCGTCGTTCGTCACCTGGATCACCACCGGGGTCTTGCGCTCGTTACCGTCGGCGTCCTGGCTGATCAGCGTCAGGCGCACGCCGCCATTGCGCTTGAGCCATTCGCGGTCGATGTTCAGTTGGCCGGTGCGGGTGTCCAGGGACACCAGGCCATTTGGTACAGGCATGCCATTGGCCAGGGTGACGCGCTGTACGGCGCTGTTGTCCGGCAATTCGGTTGGCAGGCTCAGGGTGATCTGGCGTTCGCCTCCGGTCGGAAGGACCAGGCTGGTACGCAGGGTGTTGCCATCCAGATAGAAGCTGCCGGAGTTGGCCGGTGCGGGTGCATCACGCAGTATCAGGTCAGCCTGAGCGAGCTGTTGGGCAATCGTCGTTCTACTGTCGAAACCAGACTGGCCCGTTACCAATGAAGTCGATGGCGTATGTGAGTCACGGCTTACAGACGCTATGCGGTTGGCTGCCTCGCGTAGTTCTGTACTCGTCCTTTCGAACGGTTGCGTGCTGAAGCCTAGAGGCAGGGGAGTACCAGACGATACTGGCGTATCGGAGCGCACTTCTGGGGTGACCTCATTGACGGCCGGGGCTTCGGCCACGTTGAGTGCCAGTGTCAGAGATGCGCTGGCGCCATGCTGATCCTGAGCCGTGACCGTTATTTCGTATTCGCCCAGTTCTGCCGTATTGCCGGAAATGACGCGTGTAGCCGGATCAAAGCCAAATCCGGCAGGCAGTCCGGTCACGCTCCAGCTCAGGCTGTCGCCATCAGAGTCAATGAATAGGCTGGCAGGCAACTCCACCCGATAGGTCGAACCGGCTTCGGCGTTTACCAGGTTGAAGTCGCTGTCGGCCGGTGTCGGCGCATGGTTGACGGCTGTGACTTCGACCGTACTGGAAATAGCCGGATAGCCCGTGTCCACGCCATCCTCGTAGGTACCGCCATCGTCCCGGATCAGGCTGATGTTGATGCTGCGTGTGCCGGCGGTTGCATAGTCGTCGCTGCCATAGCGCATACCTTCGACCAGTGTGCGGATGCTGGCAGTGTCGACGCCCGTGCCGCTCTTCAAGCTGATGATCAGTGTATTGCCGGATCGGGTGACGGTGTAGCTCAGGCCATTGTCCAGTTCGCCCGACTGTCCAACTTTGAGCTGTACTTGCTGCCCGTCCAGTACGAGCCACTCGTCTCCTCGACTACCCACGCCATCGACGCGCAGTGTCAGTTCGATGATCGATTGGTCCTGGTTGGAGCCTCCAGTGGAGACTTCGGCATTGCCGAACAACGCTACCGCATCTTCATCGGCGGTATAGGACGGGTTGAGCGGTCCTGCCGTCAGTGTCGGGGCAATGTTGATTTCGATGACTGCCAGAGAGGCCACATAGCTGTTGGAGTCATCCTCGCCATCATTGAGTACCGCACTGATGGTGCGTGTGCCGACGGGTACGGTGCCGCTTTCACGGTAGTTGACCTGACGCACGATGGCCTGGGCATCGGTGCGGCTGATGCTGCTGGTAAAGGTCAGCACGCCATCGACCAGGGTGGCAACGGCCACGCCGTCTTTCTGGATGGTGTTGCCCACGAGCTTGAAGGTGTCGCTGTCACTGAAGCCGAAGATGGCCGTGGCTCGGGTGTCGCTGCTGAAGGTGACCTTGGCGCCATTGTAGTCATCACGCAGGTCCAGCTCGGCATCGCTGAGGGTGATGGCCCCGACGGGCAGCACGGCGTCTCCATCGATGATGAAGGTCGGCGTTTCCAGTGCGGCCAGCTCGAGCACCGATACCTGGGTGCCGATCACGATCACACCACCGTCGTCGGTCGTGGCGACGTACTTGGCGCCAGTGATCTGCTCGGTGGTGGCCAGTTCGCCATTGATGGCGTAGTGGTTCAGGGTGCCGTCGGAGAGCGTGACCAGTACGGATTTGCCGTCTGCACTGATGGCGAGGTCTTCGACGGTGGCGGTACCGGTGATGGTGACGGTGTGCGTCAGCTTGCCGGTCGCCGGGTCGAGGGTGAAGCCGTCGACGCGCTGAGCGTGGTTGTATACGGTGGTCTGGCCCGTCCAGCCGTTGGTTTCTGAGGTCCTGCTGTTGGCAACGAAGATGGTCAGGCCATCGGCGCTGACGGCGATGTGCTGAGCGTATTGCAGGCTTGTCGAGGTGTCGCTGCGGCTGTTGCTGATGGCCGTGAGGTTGCCTTGTTCATCGCGCAGGAAGGCGATCAGCGTGGAGCCACTGCTGGTGTTGGTGACGACATAGACGTAGTCACCACGGGAAACGATCTCGGACGGGCTCCACAGGTAGGGCTCGGTATTCATGTCGCGAGGCAGTTCGGCCAGCTTGCTGAGCGCGCCCGTCTCGGTATCTCGGGTGAGGACAATGACGGTGTAGTTGTCGATGAGGTAGATGTTCTTGCCATCTTCGGAGATGGCGATGTCTTTCATCGACCAGATGTTGTCCGAGAACTCGCTGACCAGAGTGAGTGCACCGTCTTCGGCGACACTGAAGTGAAGGATGCTGTTGGAGCGTACGGCGTAGAGGTCTTTGCCGTCGCTGGCGATAGCCAGTTGGTTGATGCTGCCCGCGCCTTCGATGCTGCTGACAAAGGTGAGTTCGCCGCTTTGCGTATCACGTGTGAACAGTGCGATGGCACCGCTGGCGTTGGCGATGTAGACACGGCTGCCATCCGCCGAACTGGTGACATACACGGGCGAGCTCAGGCCGTCGATGTCATCGAGGGTCTGCAGGCGGGTGAGCTCTTCGAGCGACAGGATCGGATCGACACTGAGCCCTGGCAGGTCGTTGACCGGTATCAGCTCAATGGTTAGAGCTGCTGTTTCGGAAGCGAGTCCGGTCTGGTCTTTGAACGTCACGCTGACGTGCAGGCTATCGGTCGGGTCGACGCTGGTGTTCTGGTAGGTGATGCGTTGTAGCACTGCCTCTACGTCGGCCGAGGTCGGCTTGGTGCCATAGGCAGCCGTGAATGTGATAGTCAGGGTGCCTTGCTGCTGGTCGATGCTCCAGGTTGCGATGGTTGTGCCGTCGTGTTTCACGGTGCCATTGCTGAGGCTGTAGTCGTCATCTCCTTGGAACCCCAGGGCGTCATAACGGCTGTCATAGCCGTCGCCGAGCTGGATGACGATGGCGCTGCGATCATAGTTGCCGTTGCCGCCGTCGAGGGCGTCCATCTGCTCATCGCTGACCGAGACCTGGTCGCCGATCAGGAGAATAGGACCGGACTTCTCGGTGTAGCTGGTGCTGTCGTCGACACCCTCCAGGCTCGGCGCGGTATTGGGTGCCGACGGCTCCTGCAGGGAGACGGTGGTGCTGACGGAGAGGCTGGTGTAGTTGTTGCTGCTCTCGTACTGCTCCAGCACCTTGAGGGCAATGGTCCGCTCGCCGGTGATGTCGTTGGCGGTATTGAGGTAGGCCAGGCCGTCGATGAGGGTGCTGGTCTCTTCGGCAGATTTTCCGGTGACGTACAGGATCAGTGTGGTCTTGGTGCCGTCGACGCGGATCATATAGGTCTGTCCGTTGACGGTGACGGTGCCGCTGGTGGCTTTGCCCAGAGCGATCTGCAGGCCATTGGTGACGATGACGTCGTTCTGTGTCGCGTTCTCCAGCTCCAGTTGCACCTGCCACAGGGTCTGCCCCTGCTCGATGGTGTCGATTTCGGTGTTGGAGAACAGGGGGGCGGGGTCGCCCTGTTCTTCGAAGTCCGGGTTGAGCGGTTGGGATGTGAGGACTGGAGCGTCGTTGACACCGATCAGTTCGATGACGCGTTCGTAGACTGCTTGCTGGTCTGTTGCGTCGGTGTAGCTGATGGTGAAGGTCGGCGTGCTGGTTTGCGCGGTCGGGTCCTGGCTGCTGTTGGTGTAGTTGATCTGGCGCAGGATGCTCTGTGCGGTGGCCTGGTCGGCGTCTTCGCTGAACTGGATGGTGAGCGTGCCATCGAGCTGGGCGAATGTCGCGACCAGGGTGCCATCGTCAAGGCGTATTTCTCCGCTGTCGGCATCGAGCGTGAGGCCGTTGCCGTTGGCGAAGCCATAGATGTCGTCGGTGGAGGCACCATCCTTGCGCTCGATGGAAACCACCGCATCGGTGTAGTCGTCATCGTTCAGTTGTGCGCCGGGCAACAGGAGTACGGGAGTGGAGCCTTCGGTGTAGGTGGTCGTGCTTGGCGTGGCACGGAGGACCAGGAGGCTGCCTTCGCTCCATTTGGTGCCTGCGACATAAGCCGTCAGGCCATCTGCGCTGAGGTGAATGCTGGAGAGGTTGGAGAAGCCGTTTACGCTGCTGGAACTGTAAGTGTGGGTGAGCGCGAGGGTGCCGTCGCTGGCCCGGCTGAAGAGCCTGAGCGCGTTGTCGTTGGCAGCGCCTGTGACGTAGAGGGTGTTGTCGTCGCCGGAGATGGCGAGTGCGAGCGAACGCCCCGTGACACTCAGGGTGTCGGTCGCGGTGAGTGCGCCGGAGCTGGTGATGTCGAAGGTGGTGAGCGTCGTGTTCTGGCCATCGTATTCGAGGGCATAGAGGTTCTTGCCGTCTGCGGAGAGGGCGAGTGCGCTGGTGAAGTGTTCGGTGCCATCATCACTGCCATAGGCACCGACATAGGCCAGTGAACCGTTGTCCGCGATGGAGAATACGCTGACCTGGGTGGTGGCCCCGGAGGTGGCGACGAAGAGGAACTTGCCGTCCTGGGAGCGAGCGATGTCGTTCGCACCAGTGAGTATGGTGTCGTCGTCGCCGGTGTAGGTGGCGAGCAGGGAGAGCGTGTCGCCGTCGCGCAGGAATACCTTGATAGCGCTGCTGCCATCTTCGTCAAGGCCGCTGAGCAGGACATGGTTGCCACTGACGGCGATGTCGCCTGTGAGGGTCATGCTGGCGAGTGTGGTGTCGTCGAGGGTGCTGACGAGTGTGAGTGTGCCGGTGGTGTTGTCGACGCTGAAGAGACTCAGCCCCTTGTCGGACACGATGTAGAGATCGCCATCGTCGGCGAGTGCGATCTGCGTGGCACCGTTGAGTACGTCCTGGTTGCTGCTGTTGGTGCCCTTGATGAATGTCAGGGTCCCATCGTCGTTACGGCCCCAGACACTGACGAAGGTGTAGGTGGTACCGGACCATGTGCTGAGGGTACTGAGGGTGTAGACGCGGTTGCCGTCTTCACTGTTGACGAATGCGCTGACATCCCCTGGTGGAGTGATATAGAGACTGGAGTCGAAGGTGCCAGTGCTGGTCCCGAGGTAGCTCAGGTCATCTCGGATGATCCCAAGCGTTGGCTCTGTGCCTGGTACAGCCGGCACGATCAGAGAGGCCACATAGCTATTGGAGTCATCCTCGCCATCATTGAGTACAGCGCTGATGGTGCGTGTGCCGACGGGTACGGTGCCACTTTCACGGTAGTTGACCTGACGCACGATGGCCTGGGCATCGGTGCGGCTGATGCTGCTGGTAAAGGTCAGCACGCCATCGACCAGGGTGGCAACGGCCACGCCGTCTTTCTGGATGGTGTTGCCCACGAGCTTGAAGGTGTCGCTGTCACTGAAGCCGAAGATGGCCGTGGCTCGGGTGTCGCTGCTGAAGGTGACCTTGGCGCCATTGTAGTCATCACGCAGGTCCAGCTCGGCATCGCTGAGGGTGATGGCCCCGACGGGCAGCACGGCGTCTCCATCGATGATGAAGGTCGGCGTTTCCAGTGCGGCCAGCTCGAGCACCGATACCTGGGTGCCGATCACGATCACACCACCGTCGTCGGTCGTGGCGACGTACTTGGCGCCAGTGATCTGCTCGGTGGTGGCCAGTTCGCCATTGATGGCGTAGTGGTTCAGGGTGCCGTCGGAGAGCGTGACCAGTACGGATTTGCCGTCTGCACTGATGGCGAGGTCTTCGACGGTGGCGGTACCGGTGATGGTGACGGTGTGCGTCAGCTTGCCGGTCGCCGGGTCGAGGGTGAAGCCGTCGACGCGCTGAGCGTGGTTGTATACGGTGGTCTGGCCCGTCCAGCCGTTGGTTTCTGAGGTCCTGCTGTTGGCAACGAAGATGGTCAGGCCATCGGCGCTGACGGCGATGTGCTGAGCGTATTGCAGGCTTGTCGAGGTGTCGCTGCGGCTGTTGCTGATGGCCGTGAGGTTGCCTTGTTCATCGCGCAGGAAGGCGATCAGCGTGGAGCCACTGCTGGTGTTGGTGACGACATAGACGTAGTCACCACGGGAAACGATCTCGGACGGGCTCCACAGGTAGGGCTCGGTATTCATGTCGCGAGGCAGTTCGGCCAGCTTGCTGAGCGCGCCCGTCTCGGTATCTCGGGTGAGGACAATGACGGTGTAGTTGTCGATGAGGTAGATGTTCTTGCCATCTTCGGAGATGGCGATGTCTTTCATCGACCAGATGTTGTCCGAGAACTCGCTGACCAGAGTGAGTGCACCGTCTTCGGCGACACTGAAGTGAAGGATGCTGTTGGAGCGTACGGCGTAGAGGTCTTTGCCGTCGCTGGCGATAGCCAGTTGGTTGATGCTGCCCGCGCCTTCGATGCTGCTGACAAAGGTGAGTTCGCCGCTTTGCGTATCACGTGTGAACAGTGCGATGGCACCGCTGGCGTTGGCGATGTAGACACGGCTGCCATCCGCCGAACTGGTGACATACACGGGCGAGCTCAGGCCGTCGATGTCATCGAGGGTCTGCAGGCGGGTGAGCTCTTCGAGCGACAGGATCGGATCGACACTGAGCTCTGGCAGGTCGTTGACCGGTATCAGCTCAATGGTTAGAGCTGCTGTTTCGGAAGCGAGTCCGGTCTGGTCTTTGAACGTCACGCTGACGTGCAGGCTATCGGTCGGGTCGACGCTGGTGTTCTGGTAGGTGATGCGTTGTAGCACTGCCTCTACGTCGGCCGAGGTCGGCTTGGTGCCATAGGCAGCCGTGAATGTGATAGTCAGGGTGCCTTGCTGCTGGTCGATGCTCCAGGTTGCGATGGTTGTGCCGTCGTGTTTCACGGTGCCATTGCTGAGGCTGTAGTCGTCATCTCCCTGGAACCCCAGGGCGTCATAACGGCTGTCATAGCCGTCGCCGAGCTGGATGACGATGGCGCTGCGATCATAGTTGCCGTTGCCGCCGTCGAGGGCGTCCATCTGCTCATCGCTGACCGAGACCTGGTCGCCGATCAGGAGAATAGGACCGGACTTCTCGGTGTAGCTGGTGCTGTCGTCGACACCCTCCAGGCTCGGCGCGGTATTGGGTGCCGACGGCTCCTGCAGGGAGACGGTGGTGCTGACGGAGAGGCTGGTGTAGTTGTTGCTGCTCTCGTACTGCTCCAGCACCTTGAGGGCAATGGTCCGCTCGCCGGTGATGTCGTTGGCGGTATTGAGGTAGGCCAGGCCGTCGATGAGGGTGCTGGTCTCTTCGGCAGATTTTCCGGTGACGTACAGGATCAGTGTGGTCTTGGTGCCGTCGACGCGGATCATATAGGTCTGTCCGTTGACGGTGACGGTGCCGCTGGTGGCTTTGCCCAGAGCGATCTGCAGGCCATTGGTGACGATGACGTCGTTCTGTGTCGCGTTCTCCAGCTCCAGTTGCACCTGCCACAGGGTCTGCCCCTGCTCGATGGTGTCGATTTCGGTGTTGGAGAACAGGGGGGCGGGGTCGCCCTGTTCTTCGAAGTCCGGGTTGAGCGGTTGGGATGTGAGGACTGGAGCGTCGTTGACACCGATCAGTTCGATGACGCGTTCGTAGACTGCTTGCTGGTCTGTTGCGTCGGTGTAGCTGATGGTGAAGGTCGGCGTGCTGGTTTGCGCGGTCGGGTCCTGGCTGCTGTTGGTGTAGTTGATCTGGCGCAGGATGCTCTGTGCGGTGGCCTGGTCGGCGTCTTCGCTGAACTGGATGGTGAGCGTGCCATCGAGCTGGGCGAATGTCGCGACCAGGGTGCCATCGTCAAGGCGTATTTCTCCGCTGTCGGCATCGAGCGTGAGGCCGTTGCCGTTGGCGAAGCCATAGATGTCGTCGGTGGAGGCACCATCCTTGCGCTCGATGGAAACCACCGCATCGGTGTAGTCGTCATCGTTCAGTTGTGCGCCGGGCAACAGGAGTACGGGAGTGGAGCCTTCGGTGTAGGTGGTCGTGCTTGGCGTGGCACGGAGGACCAGGAGGCTGCCTTCGCTCCATTTGGTGCCTGCGACATAAGCCGTCAGGCCATCTGCGCTGAGGTGAATGCTGGAGAGGTTGGAGAAGCCGTTTACGCTGCTGGAACTGTAAGTGTGGGTGAGCGCGAGGGTGCCGTCGCTGGCCCGGCTGAAGAGCCTGAGCGCGTTGTCGTTGGCAGCGCCTGTGACGTAGAGGGTGTTGTCGTCGCCGGAGATGGCGAGTGCGAGCGAACGCCCCGTGACACTCAGGGTGTCGGTCGCGGTGAGTGCGCCGGAGCTGGTGATGTCGAAGGTGGTGAGCGTCGTGTTCTGGCCATCGTATTCGAGGGCATAGAGGTTCTTGCCGTCTGCGGAGAGGGCGAGTGCGCTGGTGAAGTGTTCGGTGCCATCATCACTGCCATAGGCACCGACATAGGCCAGTGAACCGTTGTCCGCGATGGAGAATACGCTGACCTGGGTGGTGGCCCCGGAGGTGGCGACGAAGAGGAACTTGCCGTCCTGGGAGCGAGCGATGTCGTTCGCACCAGTGAGTATGGTGTCGTCGTCGCCGGTGTAGGTGGCGAGCAGGGAGAGCGTGTCGCCGTCGCGCAGGAATACCTTGATAGCGCTGCTGCCATCTTCGTCAAGGCCGCTGAGCAGGACATGGTTGCCACTGACGGCGATGTCGCCTGTGAGGGTCATGCTGGCGAGTGTGGTGTCGTCGAGGGTGCTGACGAGTGTGAGTGTGCCGGTGGTGTTGTCGACGCTGAAGAGACTCAGCCCCTTGTCGGACACGATGTAGAGATCGCCATCGTCGGCGAGTGCGATCTGCGTGGCACCGTTGAGTACGTCCTGGTTGCTGCTGTTGGTGCCCTTGATGAATGTCAGGGTCCCATCGTCGTTACGGCCCCAGACACTGACGAAGGTGTAGGTGGTACCGGACCATGTGCTGAGGGTACTGAGGGTGTAGACGCGGTTGCCGTCTTCACTGTTGACGAATGCGCTGACATCACCTGGTGGAGTGATATAGAGGCTGGAGTCGAAGGTGCCGGTGCTGGTCCCGAGGTAGCTCAGGTCATCCCGGATGACACTGAGAGAGGGCGCCGTATCGGGTGCGGTGTCCTGTGTCTCTTGTTGTTCCGCCACGGCATCGGCTGTTGCGACTGCGGCGGCATCGAGCAGAATGCGCGGCTCCAGGGCCAGGGCGCGAAAATAACGTTGCGAGTGCTTGCGTGTGGTCATGACAGTCTTCCGGGGCGCTAAAGGAATAAGGGTGGAGAGGGCGTTGGCTCAGTGCGTCATTCGACTAGCCGCACATAGGAGCCCTGCTGGCGTATCTCTTCGAGAATCTTGTCGAGCCTGGCCTGTATCTGGCCCTCTGCCGCGACGAAGTCGAAACCGGGGAGGTAGGTGATTTCGTTGCCTGTTTCCGTGCAGCGGGCCAGTCCCGGCCCGGCGATCCGGCGGAAATCTGATGCGCCGTTCACCACGGTTCCTTCGGAGCCGAGGTCATTGTTGGGGATCTCGTCCTGGCCGATGGCAATCATGTAGAAACGTAATTGGTGTCTGCGGAAGCTGTCGCACAGGCTGGCGAAGCGCTGGGTGATAAGGCTGTCGGTGCCATTCGAGCCGCTGAGCGGCTGTGCGACATAAGTGTTGTAGGCGTCACTGTCGAACCAGCGCTGATCTGTCGTGTTGACTAGCATGACGATCGCCTTGTAGCTGTCGCCACCATCTTCTTTGAAGTCCAGCGGCAGTCCATCCGGCAAGCCCCAGCCATTGCTGCCACGGAAGGCGGGTGACAGTGCCATGGCACTCCAGCCCATGGCGATGGCGTAGTTGGTGTTAAAACGCGTGGACATCTGGTCGAGGCGCTCTTCGATCTTGTCCATGTCGTTGGTCAATGGCAGCAGTGGCGCGGAAGGACAGCCTTTGTCGGCAACCATCCAGCGTGTGTCATTGGTGCCATTTGCTTGGCCGAACATGGGGTTGGGGCCTATCCAGTTGATCGCTGTGGCACCAGGGCTGCCGTTTTCCGGCAGGTCGTGTCGATAGTAGATGCGGAACTGGCCGGTTGGCGCCTGATCCCAACGGTAGTTCTCGCCTATGTTCAGGCCCCGGTACATGCATAGAAGGTTGGCGCGGCGATCCGGAATACGGCGGTCATGCAGGCCGCTGTAGCCGGAACGGAAGAGTGACGTGAGTTCGACCGGGCGCAATGCGGCAGGAATGGCCCAGCTACTCAGCCGCAGCATATGCCGGGAACTGGGGCCAGCAGGAGTGCGTGACTCGGGATTGGTATAGTCGGGCGAGACATTGACGGCCTGGCTGTAGGGCACCAGTGCCAGCCATGCATCTTCCCGGTCTTGTATCAGTTGATTGGCAAAACGCTTGCCTAGACGGCGCAGCACTGCCAGGTTACCGGCGCTTTCCGCGCCCGAGTTGGGCAGCGTCAGTACCACTTCCAGTGCGCTGGGCTGTACTTCCACCGTGGAGTGGACTCGGATCTTTTCAGGAGCGCTACCCAGTAGTTCGGCGTCTGCCTGGAAGTTCACGGCAACCCTGTAGCGGATACGCGCCTGTTCACTTCTTTCTTCGGTCAGGACAATGTCGTCGCTGTCGAGCTGTCTGCCGAGTTCGCTGTCCATACCCAGGTTATTGAGAACATAGCGAGAGGCCAAAATCTGCAGGCTTTCAAGGGGCTGCCCCCCTTTTCCAAGTCGTTCCTTGCCCACTGCCATGGCGGCCGCATCGGTCGCACGTTTCACCTGTGCCGCACTGTTGGTCATGCGGCTGGTTTCGATGGAGTAGGCGGTCGCCAGCAGTGCGCCGCCCAGGGCCAGGACCATGAAGGGCGCGATACCGCCATCCTGTTTGCGCATGAAGGCGCTGAAAGGGTTGCGGCGACGAGCGAGGAAACGGGAGGGGAGGCGAGCAGCCGAGGGGCTTGAGAGGCCTTCATGTGCCAGCCCGGCGACAGCGATCATGGCCGTCAGCCCGGCGCGGTTTGCAGCGGCTTCCAGCAGTCGCTCCAGCCAGTGGCGAAATAGGGCGGGGTGCTTCATGGGGGTATGCATTCCTGAGCCTGCAGCCGTTCGTCGAGTGAACGGCTGGGTGGGCAAAATAAGAATACTTCCCAATATCGGCAAGTTAAGCATCATTAAGAATGCTTAACGAATGCGCTTGCGCCTCATGGCGATCACTTGTCGCCCAGTGCGGGCAGTTCCTCGTCGCAGCCAATGTGCTCGGGGCGTGACCAGATCCAGGCGGCGCCGATGGCCATGCCGCCTGCGGCGAGCGCCATCAGCCAGAGGGGTGGGCTATGCCAGATCAGCAGGCCCAGGCAGGCGAGCATGGAGAGGCTGGCAAAGGCTTTGCTCTTGCGGGTGATGACCCCGCCATTGCGCCAGTTGTGCAGCAAAGGACCGAAGACCCTGTGATTCTCCAGCCAGTTGCTCAGGCGTGGCGAACTGCGGGCTGCCGCCCAGGCGCTGAGCAGGACGAACTCCGTGCTCGGCAAGCCCGGTATGAAGAGCCCGAGGATAGCGCAGCCCAGGCTGAGGTAGGCCAGGACTATGAACGCCACCTTCTTGAGGCCGGTGGCGGGAGTCGGTGGAGGTTTCTTATATAAAGACATGGCAAGGCAGGTGTGGCGGGTGAAGGCAGGGTGCATGCGTGCAGACGCAACGCATCTCGTTGGCGCAGTTAAATTCAAGGAAAGGGTCGGCGCCAGTTAATAAAACTTCATGTTTGTCAGGCGGCGTGTCGTCTGTATGGCTGCGCTGGGGCCAGACGTTTCGTCGCAGCGGATTCGTCACATCGACGGCGATAAAATTTGATCATCGAGGCGATAAAGGGCATAGTCGCGCCTTCATTATTTTTCTATCGACACGGTCGTGCCCATGCTAAAGCGCTTCGCACCCCTCGTGCCCTTCGCACTGACAGCCTTGTTGGCTGCCTGCGCCGCCCAGCCGACGCAGCCGGAAATCGTGCAGCAGCCCCAGCCTCGCTTGCAGCCACTGGTGCTGCAGACGACCGAAACACCGGTCGAAGTCGAGCAGCCTGCCGAGCCGACTCATGATTTCTCCAGCGCACAAGGCTATGAAATGCCTGTGCTGGCGGACAGCATCTTGGAACGCGGTTTCAAACTGGTGGGAACGCCTTATCGTTACGGCGGAGCCTCCACCAAGACTGGCTTCGATTGCAGTGGTTTCGTCGGCTTCCTCTTTCGCAAGGAAGCGGGCATAGAGCTGCCACGCTCCACCCGCGAAATGATCAACCTGGATGCACCGCTGGTTAAGCGCTCCGACCTCGAGCCGGGCGACGTGGTGTTCTTCAACGACCGTGGGCGCGGTCGTGTCACCCATGCCGGCATCTATATCGGCGACGACCAGTTCATTCATTCCTCCAGCAGCCGCAGCGGCGGTGTGCGGGTGGACAGCCTGGATGACAAGTACTGGCGCGCCAGCTACATGAAAGCCAAACGCGTCCTGGCGCTGGCTTCCGTGGACGGGGCTACCGTCCACCGCTGATGGTGTCGATCTGCGCCCAGGCCGGCTTACGGTGGCCTGCGCGCAAGCGGCTCCAGATTGTGTTTTACCTGCGGCCCATGCACAGTGACCGCTCATTCGTTGGGAGCCGTTCCGTATGATCGTGCCGGCCAGATTCGCTCTTCTCTTCTGCTGTGCCTTGCTGGCCGCATGTTCCAGCGCTCCTACCCCTGTTCCCCAGGAACGCTCCCGTCCAGATAGCGTTTTGCCCATGGCCGTTTCCGGCACGGCCGAAGACGTGCTGTTCAGCGCCCTCGGGCTGGTGGGCACGCCTTATCGCTGGGGGGGAATACCCCTGAAAGCGGCTTCGATTGCAGTGGCCTGATCGGTTATGTCTACCGTGGCGCAGCCGGTGTGGCGCTGCCGCGTACGACCCAGGAAATGATGGGCGCCAGTGGTGCCAAGGTAGGGCGCGATGCCCTGCGCTCGGGTGACCTGGTGTTCTTCGCGACCAACGGTGGCCGACGGGTCAGTCACGCGGGCATCTACGTCGGTGAAGGTCGTTTCGTGCATGCGCCCTCCAGTGGCGGCACGGTGCGCTTGGACAGCCTCTCCAACAGCTATTGGCACAAGAACTACATCGCGGCCAAGCGGGTTCTGGGCTCCGATAGCCTGGCTCGCAATCCCTGAGCGTTCCGGGCGCCAGCGCGCTCAAGTGACCCTGGCAGGGAGAGACCAGGTGTCATATCCGAATGAAGTCGGTGCGCATGGCGCACCCTACGCAGGCCTGCTCGTGAGCTGTCGAACAGGCCTTGAGGTTTTCCGGTTCCATGCTCGATCTTTTCATTCAGACCCTGAACGTCACGGCGCCGGTATTCGCCATGATGTTCCTCGGTTTGCTGTTGCGTCGCCTGGGTTGGATCGATAGCACGTTCATCAGTACGGCCTCGATCCTGGTGTTTCGTGGCACCATGCCTACGCTGCTTTTCCTTTCCATCCTACGGGCGGACCTGTCGACGGCCCTGGCGCCTGCGCTGCTGGGGTATTTCTGCCTGGCGACCATCGCGAGCTTCCTGATGGCCTGGGGGTGGGCGCTCTGGCGTTGCCCGCACATCGACCGCGGTGTCTATGTGCAGGGCGCCTTTCGTGGGAACAACGGCATCATCGGGCTGGCCCTGGCGGCCAGCCTCTATGGGCACCTGGGGCTTTCCCTCGGCAGTGTGCTCGCCGGGGCCGCGATCCTTTGCTACAACACGCTGTCGTCGGTAATTCTTGCGCTCTATAGCCCGGCGGCGCGCTCGGATGTACGCAGTATCCTGCGCAATATCGCCAGTAATCCGCTGATTCTCGGCATCGTGCTGGCCATTCCATTCGCCTATTGGCAGGTTCCCTTGCCGGAGTGGTTGCTCAAGTCGGGGGATTATTTTGCGCAGATGACCTTGCCGCTGGCGTTGATCTGCATTGGCGGAACGCTGTCTCTCAGCGGCTTGCGCGACAGCGGAAAGGTCGCACTGAGTTGCAGCCTGATGAAGATGGTCAGCTTGCCGCTGCTGCTGACGCTGGGTGCCTGGCTGCTGGGCTTCCGGGGGGCAGAGCTGGGCATTCTCTTTCTGTATTTCGCCAGCCCGACTGCCGCGGCCAGCTTCGTCATGGCCAAGGCCATTGGCTCCAATCACCAGTTGGCGGCGGCGATCATTGCCATCACCACGTTGATGGCTGTCATCAACACCAACCTGGGGTTGTTCGTCCTGCAATGGGGCGGCTGGATCTGAAAGCCTGCGGTGCATCGCGTGTAGGGTGGGTTGAGCGCAGCGATACCCGCCGAGCGCATATCCTGGGTGTCGCTGCGCTCGACCCTACGACGCGTGGGCGAATGGCGTTTGCTCAGCTCCGGGTCTTTCTCTGTAGCCAGATGGGGATGGACAGCGCCAGGATCGTCAGTGGCAGCGCATACGCGAACAGGATGTGGTCGAGACGCTCGAGCTGCGGCCGTCCGGTGGCGAACAGGGCGAGATACAGCACATAAGCGGCGTAGTGGCCGAGCAGCAACACCCCTTGCCAGCGCGGCATTCGACCGGCACAGGCGATCATCAGGCAGGCCAGGGTCGCCATCAGCATGACCGGGAAGTCGATATCCAGCGCGTTGGGGGAGACCGACAGAGAATGTGGTGAAAGCAGCGCCGCCAGCCCCAGTACGAGCAGCAGGTTGATGATGCAGGCGGCAACGATATGGCTAGCCGCCCGTTCGCGCTCACCGTGCAGGAGCCTGCCAACGACACTGAACAGCAGCGGTATGCTGGTGAGCAGTGCCAGCAGCGTCAGCCCGGCGAGCAGGTCCGAGAGGCCCAGCGCCAGTGCCATGTCCCGTGTGCCGTCGAGCAGACGGACGGCTCCGCTGTACAGAAGCGCAATGCCCAGTAGCAGTTGGAGTGGCGCCAGTACCCAGGTGCGCCGACGGCGCCTGGTGTTTGTGCTGCTGTCTTCGTTCACCACCGCTGAAGCTTTCATTGCACGCCAGTGCCACAAAGCGTAAGCGAGGGCGCCCAGCAGCAGAAGGCTGGCATCCAGGCGGTCCAGTGTACTGTCCTGGGCCAGGAGGAACGCCAGCAGCAGGGCGCCAAGCAGGATGGGCAGTTCCACGCGCAGCAGGCGTGCAGGCAGTAGCAGGGGCGCGAGCAATGCACTGCAACCCAGTACGGGCAGCAGGCCGGCGATATGCCCGCCAAGCACGTTGCCGAGTGCCAGGTCGCCATGGCCTTGCACCGCAGCGAGGATGCTGACGATGGCTGCCGGCAGCGCGTTGCCAATGGTCGCCAGGGCCCCCGAGTTGGCCAGCCATGCCTGGCCCATGGCGGAAGACAGGCGGGCGAGTGCCGCCATGCTCATCTCGTTGCCGACCATGAGCAACGTCAGGCCCAGCGCCAGGTGCAGCAGTACGATCAGGTCCATCTCGGGCACGTTCAGCGTCCCAGTGGCTGGATGCGAACAGGCGCCACGCCCGAGCGGAGCATGTCGAGGCGTTGGGCTGCGGCGCGGGAAAGGTCGATGATACGACCCCGTTTGAAGGGGCCTCGGTCGTTGACGCGGACCGTGACTTCGCGGCCATTGTCCAGGTTGGTGACCCGTACCTGGGTGCCGAAAGGCAGCGTGCGGTGTGCGGCGGTCAGTGCGTGCTGGTCGAAGCGCTCACCGCTGGCGGTCTTCTTGCCATGGTGGGCGCTGCCGTACCAGGAGGCCTTGCCTGTCTGCGAGTCACCGCCCCCGAAGGTCGAACAGCCGGTCAGCAGGGTCGCGACCAGCAGCATGCTCCAGGCGGAAAGCGGCAGGCCCTGGTGGCCTGCTCGAGGCTTGCCGCTTGAAGCGTGCCGCTGTTGTTTCATCCTTCCAGTTTCTTCTTCAGCAGTTCGTTGACCTGGCCCGGATTGGCCTTGCCTTTCGAGGCTTTCATCGCCTGGCCGACGAAGAAGCCGAACATCTTGCCGCGCTTGGCTTCGTCGCTGGCACGGTACTGTTCGACCTGGGCCGCGTTGGCCGCCAGTACTTCGTCGAGCATGCTTTCGATGGCGCCGCTGTCTGTGACCTGCTTGAGGCCTTTCTGTTCGATGACCTGGTCTGCGCTTTCGCCTTCGCCGTTGGCCAGCGCTTCCAGCACTACCTTGGCGATCTTGCCGCTGATGGTGTTGTCCTTGATACGCAGGATCAGACCGCCCAATTGCTCGGCGGACACCGGCGACTGCTCGATCTCCAGATTGTCCTTGTTGAGCAGGCTGGACAGCTCGCCCATGACCCAGTTGGCCGCCAGCTTGGCATCGCCGCAGGTCTTCTCGACCGCCTCGAAGTAGTCGGCCAGTTCGCGGCTTGCCGAGAGCACGCTGGCGTCATAGGTGGACAGGCCGAACTGGCGTTCGAAGCGTTCGCGCTTCTGGGGCGGCAGCTCCGGCAGTTCGGCGCGCAAGGCATCCAGGTAACTGCGCTCGATCACCACCGGCAGCAGGTCGGGGCAGGGGAAGTAACGGTAGTCGTTGGCTTCTTCCTTGCTGCGCATGGAGCGGGTCTGGTCCTTGTTCGGGTCGTACAGGCGGGTTTCCTGCACCACCTTGCCGCCGTCTTCGATCAGTTCGATCTGGCGCTGCACTTCATGGTTGATGGCTTTTTCGATGAAACGGAACGAGTTGACGTTCTTGATCTCGGCGCGTGTACCGAACTCGGCCTGGCCCTTGGGGCGTACCGAAACGTTGCAGTCGCAGCGCAGCGAGCCTTCGGCCATGTTGCCGTCGCAGATGCCGAGGTAGCGCACCAGGGCATGGATGGCTTTCACATAAGCCACCGCTTCTTTTGCCGAGCGGATGTCCGGCTCCGAGACGATCTCCAGCAGTGGCGTGCCGGCGCGGTTCAGGTCGATGCCGCTCATGCCGTGGAAGTCTTCGTGCAGGCTCTTGCCGGCGTCTTCTTCCAGGTGCGCGCGGGTGATGCCGATGCGTTTGACCGTGCCGTCTTCCAGGGTGATGTCGAGGAAGCCCTTGCCGACGATGGGGTGGTCCATCTGGCTGGTCTGGTAGCCCTTGGGCAGGTCCGGGTAGAAGTAGTTCTTGCGCGCGAAGACGTTGCGCTCACCGATCTCGGCGTCGATGGCCAGGCCGAACTGGCAGGCCATGCGTACGGCTTCGGCATTCAGCACTGGCAGGGTGCCGGGCATGCCGAGGTCGACCAGGCTGGCCTGGGTGTTGGGCGCGGCACCGAAGGTGGTGGCGCTGCCGGAGAAAATCTTCGACTGGGTGCTGAGCTGGGCATGGATTTCCAGCCCGATTACGGTTTCCCATTGCATCTTTGATGCTCCTCGAATGCGTTGCGGCCTGCTCCCCTCTCCCATGAATGGGAGAGGGGAGGGTATGCCTCAGAACCCGGTGGGTGCTTGTTTGTGCCAGTCGGTGACCTGCTGGTACTGGTGCGCCACGTTGAGCAGGCGGCTTTCCTGGAAGTAGTTGCCGAGCAACTGCACGCCCACCGGCAGGCCATCGACGAAGCCGGCCGGCATCGACAGGCCGGGAATGCCGGCCAGGTTGGCGGTGATGGTGTAGATGTCTTCCAGGTAGGCGGAAACCGGATCGGCGTTCTTCTCGCCGAGCTTCCAGGCCAGGTTCGGCGTGGTTGGGCCGAGGATCACGTCGACGTCCGCGAAGGCGGCGACGAAGTCGTTCTTGATCAGCCGGCGAATCTGCTGGGCCTTGATGTAGTAGGCGTCGTAATAGCCGGCGGACAGTGCGTAGGTGCCGACCATGATGCGCCGCTTGACCTCGGCGCCGAAGCCCTCGCCACGCGAGCGTTTGTAGAGGTCTTCGAGGTTGACCGGGCTTTCGCAACGGTAGCCGAAACGTACGCCGTCGAAGCGCGACAGGTTGGAGCTGGCTTCGGCGGGGGCGATCACGTAGTAGGCCGGGATGGCGTGTTGCAGGTTGGGCAGGCTGATGTCCTTGACCGTGGCGCCGAGCTTTTTCAGCTCCTCGACCACTGCCAGCACTTTCTCGCCGATGCGGGCGTCCAGGCCGTTGCCGAAGTATTCCTTCGGCAGGCCGATGCGCAGGCCGGCCAGCGGTTGGCTCAGCGCCGCCAGGTAGTCGTCCACCGGCACGTCGACGCTGGTGGAGTCCTTCGCATCGAATCCGGCCATGGCCTGCAGCAGCAGTGCGCAATCCTCGGCGGTGCGCGCCAGCGGGCCACCCTGGTCGAGGCTGGAGGCGTAGGCGATCATGCCCCAGCGCGAGACACGGCCATAGGTCGGCTTGATGCCGGTGAGGTTGGTCAGCGCGGCAGGCTGGCGGATCGAACCGCCGGTGTCGGTGCCGGTGGCGGCCGGCAGCAAGCGTGCGGCTACGGCGGCAGCCGAGCCGCCGCTGGAGCCGCCGGGTACGCGGCTCGTGTCCCAGGGATTCTTTACCGCGCCGTAGTGGCTGGATTCGTTGGCCGAACCCATGGCGAACTCATCCATGTTCAGCTTGCCGAGGCTGACGGCGCCGGCGGCGGCGAGCTTCTCGACCACGGTGGCATCGTAGGGCGCTTCGAAGTTGTGCAGGATTTTCGAGGCGCAGGTGGTCAGCACGCCCTGGGTGCAGAACAGGTCCTTGTGGCCGATCGGTGCGCCGAGCAGGGCGCTGTTTTCACCTGCGGCGCGGCGTGCGTCGGCGGCTTTCGCCTGCTCGATGGCGGTCGCTTCGGTGATGGTGATGAAGCTGTTGAGTTGCGGATCGATGCGGGCAATGCGTGCCAGCAGGTCGCGGGTCAGCTCCTCGGCGGAGAACTGCTTGTCAGCGAGGGCGCGGGCGATGCCGGCCAGGGTCAATTGGTGTATGTCGTTCATTCGATCACCCGTGGAACCAGGTAGAGACCATCCTGCACGGCCGGTGCGATGGCCTGGTAGTCCTCGTGCCGGTCGACTTCGGTAACCGCGTCGGCGCGCAGGCGCTGGGTCGCTTCCAGTGGGTGGGCCAGGGGCTCGATGCCGTTGGTGTCCACGGCCTGCATGCGATCGACCAGGCCGAGGATGCTGTTGAGGGTTTCGGTGGTGCGGGGAAGTTCGCTTTCATCAAGGCCCAGGCGGGCCAGGTGAGCGATCTTTTCCACCTCGGAGCGTTCAAGCGCCATCGGGGATTCTCCAGTGGAAGGCGGGCGGGCTGCGGACGCTGTGCGATGGTTCTTGGGCGTCCACGGACAAGCCGTGAAAACCGTGCATCTTACATTCACCCGCTGCATCCCGGTAGGGAGGGGCGCAGACCGCTAGGGTAATCGCGCTATATAAGGGCCGAGACCGGATTGGCAGGTAAGTCCGTGGTTGAGCATGGATCGTTTGCGCTGTCCTGGCGTCCGTGGTGTTGCGAACCCGGCCAGCCCCTCTACGCAACACGCATGAACTCATCCCTGAGGCTCTACGCCGACATCCCTGTCGGCGAAGGTTGCTCCGAGGGGCTGGCCGGGCTCGCGGCAAATACCGAGGTGACCACGGGAAAAGCCCCAACTCCGTCGCTCCCGCGCAGGCGGGAGCCTAGGTGCGCAAGGCTAAGGCCAGCGGGTTTCTTCCTACAGTCACCGCCTGGCATTCGCACAGAAGCGCTGACCTAAAAGTCACGCGATACGCTCTATCGGTCAAAGACAAAATTGCCAATCCAGCCGCCAGGCACCCACTCCCCAGCCGTCATGGCTGGTCGCAGGAGCCGCTGTGCTGACGAGCCTATTCGCCCAGATAGCTGCCCGGTGTGCTGGGCAGTTCCTGCAGCAGTTGCCGAAGGCCGTTGCCCCATTGCTGCCTGACCGTTTCGAAGTAGGGGTCGCCTTCCTCTACCCGATAGCCGTGCGGCACTTCCAGGCTGTCGCGGCGATAGACCAGCACGTCCAGCGGCAGGCCGACCGAGAGGTTGCTGCGGATGGTCGAGTCGAAGGAAATCAGTGCACAGCGCAGGGCGTATTCCAGGCTGGTGTCGTTTTGCAGTGCGCGGTCGAGGATCGGCTTGCCGTACTTGCTCTCGCCGATCTGGAAGTAGGGCGTGTCGGCCGTGGCGGCGATGAAGTTGCCTTGCGGGTACAGGTTGTAGAGAGCGGGTGCCGATCCCGCGATCTGCCCGCCGACCAGGAACGAACTGCTCATGTCGACGCCGGCAGTCATGCTCGGGGCGCTGTCGTGTTCGACCACTTCGCGCAGGGTCTGGCCGACCAGGCGGGCGGCGTCGAACAGCGTCGGGACGTTGTGCAGGTGCGGGCCGTCACCCAGCAGGCGCTGGCGCAGCAGGCTGACGACCGATTGCGAGGTGGCCAGGTTGCCCGCCGTTTGCAGCACGATCAGGCGCTCTCCGGGAATGCCGAAGACATGCAGTTTGCGGAAGGTGGCGATGTGGTCGATACCGGCATTGGTGCGTGAATCTGAGACGAACACCAGGCCGTCGGCCAGGTGCATGGCAACACAGTAGGTCATGATCGGGCGGCTCTACTGGACATCGGAAAGTGGCGGGGTGCGGAGTATAGCCTGAGGGCACGCTTCAAGCCGACGACTTGAAGCGTGCCGCCGCATCACTGCTGGCTCATCTGCATGGGCGCAACCAGCACCTTGGCGTGCATACGTTCGTCGCCGCCGCCCCGACGCATGCCGCGCACCGGGCAGGCGTCCAGGTAGTCGAGGCCGACGGCCAGTTTCAGGTGACGTTCCGGGCGTGTCAGGCGG
Organism: Pseudomonas sp. ABC1; assembly: GCF_013395055.1. Lineage (NCBI taxonomy): Bacteria > Pseudomonadati > Pseudomonadota > Gammaproteobacteria > Pseudomonadales > Pseudomonadaceae > Pseudomonas > Pseudomonas sp. ABC1. The sequence goes on from NZ_CP058349.1 coordinate 3,369,371, forward strand.
TTGGTCACGTCGAAGCTGTACCAGGCGCCGTCGAGCCAGACCTCGGCCCAGGCGTGGCTGGCCAGGTGGCCGCTGTCCTCGGTGTAGAGGTAGCCGGAAACGTAGCGGGCCGGCACGCCGATGCTGCGAGCGCAGGCGAGGAAGGCGTGGGTGTGGTCCTGACAGACCCCGGCACGCCCGGCGAAGGCCGTGCTGGCGCTGCTGTCGACGTGGGTGGCGCCGGGCACGTATTCGATGTGTTCGGCCAGGGCTTCCATCAACTGGCTCAGCGCCTGGTGGTTGCGCTGGCCGTCGGTGTGCTGCCAGGCGAAGTCGCGCAGAGCCTGGTCGGCCTGGGACAGCGGCGTGCTGCGCAGGAAGGGCAGTGGCGAACCGGGCTCCTGTCCGGTGTCTACGTCGATATCGATCTCCACCTGGCCGCGGGCGCGGATCAGGATCGAGTCGTGGGGTTCGTCGAGGGTCAGCACGTGCAGGATATTGCCGTACGGATCGATCTGCGCCGAAGCCGGGCGCGGCAGTTCCAGGTTCCAACTGAGGATGCGCTGGCGCCGGCTTTGCTGGGGCGTCAGGCGCAGGTACTGGATGCTGGCGCGCACCTGGTCGTCGTAGCTGTAGGTGGTGTCATGGTCGATGGAAAGCTTCATGCGGCCTCCAGGTAAGCGCTGTGGATGGCGTTGCTCAATGATTGCAGGTGCTCGATGTGGCGGGTGATCGAGTCATGCAGGCCCTGTTGCAGGATTTCCTCGATGGTGGTGTAGCGCATGCCGGCCACCAGTTCGGCGGCCAGGCGTTGGGCGGGACGCCCGTTGTCGCCAGGCAGGCTGGACAGGATCCGGTCGATCTCGTCCAGGCAGGTGCGCAGCGAGCGCGGGACTTCCGCGCGCAACAACAGCAACTCGGCGACCTTGCCGGCCCGTGGCGAGCCACGGTAGATGTCGGCGAAGGCTTCGAACGACGAGAGCGCGCGCAGCAGTGCGCTCCACTGGTAGTAGGCGTGTGCCGAGCGGTCTTCGATCGAGTCAGCTTCCTCGCCCAGCAGTTCGTAGCGTGCATCCAGCAGGCGCAGGGTGTTGTCGGCGCACTCGATGAAGGTGCCCAGGCGGATGAAACGGTAGGCGTCGCCACGCATGATGGTGCCGACGGTGGCGCCACGGAACAGGTGCGAGCGCTCCTTGACCCAGTCGCAGAAGCGGCTGATGCCGTAGCGCCCGAGCCCTTGTTCGGCGATGCCGCGCATGTCCAGCCAGGAGGTGTTGATGTTTTCCCACATGTCCGCCGTGATGCGGCCACGCACGGCGTGGGCGTTGGCGCGGGCACTGGCCAGGCAGTTGTAGATGCTGGCCGGGTTCTGCTCGTCCAGGGCAAAGAAGTGCAGCATGCGTTCGCCATGCAGCTCGCCATGGCGCTGCTGGTAGGCTTCCAGGGTGCCGGTGATCAGCAGTGGCATGCCCAGTTCTTCCAGGCCGTTGCCCTGGCCGGCTTGCGGCATCAGCGACAGCGAATAGCTGACTTCCATCATGCGGGCGAGGTTTTCCGCACGTTCCAGGTAGCGGGACATCCAGTAGAGGTCGGCAGCGGTACGGCTCAGCATGGGCAGTCCTCCACGATCCAGGTGTCCTTGGTGCCACCGCCCTGGGATGAGTTGACCACCAGTGAGCCTTCGCGCAATGCCACGCGGGTCAGGCCGCCGGGCACCAGGCGGGTATCCTGGCCACTGAGGACGAAGGGGCGCAGGTCGATGTGGCGCGGTGCGATGCCGCTGTCGACGAAGGTCGGGCAGGTCGACAGGCTGAGGGTCGGCTGGGCGATGTAGTTGGCGGGGTTGGCCTTGAGGCGCTGGCGGAAGTCCTCGATCTCGGCCTGGCTGGCGGCGGGGCCGACCAGCATGCCGTAGCCACCGGAACCCTGGGTTTCCTTGACCACCAGTTGCGGCAGGTTGGCCAGGACGTGGGACAGTTCCTCGGGCTTGCGGCATTGCCAGGTTGGCACGTTCTTGAGGATCGGCTCTTCGCTCAGGTAGAAGCGAATCATGTCCGGGACGTAGGGGTAGATGGCCTTGTCGTCGGCGACACCGGTGCCGATGGCGTTGGCCAGTACCAGGTTGCCGCGGCGGTAGGCCGACAGCAGCCCCGGTACGCCGAGTGCCGAGTGCGGGTTGAACGCCAGCGGGTCGAGGTAGGCGTCGTCCAGGCGGCGGTAGATCACATCCACCGGCTTGGCGCCGTAGGTGGTGCGCATGAAGACCTTGTCGTCGCGCACGAACAGGTCGGCGCCTTCCACCAGTTCCACGCCCATTTCCCGGGCGAGGAAGGCGTGTTCGAAATAAGCGCTGTTGAAGCGGCCGGGTGTCATCACCACCACGCTGGGGTTGTCTAGCGGACTGGAGCTGCGCAGGGTGTCCAGCAGCAGGCTCGGGTAGTGGTTGATCGGTGCGATGCGCTGGCTGGCGAACAGTTCGGGGAACAGGCGCATCATCATCTTGCGGTCTTCCAGCATGTAGCTGACGCCGCTGGGGGTGCGCAGGTTGTCTTCGAGGACGTAGTAACTGCCGTCGCCATCGCGCACCAGGTCGACGCCGGAGATGTGCGCATAGAGGTTGCGGTGCAGATCCAGGCCGCACATCGCCAACTGGTAGTGATCGTTGACCAGCACCTGCTCGGCCGGAACGATGCCGGCCTTGAGGATGCGCTGGTCGTGGTAGATGTCATCGAGGAACATGTTCAGCGCCTGGACGCGCTGGATGCAGCCGCGCTCCACCTGGCGCCATTCGCTGGCGGGGATGGCGCGGGGGATGGTGTCGAAAGGGATCAGGCGCTCGGTTCCCTGCTCGTCGCCGTAGAGGGTGAAGGTAATGCCGGCGCGGTGGAACAGCAGGTCGGCTTCGCGCCGGCGCTGTTGCAGCAACTCCTCTGGTGTGTCGGCCAGCCACTTGGCGAATGCCTTGTAGTGCGGGCGGCACTCTCCGTTGGCATCGATCATTTCATCGTAGAAGGCTTGCATGCATCGCTCCTTTTGCCCTGTATGCAAAGCCTCAAGCAAGGTGCGAGCCATAAAGATTTCCCTATCAAAATCAGCGAGTTGGTTTTTCCCTTCGACTGTGCTGCGCATTTTTGGTGCGCCGGGGAGGCGTGCGGTCCGACGAGGTGGGCGATTTCGGGGCGTCCATGCCAATCGCCTGTGCTTTGTGCCGGATCCGGTGTCTCGGGTGGACCGATTGGCAGCCTTTCTGTATGATTCCTACTTTAGTGTGTCCACTAAAAGTAAAAGTTGCGCAGAATGAATTCATATAAAAAGCGGGATGACCTTCACACGTCATCCCGCTTTTTTACAATCTGCGTGCGCTTCAGCCAGATCTTCGGGAGGTCTCTTGACTAAGCCAGCCCTTCAACCTGCCATTCTGGCCCTCGCCGATGGCAGCATCTTCCGCGGCGAATCCATCGGGGCCGATGGCCAGACCATAGGTGAAGTGGTCTTCAACACCGCCATGACCGGCTATCAGGAAATCCTCACCGATCCGTCCTATGCCCGTCAGATCGTCACCCTGACCTATCCGCATGTCGGCAATACCGGCACCACGCCGGAAGACGCCGAGGCTTCGCAGGTCTGGGCTGCTGGCCTGGTGATCCGCGACCTGCCGTTGGTCGCCAGCAACTGGCGCAACCGCCAGCCGCTGGACGAGTACCTGAAGGAGCGTGGCACTGTCGCCATCGCCGGTATCGATACCCGTCGCCTGACCCGCATCCTGCGAGAGAAAGGTGCGCAGAACGGCTGCATCCTGGCGGGTGCCGACGCGACCGAAGAAAAGGCCCTTGAGCTGGCGCGCAGCTTCCCAGGCCTGAAAGGCATGGACCTTGCCAAGGAAGTCAGCACCCGTGAGCGCTACGAGTGGCGCTCCAGTGTCTGGAACCTGAAGGACGACAGTCATCCCGAAATTGCTGCTGAAGCGTTGCCTTACCACGTGGTGGCCTACGACTTCGGCGTCAAGCTGAATATCCTGCGCATGCTGGTCGAGCGCGGTTGCCGCGTCACCGTGCTGCCAGCCCAGGCGCCGGCCAGCGAAGCCCTGGCGCTGAAGCCGGATGGCGTCTTCCTGTCCAACGGCCCTGGCGACCCCGAGCCGTGCGACTACGCCATCGAGGCGATCCAACAGGTTCTCGAGACCGATATCCCGGTATTCGGTATCTGCCTGGGCCACCAGTTGCTGGCGCTGGCCTCTGGTGCGAAGACCGTGAAGATGCCCAACGGGCACCATGGTGCCAACCACCCTGTGCAGGACCTGGACAGCGGCGTGGTGATGATCACCAGCCAGAACCACGGCTTCGCGGTGGACCACGAGAGCCTGCCGGGCAACCTGCGCGCGACCCACAAGTCGCTGTTCGACGGCACCCTGCAGGGTATCGAACGCACCGACAAGTCTGCGTTCAGCTTCCAGGGCCACCCCGAGGCGAGCCCGGGGCCGCACGACGTCGCGCCGCTGTTCGACCGTTTCATCTCCGCCATGGCTGCCCGCCGTTGATCCGCTGAGCGAAGGATTCGAGTAAGACCTATGCCAAAACGTACAGATATCAAAAGTGTCCTGATCCTCGGCGCCGGCCCCATCGTCATCGGCCAGGCCTGCGAGTTCGACTACTCCGGCGCCCAGGCCTGCAAGGCGCTGAAGGAAGAGGGTTTCCGCGTCATCCTGGTGAACTCCAACCCGGCCACCATCATGACCGACCCGGCCATGGCCGATGCCACCTACATCGAGCCGATCAAGTGGCAGACGGTGGCCAAGATCATCGAGAAGGAGCGCCCCGACGCGCTGCTGCCGACCATGGGCGGCCAGACCGCGCTGAACTGCGCCCTGGAGCTGGAGCGCAATGGCGTGCTGGAGAAGTTCGGCGTCGAAATGATCGGTGCCAATGCCGACACCATCGACAAGGCCGAAGACCGTTCGCGCTTCGACAAGGCGATGAAGGACATCGGCCTGGCCTGCCCGGTCTCGGGCATCGCCCATAGCATGGAAGAAGCCTACGGCGTACTCGACAAGGTCGGCTTCCCCTGCATCATCCGTCCGTCCTTCACCATGGGTGGCACCGGCGGCGGTATCGCCTACAACCGTGAAGAGTTCGAGGAAATCTGCACCCGTGGCCTGGACCTGTCGCCGACCAAGGAACTGCTGATCGACGAATCGCTGATCGGCTGGAAGGAATACGAGATGGAGGTGGTCCGCGACAAGAAGGACAACTGCATCATCGTCTGCTCCATCGAGAACTTCGACCCGATGGGCGTGCACACCGGCGACTCCATCACCGTCGCGCCGGCCCAGACCCTGACCGACAAGGAATACCAGATCCTGCGCAACGCCTCGCTGGCGGTGCTGCGTGAGATCGGCGTGGAAACCGGCGGCTCCAACGTGCAGTTCGGCATTTGCCCGAACACCGGTCGCATGGTGGTGATCGAGATGAACCCGCGCGTGTCGCGTTCTTCGGCGCTGGCCTCCAAGGCCACCGGCTTCCCGATCGCCAAGATCGCCGCCAAGCTGGCGGTCGGCTACACCCTCGATGAGTTGCAGAACGACATCACTGGCGGTCGTACGCCGGCGTCCTTCGAGCCGGCCATCGACTACGTGGTCACCAAGGTGCCGCGTTTCGCCTTCGAGAAATTCCCCAAGGCCGACGCCCGCCTGACCACCCAGATGAAATCCGTGGGCGAAGTCATGGCCATCGGCCGTACCTTCCAGGAGTCCTTGCAGAAAGCCCTGCGTGGCCTGGAAGTCGGTGCCAGTGGCTTCGATCCCAAGCTGAACCTGGGCGATGCCGAGGCCGAGAGCACCCTCAAGCGTGAGCTGACCGTGCCGGGCGCCGAGCGCATCTGGTATGTGGGCGATGCCTTCCGTGCCGGCAAGAGCGTCGAGGATGTGTTCGCGCTGACCAGTATCGACCCCTGGTTCCTGGTGCAGATCGAAGACCTGATCAAGGACGAGGCGCTGATCAAGACCCTCGGCCTGTCCTCCATCGACCGCGACCTGATGTACAAGCTCAAGCGCAAGGGCTTTTCCGATGCGCGCCTGGCCAAGCTGCTGGGTGTCACCGAGAAAAACCTGCGCAGCCATCGCCACAAGCTGAAGGTGCTGCCGGTCTACAAGCGCGTCGACACCTGTGCGGCCGAGTTCGCCACCGACACCGCCTACATGTATTCGACCTACGAGGAAGAGTGCGAGGCCAATCCGTCGGGTCGCGACAAGATCATGATCCTCGGCGGCGGTCCGAACCGTATCGGCCAGGGTATCGAGTTCGACTATTGCTGCGTGCACGCCGCCCTCGCCATGCGCGAAGACGGCTATGAAACCATCATGGTCAACTGCAACCCGGAAACCGTTTCCACCGACTACGATACCTCCGACCGCCTGTATTTCGAGCCGGTGACGCTTGAGGACGTACTGGAAATCGTCCGTGTCGAGCAGCCCAAGGGCGTCATCGTGCAGTATGGCGGCCAGACGCCGCTGAAAATCTGCCGTGCCTTGGAAGAGGCTGGTGTGCCTATCATCGGCACCAGCCCGGACGCCATCGATCGCGCCGAAGATCGCGAGCGCTTCCAGCAGATGGTGCAGCGCCTGAACCTGCGTCAGCCGCAGAACGCCACGGCGCGCAGCGAAGAGGAAGCCATTGCTGCCTCCAAGGTCATCGGCTATCCGCTGGTGGTGCGTCCGTCCTATGTGCTGGGCGGCCGGGCGATGGAAATCGTCTACGAGGAAGAAGAGCTCAAGCGCTATATGCGTGAAGCGGTGCAGGTGTCGAACGACAGCCCGGTGCTGCTCGACCACTTCCTCAACTGTGCCATCGAGATCGATATCGACGCCGTGTGCGACGGTGAGAACGTGGTCATCGGCGCGATCATGCAGCACATCGAGCAGGCCGGTATCCACTCGGGCGACTCCGCGTGCTCGCTGCCGGTCTATTCGCTGCCGCAGTCGATACAGGACGAGATTCGCGACCAGGTACGGCGCATGGCGCTGGAGCTGGACGTGGTCGGCCTGATGAACGTGCAGATGGCGGTGCAGGGCGAAGATATCTACGTTCTCGAAGTCAATCCGCGCGCCTCGCGTACCGTGCCTTTCGTCTCCAAGTGCATCGGTACCTCGCTGGCCAAGGTCGCCGCACGCGTGATGGCTGGCAAGAGCCTGGCCGAAGTGGGCTTCACCGAGGAAATCATCCCGCCGTTCTTCAGCGTCAAGGAAGCGGTGTTCCCGTTCGCCAAGTTCCCGGGCGTGGACACCATCCTCGGTCCGGAAATGAAGTCCACCGGCGAGGTGATGGGGGTTGGTGACAGCTTCGCCGAGGCCTTCGCCAAGGCCCAGTTGGGTGCCAGCGAGATTCTGCCGACTTCCGGCTGTGCCTTCATCAGCGTGCGCGAGGACGACAAGCCCTTCGTCGAGCAGGTCGCGCGCGATCTGATCGGCCTTGGCTTCGAGGTCGTGGCCACCGCCGGTACCGCTCGCTTGATCGAAGACGCCGGCCTGCCGGTGCGTCGTGTCAACAAGGTCACCGAGGGCCGTCCGCATGTCGTCGACATGATCAAGAACGACGAAGTCAGCCTGATCATCAACACCACGGCCGGTCGCCAGTCCATTGCGGACTCTTACTCCATCCGTCGCAACGCCCTGCAGCACAAGATCTGCATCACTACCACCATTGCGGGTGGCCAGGCGATCTGTGAGGCGCTCAAGTTCGGTCCCGAGAAGACTGTGCGCCGCTTGCAGGATCTCCATGCAGGAATCAAGGCATGACTACCAAGTTCCCGATGACCGTTCAGGGCGCTCGCGCCCTGGAAGAAGAACTGGCCCACCTGACCAAGGTGGTGCGTCCGAAGCTCAGTCAGGATATCGGCACCGCCCGCGAACTGGGTGATCTCAAGGAGAACGCCGAGTACCATGCCGCCCGCGAGCAGCAAGGCATGGTCGAGGCGCGTATCCGTGATATCGAAGGCCGTTTGCAGCATTCGGTGGTGATCGATGTCACCACCATTGAGCACACCGGCAAGGTGATTTTCGGCACTACGGTCGAGATCGCCAATGTCGAGACTGACGAAAGCGTGGTCTACCAGATCGTTGGCGAGGACGAAGCCGATATCAAGCAAGGCAAGCTTTCGGTGGGCTCGCCCATCGCTCGTGCCCTGATCGGCAAGACCGAGGGGGATGTGGCCACGGTCAAAACCCCGAGCGGTCTTGTCGAGTACGAGATCGTCGAGGTTCGCCATATCTGAGTGGCTGAAAGGGCAGGCTGCCGTCGCCAGTTGGCAGCTTGCCCAGGCGCTCTGGGGCTGCGGGGTATGGCTGCTGCAGTTTGTGGTGCTGCCTTCCCTGCATGAGCTCGGCTTCGCGCCTCTGTTGATCGATGAGGTCGCGGCTGCGCTAAGGCCCTTGCTGTTGAGCTTCGCGGCCTTTTGTGTCCTGCTGCAGATGTTGATTCTGGTGCAAGTTCTGGGTCTTTCAGCGCTGCTGCGTGATCTGCGAGGGCAGTTGCTGTCCTTGGCTCTGCTGCTGACCGTGCTTCATTTTGTGCAGCGTGCCGTCTGGCCGAGCGAGCAAGGATTGTTGTTCAGTTATCTGGCGGTAGGTGGCTGCGGCTTGTTGCTATTGCTGCAGCCAGCGCCGAAGGCGCGTCGTGGCGGGTGACATCCGAAGGCTGTGGCTTCATGCTGGAAAGCCCGAAGCCGCAACCTGAACCCTCAGCCCTGGAAACGGCTGATATTGGACAGTTGCCGGTTGGCCTTGGGATTGCGGCGATAGACCAGTGCGACCTTGCCAATGCTCTGCACCAGTTCGCAGCGGGCGGCGGCACACAGCTCTTCGACAATGGCCTGGCGCTCTTCTCGCTCACTCAGGCGCAACTGGATCTTGATCAGTTCGTGATCGTTCAGGGCGCGTTCCAGTTCAGCCAGTACACCTTCGCTCAGGCCGTTCTCGGCAACGGTCAGGACAGGCTTGAGGTGATGGCCAATGGATTTGTACTGTTTCTTCTGCTCGTTGTTGAGCGGCATAATTCGACCCTTCACGTCGGAACCCTTGAATAGTCGGCTAGTGTAACCGAGACACTCCGGGCCGCACAGAGATGAGGTAACAGCTTGGCACGTTCCAAGACCAGCCCGCGTTGGCTGAAAGAACATTTCGATGATCCTTATGTGAAGATGGCTCAGCGCGACGGCTATCGTTCGCGTGCCAGCTACAAGCTCCTGGAGTTGCAGGAGCGGGATCGCTTGCTGAGGCCAGGCATGACCGTGGTCGATCTTGGCGCGGCTCCGGGTGGCTGGTCGCAGGTGACCAGTCGCGTCATCGGTGACAAGGGGCGGCTGATCGCCTCGGATATCCTGGAGATGGACAGCATTGCCGATGTCACCTTCATCCAGGGGGATTTCACCGAGGATGCGGTTTTCGCGCAGATACTCGAGGCCATCGGCGATAACCGCGTGGACCTTGTGATTTCCGATATGGCCCCCAATATGAGTGGAGTGCGTGCCGTCGATCAGGCCAAGGCGATGTTTCTCTGCGAGCTGGCGCTCGATCTTGCGACGCGAGTCCTGCGCCCGGGCGGGGATTTCCTGATCAAGATATTCCAGGGGGAAGGGTTCGATACCTACCTCAAGGATGTACGGCAAAGCTTCGACAAGGTGCTGATGCGCAAGCCGTTGTCGTCTCGTGATCGCTCCCGCGAGCAGTATCTGCTCGGGCGTGGTTTCAAGGCTGAATAGAACCAGGCGCTGCTGATCGACTCTATGTTCCAGGGGCGTCAGGCAAGGTTCGCGGAGAGGCTTTTCGTGGATATATGCCGGGGCAGGATCTTCATATAGGGTTACAGACGACTTGTGCCTACGGATGCTCGTTGTGTAGTAAGTTAGGCCGGGCAAGCTGTTGGCCGTCATGCGCGCCGTCTAGGCAGAGCGCTCCAGAGGGTAGTTAATTTGAACGACATGGCAAAAAACCTGATCCTGTGGCTGATCATCGCCGCCGTACTGGTCACGGTGATGAACAATTTCTCCAGCCCGAACGAGCCGCAGACGCTCAACTATTCGGACTTCATCTCGCAGGTCAAGGAAGGGCGTGTCGACCGTGTGACGGTCGATGGCTATGTGATCGTCGGCCGTCGTGCCGATGGCGATACCTTCAGGACCATACGTCCGGCCATTCAGGACAACGGCCTGATTGGCGATCTGATCAACAACAATGTGGTGATCGAGGGTAAGCAGCCCGAGCAGCAGAGCATCTGGACACAGTTGCTGGTGGCCAGCTTCCCGATTCTGGTGATCATCGCCGTGTTCATGTTCTTCATGCGCCAGATGCAGGGCGGCGCGGGTGGCAAAGGTGGGCCGATGAGCTTCGGCAAGTCCAAGGCACGTCTGCTCTCCGAAGATCAGGTCAAGACCACCTTCGCCGACGTCGCCGGTTGCGACGAGGCCAAGGAAGAGGTCAGTGAGCTGGTCGAGTTCCTGCGCGATCCGGGCAAGTTCCAGCGCCTGGGTGGGCGCATCCCGCGTGGCGTGCTGATGGTCGGCTCTCCGGGTACCGGCAAGACGCTGTTGGCCAAGGCCGTTGCGGGCGAGGCCAAGGTGCCGTTCTTCACCATTTCCGGTTCTGACTTCGTTGAAATGTTCGTCGGTGTCGGTGCCAGCCGTGTACGCGACATGTTCGACCAGGCCAAGAAACATGCTCCTTGCATCATCTTCATCGATGAGATCGACGCAGTCGGTCGTCATCGTGGCGCTGGCCTGGGCGGTGGTCATGACGAGCGCGAGCAGACCCTCAACCAGTTGCTGGTAGAGATGGACGGCTTCGAGATGAACGATGGCATCATCGTCATCGCCGCTACCAACCGTCCGGACGTGCTGGACCCGGCGCTGCTGCGCCCTGGTCGTTTCGACCGCCAGGTGGTGGTCGGTCTGCCGGACATCCGTGGGCGTGAGCAGATTCTCAAGGTACATATGCGCAAGGTGCCGGTCGGTGAAAACGTCGATCCCGCCGTCATTGCGCGCGGTACACCGGGCTTTTCCGGTGCCGACCTGGCCAACCTGGTCAACGAAGCCTCACTGTTCGCCGCTCGGGCTGGCAAGCGCCTGGTGGAAATGAAGGAGTTCGAGCTGGCCAAGGACAAGATCATGATGGGCGCCGAGCGCAAGACCATGGTCATGTCCGAGAAAGAGAAGCTCAACACCGCATTCCACGAGGCTGGCCATGCCATCGTCGGCCGCCTGGTGCCCGAGCACGATCCGGTCTACAAGGTTTCCATCATTCCGCGTGGCCGTGCCCTGGGCGTGACCATGTTCCTGCCCGAGGAAGATCGCTACAGCCTGTCCAAGCGCGCGCTGATCAGCCAGATTTGCTCGTTGTTCGGTGGCCGTATCGCCGAGGAAATGACCTTGGGCTTCGAAGGGGTCACCACGGGGGCTTCCAACGACATCATGCGTGCCACTCAACTGGCGCGGAACATGGTGACCAAGTGGGGGCTCTCGGAGAAGCTCGGCCCGTTGATGTATGCGGAAGAGGAAGGCGAAGTCTTCCTTGGGCGTAGCGCCGGTAGCCAGTCGACCAATGTTTCGGGTGAAACGGCCAAGCTGATCGACGAGGAAGTTCGCAGCATCATCGACCAGTGCTATGCCACGGCCAAGCAGATTCTGGTGGATAACCGCGACAAGCTGGACGTCATGGCCGAGGCTCTGATGAAGTATGAAACGATCGACTCTGCCCAGATCGACGACATCATGGCTGGCCGCGAAGTGCGTGAGCCGCGCGACTGGGACGACGATGCCGGTGCGTCGGGTACTCCGCCTGTCCAGCCGCAGGAGCCTCGCCCGGATGCTCCGATTGGCGGGCCTGCAGGCGAGCATTGATACCATCGGCCAGTCGGTTCATCCGGCTGGCCGTTCGCAAGGTCTGTAAATGACGGAAGTAGTGCGTTCGACCCGGTTTGCCTTCGGCAATCGGGTCATCGATTTATCTCATCCGCATGTGATGGGTATCCTCAATATAACCCCTGACTCCTTTTCCGATGGTGGCCGCTTCGCTGTCCGTGATGCGGCGCTGCTGCATGCTCGCTCGATGGTCGAGGCAGGTGCGACCTTCATCGATGTCGGTGGCGAGTCGACCAGGCCGGGCGCGCGTCCGGTCTCGCCTACGGAAGAGCTGGAAAGGGTGGCGCCTGTGGTCGAGGCTATCGTGCGTGAGTTGGACGTGGTGGTGTCGGTCGATACTTCCACGCCAGCGGTCATGCGTGAAAGTGCTCGGCTTGGCGCTGGGTTGCTCAATGATGTGCGTTCGCTGCGGCGTGATGGTGCGCTGGACGCTGCTGCTGCCACC